>NZ_JAHYSG010000155.1 GCF_022095675.1 Dactylosporangium sp. AC04546 | reverse complement strand
CGCCTGCTCCCCCGCCCCCGCCACCGCGCCGGCTGACCGTCCAGCGCAGCTCTCGAACGACGCCGGTCGATCTACCCTCAACACCGTGATCCATTTGAGGGTTGATCGACCAACGTCGAATCCGACGGGCTAGAGGAAGCGCCAGAGGTGGTCGGCCGTGCCGTTGTCGTCGAACTGGACCACCTGGGCGCTGTTCGCGGTCGACATGCCGTCGACGCCGAGCACCTTCATGCTGTGCTGGACCTGCAGCCGGAACCAGCCGCCGCCCGCGTCCAGCGGGCGCCAGAGGTGGTCGGCCGAGCCGTTGTCGTCGAACTGCTGCACGCGCGCGCTGTTCGCCGTCGACATGTTCTCCACGGCCAGGAGCTTGCCGCTGTTCTGATTCTGGATCTTGTACCAGCCGCCGCCCGCGTCGATCATGCGCCACAGGTGGTCGGCCGTGCCGTTGTCGTCGTACTGGACCACGTTGGCGCTGTTCGCCGCCGACATGCCGGCGACGCCCAGGACCTTCGAGCTGTGCTGGTTCTGGATCCGCTGCCAGATGATCGGCGCCGTGGTGCCCTCGACCCGCCACTCCAGGATGCCGGCCGAGACGCCCGCCTTGAGCTGCACCGCCAGCCGCAGGGCCGACGTGGTGACCGGCGTGAACGTGACGCGGTTGAAGGTGTTGACCGCGGTGCCGTACGCGGACGCCCCGGCGACGGGCACCCAGGCGCCGCTCGCGTTGCGGTACTGCACCTGCCACGACTGCGGCGTGCGGCACTGGCCGAAGCCCGTGTCGTCGAACCAGTAGACCGAGACCGCGCCGGTCACGACCGGCGACGCGTAGCTGAGCTGGACCCACTCGGCCGTGCCGAGGTGGTCCCAGAACGTCATCCGCGGGATCGTCGTGTCGGCCGAGCTCGACGGGGTCCTGCCGTCGTTCAGCGCGGCCACCGAGTCGCCGCTCCAGCAGTGCGACGCCGACGGGGTCGCCGGGATCACCCAGTCGACGGCGTCCGCGCCGTCGCCGATGCGCGGGAATGTCGTGATGCGCACCCGCTGCGCGCCCATCGGCAGCAGTGTGACGGTCTCGTTCGGCTGGGTGGAGCGCACCGGGCTCTGCTGGAGCGTGCGCACGACCCCCTCGGCGTCGGCCTGCCAGTTGACCACCTTGCGCGCGGTGACGCTCAGCGAGACGGGCGCGCCGTCGCGGGTGAACGGGTTCGCGGCGAGCGGGCCGGCCTTGCGGGTCACCTGCGCGCCCGGGTTGGCCGGGTCGATGACGAGACCGTAGTTCCACGCCGAGTTGGCGTACACCTCGTTCGTGGGCCACGCGTCGGTACCGCCGATGCGCTGCCACCGCTCGGCGATCGACAGCGAGAAGGTGAGCGGGCCGTTGTCGACGCTGACGGCGTTGCCGTTCTTCGCCCACGTGCGCACGGTGGTGCGCATCGGCAGCGTGACGGTCACCTTGTCGCCGTTGTTCCAGGCCTGGTCCACGACGACGAACGAGCCCGCCTCGAGCGTGCCGGTGACCAGGGCGCCGTTCACCCGCACCGAGGCCCCGCTGCTCCACTTGGGGATCCGCAGGTACAGCGGGAAGCTCACGCTCCCCGGCGTGCCCACGGTCAGCGTGATCGTGTCGCTGAACGGGTAGTCGGTGTCCTCGGTGATCGTGACCGTGGTCGCGTTCGCCCCGACCTTCGCGGTGACCGACGACGCCCCGTACATCGCGGCGCACAGCCCGCGGTCCCAGGTGGCGAACCACAGCTCCTGCGCGTAGTACGGCCAGCCCATCCCGTAGTTGTGCGGGCAGCAGCGGTAGTTGTGGATGCCCAGCATGTAGGCGAGCATCGGGAACCCGTTCTGGAACTGGCCCTGGGTCAGCGTGGCGTTCGTCAGCCCGATGCTGTTCGCGCAGGTGATGTAGTGGATGCCCTGCTGGGCCGGGTCGAGCGCGGCCGGCAGCGAGTTGAACGCCAGGTCCTCGCAGCGGTCCAGCCAGACGCCGTCGCCGGTCATCCGGGCCAGCAGCTGGAAGCTGTGCATGAACTCGACGATCCCGCAGGTCTCGAAGCCCTGCCGCGGGTCGGTGTACCCGGGCCGGCAGTTCTCGTCACCGGCGAAGCCGCCGCCGGGGAAGTTGCCGTAGAGGCCCATGACGGTGTCGTAGTCGCGGTAGGTGGCGGCCGGGTACTTCGGGTCGGGGTCGAGCAGGCCGAACTGGGCGGGCTCGCGGAAGCCCTGGGCGAGGTTCACGTTGTGCCAGTTCGGGATGCCGCTGGTGTAGTCGGCCGACCCCGCGTGGATCTTGCGGACCAGGTCGAGCAGCCACGTCTCGCCCGTGCGGTTGAACAGCCAGTAGACGCTGTCGATGTTGTCGCCCCAGCGCAGCGCGGCCCAGCTGCGGTTGAACACGGCGGCCGGCTGGGCGTTCTGGAACTGGAAGTACCTGCGCATGAACGGCACGATGCGGGCGTCGTCGCTGTACTCGGCGAAGGAGCGCAGCGCGTCGAGCAGCGGCATGTGCGGCCAGAAGTCCGGGCCGCCCTCCAGGGAGGTGCGCAGCGCGTTCGGGCCGAAGAAGCCGTCGCTCGCCTGGTTGGCGATGATGCCGTCGACCCACTGGCGGGCCAGGTTCAGGACCCGGGTGTTGCCGGTGACGTATCCCAGGTCGCCGAAGCCGCGCAGCCAGTACGGCAGCTCCTCCCAGGCGCCCTTGGTCTTGTCCACCCATCCGCAGTTGTTCAGCTGGAGATAGTCGGACACCTCCGGCATTCGCCCGCAGAGCCCGTCGGCCTCGATGTTGAGCTGTGTGCGCAGCCAGCCCCGGGGCTGCACCGCGCCCGGCGGCAGCTTGAGGAACGCGGTCGCCTTGAGCGGCGCGAGGTTCGGGGCGTAGTGGCCGCCCCGGGCGCCCGGCGTGACGGTCTTGGCGGTGCGCACGGCGGCCGACGCGGGGCTGCCGACCGCGGTGGACAGGGCGATCGCGCCGCCGGTCAGGGCGACACCGCTCGCAACGAACGTTCTGCGGTCCATGGACCGGGCTCCTTTGCTCCTGGCGGGGAACATCGAAGCCCGATTATGCGCGGATCGCGATCGATTATGAAAGAACTCGTTGGATTTTGTTCAGTCGTCGGTGCCGACTGTGCGGTACCACCGCAGCGCCCCGGCGACGGCGAGCCCGAGCCCGCCGGCCAGCGCGCTCGCCACGGCCCAGCGGCCCCAGGCCGGCCCGGCCAGCACGCCGTCACGGAACACCGCGGACTCGGCGAACCCGACCATGACCGCCAGGCAGGCCCCGGCGATCGCCACGACGATGTCGATCCGGCGCAGCGCGAGCCCGATCCCGGCCGCCACGACGCCGGCGCCGGTGACGAACGGCCAGAGCCGGGCCAGCAGCTGCGTGCCCAGCGCGTCGGCGGGCGAGGTGGCCAGCGCCGCGCTGCCGACGATCCACGCGACGCTCAGCCCGCCGGCGACGACCGCGACGGCGACGAGCGCCCAGCGCCAGCGGTACAGCCCGGCGACGAGCACCGCGGCGACCAGCGCACCGGCCCACCACCAGCCGGTCCGCGGGGCCGGGGCCGGCACGATCGTGCCACGGACGATGCCGGGGTCCCGCCCGTCGACGAGCAGCGGCACGCTCCACGCGCGGGGCGGCAGATCCCGGGCCCGCTCGTCGTGCCAGCGCACCACCGGCTCGGTGGCGATCGTGTGCCACTCGGGCGTGGCCCGGGCGTCGCCGCCCCGGGCGGTGCCGGTCAGCGAGCGGCTGGCGAACCAGGTCGGCGACCGGCGGTTCTCGTCCACGCCGCCGGGCCGCACGCGCAGGAACTCCTCGCCCTGCAGGCCGAGGACGGTGACCTGGCGCCCCGACGCGTTGGTGAGCTCCAGCCGGGCCCCGCCCTCCACGGCGCGGACCGTGACGCCGGGCACCGACACCTCGCCGACGACGACCCGGTAGTTCGCCGCGACCGGCGCGTCGGCGCCGTGCGCGCTCGCCGGCCCGCACCACGCGAGCGCGAGCAGCACACCGGCGAGGACGGCGGCCGCGACCCGCCGGGTCATCCGGCGCGGGCGGCGGCGATCGCGGCGATCAGGTCGGCGCGGGCCCGGGCCACGCGGGAGCGGATCGTGCCGACGGGCACGGCCTCGATCTCGGCGGCCTCCGCATACGACACGCCGAGGACCTGGGTCAGCACGAACGCCACCCGGCGCTCGGCGGGCAGCGCGGCGAGCAGGTCGCTCGTGGCGTGCAGGCCGGCGTGGTCGGCGGCGGTGAGCCGGTCGGGCTCGGCGACGACGCGGGATTCGATCCGGCGGGAGCGCACGGCGGCGCGGACGTGGTCGGCGCAGGCGCGGCGGGCGATGGCGAGGATCCAGGTGCGGGCCGAGGCGCGGCCGGCGTAGTCGCGCAGCGACCGGAAGGCCCGCAGGTAGGTGTCCTGGGTGACGTCGTCGGCGGACCCGGTCCCGACCAGGGCGGCCACGAACCGCCACACCTCCGGCTGGGTGGCCCGCACGAACGCCGCGGCGGCCGTCTCGTCTCCGCCGCGGGCCGCAATCAACGCCTCAGTCGCCGGGTCGCCCGCGTTGTCCACGGGGCGAGCCTAGCGCCCCGGCCTGGGAGGATCCTGCACGCCCCGCCGCCGGCGGTACACCAGGAAACCGGCCCCGGCCACGGCCAGCAGGCCGGCCGTGATCCACAGCGGCAGGAGACCGCCCCCGCCCGTGGACGTTTCGGCGGGCGCCGAGGTGGCGGTCGCCGGGACCAGGCACGCGACCTCCACCGGCGCCGGCGAGGCCGCACCGGCGGCGACCGGGACGAGCGCCTGGCAATGGCCGTCGACGGGGGCGCCGAGGTCGATCGAGACGCGCCACGAGCCGGGATCGAGGGTGCCGGTGTACGTCTGGGTGCCGCGCTCGTCGCCGGTCTGGCGCAGGGTCGCCGGGCCGACCGGCGCGGCGGTGCCCCCGGCGGGCGTGGCGGTCAGGGTCACCGGCGTCGGCTCGTTGATCGGGTGCCCGTCCTGCCACTGGGCGGTGATCCAGACCGAGCCGCGGCCGTCGGAGTGGATCGTCACCGTCGCCCCGCCGTGCGCGGCAGCGGGCGCCGCCCCGACCAGCAGGCCGGCCAGCAGCCCGGCCAGCAGTCCCGCCAGCAGACCGGCCAGGACGGCGGCGGGCCGGACCGCGACACGCCCCGACATCACGGCATCGCGGGGATCGACTCCGGCCGGTCGTCGCGCACGTACACGACCATGTCGCCGGTCTGGATCGTGTGGCCCTCGGGGTCGGCCAGGGACAGCACCTTGCCCCGCCGGAAGATCGCGATGACCAGCTCGGTCAGCTCGCGCGGCGAGGAGCCGACCTCGTCCCGGCGGGCCGAGCGCATCGCCAGCGCCATGCCCTGGCCGGGCGTGAGCAGGTCCTCGACCACCTCGATGAGCGGCGGCGCGGTCGTCGACAGGCCGAGCAGCCGGCCGGCGGTCGCCGAGGAGACGATCACGTGATGGGCGCCCGACTGGCGCAGCAGCGGCGCGTTCTCCGCCTCGCGGGCCGCGGCGATGATCGACACCTTGCCCGACGTGAGCTGCCGCACGGTGAGCGTCACGAGCACCGAGGCGTCGTCGCTGTCGGTGGCGATGATCACCGCCCGGGCGTCCTCGACCCGGGCCTCCTTGAGCACGCCGGAGCGGGTCGCCGAGCCCTCGATGGTGACGAGGCCGTCGGAGGTCGCCTGGCGCAGCGCGCCGGGGTTGGTCTCGACGACGACCACCTGCCCCTTCTCGAGGCCGTTCTCCAGCAGGGTGCCGACCGCGGCCCGGCCCTTGGTGCCGTAGCCGCAGACGATGACGTGGTTCTTCACGCGCTTCCTCCACCGCTGCAACCGGAGGTTGTTGCGGTACTGATCAGTCAGGACTTCGAGGGTGGTGCCGACCAGGATGATCAGGAACAGCACGCGGGCCGGGGTGATGACCAGGACGTTGACCAGCCGGGCCGACTCGGAGACCGGGGTGATGTCGCCGTAGCCGGTCGTCGACAGCGTCACGACCGCGTAGTAGAAAGCGTCGAGGAGCGACAGCCCGTCCTCGTTGACGTCCCGGTAGCCGTCGCGGTCGGCGTAGATGACGATGACGATGACGACGACGAGCGCGACCGCGAAGCCCAGCCGCGAGCTGATCGCACGCAGCGGCCCCTGCCGTACCGCCGGGAAATGGATCACCGGACGTCCTCTGTCACCGCTGTGCTCACGAAATCCACCATAAGGGTCGGGTGTGGCGCCTCGCCCGGTGGGTAGATCGCCCCACCCCACGCGGCGGAAGGAGGCGCGCGATGAGTGAACACGGCCCCAGGGTGGGCGTCCTCGGCTCCTACGGCGGCTACAACCTCGGTGACGAGGCCATCCTGACCAGTTTGCTGGACGATCTGCGGGCCCGCCGGCCGGACGTGGACGTCCTGGTCTTCTCCCGCGACCCGGAGCACACGTCCCGGGCCCATCCCCAGGTCGCCGTCGCGGCCTGGGAAGGCGTGAGCCGCGACCGCACGGCCGAGGTGACCGGGCGGCTCGACCTGCTCGTCCTCGGCGGGGGCGGCATCCTCTACGACACGGAGGCCCGCCGCTACCTGCGGGTGGTCCGCACCGCGCAGGAGCAGCGCGTGCCCGTGTTCACGTACGCGCTGGGCGCCGGGCCGCTCACCGAGGACCTCGACTGCGCGATGGCCCGCGAGATACTGGGCGCCGCGATGGAGGTCACCGTCCGCGACGAGGAGTCGCGGGTCGCCCTGGAGGAGGCCGGGGTGAACGCCCGGGTGACGGTGACGGCCGACCCGGCGCTGCTGCTGCAGCCGGAGGAGTTCAACACGGCGGTACTGCGCGACTCCCTGCCACCCGGCCGGCGCGTCGTCGGCATGAGCGTGCGCGAGCCCGGCCGTGCGGCGCAGCACCTGGCCGCCGACGAGTACCACCAGCTCCTCGCCCACGTCGGCGACTACATCGTGCACCGGCTCGACGCGGCGCTGCTCTTCGTGCCGATGGAGCGCTCGGACATCCGCCACGCCCACGCCGTGCTGTCGCGCATGACGGCGGCCGAGCACTGCCGGGTGCTGCACGGTGAGTACCGCCCGGGGCAGATCCTCGACCTCATGAAGCACCTGGACCTGGCCGTCGGCATGCGGCTGCACTTCCTCATCTTCGCGGCGCTCTCCGGCGTGCCGCTGCTGGCGCTGCCCTACGCCGGCAAGGTCTTCGACTTCGCGCAGCGCATCGGCGCGCCGGTCCCGCGCGGCGTGGTCCGCGAGGCGGCCGGCCCGCTGCTCGCCCAGGTCGACCGGCTGTGGGACGAGCGGCCGCAGCACACCGAGGACTCCGCGGCCCGGGTCGCGGCGCTGCGCCAGCGGGCCACCGAGACCGGGCGCCGGCTCGGCGCGCAGCTCGACCGGATCGCGCCGCGGCTGGTCAGCGTCGACGGGCACCGGGCGGCGGAACGGGTGGCCTCGTGACCGTACTGGGGCCGCCGCCGGACGTGCCCAAGGTACAGCTGCCATCCCGGTCC
Organism: Dactylosporangium sp. AC04546; assembly: GCF_022095675.1. Lineage (GTDB taxonomy): Bacteria > Actinomycetota > Actinomycetes > Mycobacteriales > Micromonosporaceae > Dactylosporangium. The sequence goes on along the minus strand of NZ_JAHYSG010000155.1, from coordinate 16,444 downwards.
GCCATCCACGCCGGGCACACCGAGGTCCTGGTGGTCGGCGGCGGCCCGGCCGGGTTCGGCGCGGCGATGGGGGCCGCGGCCGCCGGCGCCGAGGTGGTGCTCGTCGAACGCTACGGCTTCCTCGGCGGCAACGCGACCGCCGCACTGGTCATGCCGCTCATGAGCTTCCACAACGAGATGAAACAGGCCGTCGGCGGCGCGGACGGCCGCCTGCTGCCGACCGACCACGGCGAGGGCGAGCCGGTGGTCGCGGGCGTGCTGTGGATGCTGCTCGACCGGCTGGTCCGGGCCCACGGCGCGGTCTCCCCCAGCCCGGACACGGGCTACACGGTGCCGTTCGACCCGGAGCTGTTCAAGCTCACCACCTACGACATGCTCGCCGGCTGCGGGGTGCGGCTGCTGCTGCACTCGTTCGCCTCCGACTGCGCCGCGCTGCCCGACGGCGGCACCCGGGTCGTCTTCGAGACGAAGTCGGGTCCGGTCGTCATCGACGCGGCCGTCGTCGTCGACTGCACCGGCGACGGCGACCTGGCCGCGGCGGCCGGCGCGCCGTACGAGGTCGGCCGGCCCGAGGACGGGCTGACCCAGCCGATGACGCTGATGTTCCGGGTCGGCAACGTCGACCGGGACGGGTTCCTCGGCTACGTCCGCGACCACCCGGACCAGTGGCGGGGCGTGCACGGCCTGTGGGACCTCGTCCAGCAGGCCCGCGACGCCGGCGAGCTCGACCTGCCCCGCGAGGACATCCTGTTCTTCGCGACCCCGCACCTCGACGAGGTGTCGGTGAACTCGACCCGCTTCGGCGGCCTCGGCACCAGCGTGTGGGACCTGACCCGGGCCGAGCTGGTGATGCACCACCAGATGGCGCAGATCGCCCGGTTCCTGCACGACCGGGTGCCGGGCTTCGGCGACTCCTACGTCATCCAGAGCGGCGTGCAGGTCGGCGTCCGGGAGACCCGCCGGGTGCTCGGCGACTACCAGCTCACCGGCGAGGACGTGCTGAGCGCGCGGTCGTTCCCGGACGTCGTCGCCCGCGGCGCGTACCCGGTCGACATCCACAACCCCAACGGCCCGGGCACGATCCTGCGCCGCCTGCCGCAGGGCGCGTCGTACGACATCCCGCTGCGGACCCTCCTCCCCCGCGACGTGGACGGGCTGCTGGTCGCCGGCCGCTGCATCTCGGGCGACCACGTGGCCCACAGCTCGTACCGCATCATGCCCATCTCGATGGCCACCGGCCAGGCGGCCGGGGTGTGCGCGGCGCTGTCCGCCCGCGCCGGCAAGGCACCGCGCGAGATCCCGGCCGAGCAGGTCCAGCGGGTCCTGCGGGCCCAGGGCGCGAGCCTCCCGGACGGCTGAGCCTCAGTCCCGGTCGAACAGCAGCCGCTCGAGCTGCTCGTCGTCGAGCCGGCGGGCCGCCCAGGCCAGCTCGGCCAGGCCCTCGACCGGCTCGCCCTCCGGCGGCCACTGGGACCGCGCGGACGGCTCGACGCCCGCCAGTGCCACCAGGTCGCCGGGGGCGATGCCGAGCAACCAGGCGAAGGCGTCGACGAGCGACTGTTCGAGGTGGGTCCGGCCGCCCAGCGCCATCGCGTAGGTGGACGTCGACAGGTAGGGGCCGCCGGCGTCCATCAGCGTCGCCATGTCGACGCGGATGTTGCGGTTTTCCAGGAGCCGGTGGATCACCTCGCCCGGGACGGGCACGCGGGCGCGGGGGGTCCACGGCTCCGGGTGCGGCGTGCGCCGGTCGGGCAGGGCCTCGATCCGGCGGAGCAGCTCCGCGACACCCCGGCGGCCACGGTGCACGAGGTGGTTGACCCGCCAGGGCCCGGTCAGCCGGGCCGGCGCCAGGTCGTCGGGCAGCGCCTGACCGGCCGCCACGAGCAGGTCGGCGGCGTGCAGGCCGAGCGCGGGCGCGATCCGCCGCAGCAGCGCCGGGTCGGGCCCGGCGCCGGCGAGGACCGCGTCGAGGGCGGCCGGCGGGACGCCCGCGGCGGCGGCCAGGGCTTCCGGCGGCGTGCCGCGGTGCTCCAGCAGCCGCGCGAGGCGTTGCGCGAAGGGCGGCACCAGCTCCACGCGCTGACCCTATCCGCGGCCCCCTAGACTCGGGCCGTGCTCGTGCATCCCTGGGACGCGGCCGCCACCGACGAGGAGTGGCGGGGGTTCCTGCGTGAGCGGGACTTCGGGCAGCTCGTCGCGCCCGGCCGGGGCCGGGACCTGCCGGTCGTGGTGCCGACGCACTTCACGTTCGACGGCGCCGCCACCGTCTGGCTGCACCTGGCCCGGCCCAACCCGGTGTGGCCGCTGCTGGAGGAGCACCCGCGGGCGCTGCTCAGCGTGATCGGCGACTACGTGTACGTGCCGTCGGACTGGAACGCCAACCCCGGCACGGACGTGACGCGCGGGGTGCCGACGTCGTACTACGCCGCCGTCCAGCTCGCCTGCGACGTGCGGATCGTCGACGACCGGGCGGAGAAGGCGGCGCTGCTGCGCCGGCAGCTCGGGCACTTCCAGCCCGACGTCGAGCGCGAGCCGGTCACCGAGACGGACCGGGAGCTGCCGGGCATCCGAGGGATCGAGCTGACCGTGACCTCGGTCACCGCGAAGTTCAAGTTCGGCGGCAACAAGACGCCCGGGCACCGGCAGGAGCTCGCCGCGCGGCTGGCCGGGCGGGGCGGCCCGCTCGACGCGGCGGCCCGCGCCCACCTGCTGCGCCGCATCGATCCTGCCGATTCCTGAGAACGGGGCTGTGCGGACCGTCCCGATGCGTCAGGATCGATGAATGGCGACCACCGTTACCGAACGCACCAGTGCGACCCGGCCGGTCTCCACCGGCCGGCGTGACCTGTTCGTCGCCCTCGCCACGCTGTGGCTGACCGGCGGGCTGTTCCTCGACGGCTGGGCCCACTCGCACGTGCCCGAGCTGGAGACGTTCTTCACCCCGTGGCACGGGGTGCTCTACAGCGGCTACGTGGTGCTCGCCCTCACCCTCGTGCCCGCCGCGCTCTGGCGGGGCCGGCCGGTCGGTCCGGTCCGCGACTGGTTCCCGGCCGGCTACGGCCTGGGGATCCTCGGCGCGGTGCTGTTCGCCGTGGGCGGCGCGATCGACATGACCTGGCACACGCTGCTCGGCATCGAGGTCAACCTGGAGGCGCTGCTGAGCCCGCCGCACCTGCTGCTGCTCACCGCCGGCGCACTGATGATCGCCACCCCGGTGCGGGCCGCGGCGGCCCGGGGCGCCGGCCCGGCCGGGCTGGTCGCCGACCTGCCGGTGCTCATCAGCATGATCAGCGCGACCGCCGTCGCCGCGTTCTTCCTCGACTACCTCTCGCCGTTCACCGACGCGCCGTCCGCGTCGAGCGGGTTCGGCGGGCAGGCGTTCGGGATGGCGCAGTACCTCGCCTACTCGGTCCTGATGATCGTCTCGACGCTGTTCGTGTGGACCCGGCTGGGCCGCGTGCCGGCCGGGCTGATCACGCTCGTCGTGGCGGCCGCCTCGGTGCCCAACGGGGTGTTCGGCGACTTCGAGCACCTCTCCTCGCAGCTGTACCCGCTCATCGGGGCGGTCCTCGCCGACGTCGCCGTGCAGTGGGTCACCGCGACGCGGCCGCGGCTGGTGCCGCTCGCCGCCGGGGTGCTGATCCCGCTGCTCGTCTGGCCGACCCACCTCATCGGGGTCGAGGTCTCCCTCGGCGTCGGCTGGACCGAGGAGCTGTGGAGCGGCGTGGTCGTGCTGTGCCTGCTCGCCGGGGCGGTCCTCGGCGGCCTGTTCCTGCCCAGGGCGGGGGCCGATCACGACCGTGCGTGACACCCAGACCCAGACCCAGACCCGGACCTCGGCCCCTGACCGGAGCGGCCGTGGATGACCTGCTGCCCGGGTTCGTCGCCGTGGAGGTGGCGGGCGCGGCCGACTTCGACGGCGAGCTGCTGCCGGCCGAGGCGGCCCACCTGAGCCCTCGCGCGGTGGCCAGCCGCCGCCGCGAGTTCACCGCCGGCCGGGTCGCCGCCCGCCGCGCCCTGGGCCGGCTCGGCGTGGTCGGCCACCCGCTCACGGCCGACAACCGCGCGCCGGTCTGGCCGCACGGCACCACGGGCAGCATCACGCACACCGCCGGCTACTGCGCCGCCGCCGTCGCCCGCACCCCGGACGTGCGGGCGGTCGGCATCGACGCCGAGCGCCGCACGATCCTGCCGGGCAACGTGCGGGCGTCGATCTGCCTGCCCGAGGAGCTCGACTGGTGCGCCGCCCGGCCGGGCGAGGACTGGTGGCCGGCCGTGCACTTCAGCGCCAAGGAGGTGGTGTACAAGCTGTGGTCGCCGATCGTCGGCACCTGGCTCGACTTCCACGACGCGCGGCTCACCATCGACGTCGAGGCCGCCACGTGGACGGCCCACATCGACCCGCGCCGCCTCGACCGGTCGCCCGGCGCCCCGGACCGCTTCACGGGCCGCTTCCACGTGGCCCCGGACCTGGTCCGCAGCGCCGGAGTCGTGCCAGCCTAGGCAGATGCTCGACCACGCCCTGCAAGCACCCGGCCCGCGGCCCCTGCCGGCGGCCGTCGAGGACCTGCTGCGCGCCGAGCACGCGCCGCCCCGCCTCGCCGCGCACCTGCGCCAGGTCCACGACGTCGCCTGCGACCTGCTCGACCGGCTCGCCGAGGAGGTCCCCGAGCTGCCCGTCGACCGCCCGGCGGTCACGTTCGGCGCGGCGACCCACGACATCGGCAAGGCCCGCCACCCGGAGGAGCTGACCGGCCCCGGCACCCGCCACGAGGCGACCGGCGAACGGGTCCTGCTCTCCTACGGCGTGCCCGCCGACCTGGCCCGCTTCGCCGCCGTCCACGGCGACTGGGACCGCCCGGACGCGACGGTCGAGGAGCTGCTCGTGACCGTGGCCGACAAGGTCTGGAAGGGCCGCCGCGAACCTGACCTGGAGCAGCGCGTCACGATCGCCGTCGCGGCCGCGACGGGCCGCGAGCCGTGGGACGCCTTCCTGCTCCTCGACGACCTCCTGACCCACCTGGCCGAGCGCGCCGACGAGCGGCTCGCCTTCCAGGCGGCCTACCCCGTGTGACGGGGTTCGTAGCGGCGGACCGGCTGGGTCTCGCGCAGCAGGGCGCGCATGCCGGCCAGGGACGGGTCGACCAGACCGAGGGCGCGGGCCTGGACCAGGACGTTGCCGAGGGCGCCGGCCTCGACCGGGCCGGCGAGCACCGGCAGGCCGCAGGCGTCGGCGGTCAGCTGGCACAGCAGCTCGTTCTGCACGCCCCCGCCGACCAGGTGCACGACGTCCACGGCCCGGCCGGAGAGGCGCTGGGCATCCTCGACCGAGCGGCGGTACGCCAGCGCCAGGCTGTCCAGGATGCACCGCGTCATCGCCACCGGGTCGGCCGGCACCGGCTGGCCGGTGGCCGCGCACGCGGCGGCGATGCGGGCCGGCATGTCGCCCGGGGCCAGGAACGCCGGGTCGGTCGCGTCGACGACGCTGCGGCCGGCCGGTGCCGCGGCCGCCCCGGCCAGCAGGCCGTCCAGGGTGACCGCGACGCCGGTCGACGCCCAGTGCCGCAGGCACTCCTGCAGCAGCCAGAGGCCCATGACGTTGCGGAGGAAGCGGACGGTACCGTCGACGCCGATCTCGTTGGTGAAGCCCGCATCGCGGGACTCGCCGGAGACGACCGGGCGGTCGAGCTCCACCCCGACGAGCGACCAGGTGCCGCAGGAGATGTACGCGAAGCGCTCCCCCTCGGCCGGCACGCCCGCCACCGCCGACGCCGTGTCGTGCGAGGCAACCACCGTCACCAGCGTCTCCTCGGCCAACCCGGTCTCGGCGGCTACCGACGGCAGCAGGGTGCCGGCCGGGTCGCCGGGCCGCCACAGCGGGGGCAGCAGCCCGGCCGGCAGGCCCAGCCGGTCGATCAGCGGACAAGCCCAGCCGGTGCCGCCCGCGGCGAGCAGGCCGGTCGTCGAGGCGTTCGTGAGCTCGGCCCCCTGCGCGCCGGTCAGCCAGTACGTGATGAGGTCCGGGATCAGCAGGAGCCGGTGGGCCGCCGCGAGCTGCGCCGTGCCACGCGCGGCGAGCAGCTGGAACACCGTGTTGAACGGCTGCAGCGCGATCCCCGTCGCGGCGTACAGCTCCTCCTTCGGCTGCGCCTCCATGACGCCGTCGGTGCGGGCGTCGCGGTAGTGCACCGGGTTGCCGAGCAGCCGGCCGTCGGCGTCGAGCAGGCCGTAGTCGACGGCCCACGAGTCGACGCCCACGCTGGCGACCGGGCCGGCCCGGCGCAGCCCGTCGAGGATCCCGCCGTACAGCTCGAGGATGTTCCAGTGCAGGGTGCCCTGGACCCGCACGGGCGTGTTGGCGAAGCGCGCGCTCTCGGTCAGCGAGAGCCGGCCGGGCCCCACCTCCGCGGTGATGACCCGGCCGCTCGACGCACCGAGATCGACGGCGGCGACTCTCATCTGAGGAACGCGGCCGCGACGCCGGCGTCGACCGGGACATGCAGCCCGGTCGTCTGGGACAGGTCACCGCCGGTCAGGGCGAAGACCGCGTCGGCGACGTGCTCGGGCAGCACCTCCCGCTTCAGCAGCGTGCGCTGCGCGTAGAAGGCACCGAGCTCCTCCTCCGGCACGCCGTACACGGCGGCCCGCTGCGCGCCCCAGCCGGACGCGAAGATGCCGGAGCCGCGCACGACGCCGTCGGGGTTCACGCCGTTGACCCGGATGCCGTGCCCGCCGAGCTCGGCCGCAAGGAGCCGCACCTGGTGCGCCTGGTCGGCCTTGGTCGCGCCGTAGGCGACGTTGTTCGGCCCGGCGAAGACCGCGTTCTTGCTGGCGATGTACACGATGTCGCCGCCGAGCTTCTGGGCGATCATCGCCCGGGCCGCCTCGCGGGCGACCAGGAACGAGCCGCGGGCCATGACGTCGTGCTGGAGGTCCCAGTCGGCGGCGGTGGTCTCCAGCAGCGGCTTGGAGATGGACAGGCCGGCGTTGTTGACGACCAGGTCGACCCCGCCGAACGCGAGCACCGCGGCGTCCACGGCGGCGCGGACCGCGTCCTCGTCGGTGACGTCGACGGTGACCGGCACGGCCACGTCGGCCGAGCCGAGCTCGGCAGCGACGGTCGCGGCGGCCGTCGCGTCGCGGTCGGCGACGACGACGCAGGCGCCCTCGGCGGCCAGCCGGTGCGCGATGGCCCGGCCGATGCCGGAGCCGCCGCCGGTCACCAGCGCGACGCGGGTGGCCAGGGGCTTGGGCTTCGGCATGCGCCGCAGCTTGGCCTCCTCCAGCGCCCAGTACTCGATGCGGAACTTCTCCGCCTCGTCGATCGGCGCGTAGGCGGAGACCGACTCGGCACCGCGCATCACGTTGATGGCGTTGACGTAGAACTCGCCGGCGACCCGGGCCGTCTGCTTGTTGGCGCCGAACGAGAACATGCCCACGCCGGGCACCAGCACGATCGCCGGGTCGGCGCCCCGCATCGGCGGCGAGTCCGCGGCGGCGTGGCGCGCGTAGTAGGCCGCGTACTCGGCCCGGTAGGCGGCGTGCAGCTCGCGGATGCGCTCCTCGGTGCCGCCGCCCGCGTCGAGCACGAGCGGGCGGACCTTGGTCCGCAGGAAGTGGTCCGGGCACGAGGTGCCGAGCTGGGCGAGGCGGTCCAGCGCCTCGGAGCCGGCGAAGTCGAGCACGACGTCGTCGTCGCGGAAGTGCCCGACCTGCCGCAGATCGGTGGACACGAGCCCGCGCAGGACCGGCATCAGCGCCGCGGCCCGGGCCCGGCGGTCCTCCAGCGGCGCGGTCACCACCGCCCCGAACGGGTCCGGCCGTCCCCGCGACGCCAGGAACTCGGTGGCGACGCGGATGATCTCGAGGGAGTTCGCCTCGCACTCCTCGGACGTGGCGCCCCAGGCCGTGATCCCGTGCCCGCCCAGGATGACCCCGATCGCCTGGGGATTGGAGCGCTGGACGGCCGCGATGTCGAGACCGAGCTGAAAACCGGGCCGGCGCCACGGCACCCACAGCACGCGATCGCCGAAGCACTCCTTGGTCAGCGCGGGACCGTCCGCCGCCGTCGCCAGGGCGATGCCCGCGTCCGGGTGCAGGTGGTCGACGTGCGCGGCCCCCACCAGGCCGTGCATCGCCGTGTCGATCGACGGCGCTGCCCCGCCCCGGCCGTGCAGGCAGTAGTCGAACGCGGCGACCATCTCGTCCTCGCGCTCGACCCCGGGGTACACGTCGACGAGCGCCCGCAGCCGGTCGAGCCGCAGCACCGCCAGCCCGCCGGCCGTCAGCGTCCCGAGGTCACCCCCGGACCCCTTCACCCACAGCAGCTCCACCGGCCCGCCGGTGACCGGGTCGGTCGCGGTGCCCTTGGCCGAGGTGTTGCCGCCGGCGTAGTTGGTGTTGCGCGGATCGGCCCCGAGCCGGTTCGACCGCGCGATCAGTTCCTTCATGCTCCCCAGCCCGCTTGTGTTCCGCCCACGCGCTCCGCGCGGATCTTCTCGAAGTAGCCGGACCGGCGGTACGCGCCGATCGGGTCCGGGTCCAGGCCCTGCTCCTCGCGCAGCTCGCGCAGCAGCGGCCGGACGTCGGTGTGGTACGCGTCCATGAGCGCCTCGTTGGCGCCGAGGACGTCCCCGCTCTCCTGGGCGGCCCGCAGTGCCGCGTGGTCGACGAGCAGTGCCTTCGCCGTCGCCTCCTGCACGTTCGTCACCGAGCGGATCACGGCCGGGATCTTCGGCTCGATGTTGTGGCACTGGTCGAGCATGAACGCGATGCCCTTGCTGGACACGGCGTCCGCCAGCACGATCTCGTGCATGATCCGGAACAGCTGGAACGGATCGGCCGCACCGACCATCAGGTCGTCGTCGGCGTAGAACCGCGAGTTGAAGTCGAAGCCGCCGAGCTTCCCGGCCCGCAGCAGCACCGCGACGATGAACTCGATGTTGGTGCCGGGCGCGTGGTGGCCGGTGTCGATGACGACCTGGGCGCGGTCGCCGAGGGCGACGCAGTGGGCGTACGCGGTGCCCCAGTCCGGCACGTCGGTCATGTAGAAGGCCGGTTCGAAGAGTTTGTACTCCAGCAGCATCCGCTGGTCGCCGCCGAGCCGGTCGTAGGTCTCGGCGAGGGCCTCGGCGAGGCGGTCCTGGCGGGTGCGGACGTCGTCCTGCCCGGGGTAGTTGGTGCCGTCGGAGAACCACAGCTTCAGGTCGCGCGACCCGGTGCGGTCCATGACGTCGATGCACTCGAGCAGGTGCCCGATCGCCTTGCGCCGCACGCCCGGGTCGGGGTTGGTCACGCTGCCGAGCTTGTAGTCGTTGTCCTGGAAGACGTTGGAGTTGATGGTACCGAGCGAGACGCCGAGCTCGCGGGCATGGCGGGCCAGGTCGGCGTAGTCGTCGACCAGGTCCCACGGGATGTGCAGGGCGACCGTGGGCGCGACGCCGGTGAACCGGTGGACGGTGGCCGCGTCCGCGAGCTTCTCGTACGGGTCCCGGGGCACGCCCTCCTGCGGGAACACCTTGAACCGGGTGCCCGAGTTGCCGTACGCCCAGGACGCCGTCTCGATCCGCTGGCCGCGCAGCTGCGCCGCGACACGCGCCCGCGTCTCCGGGGCGAGCTCAGTCATCGCAATGCTCCAAGCTGGTGCTCCAGGTTGAACACCTCGTCGAGGACGACCAGGTGTCGCCCGCTGATGAAGAAGTCGGCCATCTCGGCCTCCCACCGCGCGGACACCTCGGTGGCGTCCATGGCGGCCTGCGCGGCGACGAGGTCCTCGGTGAGGAGGGTGCCGACGAGCAGGCCGTCGTCGCGCAGGAAGAGCTGGTAGTCGTGCCAGCCGGCGTCGCGCAGTGCCCTGAGCATGTCCGGCCAGACGTGGGCGTGGCGGCGCCGGTACTCCTCGAGCCGGTCCGGTTTGACCTGGAGTGTGAAGCAGACCCGGCGCACGCCACGGCCCCTTTCCTGACGGATCAGAAGTTGAACTGGTCGATGTTGTCGGCCTTGAAGGTGAACGGGTCGCCGAGCAGTACCGTGGCGTCCTTGCCCACCGTGAACTCGCCGAGCTTGCCGGCGGTGAACTTGTCGCCCTCCTTGCCGGTGATCAGGCCGGACGCGAGCGAGGCGCCCGCCCAGGCGGCGAGGTAGCCGAGGTCCGCCGGGTTCCACAGCGCGAAGGCCTTGACCGTGCCGTCCTTGACGTAGGCGCGCATCTGGTTCGGGGTGCCGAGGCCGGTGAGCTGGACCTTGCCCTTGTACGTGGAGCCGGACAGGTAGCGGCCGGCGGCGGCGACGCCGACGGTGGTCGGCGAGATGATGCCCTTGAGGTTCGGGTGCTTGGCCAGCAGGCCCTGGGCCTCCTGGAAGGACTTCTGGTCGTCGTCGTCGCCGTAGACGGTGTCGACGAGCTTGAGCTTGCTGTACTCCGGCTTGTTCAGCTCCTGCTTCATCATCTCGATCCAGGCGTTCTGGTTCGTGGCGTTGGCCGTCGCCGAGAGGATCGCGATCTCGCCGCCGTCGGGGCCGATCGCGTCGGAGATGAGCTTGATCTGGACCTTCGCGATGCCCTCGGAGGTGGCCTGGTTGATGAACAGGTCACGGCACTCGGGCTTGGTGTCGGAGTCGTAGGTGACGACCTTGGCGCCGGCGGTGCGGGCCTCCTTGAGGGCGCCGCAGATGGCGTCCTTGTCGTTCGCCGACACCGCGATGACGTTGGTGCCCTGCTGCGACAGCGTGTTGATGTAGCTCACCTGGGCCGACGGGCTGGCCTCGGACGGGCCGGTCTCGCTGTAGACGCCCTTGAACTCCTCGACCGCGACCTTGCCGCCCTTGTTGTCGGAGGTGTCGAAGTACGGGTTGTTCACCTGCTTGGGCAGGAACGCGACCTTCAGGCCGCTCTTGATACCGCCGCCCCCGGTGCCGCCGCTGCTGCCCGACGACGGGGTCTCGTCCTCGGCGCAGGCGGTGGCGGTGAACGCGAGCGCGGCCGCGACCGCGAGTGCGATGACCTTTCGCATGCTCATTGAATCCTTTCAGGGGGTGCCATGACATTGGGGTGTCGTGGGGGTGTTGCGTTATGCGGGCCGCCGGCGACGCAGGCGCTCCCGCGCCATCCCGACGACGTTCGGTCCGACGACCGAGGCGATGAGCAGCGAGCCGGTGACGATGGTCAGCGTGTTGGCCGGCACGTACGCCAGCTGCAACGCGTTGCGCAGCGTGCTGAGCAGCACGACGGCGCCGATGACGCCGATCATGCCGCCGCGCCCGCCGAAGATGGAGACGCCGCCCAGGAGCACCGCCGCGACGACGGCGAGCTCCAGGCCGTTGCCGTTGTCGGCGCGGGCGCTGGCGAAGCGGAACGTCCAGAACACCCCGGCGAGCGAGGCCATCGTGCCGGTCGCGACGAACAGCCAGAATTTCGTGCGGGCGACCGCGACCCCGGCGAACCGGGCGGCCTCCGCGTTGTTGCCCATGGCGTAGAGCCCGCGGCCGATCGGCGTGGCGTGCAGTACCACGCCGAAGAGCACGGCCAGGGCGGCGACGACCAGGATGAACCACGGGATGGTGAGCCCGGGGATCGCGCTGACCGCCGAGTCGGTCCAGGAACTCGGGTAGTCGGAGATGGCCCGGTCCCCCAGCACCACGTAGGCGAGGCCGCGGTACAGGGCCAGGGTGCCGATGGTGACGGCGAGGGACGGCAGGCCGAAGACGGTCACGAACAGGCCGTTGATCGCGCCGGCCACCGCGCCGAGCAGCAGGCACAGCACGACGAGCAGCGGCAGGCTGGTCACGCCGCGCGCCCACAGGTCGCCCATCACGGCGCAGGTGAGGCCGAGGACGCTGGCGACCGACAGGTCGATCTCGCCGGTGATGACGACGAGCGTCATCGGCAGGGCGATGATCGCGATCGGGATCACCTCGAGCGTGACGAACCGCCAGAACCGCGGGCTGGCCACGCCGTCGATGGTCGACGCGCCGATGACGACCACGAGGATCAGGGCGACGATGACGACGACGTCCCAGGAGCCGAGGGTCCGCCGTGCGGCCTGCGCCTTCGAGGCCTTGGGCGCCTCGGTCGCCTTGGCGAGGTCGGTCATTTCGCTCCTCCGAGCTGCTTGGCGACCCGCACGGACAGGGCGCGGTCGAGGCCGATCGCGGCCAGGATCAGGGCACCGACGGCGGCGCGCTGCCAGAACGGGGTGGTGCCGAGCACCGGCAGCGCGCTGCCGATCGTGGTGAGCAGCATGGCGCCGAGCGCCGCGCCGTAGACCGAGCCGCTGCCGCCGAAGATGGCGACGCCGCCGACCACGACCGCGGCCACGACGTTGAGCTCCTGGCCGTTGCCGGCGTTGGCGTCGAGGGTGCCGAAGCGGGCCACGTACAGCACGCCGGCCAGGCCGGCCAGGGCGCCGCTCGCGACGAAGGCGTAGAAGACGCGCCGGCCGACGGCGATGCCCGACAGCCGGGCGGCGGCGGGGTCGGAGCCGATCGCGTACAGCTCGCGGCCGCTGCGGTACGACTTGAGGAAATAGCCGGCGCAGAGCACGACGACGACCGCGAACACGGTGAGCACCGGCACGCCGAGGACCGTGCGCGTGCCGAGGTGCAGGAACGACGCCGGGATGTCGGCCGCGTTGATCTGCTTGCCCTTGGCCCACTGGTAGTCGATGCCGCGGAAGACGTACAGCGTGCCGAGCGTGACGACCAGCGCCGGCACCCGGGCGGCGGCGATGAGGGCACCGTTGACCGCGCCGCACACCGCCCCGAGTGCCGCGCCGGCCAGGACGACCACCGGGATCGGCAGGCCCGGGTGGTCGAGGTACAGCGTGCCGGTGAGGAACGCCGACAGGCCGAGGACGGAGCCGACCGACAGGTCGACGTTGCGGGTGATGACCACGATCGCCTGGCCGGTCGCGAGGATCGCCAGGATCGTCGAGCCGAGCAGCAGGTCCTTGACGCTCTGCGCGGACAGGAACCGCGGGTTGGTGATCGCGGTGATCCCGATGAGCAGGGCCAGCGCGACGACGATGCCGAGCTCGCGGACCAGGAACACCCGGTGGGTGACCCGGGTCTTCTCGCTCTTCTGCACCCGCTCGGCGACGGCGGTCATGCGCTCACCTGGCCGGTCGCTGCCAGCATCACGGACTCCTCGTCGGCTTCGGTGCGGGGGATGTCGGCGGCGAGCCGCCCTTCGTGCATGACGAGCACCCGGTCGGCCATGCCGAGGACCTCGGGCAGCTCGCTGGAGACCATGAGGACGGCGACGCCCTCCATGGCCAGGTTGCTCAGCAGCCGGTGCACCTCGGCCTTGGTGCCCACGTCGATGCCGCGGGTCGGCTCGTCGACGATGAGCACGCGCGGCTCGGTCGAGAGCCACTTGGCGAGGACGACCTTCTGCTGGTTGCCGCCGGACAGGGTGGACACCGGGTCGCTGAGCCGGGCCGCCTTGACCTGCAGGCGCTCGGCCCAGGTGCGGGCTTCACGGCGCTCGGCGGAGCCGAACAGCAGCCCGAGGCCGGCCAGGTTCCAGCGGCGGGGCAGTGTGGCGTTGCGCTCGACCGACAGCTCCATGACCAGGCCCTGCTGACGGCGGTCCTCGGGGACGAGGGCGAGCCCGGCGGCGATGGCGGCCTGGGGGTTGCCCTTCCGCATCGTCCTGCCATCGACCCGCACTTCGCCGGAGTCGTACTTGTCGATCCCGAACACCGCGCGGATGACCTCCGAGCGACCGGCCCCGACGAGGCCCGCGAGCGCGACGATCTCTCCACTGTGGACCGTGAAGGAGACGTCGGTGAACACCCCGGCCTTCGTCAGGTGCTCGACCTCGAGGCGCGCCTCGCCGACCTCGGCCGCCCCCTTTGGGAACAGTGCGGACACCTCGCGGCCGACCATCCGGCGCACCACCTGGTCGACGGTGAGCTCGCCGGCGGGGTCGGTGGAGACCCACTGCCCGTCACGCATGACGGTGATGCGCTGGCACAGCGCGAACACCTCGTCGAAGCGGTGCGAGATGAACAGCACCGCCGCGCCGTTGTCCCTGAGGGACCGCGCGACCGAGAAGAGCCGCTCGACCTCGACGCCGGACAGCGCCGCGGTCGGCTCGTCCATGACGAGCACCCGGGCGTCGAACGACAGCGCCTTGGCGATCTCGACCAGCTGCTGGTCGGCGATCGACAGGCCGCGGGCCGGCCGGTCGGGGTCGAGGTGCACGCCGAGGCGGGTGAACAGCTCGGCGGTACGGCGGCGCATCTCGCCGGCGTCGATGCGGCGCAGGCCGCGCAGCGGCTGGCGGCCCATGAAGATGTTCTCGGCGACGGAGAGGTCGGGGAAGAGCGTCGGCTCCTGGTAGATGACGGCGATGCCGGCGGCGCGGGCGTCGGCCGGGCCGGCGAACGTGAGCGGCTTGCCGTCGAGCGTCAGAGTGCCGGTGTCGGGGGCGTGCGCGCCGGCGAGGATCTTCACCAGCGTCGACTTCCCGGCACCGTTCTCGCCGACCAGCGCGTGCGCCTCGCCGGCGTGCAGCTCCAGCCGCACGTCGCGCAGTGCGGCGACGGCGCCGAAGGACTTGCTCACGCCGTCGAGGGCGAGCAGCGGACCGGTCACTGACGGGTTCTCCTTCTTGTTGAAACGTTCTTGTGAAACGTTTCATGGCGTGACTAAGCTGACGGTAGAAGGCCGACCGAGACCGCGTCAAGGGTTTCGATCGCGTTACCGTTTTGATACACCGCCCCTGTCTCTTGGAGTCCCATGTCGACGACGACCGGCATCAAAGAGGTGGCCCGCCGCGCTGGCGTCTCCATCGGTACCGTCAGCAACGTGCTCAACCGGCCCGAACTCGTGGCCACGAGCACGCGGCAGCGGGTGCTCGACGCGATCGCCGAGCTCGGCTATGTCCGCAACGACTCCGCCCGCCAGCTGCGCGCGGGCCAGAGCCGGCAGATCGCCCTCGTCGTCCTCGACGTGACGAACCCGTTCTTCACCGACGTGGTCCGCGGCGCCGAGGCGGCCGCCGAGGAGCACGGCGTCATGGTCGTGGTGTGCAACAGCGGCGAGGACGCCGGCCGCGAGCACCGCCACCTCGACCTGCTCGAGGAGCAGCGGGTCCGGGGCGTGCTCATCACGCCGGTCGACGAGTCGCCGGGCTCCCGCCTGGAGCTGCTCATCCAGCGCGGCACGCCGGTGGTCCTGGTCGACCGCGGCTCGGGCCGGCACAGCCGCTGCTCGGTCGCCGTCGACGACGTCCTGGGCGGCCGGCTCGCCGGCGAGCACCTGGTGGAGCAGGGCCACCAGCACATCGCGTTCGTCGGCGGCCCGGCGACGCTGACCCAGGTCCACGACCGGCACGCGGGCATCGCCGCGGCCACGGCGGGCCACGCGTCGCTGTCGGTGGTGGCGACCCCGAACCTGACGGTGGCGTCGGGCCGCGCGGCCGCCGCGGAGATCGCGGCGCTGCCGGCCGCCGACCGTCCCACGGCGGTCTTCTGCGCCAACGACCTGCTCGCGCTGGGCGTGCTCCAGGAGATGACCCTGCGCGGGATCCGGGTGCCGCAGGACGTGGCCATCGTCGGGTACGACGACATCGAGTTCGCCGCGGCCGCCGCCGTGCCGTTGTCGTCGATCCGCCAGCCGCGCGAGCAGCTGGGCCGCACGGCCGCGGCGCTGCTGCTGGAGGAGATCGAGGACGACGGCCGCCACGAGCACCGCCACGTGGTCTTCCAGCCCGACCTGGTGGTCCGCGAGTCGAGCGCCAAGCCTCGGACCCGCGCCCGCCGCGCCCGCTGACCGCACCCCCGAGCCCGCCGACCGCACCTCCGCACCCGCTCCCGCCGCCGGTCCGCCACGAGAGGCCGGCTCCGCTCTTGGCGAAAGACGTTGGTCGATCTACCCTCCATCGGCACGGACAAGGCGAGGGTGGATCGATCGACGTCACAGCCGGGCTGGAAGCCGAGGATGCGGCCGCCGGCGGTGGGGCGTCCGGGCGCGGGCCGCAGCGGGCCAGCTCGTGCGGCGCCAGCTGAGCCCGCCGAGCTAGAAGTCGAGGAGACGGCCACCAGCCGGAGGGCCGTCCGCGCGCGGGCCACAGCGAACCTGGGACCGCAAGCGGACCAGCCCGTGCGGCGCCAACTGGGGCCGCGGGGCTAGAAGTCGAGGAGGCGGCCGCCAGCCGTGGGGCCGTCCGGGCGCGGACCGCAGCGGACCTGCGGCCGCAAGCGGGCCAGCTGGTGCGGCGCCAGCTGGGCCACGGCCGCGAACTCCTCCACCGACGAGAAGCCGCCCCGGGCGGTCCGCTCGGCGACGATCTGCTCGGCCCGTGCGAGGTCGAACTCCCCGAATCCCGCGAGCTGCGCCGCCGTCGCCGCGTTGAGGTCGACCGGCCCGAACACCGGCGCCGCCGACGGGGGCTGAGCAACCACGGGAGGCGGGGCGACGACCGGCGGCGGAGCAAAAG
>NZ_JAHYSG010000154.1 GCF_022095675.1 Dactylosporangium sp. AC04546 | reverse complement strand
CATCGGGCGCATGAGGCGATCGCTGAGGCGATCATTGCGGGGGATGCCGCGTTGGCGCAGCATCGTATGATGCGCCACCTCAACGCCCTCGCCGCCGCCCTCGACGACAACTTCCGGCGGGCGGCTGCACCCCGCGGCGCCAAGCGGCGTGCGTGAGCACTGCGCTGCGTCTGGCGCACCTGGTGAGCCACCGGTCGGCGGCGACCCTGTAGAACACGCCTGGCTGATAACCGGCGTGCCGTGCGTCCCGGGCCGGCATGGCAGGCCGTTGCCGCCACCTCCTGTATCGCGACAGGTCTGAGCCCCCTCAACCCTTCTCGCGTCGCGGTCTTACTGCCGGACCTGCGCGTGCGTTGCGACTCAGGTCTGCGAGTGGTGGTGCGTTCGCCACTCCGGCGTGCCTCAGCGGCCCTCATGCATCGCCGCACCCGTGCCATGACCCGTCGACCGTGCTGCTGGCAACCATCCGGCCAGCGAAGGCGGCTAGCGACGCATCCGAAAATCAGTATACTTAAAGGATGGATGTAGCTCTGTTGGACCGGCAGGGCCCGGTGGCGGTAGTTACCCTCAACCGGCCTGAGGTGCGCAACGCGGTGAACACCGAGATGGCGGTCGCCGTCGGTCGGATCCTGGAAGAGGTGGCCAACGACCGGGAGATCCGTGCCGTCGTGATCACGGGCGCGGGCGACAAGTCCTTCTGTGCCGGCGCCGACCTCAAGGCCATCGCCAATGGCGCAGGGAAGCCGCTCGACCCTGAACACCCGGAGTGGGGTTTCGCCGGCGTGGTGCGTCACGAGATCGACAAGCCGCTCATCGCCGCGGTCAACGGTTTTGCCCTCGGTGGTGGCACCGAGATCGCCCTGGCGAGCGACCTGGTCGTCGCGTCGACAACGGCCACGTTCGGTCTCCCCGAGGTGAAGCGCGGGATCGTCGCAGGGGCAGGGGGATTGGTGCGACTGAAACAGCAGATCCCGCTCAAGGTCGCGATGCGGCTCACCCTGACCGGTGAACCGATGAGCGCAGCGGAGGCAGGACGATGGGGCCTCGTCAATGAGGTGGTCGAACCTGAAGAGGTGCTGCCCACCGCCATCCGGCTGGGTGAGTGCATCGCCCAGAACGCGCCGGTCGCGGTGCGGTGGAGCCGTCGGGTGCTCCTCGAGCTTGCCGACGGGGTCCGGGTCGGGGAACAGGTGGGTTGGCGGCTCAGCGGGGAGGCGTCCAGCGTGATCCGAGCGAGCGCCGACCTCCTCGAAGGGACGCGAGCCTTCGCGGAGAAACGGGCACCACAATGGCAAGGCGCGTGATCAGGCTATGAAACACGGCGGCAAGTTCACCAACGTGTTGTGGGCGGTGTCGTGACTGGACAGTCGACGCCCGCTCGCCTTGAGCGGCTGTTTGCCCCGCGCTCGATCGCGCTGGTGGGCGCCTCGGAGCGGTCCACCTGGGCCCGCATGATCGTGGCTGCCCTGGAGCGGACGAGATTCTCCGGGCGGGTGGAGTTGGTCAACGGGCGCGGTGGCGAGGTCTTCGGCCGGACCGCGGTCGCGAAGCTCACCGACATCGGCGACCCGGTCGACGCGGCCTATGTCATGGTTCCGGCCACGCTCGTGCTCGATGCGATCCGGGAGGGGCACGAGGCCGGCATCCGCAACTTCGTGGTGCTCACATCGGGCTTCGCCGAGGCGGGCGACCAGGGCCGCGACACCCAGGACCAGCTGCGCCGGCTCGCCCTCGAGAACGAACTCGCGATCATCGGTCCCAACACGATGGGGTTCATCAACGCGACCGACGGCGTCACCCTGATGCCGAACTCTCTGCCGGGCCTCCCCCGCGTGGGGAGCGTGGGGCTGGTGACGCAGAGCGGCGCTCTCGCCGGTGCGACGCTGCACTACTGCCAGACGCAGCGCATCGGAGTGAGCAAGGTGATCGCTCTCGGCAACGAGGCCGTGATCGGCGTCGCTGACGTGATCGACTACCTGGCCAGCGATCCGCACACGAGCGTGATTGCCGTGATGATGGAAGCGATCCGGTCGCCTGAGGCGTTCATCCGGGCGGCGGGCTTGGCACTCGAGGCCGGGAAACCCATCGTCGCGCTGAAGGCGGGCCGAACCGAAGCCGGCGCTCGGGTCGCAGCCGCCCACACCGGTGCGATGGTAGATGACGACCGGGTTGTCGATGCCGTCTTCCGGCAGCTCGGCGTGATCCGGGTGCCGTCCATCGAGGCGCTCATGACGACGGCGTTCCTGCTCACTCGCGTGGACCTTCCTCTGGCCGGCAACCGCCTCGCCGTCCTCGGCATCTCGGGAGGCGCGTGCAACATCATCGCCGACCGCGCCGAGGACGAGCGTCTGCGGCTCGAGCCGTTCAATCCGCGAACCACCACGTCGTTGCAGCCGCTCGTGTCGAACTACGGCGTCGTCAACAACCCGCTCGACGTGACCGGTGCGGCCGTCAACCAGCCCGACCTGTTCGGCAACATCATTCGTGCGGTGACCCGCGACGCCGATGCCGACGTGGTGCTCGTCCAGCACGATGTGCCCGGCGCGCACTCGCTGGCATCCGACAAGTTCACCCATGTCCTGCGCGCGGCCGCCGACAGCGACCGGGTTCCGACCTTGGTGGTCGGGTCGCTCGGGCAGGGCGAGCCGTTCGACGACGATCGGTTCCCGGTCGACCTTTCCGAGCGGATCATGCCCGGCGGTATGGACCTTGCCGTCGCGGCTATCGGGCGGGCCGCCTGGTGGTCCGAGCGTCAGCGCCGGGGATCCCGCGAGCTCTCCCGGGCCGAGCGGATGACGCTGCCGGGCCACGCGCCGGGCGAGATCTGGGGCGAGGAGCGGGCGCGCACGCTGCTCGCCGCCGCCGGATTCCCGCTGGTCCCCGCGACGGTCGCGGCCACTGTCGACGATGCACTGCTCGGAGCCCGGCAGCACGGGTTCCCTGTCGCGCTCAAGGCGGTCCTCCCCGCGGTGGCCCACAAGTCCGACATCGGTGGGGTCGAACTCGGCGTCGGCAGCCCGGAGGAGCTGCGGACGGCCGCCAAACGGATCACCGAGCGCCTTTCGGCGGCCGGGCACCGGTCCGAGGCCTTCCTCGTCAGCCCGATGCGCCCCCAAGGCGTTGAGCTGATCGTCGGCGTCGTTCGGAAGCCGTTGTGGGGCCAGGTGTTGGCGGTCGGCTTCGGGGGAGTCTGGGCCGAGGTGCTCAGCGACACCGCGCTGCGCGTCCTGCCCGTGGACGGGCAGGACGTCCGCGACATGCTGAGCGAGTTGCGGGGGGCGTCTCTGCTGCGGGCGCCGAGAGGGTTGCCGCCGGTGGACGTCGATGCCGTCGTGGATGCCGTGCTGGCCCTCGCCACGCTCGCGGAGTCACTCTCCGACGACCTCGAGTCGATCGAGGTCAACCCGCTCTGGGTCCACGGCCACCAGGTCGAGGGACTCGACGCACTCGTCACCTGGCAATCGACACCCAACAGCGAAATGAGGCAGGAACATGGCAGACACAGCTGACGGACCGACGGAGAAGTTCGCTTGTCTCGTCCGCACCCGGGCACATCCGGGCCGCGGGGACGATCTCGTCAAGGGATACGCCCCGGTGTTCGACCAGGTCTCGGGAGAGGACGGGACGGAACTGTTTGTTCTCAGCCGTGCCGTGGACGACCCGGACACCTTCTTCTGCTTCGAGATCTTCGCCTCCCGGGCCGACTTCGACGAGCACCGGGCGAAGGCGCTCGCCGGCGAGTCGTTGGACGCCCTCAACGCGGCGACGGCTGAGCGGGAGTACGTGTGGGGAGTTCCCGTCTGGTCAAAGGGCTGAGCCAGGCCCGGGCACGCACCCGCGGGTCAGTCGGCTGACCCGCGGGTGGCGGCGGCGAGCCGCTCCACGACCTCGACGTACTCTTCGACCATGTCAAGCAGGACGTGCCGGGCCGGACGCACGGTGTTCAGTGAGCCGACCACCTGGCCGACGAAGTAGTTGATCAGCTTGTGCGCGCCGCTGTCCGGCGTGTGTGCCCCGCGTTGGATGCGCGCCCGCGCGTCGGCGGTCAGGACGATCTGCAACGGCATGGGCAGCGGGTCGGGGTGTGCCGGATCCTCCCACTCGTCGGTCCAGGCCGAGCGCAGCTGGCGGGCCGGCTTTCCCGTGCTGGCACGCGACCGGATCGTGTCGCTCGATGTCGCCTGCAGGAACTTCTCCACGACCGCCGGATGGGTCTCGGCCTCGCTGGTCGTCAACCAGACCGAGCCGGTCCATGCGCCCTGAGCCCCCAGCGCCAGCGCGGCGGCGAGCTGACGCCCGGACGCGATCCCACCGGCCGCCAGCACCGGGAGCGGGGCGACCGCATCGACGATCTCGGGGACGAGAACCATCGTCCCGATCTCACCGACGTGCCCTCCCGCCTCGTATCCCTGGGCGACGATGATGTCGACGCCGGCGTCGCGTTGCCGCTCGGCGTGTTCACGCTTGCCGACCAGCGCGGCGACCGGTACGCCGCGGTCGTGCGCAAGCGCCACCATCTCCGGCGGCGGCGGCCCCAGCGCGCTCGCGACCAGCGCGACCCGGTGCTCGAGCGCGGCCTCGATCAGCGCTGCGCCGTGGGCGGCCATCGCACCCGACACGGTGCGCGTCGACCCGGGGTCGGGCAGCGGCGGGACGCCGTAGCGGGCAAGCAGATCGGCGACGAACTCCTTGTGCGCCATGGGGAGCAGGTCCTCGATCGGGACGGGCGCGCCCGTCGCCGGAGCCGGCAGGAGGACGTCAACACCGTAGGGTCTGCCTCCAACGGTATCCTCAATCCAGGTCAGTTCGCGATCGAGTTGCTCGACCGTGGTCCCACTGATCCCGAGGACGCCGAGCCCGCCGGCGTTGGAGACCGCGGCGACGACGTCGCGGCAGTGGCTGAAGGCCACGATCGGGAACTCTATCCCCAATGTCCGGCACAGTTCGGTCCGCACACGCCACCTCCGGAGATCTTTCAGCGTCACTGAGTGCTGTCTGGCACGCCGGCTGGTGCGTCTGTCCGATCGCGCTCCGCGCTGGCCATGCCCATTGGATAGAGTATACTTAGTTCATGGGAGTCACGCACTCGTACACGGCAGGGCTGGACCCGGAGATCGCCGCACAGCTCGCCGCGCTTCCGCCCGGTACGTTCGACTTCGACGAGTGGACACTTGAGACGATCGCCGCCCGGCGGGCGGCCCGGGCGGCGCTTCCCGTCCCCGCGGCCCCACCGACAACGACCGTCTTCCGGGACGAGCAGGTCGATGCGGCGGTACGTGTGCGCGTCTACTCCCCGCCGGATGCGGGGCCTACCCGGCCGTGCGTGTACTGGATCCACGGCGGCGGCTACATCAGTGGCAGCGCGCTCACCGTTGACGCGCGGCTCAACCGCTGGGTTGAGGCGCTTGACTGCGTCGTGGTCTCAGTCGAGTACCGGCTGGCACCCGAG
Organism: Dactylosporangium sp. AC04546; assembly: GCF_022095675.1. Taxonomy (GTDB): domain Bacteria; phylum Actinomycetota; class Actinomycetes; order Mycobacteriales; family Micromonosporaceae; genus Dactylosporangium. The sequence goes on along the minus strand of NZ_JAHYSG010000154.1, from coordinate 18,610 downwards.
CACACATATCCAACTCCGCTCGAGGACTGCTACACCGGGTTGAGTTGGGCGGTCGCGAACGCGGATACGCTCGGCATCGACCCCGGCCGCATCGTGATCGCCGGTTCGAGCGCGGGGGCGGGCCTGGCGGCAGCGGTGGCGTTGCTCACGCGTGATCGCGGCGGGCCGTCGCTGGCCCATCAGGTCCTGGTCTACCCCATGCTTGACGACCGGCAGACCACGCTGTCGAGCCAGATGGACGGCGCCCCGGTATGGGGCAGATCGGCGAACGCGCTCGGCTGGCGTGCCTACCTGGGGTCGGATGCCGGCCGGGCGGACCTGCCTGCCTACGCCGCCCCAGCCCGGGCCGTCGACCTGGCCGGCCTGCCGCCGGCATTTGTCGCGGTCGGGGGCGCGGACCTCTTCCGTGACGAGAGCATCGCCTACGCCACACGTCTCCTCGCGGCCGGGGTTCCGACCGAACTTCACGTCTACCCCGGCGCGCCACACGGCTTCGAGGTCATCGCCCCGTCGGCAGGCGTATCACGCAGTTGCGACGCGGAGATGCTCGCGGCGCTGCAGCGGGCTCTTCACCCGATCGCGCCGGCGATTGACGTGCCCGCCGGGCCGTGAGCGGCAAGAAAAGAGCATACTCTGGCCGAAAGGGAAACACGGTGGAGTTGGTCGACAGCTCGATATCTACCTCGGCGCCCGGATCGATTGAAGACATGCGGCGACTGTTCCGATCGCGCAGCATCGCGGTCATCGGTGCCAAAGACTCCTCAACGATGGCCGGCGGGGTCATCGAGGCGATATCTCGGATCGGCGCTGACGGACCGATCTATCCGGTGCACCGCTCGGGTGGAGTCGTGTTCGGCCGGCCGGCCGCCCGCTCATGCCAGGAGATCGGGGAACCGGTGGATCTCGCGCTGGTCATCGTCCCGGCCGCGGCGACCGCCGAGGTCATCGCTGATGCCGGTGCGGCGGGGATCGCCGGCGCCGTGGTCTTCTCGAGTGGGTGGGCGGAGTCGGGTGCCGACGGGCGGAAACGCCAGGATCAACTTGTGGCCGACGCCCGCAGGTGCGGTGTCACCGTCATCGGCCCGAACTGCCTGGGGTTCGCCAACTTCGCCCGGCGATCCTGTGGCTGGGTGTCAAGCCTGCCGGTGTCGTTGAGTGTGGGACCGGTCGCCGTGCTGTCGCAGAGCGGCGGTGTGGGCAACGCGGCGGTCGATCTGGCCGACGAGTTCGGCATCGGGCTCAGTCACGTCATCACCACCGGCAACGAAGCCATGCTGTCGACCACGGACGCACTGGCGTATCTGGTCGAGGACGACGATACGACGGTCATCGCGGTCTTCGCCGAGCAGATCCGCAACGCCCGTCGGTTCCGTGACATCGCCGGCCGAGCTCGAGACGCCGGCAAGGCGATCGTGTTCCTGAAGGCGGGCTCCAGCGAGATCTCGGCACGAAACGCCTTGTCCCATACGGGCAGCCTGGTGGGGAACGATCGCGTCATCGACGCGGCCTTCGCACAGTACGGAGTCATCCGGGTCGACTCCCTCGAAGACCTCATCCTGACCAGCGGCCTGATCGCGCGCACCGGCCCATTGCGGGCGCCGGGGGTCGCGGTGATCTCCATCAGCGGCGGTTCCTGCGACATCGTCGCCGACCAGGCGGAACGGACCCGCCTACCGTTGCCGCCCTTCGACGGCGATGCAGCGGCCGAGATCCGGCAGATCGTCCCGTCGTTCGCCACGGTGCAGAATCCGTTGGATCTCACTGGCGGGTCGCGCGGCGACGAGTTCAAGCGCGTTCTCAACGTGACGGACCACGTCGACGAGGTCGGCGTCATCGCCGTGCTGACGAACGTCCCGCCGTATCCGTCGTGCAAGGATCCCACCTTTGATCGCTTGCTCGGCACGATCAGCGACGGCCTGACGTCCGTCTCGACACCCGCAGTCCTGTTGTCGCAGACCGTCGCCCACCTCAACGCCTATGGCCGGGCGGCGGTCGCTCGGGCCGGGATCTCGTTGAGCCTGCCCGGGCTGCATCTGGGTACCCAGGCTCTGGCCCACCTCTCATGGTGGTCTCGCCATCGCCTTTCCGCATCGGAAGAGGGCACCCCGGTCCGAGCCGACGGGCGAGCGGAGGGCCTGCCTTCGGGTGTCCTTTCTGAATGGCAGTCGCGACGGCTGCTCACATCGGCCGGCGTGCCGTTCGTCCCCGCCGTCCTGGTGCACTCCGTTGAAGAAGCGGTGACGGCGGCCGGCCGCATGGGGGGTCCCGTCGTCCTGAAGCTGGTGTCGCCCGATCTTCCCCACAAGAGCGATGCGGGCGCCGTTCGTCTCGATGTCGAAGGACCGGCGGAGGTGCGGCAGGCCTACGTGGCCGTCCAGGACGCCGGATCGGCCGCCTGCCCGGGTCTCCGCGTCGATGGCGTGATGGTTTCGCCGATGCGCCGAACCGGGCTCGAACTGCTGGTCGGTGTGCAGCGGGACGACGAGTGGGGCCTGGTGCTGGTAGTCGGACTGGGCGGGGTATGGGTGGAGATCCTCGGGGACACGGCCATGCGCATGCTTCCGGTGTCGCGCGCCGGTATCGAGCGCATGTTGGGGGAGCTACAGGGCGCCGCTCTGCTTCGGGGCGCGCGAGGCCGGCGCCCGGTCGAGATCGACTCGCTCGTTGACGCCGTGGCTGCCGTCGCGGCGGCTGCTCAGTCGCTCGGTGACAGGCTGGATTCGCTGGAAGTCAATCCGTTGCTCGTCGACGGTGGCGACGTGGAAGCGCTCGACGCACTCCTCGTGCTCCGCTAGCCGGGCTGCTCGTGAGGTTGGCCAGAATAGGGTGTACTGATTTACGGATCGCCGTGGTAGCGTCGCTGATCAGCAGTGCGCGGCGCAGTGCGGTCGGATTCGACGAATCGCAGGAGGCATCGATGGACGAGTTCGACGCTGTGGTCATTGGCGCCGGATTTGCCGGGCTGTATCAGCTGTACCGACTTCGTGAGCTCGGCTTCACCGCTCAGGGATTCGAAGCCGGCAGCGGAGTGGGCGGCACCTGGTACTGGAACCGATACCCGGGCGCGCGGTGCGACGTCGAGAGCATGGACTACTCGTACTCGTTCTCACCGGAGCTCGAGCAGGAGTGGGAGTGGACCGAGCGGTTCCCGGCACAGCCTGAGATTCTGAACTACCTCAACTTCGTCGCCGATCGACTCGACCTGCGTCGCATGATCCAGTTCGACACCCGCGTCACGTCCGTCGTGTTCGACGACGAGACCAGTCGATGGACGGTGGAAACCGGCGAGGGCCGTGTGATCTCGGTTCGGTTCGTCATCGCCGCCACCGGCTGCTTGTCCGTCTGGCAGATTCCCGGATTCAAAGGCCTTGAGTCGTTCCGGGGGGCGACCTACCACACCGGGAGCTGGCCGCACGAGGGCGTTGACTTCACCGGCATGCGCGTCGGGGTGATCGGCACCGGGTCCACGGGCATCCAGGCCATTCCGCAGATCGCCAAGCAGGCCGCCCAACTCTTCGTCTTTCAGCGCACGCCCAACTACAGCGTGCCGGCCCGCAACCACCCGCTCACGGCTGAGTATCAGGCGCACCGGAAGGCGACGTACCGCGAGTACCGGGAGAGGGCCAAGATGTCCGGTGGCGGGCACTCGGCGATTCTGCCCACGACGTCGGCTCTCGAGGTCACCGACGCTGACCGGTGGCGTGAGTACGAGCGCCGGTGGCAGATGGGCGGGGCGCCATTGATGCAAATGGCGTACACGGATCTGATGGCCAACCCTGCGGCCAACGAGACGATCGCCGAGTTCGTCCGCTCGAAGATCCGGGAGATCGTCAAAGACCCCGAAGTCGCCGCGAAGCTGACGCCGGTTGACTATCCGTTCGGCGCCAAGCGGCTGTGCGTCGACATCGACTACTTCGAGACGTACAACCGCGACAACGTCACCCTGGTCGATGTCCGCGACGCCCCGATCGACGTGATCACCCCCCGGGGGATCGTCACCGGCGGACAAGAGTACGAACTCGACGCCATCGTCTTCGCCACCGGCTACGACGCCATGACGGGGCCCCTGTTGAACCTGAACATCCGCGGGCGGGCCGGGGCGGCGTTGCGGGATGTGTGGTCGGAGGGGCCCCGCGCCTACCTGGGCATCCAGGTCGCGGGCTTCCCGAATCTGTTCACCATCACCGGTCCCGGCAGCCCCTCGGTGCTGAGCAACATGGTGGTGTCGATCGAACAACATGTGGACTTTGTCAGCGATTGCCTGTCGTACCTGAGAGAGCACGACATCGAGACGATGGAACCGACCGTGCAGGCCCAGGACGCCTGGGTCGACCACGTGAACTCCGCCGCCAACGAGACGCTGTTCCCACTGGCAAAGTCCTGGTATCTGGGCGACAACATTCCAGGGAAGCCAAGGGTCTTCATGCCGTTTGTCGGTGGCGTCGGCATCTACCGGAGGAAGTGCGACGAGGTCGTTGCCGGGGGCTATGAGGGGTTCGTCCTGGCCGCCCGGCAGGACCGGCAGGCAGCGGGACGATGAGCCGAGCGGCCGGTCCGGCGCGCTGAACCAGGCCGCCGAACCGAGCGCAGCGCCGCTCCGGGCTTGGGTTTGACCCGCTGCTGAAGGCGGGTTCAAGGGGGGAGCATTCGACACGATCGTGGTCGGCGGTGGGTCGGCAGGCTGCTGCTGGCCGACCGTCTGTCCGAGGACTCCGTTCGCCGCGTGCTGCTGCTGGAGGCCGGTGCCTGTTCGGTGAGTCCGAAGCATCAGCGCGATGGTCGCCGCCTGTTGCGCGGTGCGGTCCTCCTTCGACGCTGCGGCGTTCAGCCAGGTGGCCACCGGCGAGCTGTTTTCCGGTAATGCGGTCCGGAGTGTCGCTGATTGGGCGAGCATGGGGTCGGAACGTGCCGCATAGGCTCTGATGACGCGGCCCTCGCCGACCCCTGGCTCCGCGTCCGTGGGTGGCAGGCCTGCGGCGTCCGCCATCCGACGATCATGATCCCCGGACGTGGTGCCGCTTCGTCCAGGGCCGTATCGGAGCTCCTCTCGCTCGCGTCGAGAGTTGAGGACTCATGTCCATTGAGGATCGCCGGCGAGTCGCTCGGCGAGATCCGTGCACGGGCGTCGGCTGCGGCAACAGGTTGCCGCAGTGGGCCAAATAAAGTATCCTGAATTTCTCGACGCTTGGTTGACCAGGGGAGCAGATGGACCTGACGTATGGACCGGACTACGAGCGGTTCCGGGGGGAGGTGCGTGCCTTCCTTGACGAGCGTTGGCGGCCGTCGGAGGGTTCGGCCGATGTCGCTGCTTTCCGTAAGGCTGCCGTCGACGCTGGTTTTCTCTACCGGTCGATTCCTCGCCGGTACGGGGGCTCGGAGCAGCCATCGGACATGCTCAAGGCCCGGGTCATCCGGGAGGAGTTCATGGCCGCGCACGCTCCGATGGAGATCAAGTCGCTCGGCACGCAGCTGCTCGTGCCGACGCTGCTCGAGGCCGGCGCCGAGTGGCAGAAGGAACGGTTCATCGAAGCCACCATCACCGGCGACATCAAGTGGTGCCAGGGATACAGCGAGCCCGGTGCGGGCAGCGACCTGGCCTCCTTGAAGACCAGGGCGAGGCTGGTCGGGGATCAATGGGTGATCGACGGGCAGAAGGTGTGGACGAGCTTCGCGCACGAGGCCGACTACATGTTCCTGCTTGCCCGCACGGACCCGGACGCACCGAAGCGGAAGGGGATCTCCTACCTCCTGGTACCCATGGACCAGCCGGGTATCGAGGTTCGCCCGTTGCGGCAGATCACCGGCGAGTCCGAGTTCAACGAGGTGTTCCTGACCAACGCCACCACCGCTGCCGATTGGATCGTCGGCGAGCCCGGCCAGGGATGGGCGGTGACCAACACGACGCTCAAGCACGAGCGCGCCTGGGTTGGCGACGTCGCGCAGTCCGATCACCTGATCAAGAGCTTGATCCGCCTCGCCCGTCGGACTCCGGGCCCGTCGGGTCGTCCCTGGATCGAGGATCGCGTCTTCCGCTCCAGGTTGATGGAGGTCCAGGGCTATGTGGAGGCGCATCGGTACTCCGGCTACCTTCAGCTTTCCCGTGCGCTGAAGGGTGAGTCGTCCGGTCCTGTCGGGCTGACCAACAAGATCTCCAGCACCAATATCGCGGAGCGGATCGCGGCGATCGCCATCGACATCCTCGGCGACGCGAGCCTGCTGCCGCACACCGGTGCCGGCAACCACGCCGAGGTCGGCCCTGAACGTTGGATGTACCAGTACTTCGGCTCGATCGGCAGCGCGATCGCCGGAGGCGCGTCGAACATCCAACGCAACATCGTGGCCCAACGGGGACTGGGGCTTCCACGCGACGAGGAAAAGTAGGAGCGGATCTCAGTGGACTTTGACCTGAGCGAGGAGCAGCGGCTGCTCGAGCAGTCGATCGACAGCTTCTTCGCCGACAGCTTTCCGCTGTCCCGGGTTCGCGACTGCTACGACCGGGAGATGGGTTCGCTCGACGACCTCGGCGCCCTGGGACTGAACGAGATGTTGATCCCTGCGCAGTACGGCGGCGGCGGGGGCACCATCCTCGATGTCGCGGTCGCCGCGGAACGACTCGGTGCCGCAGCCGCACCTGGTCCCTTCCTCGGCCGGGTGCTCGCCGGCTACGCGATCACCGTTGCGGGCAGTGAGGAGCAACGGGCTCGCTGGCTCCCGCTGTTGGCGGCCGGTGAGCGGCGCGCCACGATCGCGGTCGCGGAGCCCGGCGATCGTTGGGGCCTGGACGTGGTGGAGATGAGCGGAGAGCGGCTCGTCGGTGAGAAGCGGAGCGTTCTCGTCGGCGACGGTGTGGACCTCGCCGTCGTCGTCCTGGCGGACGGCCTCGCAGTGGTCGAGTTCGGCGCCGACGGCCTCACCGTCCAGGACACGGACGTCCTCGATCGCACCCGGCCGATGGTCTCGCTGACGTTCGACGGACCGGAGCACGAGCGGCTCGCCGGCGGTGTCGAGGCGGCGCAGCGGGTCCTGGACCTCGGGGCGGTGCTCCTTGCGGCTGACGCGCACGGTGGCGCGGCGAAGTGCCTGGACCTGGCGGTGCAGTACAGCCAGGTCCGCGAGCAGTTCGGCACCACCATCGCGCACTTTCAAGTAATCCAGCACCAGTTGGCCGACATCGCCATCGACGTGCTGCCATCGCGGGGAATGTACTGGTACGCGGCACACGCGATGGACCGCGTCCACGATGACGCCTCTGGATTTGCCTCGCTGGCGAAGGCGCACATCACCGAGCGGTACATCGCGGCGGCGAGGCGCGCGGTCGAGGTGCACGGCGGCATCGGCTACACCTGGGAGAACGACCTGCACTTCTTCCTGCGCCGCGCCGTGTTCGACCGGGCATACCTCGGCTCTCCCGAAATGCATCGGCAGCGGCGCGCGGAGCGCCAACTCGCTGAGGCGAACTGACGAAAGGCGGGCGACATGTGGGAGTTTTCGACAGAACCCGAGTATCAGGAGAAGCTCGACTGGGCCCGTGAGTTCGTCAAGACCGAGGTGCGTGACCTCGAAGTCCTCGGCGTGGATCGGAACACGCTACTGCGCCTGGAGGAGCCGCTCAAACAGAAGGTCAAGGACGCCGGGCTGTGGGCCGCGCACCTGCCGCGCGAGCTCGGTGGCGGCGGCATGGGCCAGGTCAAGCTTGCCTTGCTACACGAGATTCTCGGGCAGGCATTCTATGCGTCCGAGGTGTTCGGCAACATGGCTCCGGACTCCGGCAACGCCGAACTGATCGCGGTGGGCGCGACCGACGAGCAGAAGGAGCGTTGGCTGTTCCCGCTGCTCGAGGGGAAGCTGCGCTCCGCCTTCTCGATGACGGAGCCCGGCGCGGGTGCTGATCCCACCCTGCTGTCCACTCGCGCGGAGCGCGACGGGGACGAGTGGGTGATCAACGGACACAAGTGGTACACCTCGAACGGTCCGAGCGCCGACTTCCTGATCGTCATGGCGGTGACGGATCCCGACAGCCCGCCACACCAGCGGGCGTCGATGTTCATCGTTCCGAAGGGCACTCCCGGCGTCAACCTGGTCCGGACCATCGGCACCATGGCCGAACCGTGCGAGCACCACCTCAACTGGTCCACCGGCGACTCCGAGATCCTGTACGAGGATGTGCGCATCCCTGCCGACCACATCATCGGCCAGCCGGGCGAGGGCTTCCTGCTGGCGCAGAAGCGACTCGGCCCGGGCCGGATCCATCACTGCATGCGGTGGATCGGCATGATGCAGCGGTCGTTCGACATGATGTGTGAGCGGTCGCTGTCTCGCTACACACACGGGTCGCTGCTGTCGGAGAAGCAGTCGATCCAGAACTACATCGCCGACTCGGCCGCGCAGATGCATGCCGCGCGGCTGATGACGCTGCATGCGGCCTGGAAGATCGACCAGGTCGGCGCATCCCAGGCCAGGACCGAGATCGCGATGATCAAGTACTTCGGATCGCGAATCCTCTTCGACGTCGTCGACAAGGCGATCCAGGTACACGGCTCGTTGGGTTACTCGACCGACCTGCCGCTGGAGCTCATGTTCCGGCAGGCCAGGTCCTTCTCCATCGTCGATGGACCGGACGAGGTACATCGGGTCACGGTCGCGCGGCGGATCCTTCGCGGCTACCAGGCGCGAGAGGTCCCCAGCGAACACATCCCCACCCGTGCGGTCGGGGCCCGGGAGCGGTTCGCGGAGGCGTTGCAGGCGTTGAGCCTCAATCTCTGACAGCGTTGCGCAGACCAGAACTTGAACAGCCGTGCGAGCGAACTTGGGGCGGACAGATGACGGGGCTCGGCCAGTATCTCGATGAGCGGATCCTCCTTCCCTACCTGGCGCGCGAGGTTCCGGCGATCGGGACCGTCAGCGACATCCGGCGGATAACGTCGGGCAGTTCGAATGAGATCTTCGAACTGTCGACCGACACCGAGCCGGTCATCCTGCGCCGTCCGCCCCGGCAGCGACTGTCAGCCTCGGCGCACGACGTCACGCGGGAGTTCCGGGTGTTGAGTGCCCTCAAGGGAACGCCGGTGCCGCATCCGGAGCCGATCCATCTTTGTACCGACGAGCGTGTCATCGGTACGCCGTTCGTGCTGATGGCGAAGGTCTCGGGCTTCCATCTGAAGGCGCCCTACCCGGAGCATGCCAGCCGGGACGGCGCGATGCGCGCGATGATGTTCGACTTCATCGAAGTGATCGCGCACCTGTCGCAGGTCGACTGGGAGTCGGCGGGACTGACCGGGTTCGGCCGGCCGACCGGGTATCTCGACCGTCAGGTCGACCGCTGGCTGGGGCAGCTCGCCACCTACCGCACAAGGGACCTGCCGAAGCTCACCGAGGTCGCGAACTGGCTGCGGGCCAATCAACCGGAGTCGGGACCGCCGGGCATCATCCACGGCGACTATCAGTTCTTGAACGTCCTGTTCGCCGATGACCTGCCGCCGCGTGTGTCGGGCGTCCTCGACTGGGAGCAGTCGACGGTCGGCGATCCGCTGATCGATCTTGGCTGGGTCCTCGGGTTGTGGACGGAGGCCGGTGAGGAGTCGCCGCTCAACGCGTTCTACGGCAACGCGAGCCAGCGTCCGGGCGCGCCGACGCGGGCGGAGCTGGCGGAGCGCTACGCGGCTGTGTCCGGACGGCACGTCGAGTTCCGGCGGTACTACGAGACGCTGGCGCTGTTCAAGCTCGGCTGCATCGCCGAGGGCTCCCACTACCGGTACGTCAAGGGGGTCAGCGACACCGCGTTGCACGCCGACTTCGAGTGGATCGTTCCCAAGCTCATGTTGACCGCCTTCTCGATCACGCAGGGAGAGCGAGACTGATGGCCTGGGGATTGACGGTCCCGCTCGACGGGGTCCCGCTCGCCGAGCATCCGAAGGTGTACCGGGAACTGGCCGATGCCGGCTATACCGATCTGTGGTCGGTGGAGGCCAACGGTGCCGACGGGCTCACGCCGCTGGCGCTCGCCGCGGCGGTCGAGCCGCGGCTACGGTTGGGCACCGCCATCGTTTCGTCGTTCACCCGGGGACCGGCCCTGCTCGCCCAGTCCGCCGCCGCCATGGCGGCAGCCGCGCCCGGTCGCTTCGTCATCGGAATCGGCGCGTCATCGAACGTGATCGTCCAGGGGTGGAACGGCATTCCCTTCGACAAGCCCTATTCGCGTACCCGTGACGTGGTTCGGTTCCTGCGAGCGGCATTCACCGGCGAACGTGTCGACGAGCGGTACGAGTCGTTCGCCGTGAACGGGTTCCGGTTGGGCCTGGTGCCCGAGACGGCACCGAAGATCGTGGTCGCCGCCCTGCGGGAGCGGATGCTGAGAATGGGCGCGCGCGAGGCCGACGGCGTGATCCTGAACTGGGTCTCGGCACAGGACGTGCGCCGAATCGCCGCCATCGTGCACGAGGAGAACCCCGCGGCGGAGATCGTGGCGCGGATCATGGTCTGCCCCTCGACGGACGCAGCAGCGGTCCGCAGGGTTGTTCGCTCACTGATCACCGGCTACCTGACCGTCCCGGTCTATCGCGCATACCAGACCTGGCTCGGGCATGCCGACGCGCTGGCTGCCATGTGGGACGCGTGGGACGCCGGCGACCGGAAGGGGGCCGTGGCCGCCGTCCCCGATGAGGTCGTGGACGCGGTCTGCGTCCACGGCCCTCCCGAGGTGTGCAAGGCGAAGATCGCCGAGTTCGTCGACAGCGGTGTCACGACACCTGTGTTGGCCCTGCTGCCTATAGGCGTCGACGTCGGCGACGCCGTCCTGAGCCTAGCCCCCTGAGTCACGGAGCCTCCCATGCATATCGTTGACCTTTCCCGTCTGACCGACCGGGTTGTCGGGCGCGTGTTGTCCGCGCAGGCCGAGCACGCTCCCGATGCAACGTGGCTGATGTCTGACGACCGAGTGGTGACCTTCGGCGAGGCGAGACAGCTCGTCTCTCGAATCGCTGCCTCGTTGAGCGGATTCGGTGTCGGTCGCGGCGATGTGATCGCGATGCACATGGACCCGTCGATCGAGCTGGTCCTGACCGGCATCGGCGCATCGGAGCTCGGTGCCATGTTCGCGCCGATGAGTACCGATTACCACGGCGAGTTTCTCAGCAGGAACATCGCTGCGTCGACCGCACGGGTCCTGATCACGGATGCCCACCTTGCCGAGCGCTACGCCGAGGTCGACGACATGTCGCAGGTGCAGCACCTCGTCGTCACCGGTACCACCGATCTCGACGCGCTGCGCCGTCCTGGCCTGACCGTGCACGCCTGGGACGAGCTGCTGTCCAGCGAGCCGATCGGGCTGCCGTCGGTGGCGAAGTATGACGACGTGCTGATGATGTGGTGGTCTTCCGGGACGACCGGGGCGCCGAAGGGCATCATGCAGACCCACGCCGGGCTGATGCGGTCGGCGCACTACTGGATCGCCGACCGTGACATCCGTGATGACGAGGTCTGGTACTCCTGTCTGCCCATGTACCTGGGCGGCGCCTACACCACCGCGCTGTGGCCCTCGCTGGTGAGCGGTACCGCGATCGGGATCGATCCGCGGCTGTCGGTTTCGAAGTTCTGGGATCGTGTACGGCACTACCAGGCGACGCAGATCTTCACGCTCGGTGCCATGCACATGTTTCTCATGCAGGCCGACGAGTGCCCGGACGATCGCGACAACCCGGTCCGCTGCGCGGTGCCTGTGCCGATGCCGTGGAGTGACGTGCCGCGTTTCAAGGAGCGCTTCGGCATTCCCGATGTGCAGCAAGCCTATGGGCAGAGCGAGGTGCCGTGCCGGATCTTCGCCGCCCCCGACGACGGTACGGCCTGGAGAGCGAATGCGATCGGCCGGCCGGTTCCGTGGCTGGAGGTGCGCCTGGTCGACGACAACGACGAGGACGTGCCGGTCGGCGAGGTCGGTGAGATCGTGGTCCGCCCGAAGGAACCGTTCATGCTGTTCGCGGGCTACTTCAACGCCCCGGACGTGACCGCGCAGACCTGGCGTAACCTGTGGCACCACACCGGAGACCTCGCCAGGTGCGACGAGGAAGGGCAGTACTTCTTCGCCGATCGCAAGAAGGACTACATCCGCTACAAAGGCCGCAACATCTCGATGGTCGAGGTCGAGGCGGTGGTCGCCAAACACCCTGACGTCGCGGACGTCGCCGCGTTCGGTCGGCAGTCGGCCGAGCTGGAGTCCGAGGCGGAGCTGGCGCTCGCGGTGGTGCCACGCGCGGGAGTGTCACTCGCTCCGGACGATCTCGCATGCTTCATCAACGACAACGCGCCCTACTACTTCGTACCGCGCTACATCGAGATCGTGAGCGAGCTGCCGCGCAACGCGCAGTACAAGACCGACAAGGTGGCACTTCGCTCGCGCCCACTGGCCCCCGACGTCTGGGACCGGGATCTGGTCGGCTTCGAGGTGAAACGCTGAGCGCGATGACCAAGGTCATGGATGCCGGGCACGCGGTCGGCGACGTACCGGACGGTGCCAGTATCGCCGTCGGAGGCTTCGGGCTCTGCGGAATTCCGATGGATCTGATCGCCGCGCTGGCGGCCAAGGGCGTCCGTGGCCTGCGCGTGGTGTCGAACAACTGCGGTGTCGACGACTGGGGACTGGGCATCCTGCTGAAGGCCAAGCAGATCGCGCGCATGACGAGTTCGTACATGGGCGAACACATCGAGTTCGTCCGGCAGTTCACGTCCGGGGAGCTCGAGGTCGAGCTGGTTCCGCAGGGGACACTCGCGGAACGCCTGCGCGCCGGAGGCGCCGGAATCCCCGCGTTCTATACACCGGTGGGGGTGGGCACCGAGGTCGCAGCCGGCGGTATGCCGATCCGGTACGGTCCGAACGGCGAGATCGTGGTCCGCAGCGAGCCTCGGGAGACCCGGGTGCTCGGCGGCGTCGAGGTGGTGCTGGAGCACTCCATCGTGTGCGACTTCGGTCTGGTCCACGCCGCCGTCGCCGATACGGAAGGGAACCTGATGTTCCACTCGGCCGCCCGGAACTTCAATCCGTTGTGCGCGATGGCTGGACGCGTGACCGTAGCCGAGGCCGAGCAGATCGTCCCGGCCGGTGCACTCGACCCGGATCACATTCACCTGCCCGGCGTCTTCGTGCAGCGGGTGGTGCAGACCGCGGGTTCGACGCCGAAGCGCATCGAACGACGGGCAGCAGGGGTCGCGCAGTGAGCGCACAGGCCCGTGCCCGCATCGCCGCCCGCGGGGCTCAGGAACTCCGCGATGGCACGTACGTCAACCTCGGCATCGGCATCCCGACGTCCGTTCCGCGGTACCTCAGCCCCTCGACGAGGGTGATCCTGCACAGTGAGAACGGCATCCTCGGCGTCGGCCCGTTTCCGGCAGTCGAGGACGAGGACCCGGACACGGTCAATGCCGGCAAGGAGCCCGTCACGCTCGTCGCCGGCGCGTCGATCTTCGACTCCGCACTGTCGTTCGCGATGGTTCGCGGGGGCCATCTCGATCTCGCTCTTCTCGGCGGCATGCAGGTGTCCGCCGGCGGGGACCTGGCCAACTGGATGATCGCGGGCAAGCTCATCAAGGGCATGGGCGGCGCGATGGACATCGCCTGTGGCGCGAAGCGAGTCGTCGTCCTGATGGAGCACCTTGCCAAGGACGGCAGCCCGAAGCTCGTCCAGGCCTGCAGCCTGCCCCTGACCGGCCGCGGCGTGGTGAATCGGGTCATCACCGACCTTGCGGTGCTCGACATCACCGGATCCGGCTTCGTACTGCGAGAGGTCGCGCCAGGTGTCACCGTCGACGAGGTTCGGCAGGCGACGGCTGCGCCGATCTCGATCGCAGCCGACATCACCGAGATGGCCGTCTAGGGATCCACGCGACCGTGGCCCCGTTCAGCACGACGACGTCGTCGTGCTGAACGGGGCCACGGTCGCAGCCGGGCCGATCAGCGCGCCGTCACTCCTTCAGGATCGGGAAGTGGCAGGCAATGTAGTGGTCGTCGCCGATCGGCCGGACCGCCGGCTCTTCGACCCGGCAGCGCTCCTGCGCCTGCGGACAGCGAGTGTGGAAGCGGCAGCCGGCGGGCGGGTCGATCGGGGAGGGAAGTTCGCCCTTGAGATCCGCTTCGCTGACATCGACGCATGGCGCCGGATCGGGGATCGCGGCCAGGAGTGCTCGGGTATAGGGGTGCGCCGGCTTCTCGAACACGGCGTCGCCGTTGCCCATCTCGCACACCTTGCCGAGGTACATCACCAGGACGCGATCGCTGATGTTGCGCACGACGGACAGGTCGTGACTGATGAAGAGCAACGTCAGGCCGTAGCGCTCCTTCATGTCCTCGAGCAGATTCAGGATCTGAGCCTGTACCGACACGTCGAGCGCCGACACCGGCTCGTCACAAACGATGACGTCGGGATCGAGCATGAGCGCTCGTGCGATGCTGACGCGCTGGCATTGGCCGCCGGAGAGCTCGGACGGCCGTCGTTCGCCCGTTGCGTCAGGGTCCAGGCCGACGGATTCGAGCAGCCGGTCGACGTTGTCGGGACTCCGGCGACCCGCCGTGCGTTGCTTGTCGCCCCACACTCGAAGCGGCTCGCTGACGATCGAACGGATCTTTCGACGAGGGTTCAACGACGATACCGGGTCCTGGAAGATGATCTGGAGCGCCGGCCGGAGGCGCCGCATCTCTTCGGCCTTCAATGTCGTGAGCTCCCGGCCGCGATAGCTCACCGATCCCTCGTTGGGCGGCGGCAGCTGAATGACGGCGCGGGCAGTCGTCGACTTGCCACACCCGGACTCGCCGACGATGCCGAGCGTCTCACCTTCGCGCACGTCGAACGACACGTCGGAGACCGCGTGCACCACCCGTCCCCGGCCGATCGGGTACTCGACCACGAGGTTCTCGATGCGCAGCACGATGTCCTCGGCGTCGCGTAGCTGCGCTGTCCCGCTTCCTGCCATCGACTCCCCCTGCTCACACTCAACCGGTGCACCGAAATAAAGGATACTGTATACGGATCAGGTGCCGGTCGCTAGCTGGGCGTCCGCGGATTGATGCGGAAGCGGGTGGAAGCAGGCGTACTCGTGCTCCGGATTCGCTCGGAAGAGCGAAGGCTCCTCCGAAGCGCAGCGTTCCTGTGCGTACCCGCAGCGCGCCGTGAACCGGCACCCCCGCGGGAGGTCGACGAGGTTCGGCGGTCGCCCGGGAATGGCGACGAGACGGGTGTGGGCGGGTTTGTCGAGCCGCGGTATCGAGCCGAGCAGCGCCTCGGTGTAGGGGTGGTGATGCCCCGCGAAGAGCGACGCGGTGTCGGCGCGCTCCATCACGCGGCCTCCGTACATCACCATGATCTCGTCGGCGCGGCCCTTGACGACGCCGAGATCGTGCGTGATCAGGATCAGTCCCATCTCGCGGTCGCGCCGTAGCTCGTCGAGCAGGTCGAGGATTCGACGCTGCACGGTGACGTCGAGCGCCGTGGTCGGTTCGTCCGCGATCAGCAGGCGCGGCTCGCACGCGAGCGCGATGGCGATGACGATGCGCTGCCGCATTCCTCCCGACAGCTCATGGGGATACTGGCGGAGGCGACGAGCGGCGTCCGGGATGTGCACCTGGTCGAGCAGTTCGAGCGCCGCCGTTCGGGCCTCGGATCGGCTCAGCTTCTTGTGGTAGCGCAAGCCCTCGGTGAGCTGCGTCCCGATGCGCTTTGTCGGGTTGAGCGAGGTCATGGGATCCTGGAACACCATTCCGATCCGCGTGCCCCAGAAGTGCTTGCGCTCGTCCGGCGGCAGGTCGCGGACGTCGCGGCCGAGAAACCGAACGCTGCCGCCAACGCTGGCGTTGCGCGGCAGGAGGTTCATGATGGTGCGCGCGAGCACCGACTTGCCGGATCCGGATTCGCCGACAACGCCGATCGTCTGCCGTGGCCAGAGGTCGAGCGACACGTCATCGAGAGCGTGCACGGCTCCTCGAGGCGTATCGAAGCTGACGCTGACTGCGCTGACGCTCAGCAATGGTTCCGCCATCGTTGCTGCTCCCCTCGCCGGGCCCGCCTTTAGAGTGTACTCTATCTCGTGCGGCGTCTAGAGTGTACTCTATCGCCGTACTCGGAGAGGCTGCAGTGCACGACGCACGGCGGCGGGCGGGAGGTGTCGATGGGCTGGTACGTCCTCAGACGTGCACTGCGGTTGT
The DNA here is from genome assembly GCF_022095675.1 of Dactylosporangium sp. AC04546. Taxonomy (GTDB): domain Bacteria; phylum Actinomycetota; class Actinomycetes; order Mycobacteriales; family Micromonosporaceae; genus Dactylosporangium. Next base: position 2,427 of record NZ_JAHYSG010000154.1, on the reverse strand, counting down.
TGCCCGTGCTCGTCATCGTCACACTCGCGACGACGTTCATGCTGGACCTCGTTCCCGGCGATCCCGCTCTGGTCCTGGCCGGCGAGGACGCACCGCCCGAGGTCATCGATGCGGTCAACGCGCAGTACGGCTTCAACGACTCGCCACTCGAGCGCTACCTGAGCTGGATGGGTAGTGCCTTGACCGGTGACCTGGGCAGCTCCTATCGCACCAAGCAACCGGTCGTCCAGGAGATCCTCGAACGGATCCCTGTGACGCTGGAGATCGCGCTGCTGGCGGGAGTGCTCGCGCTCCTCATCGCGATTCCGACAGCGCTGTACTGCGCGAGCCACGTCGGGAGCCGCGTCGACCGCCTCGTCGGGGTCGGAACCTCAGCGGTCATCTCGGTCCCCGTCTTCCTGCTCGCGCTCTTGCTCGTGTACGTACTTGCAGTGCGCCTCCATGTCTTCCCGGTGACGGGGTGGACGAGGCTGACCGATGACCCTGGCCGGAACCTGCGATCTGCCTTCCTTCCCGTCCTGACGCTGGCGCTCGGCGAGGCGGTGATACAGACGCGGGTGCTGCGTGCGGACGCGATCCAGACCCTGCAGGACGACTACATTCTCATGGCGCGGGCGAAGGGGATGCCCAAGTGGCATGTGCTCCTTCGGCACGCCTTCAGGCCGTCGTCGTTCTCGTTGCTCACGTTGGCGAGCCTCTCGCTCGGCCGGCTCATCGGCGGCACGATCGTCGTCGAGACCGTGTTCGCGCTTCCCGGCATCGGACGGCTTGCGGTCACGGCGATCACCGGCAAGGACCTCATCACGATGCAGGGCATCGTGGCCTTTGTCGCCGTCAGCTACATCGTCATCAACGTGGTGGTCGACTTGCTGTACGCCGCCCTTGATCCCAGGATTCGGGTGCGATCATGACCGAGACAGCCCACTCCACCAAGCTGTACGACCTGGCTCCGAGCCCTGAGCGCCCGGCCGCCGAACGACCGGTCGCCCGCAAGCCGGTGCGGCGCAAACGTCGCATCGCACTCTGGCTGGCCGTCGGCTGGCTCGGCTTGACCATCGTGGCCGCGCTCGCCGCCGACCTCCTTCCGATCGCTGATCCGTCGAAGGACGTCGGCGGCAGCCGGCTCGAGCCCTTCCGGCAATGGCCCGAGTTCCTCGGAACCGACGGACTCGGTCGCAGCCAGTTGTCACGCGCCATCTTCGGGGCGCGGGTCTCGTTGGCGGTCGGTATCGCCTCCGCGTGTGTCGGCATGCTGCTCGGTGGCTCCGTGGGGGTGCTGGCGGGCTACTTCCGGCGGCGGTTCGATGCGCTGGTCGGCATCGTGACCGACTCGTTCCTCGCGTTTCCCGCCTTGGTGCTCCTGATTGCCCTGTCCGCGATTCTTGAGCCGAGCGTGACGACGCTCGTCGTCGGGTTGTCGCTGATCTCCTTCCCGACCTTCGTTCGGCTGACCCGCGCGAACACCATGCGGTTCGTGAACCGTGAGTTCGTTACCGCGGCGCGCGCCATCGGCACGAAGCCACGGAAGATCATCTTGAACGAGCTTGTGCCCAACGTCGTGCCACCCGTTGCCGCATATCTCCCGCTGGTGGCCGCGACCCTCATCATTGCCGAGGCCTCGCTGTCGTACCTCGGCCTTGGCATCCGTCCGCCAGTACCGAGCTGGGGAACGATGATCGCGGACGGGCAGTCGTCGTTGCGTGACCACTTCCATCTCGTCGCCGTTCCGGCGGCGCTGCTGTTCCTCACCGTGTACTCGATCAATGTCGTCGGAGAGTGGCTACGGTCGCGCTTCGACATCTCGGCCTCGAAGCTCTGACCGCGAGCGATCGACCGGGGCCTTCCTCCTTGGGGTGTAGAACGGTGACGCATGACGGCCAGGGGACGCCGGATGACGTCAGGCCGAGGCGGGGCAGGCGTGGGCGGGTGGTGTCGTCGTCCGACCGGCACTCTCGGTCCCTGCTGGTCGCGTTGGCTCTGGCCGGGTGCACGGTCGCTCTCATGCACACGTTGGTGATCCCGCTGCTGCCGGTGTTCCCTGCGGTGCTGCACACGTCTCCGAGCTCGGTGTCGTGGCTGGCCACCTCCACGATGCTGACCGGGGCGGTGGTCGCGCCTGTTCTCGGCAGGCTCGGTGACATGTACGGCAAGCGGCGGGTGCTGCTGATCTCGCTCGGCGTGATGTCGGTCGGGTCGGTGCTCGGTGCGGTGGCGCCGTCGTTCTCCACGCTGCTTGTCGCGCGGTCGCTGCAAGGTGCGGCGTTCGGGGTGATCCCGCTCGCGATCGCGATCCTGCGGGATGAGTTGCCGGCCGGACGGGCCGCTTCAGCCATCGCGATGGTGAGCTCGACGTTGGGGGCGGGCAGCGCGATCGGCCTGCCGCTGTCGGGCGGCGTGACACATCTGCTGGGGTGGGAGGGTGTGTTC
>NZ_JAHYSG010000153.1 GCF_022095675.1 Dactylosporangium sp. AC04546 | reverse complement strand
GCCCCAGCGCGCGCCCCCGCCGCCGCAGATCGTGCACATGCCGTCGTTGCCGCCGGGGCCGAGCGCCCCGGCCGTGCCGACCGTGGCCAGCCCGACCGCGCTCCCGCCGGCACCGCCGGCGCACTGGGTCGCCTTGAGGCCCCCGCCGCCGTACTCCGGCCCGGCGATCGCGGTGTCGTAGCCAGTCGGTGGCCGGCTTGCCGCCGGAACCGCCCTCGTAGACCGTGCCGCCCCCGCCGCCACCGGCGACGACGGTCCGGTCGGCGAGCCCGCCACCTGTCCGCCGTCCAGGTTGGGTCTTGCCAGCCGCCGCCGGGCGAATAATGATGTGCGCAAGCGAAAGTTCGTCAACAGCTCCTCGTATTGCGCGTCGGTGCCGAAGGGACCGGCGGCACGATCTGCCGCGCCCGCACCCCGATCGGCGTCGATGCGCACCACGGTCGTCCCCTCCCCCCGCCGAACCAACCGAGGAACACCGCCATGAGCAGAGCGCTCCGCCTCGCCGTCGCCGTGACGGCGGCCCTGACCCTCGCCGCGGGCACCCCCGCCGCGGCCCACCCGGCCACCGGAAGTCCACAGTGGACGACGCTGGCCCACGCCCCGGCGCCGGCCGACAACCCGCTCAAGGGCTTCATGCCGTACGCCGGCGACTACGCGACCTTCCCGTACAGCATGGAGTGGTTCTACCTGCCGCTGCGCGACGTGATGACCGGCCCCCGGCAGTTCCGCTGGGACGCGCTGGAGCGGCAGCTCGACGCCATCGCCGGCCGCGGCCACCAAGCCGTGTTCCGGTTCTACCTGGACTACCCGGGCAAGCCGACCGGCATCCCGCAGTACCTGCTCGACCAGGGCCTGCTCACCCGCGACTACCCGGACTTCGGCAACAACGGCGTCAGCGTCGCCCCCGACTACAACGACCCGCGCCTGGTCTCCGCCCTGGAGAACTTCATCACCGCCTTCGGCCGCCGCTACGACGGCGACCCCCGCATCGGGTTCGTCACGCTCGGCCTCATCGGCTTCTGGGGCGAGTGGCACACCTGGCCCTACGACGGCTGGACCCAGCCCGAGAACTGGATGCCGACGACCGAGGTGCTGACGAAGGTGCTGAGTCGCTACGAGGCGGCCTTCGACCGCACGCGGCTGCTGGCCCGCTACCCCAGCGCCGAGAACAAGGACCTGAACATCGGCTACCACGACGACTCGTTCGCCTTCGAGACGCTCCCGCCGACGTCGTGGCACTTCGTGCAGCGGCTCATCGACAACGGCGTCACCGAGAAGTGGCGGCGGGAGCCGATCGGCGGCGAGCTGCGCCCGGAGATCCAGAGCTGCCTGTGGGACGCGCCGGTCGGCTGCGCCCAGTACGAGGACTACGCCGAGTCGGTCGCCCAGACCCACGCCTCCTGGCTGCTCAACCAGGCCGCGTTCGACCCGGGCTTCACCGGCGCCAAGTACGACCGCGCGGTGGCCGCGTCCCGGGCGCTCGGCTACGAGCTGACCGTCACGTCGGCGGCGCTCACCCGCGACCGGGTGTCGGTCAGGGTGGGCAACCTCGGCACCGCCCCGTTCTACTACGACTGGCGCACCGAGCTGGCCGCCGTCGACGGCAAGGGCCGCGTCGTGCGGCGCTGGGGCACCCCGTGGACGATGACCGGCATCCAGCCCGGCGCGGACGCGACGCAGCTGAGCGCCCGCATCGACACCCGCGGCCTGCGCGACGGCCGGTACACGATCGTCATGCGCGTGGCCAACCCGCTGCCGGGCGGCGTCCCGCTGCGGTTCGCCAACACCGGCCAGGACTCCGGCACCGGCTGGCTGACCCTGGGCACGGTGAGCGTCCGATGACGAGGGATCCGATGACGAGGAACATGCGCAGCACGCTGCTCGCGGCCCTGGTCACGCTGGTGGTCGCCGCGGGCCTCGCGCTGACGCCCGCCGTCGCGTCGGCGGCCCCCGCCGGTCCCCCGGCCCGGCCGGCCGCCGGGCCCGGCCCCGACACCAGCCTGACGACCCACACCTACGCCTACGCCGACGCCCCGCTCGGGCAGCCGCTGAAGGGCTTCGCGCCGTACCTGTTCCCCGGCGACAACCTGTCCACGAAGTACCCGGGCGGGCTCGTCTGGAGCTACTTCGCGCTCAACGAGGTGATGAAAGACCCGGCCAGCTGTACCGCGTTCGACTGGAGCGTCTTCGAGAAGGCGCTCGACGAGGCCGCGGTCTGGGGCCGGCAGGTCGCCTTCCGGTTCTACCTCGAGTACCCCGGCGGCAGCGGCACCCACCCGGGCAACGGCATCCCGCCCTGTCTGAACGGCAAGATGGCGCTGCGCACGAACGGGTTCTGGGGCACCGTCAGCCCCGACTACGACGACCCCGACGTCGTGTCCGCGCTGGTCGGCTTCATCAACGCCTTCGCCGCCCGCTACGACCACGCCGGCGCCGGCGGCACCGCCGATCCGCGCATCGGGTTCATGTCGCTCGGCCTGGTCGGCCTGTGGGGCGAGTGGCACACCTGGCCCTACGACCGCGACACCGCCGACGGCTACCCCGACCTGATGCCGACCGACGCCACCATCCGCACCATCATCGGCGCCTACGACAGCGCCTTCGACAACATCCAGCTCGAGGTGCGCTACCCCCTGGCCGGCACGGAGACCGCGAACATCGGCTTCCACGACGACTCGTGGCCGTACAAGGAGTGGCGCAACGGCCAGCTGAAGGGCATGACGCTGCCGAAGTCCATGAACGGCTGGGACGACGCGTTCCTGCAGCTCCAGCTCGACACCGGCACCGAGAACCGCTGGATCACGCAGTCGATCGGCGGCGAGGCCCGCCCGGAGATCCAGGGCAGCCTCTACGCCGGCTGGCCCGGCGGCAACAACCAGGTCGACGACGTGCTCGCCGCGACCGAGCTCACCCACATCACCTGGATGATCAACCAGACCGGCGCCGGCGGCTACAGCACCAGCGACCCGAACGTCGCCGCGGGCGTGCGCAAGATGGGCTACAACCTGCACATCCCGCAGGCCAACTTCAACGCGGCCGCGGGCGGCACGTTCAAGGTCGGCGTCACCATGCAGAACACCGGGGTCGCGCCGTTCTACTACCCGTGGACGACCGTCATCGGCCTGCGCGACGCGTCCGGCGCGATCGTCAAGACCTGGGACACCAGCTGGGATCTGCGCCAGGTGCAGCCGCTGAAGATCCGGGCGTTCCCCGACTGGGGCGTGGGCGCCGACCCCGCGTACCTCGACTTCGGCCGCCCGGTCAACTTCTCCGCCACCCTCAGCACCGCCGGCGTGCCGGCCGGCTCGTACAGCCTGGTGCTGAAGGTCCGCAACCCGCTGGAGGCCGTCACCCCCGACGTCCTGCGCGCTCGCCCGGCCGCCAGCCGGCTCACCGACTGGGTCATCGACCAGTGGCGGCCCCGCCTCCCGCTGTCCTTCGCCAACGCGAACCAGGGCACCGACGGGTGGGTCGACCTCGGCCCGATGTCGACCACCGGGGTGTGCACCGGCGACTGCGCGGCGCCGTCGGTACCGTCGAACCTCGCCGTCACCGGCGTGACCGACACGACCGTGTCGCTGTCCTGGACCGCCTCGACCGACAACGTCGGCGTCACGGGCTACCAGGTGTGGCGGGACGGCGTGCTGGCCGGCACGCCGGCGGGGACGACGTTCACCGACACCGGCCGCGCGGCCGGCCGGACCTACCAGTACACGGTCCGCGCGGTCGACGCGGCCGGCAACGTCTCCGGCCCGTCGGCGACGGTCCCGGCCACGACGACCGGATGTTCGGGCGACTGCACGGCACCGTCGGCCCCGGTGCTGTCGTCGCCGGGGAAGACGGACACGACGGTGACGCTGTCATGGACGGCCGCGACGGACAACGTCGGCGTCACCGGCTACGAGGTGTTCCGCGGCACGACCCTGGTCGGCAGCCCGGCGGGGACGACGTTCACCGACACCGGCCTGACCGCGTCGACCGCGTACGGCTACACCGTCAGGGCGCGTGATGCCGCCGGGAACCGCTCGGCGGCCAGCAACGCGGTCACCGTCACCACGAACGCCACGCCGCCACCGCCGGCCGGGCTGGTGCTGGACAACTTCGACGGCAGCCCGGCCTACCCGTCGGCGGCCCAGAACGACCTGGGCAGGTGGACGGGCGGCAACTGCTTCCTCGACGGCGGCGGCTCCGGCGTCGTCACCGGCGGCGCGCTGAGCCTGCGGTACAACAACTGCGGCTGGTTCGGCTCCGACGTCGGCGTCGACCTGAGCACGCGCACCTACCTGGTGATCCGGGTCAAGGGCGCGGCCGGCGGTGAGCAGACCCACTTCAACCTCGGCCTCGGCGGCACCACGAAGGTCTTCGCCGACTTCACCCTCGACGGCGGGGCCCATCCGGTGATCACGACGGCCTACCAGGACATCCGCATCCCGCTGGTCGCCAACGGCATCAACCGCAACTCGCCGTCCCAGCTGGCCATGGGCTTCTGGTTCGGCGGCAGCTCCACCATCACGATCGACCACATCACGTTCGAGTAGCCGGCAGCAGGGTGGCCCGCGGGGCCGGCACGCCGCAAGAGTGCCGGCCCCGTGGGTTGTCTCAGGGTAGGCCGTTGACCCGGATCACTGTCGCGTACCAGCGGGCGCTGCGCTTGGGGGTCCGCCGCTGGGTCGGGTAGTCCACGTAGTAGAGGCCGTAGCGCACGCCGTAGCCCGAGGCCCACTCGAAGTTGTCCAGGAACGACCACGGAAAGAAGCCCAGCAGCGAAACGCCACGGGTCATTGCGCCGTGCGCCGCGCGCAGGTGGCCCTCGAAGAACGCGATCCGTTCGTCGTCCGCGATCTCGCCGTCCGGGCCGGCGTAGTCGTGCAGGGCCAGGCCCGTCTCGGTCACCACCAGGGGCAGGCCGGTGTACTCGCGGGACACCCGTTCCAGGATCTCGGCCAGGCCCTCCGGGTGGACGCCGATGCCCGTCACGGTGGGACGCGCGGGCGGCACCCGCTGCCAGCCGCGCTCCGGGTCGGCCGGGTCGGCGCGGACGTGGTGGCGCTCGTAGTAGTTGATGCCGAAGAAGTCCAGCGGCGCCGCGATCAGGTCGAGGTCGCCGTCGTGGACGAAGCCGAAGTCGGTGACCGGCGCGTAGTACGCCTCGGCGTCGGCGGGGTAGGCACCGCGGAACAGCGGGTCGAGGTACATCCGGTTCTCGTGCAGGTCGAGCCGGCGTGCCGCGGCCACGTCGGCCGGGGTCTCGCTCGCCGGGTGGACCGACGTGAGGTTGCAGGTGATGCCGACCTGGCCGGTCACACCGTCGGCGCGCAGTGCGGCGACAGCTCTTCCATGAGCCAGCAGCAGATGGTGTACCGCGGTCACCGCGACCCGCTCGTCGCGCACGCCGGGCGCGTGGCGGCCGTCGAGGTGCCCGACGACGGCCGAGCAGTACGGCTCGTTCAGCGTGAGCCAGTACGGCACCCGGTCGCCCAGGCGGCGATGGACGACCGCGGCGTAGTCGGCGAAGTGCGCGGCGGTGTCGCGGTTCGCCCAGCCGCCGGCGTCCTGCAGCGCCTGCGGGAGATCCCAGTGGTACAGCGTGAGCATGGGAGTGATCCCGCGCTCCAGAAGCCCGTCGACCAGGCGCTCGTAGAAGTCGAGGCCGGCCGGGTTGACGGGGCCCGCGCCGGCCGGGACGACCCGCGGCCAGGCGACCGAGAGCCGGTAGGCACCGACGCCCAGTTCGCCGAGCAGGTCGAGGTCCTCGCGCCAGCGGTGGTAGTGGTCGCAGGCGACGTCGCCGGTGTCGCCGCGCAGGACCGCTCCCGGCGTGTGGCTGAAGGTGTCCCAGATGGACGGTCCGCGACCGTCCTCGGCGACGGCGCCCTCGATCTGGTACGCGGCGGTGGCCGCGCCCCAGAGAAAACCGTCGGGAAAGCGCATGATGGTGCCTTTCTTGTCGGTGCTGGTCAGTCCGCGGCACCGCGGGCGAGGCGCCGGCGGCGGCTCACCGCGTCGAGCACGACGGCGACGACGAGGATGACGCCGGTGGCGATGTTCTTCACGGCGGCCGGCTCGCCGAGCAGGTCGAGGCCGTTCTGCACGCTGCCGACCACGAGCGCGCCGAGGACCGCGTGGTAGATGCGGCCCCGGCCGCCGAACAGGCTGGTCCCGCCGATCACGGCCGCGGCGATCGCGTTGAGCTGCAGCGTCCCGCCGCCGAGCGCGTTGGACGCGGAGAACTGCCGGGACGCCTCGACGACGCCGGCCAGGGCGGCGATCGCGGAGACGAGCACGAACACGACGACCATGGTCCGGGCGACCGGGATGCCGGCGCGGCGGGCCGCCTCCCGGTTGCCGCCGATCGCGGTGACGTGCCGGCCGAACGCGGTGCCCGTCATGAGCACGCCCGCGCCGCCCACGAGCAGCAGCAGGAGCACGAACACCCAGGGGATCCCGAAGTACGAGTTCAGCAGCCAGGTGACCGCGGCGGCGAACACCGCCACGGCGGCCACCGCGGGAACCTCGTGGAGCACCGGCGGGTTGGCCAGGCCGTGCCGGGCCCGGCGGGTGCGCCGCACGGCCCGCAGGCCGGCGAAGCCGGCGACGACGAGCAGCGCGAGCACCCAGCCGAAGGCGGGCACCACGTAGCTCGACGCGATCGAGCGGATGGCGGTGTCCCGGATCGGGATCTGCCCGCCGTCGCCGACGAGGGCCAACTGGGCACCCTGCCAGACGAGCAGGCCGGCGAGCGTGATGATGAACGACGGGATCCCGGCCGAGGTGATGACCAGGCCGTGGACGAGGCCGATGAGCGCGCCGGTGAGCAGGGCCGCGGCCACGGCGAGCCCGGCCGGCGCCCCGTGGTCGGCGAGCAGCCGGGCCAGGACCGCGGCGCTGACGCCGGCGACCGCGCCGACGGACAGGTCGATCTCGCCGAGGACGAGCACCATCACCATGCCGACGGCGAGCGTGCCGAGGACCGCGATCTGCAGCAGGAGGTTCGAGAGGTTGCGCGCGGAGAGGAAGTTGTCGTTGCTGGCCTGGAAGAAGCCCCACACCACGACCAGCCCGAGCAGGACGGTGGTGGTCCCGCCCGCCCGCCGGATCACGACCGGCTCCCGGTGATGGCGGCGACCACGTCGTCGGTGGTGTCCCGGCCGGGGCGGAACTCGCCGGCGTTGCGGCCCAGCCGCAGCACGGTGATCCGGTCGGCGACGGCGAACACGTCGGCCATGTTGTGCGAGATGACGACGACGGCGAGGCCACGGTCGCGCAGGCGGCGGACGAGGTCGTACACCATCGTCGTCTGCGCCACGCCGAGCGCCGCGGTCGGCTCGTCGAGCAGCACGATCCGGGAACCCCACAGCGCGGCCCGGCTGACCGCGATCGCCTGCCGCTGGCCGCCGGACAGCGCCGCGACCGGGGCGGCGAGGTCCGGCAGGTGGGCCGCGAGGTCGGCGATCACGGCCGCGGCGTGCGCCTGCATCGCCTCGCGGTCCAGCAGCAGCGAGTGGCGGCGACGGCGCTCCCGGCCGAGGTACAGGTTGGCGGTCACGTCGAGGTTGTCGCACAGGGCCAGGTCCTGGTAGACGGTCTCGATGCCGAGCGCCGAGGCCTCGGCCGGCGAGCCGATGGTGACCGGCTCGCCGTCGAGCAGGATCTGTCCGGCGTCGATGCGGTGGGTGCCGGCGATCGCCTTGACGAGCGTCGACTTGCCGGCCCCGTTGTCGCCGACCAGGGCCACCACCTCGCCGGCGGTGGCCGTGAAGGCGACCTCGGTGAGCGCCGCGACGCGCCCGTACCGCTTGACGACGCCGCGGAGCTCGAGGGTCGGGGGACTCACAGACCGCACTTGTCGGCCGCCAGTCCCGCGCAGATCTTGTCCTTCGTGGTGTACCCGTCCTTGATCACCACGTCGGCGATGGTGTCCCGGGTGACGGCGACCGGATCCAGCAGTACCGCCGGAACCTTGCCGGTGCCGTTGTCCACGGTGCTGGTGGTCAGCTGCGTCGCCCCGGCGGTGTCGCCCTTCGCGAGGGCCACCGCGATCTTCGCGGCCGCCGTCGCCTCGGCGCGGATCGACTTGTACACCGTCATCGACTGGTTGCCGGCCATGATGCTGCCGAGCCCGGCGTCGGTCGCGTCCTGCCCGGTGACCAGGACCTTGCCGTTGAGCTTGCGGGCGGTGAGCGCGGTGATGACCGCGTTGGCCAGGCCGTCGTTGGGGGCGATGACGCCCTGGACGTCGTCGCCGAGCTTGGTCAGCCCCTGCTCCATGGCCGCCTGGCCCTTGGCCGGGTCGAAGCCGGGGGTGTCGGACTCGTACCCGAGCTTGAGCCGTCCGGAGGCGAACGCCGGGTCGAGGATCTTGTGCGCGCCGGCCTTGAACTCCCGGCCCGGCGCCGACGTGATGTCACCGTTGATCATCGCGACGGTGGCGCCCGGCGGCAGCTTGTCCAGCAGGTACTGGCCCTGCAGCTCGCCCACCTTCTGGTTCTGGAACGAGACGTACGCGGCGGGGACCGCACCCTCGATGGCCCCGTCGTAGGCGACCACCTTGGCGCCGGCGGCGTCGGCCTTGGCCACGATCGCCGCACCGGCCTCGGCGGTGAACGGGCTGACCACGATCACCTTCGCGCCGTTGGTCAGGGCCGACTCGGCCTGCTGCAGCTGTACCGCGGCGTCGCCCTGGGCGTTGCCGGCGATCACCTTGATGGCCGGGTCGATGGCCTTCACGGCCTCCTCGAAGTACGGCTTGTCCTTGCTCTCGAAGCGGTCGGCGCAGGTCGAGCAGGGCATGAGGAACGCGATGGCGAGGTCCTTGCCGTTCGCGTCCCCGGTCGCGGGCGAGCCCTGGGTGCAGGCGGTGACGGTGAGGGCCAGGGCCAGCGCGGCCGGGGCCAGTAATCGGCGCAGCATGGGGTGTCCTTTCCGAGGGTGTGCTTGACCGCGCCACCGGCTCGGCCGGCAGCGGAACGGGGGGTGTGATCGGGTCTGGTTCAGGCGGTGTTTCAGGCGGTGGTGGTCAGGCGCTCGACGCCGGCGCCGGACTCGATGAGGTGGCTGATCGGCAGGGTGGCCGCGCCGAGGACGGCCGCGCCGGGGCCGAGCTGGGAGCGGACGAGGACCACCTCGCCGCCCGGCTGGTCGAGGGCGTACGCCCGCACCGCGGCCTGCAGGTCGCCGAGCAGCTCGGCGGCGACCCGGTCGCCGAACCAGCCGCCGACGATGATCTTCTCGGGGTTGTACAGGTTGACCAGGTTCGACAGGGCCAGCCCCAGGTGGCGGACCAGGCCGTCGATCGCCCGCCGGGCGGCGGGGTCGCCGTCGCGCCAGGCGGTGAGGATGGCGTCGACGCCCTCGGTCTCGCGGCCGAGCCAGGTCTCGTCGGGGCCCCGCCACTGGTTGAGCACGGCGGACGCGCCGACGAACGTCTCGACGCAGCCGGCCCGCCCGCACCGGCAGTGCGGGCCGTCGAGGCTGATCTTCGTGTGGCCCCACTCGCCGGCGCTGCTGGACGAGCCGCGGTACAGCCGGCCGTCGGTGATGATGCCGGCGCCGGCGCCCTCGCCGATGAGCACCATGACGGCGTGGTCGGTGTCGCGGGCCGCGCCGTACCAGGCCTCGGCCTGGGTCGTCGACTTGGCGCCGTTGTCGATGTAGGCGGGGATGCCGAGGTGGTCGCCGAAGCCGGAGAAGTCGGCGCCGTGCCAGCCGACGACCTCGGCGTGGACGAGGTGGCGGTCCTCCTCGACGATGCCGGGCACGCCGAGGCCGAGGCCGACGACCCGCCGGCCGTCGACGCCCAGCTCGGCGAGCATCGAGGTGACCTGGTCGGTGATCGCCGTGCGGGCCTCGGTGACCTCGATGCGCCGGCCCTTGAATGGGTACACGCGGGAGGCGAGCCGGTTGAGGCCGAGGTCGAAGACCTCGACGCCGATCTGCGTCTCGCCGACGTCGGCGCCGACGACCAGGCCGGCGTCGTGCGCGAGGCGCACGATGGCGCGGCGGCGGCCGCCCTCGGAGTCGAGGAAGCCCTCCTCGCGGACCGTGCCCTCGGCGAGCAGCTCGTTCATCACGTTGGTCACGGTGGCCGCGGACAGCCCGGTCGCCGCGCCGACCTCGCTGCGCGAGGTGGGCCCGTTCAGCCAGACGTGCCGCAGGATCAGCGCCCGGTTGCGCCGCCGCACGTCCTTCACCGAAGCTTTCGCCGCCACCAATCCTCCAACCCTTGGTTCAATGATTGTTTTATAGTCTGAAAAAAGATCCCGCACAAGACCCCGGCGGTTGGCGCCGGGGTCGGGTCAGCCGCCGGGCGGTCAGGTTCCCGGCAGGGTCACGGTGACGCGCAGGCCGCCCTCCGGGAGCGGGTCGGCGTCGACGGTGCCGCCGTGCACCTGGGCGATCGAGGCGACGATCGCCAGTCCGAGCCCGAAGCCGTCGGTACCGGTGCGGTCGTGCAGCCGCCGGAACGGCTGGAAGAGCGCGCCGACCGCCTCCGGCGCCACCACCGGGCCGTGGTTCGACACCTCCAGCCGGACGTGGCCGTCCACAGTGGACGTCGTCAGGCTGACCTCGCCGCCCGGCACGTTGTACCGGACCGCGTTGTCCACCAGGTTCGCGGTGAGGCGCTCCAGCAGCACCGGGTCGCCCGTCGTCGGGGCCGGGTCCAGGGTGAGGCTGGCCCGGCGGTCGCGCAGGTCGGTGCCGTCCAGGACGTCCTCGGCGACCGTGGCCAGGTCGGTCGGCTCGCGCACCACCAGCCCGCGGTCGGTGCGGGCCAGGGTCAGCAGCGCCCCGATCAGCGTCTCGGCGTGGTCGACCGCGACCCGGATGTCGCGTGCCATCCGCCGCAGCTCGGCCTCGGTCGCGTGCGGCTTGGCCAGGACCACGTCGACGCTCGCGCGCATGACGGTCAGCGGGGTGCGCAGCTCGTGGCTGGCGTTGGCGATGAACTGCCGCTGCCCGTCGAACGAGCGCTGCAGCCGCTCGAGCATCAGGTCGAACGTGTCGGCCAGCTCGCGCAGCTCGTCGCGCGGGCCGCCGAGCGCCACCCGGGCCGACAGGTTGTGCTCCGAGGCGGCCCGCGCGGCGGCGGTCAGCCGGTGCACCGGGCGCAGGACGCGCCCGGCGACGAACCAGCCGGCCACCGCGGCCAGCAGGGTCGCCGCGCCGAGGCTCAGCCCCGACTGCCACAGCAGCGAGTCGAGGGTCGCGTCCCGCTGGGTCCGGGCGCCGACGATGATCCCCTCCTCGTACGCCTTCTGGCACTTGATCCGCAGGTTCGGCTCGTCGGCCGGTTCGCCGTTGAAGACCCGCTTGCACGCCTCGAGGAACTCGGCGGGCGGAATCTCCCCCTTGTCGTCGGCCGGGGTGGTCATCCGGGCGTTCTCGCCGGCCACCAGGTCGTCGATCCCGGGCAGGTTGGCCGCGAGCAGCCCGTACGTGATCGCGATGAGCGCGGTGCCACAGGCCGCGAACAGCACCGTGTACAGCAGCGTCAGCCGCACCCGGACGGTGAGCCGGGGCCGTCTCACAGCCGGTAGCCCTTGCCGACGACGGTCTCGATGAGCGGCGGCGCGCCGAGCTTGCGCCGCAGCCGGGTCAGGGTGACCGAGACGACATTGCTGAACGGGTCGGCGTGCGCGTCCCAGACGTGCTCCAGGAGGTCCTCGGCGCTGACCACCGCCCCGTCGGCGGCGATGAGCATCTCCAGCACGCCGAACTCCTTGCGGGTCAGCGACAGCGGCTGGCCGGCCCGGCTGGCCCGGTGCCGGGCCCGGTCGACGGTCAGGTCGCCGCGCTGCACGACCGGCGGCGCCGACGGGGCCCGCCGCGCGAGGGCCCGCACCCGGGCGACGAGCTCGTGGAACGCGAACGGCTTGCCCAGGTAGTCGTCGGCGCCCAGCTCCAGCCCGTCGACCCGGTCGTCGACCCCCGACGCGGCGGTCAGCATCAGGATGCGCGCGCCGTCCCCGGCGGCGAGCGACCGGCACACCTGGTCGCCGTGGACGACCGGCAGGTCCCGGTCGAGCACGACCACGTCGTAGCCGGTCTCGGCGGCCCGGGTCAGCGCGGCCGCGCCGTCGTGCACCACGTCGACCGCCATGCCGGCGTCGCGCAGCCCCTCGCCGATCCGCTCGGCCAGCGTCGCGTGGTCCTCGACCACCAGCACCCGCATGCCGCCATTGTGCGCCACCCGAGATGACATCGGTCCGACACGGCGGGTAGCGCCCGTGTCACCGGCCGGCGCGTACACCTGAGCGTCATGAGAATCGGACTGCTCACCGCCGCGACGCTCGCCGTCGCGGCGCTGACCGCGTGCAGCGGCGGCGCGCCGCCGGACGTGCCGAACCTGGGCGCGACCGGCCAGTCGTCGCCGCCGGCCGCCGGCGGCTGCCTGAGCGCCGCCAACGGCCTGAGCCTGATGACCGGCGGTGAGAAACAGGGCTCGGACGACACCACCGGCTACCAGCCGACCTGCTCCGGGGCGACCGGTGACGCGCGCAGGAACGCGCTGCACGCCGCGGCCGAGTGCATCCGCCAGCACGGCATCCCGACCTACAAGGACCCGGTGCTGACCGCGGACGGCCACGTGTACACCGACGCCCGCAGTCTCCACGAGGCCGACATGAACACGATCCGGGCCGCGGCGGAAGCCTGCCACGACCTCATCGTCACCGCGGAGCTCGTCCCGGACGGGCAGGCCCCGGCCCCGCCGAAGCTGGTCCAGGCCGGGGTGAAGTCGGCCCAGTGCATGCGGGCCAACGGCCTGCCCAACTTCCGCGACCCGACCGCCAACGACCTCTTCACCCCCGGCCACGGGTTCGGGATGCACCCGGAGGACCTGCCCGGCGACAAGGACGACCCGACGGTCAAGCACGCGATGGACACGTGCCGGCCGGTGCTCGACGAAGAGGCGCGCGCCTCCAGCCTGGGGAGCCTCGGGGCATGAGACGGCGCACGGTCCTCACGGCCGCGGCCGCCGTCACCGCCGCCGGCGGCTGGCTCGCCTGGCGGCTGCCGAGCTCACCCGTCCCGGCCGCCGCCGAGGTGCCGACCGCGACCGCCAAGGTGACCCGGACCGACCTGTCCACCATCACCCAGGTGTCGGGCGCGCTGGGGTACCGCGGCGACTACACCGTCATCCCCCAGGGCGACGGCGGCACGCTCACCGCGCTGCCCGAGCCGGGGAAGGTGATCGCCCGCGACGAGCCGGTCTTCGAGGTGGACAACCGGCCGGTCCGGCTGTTCTACGCCGACCGCCCGGCGTTCCGCCCGTTCACCGCCGGGATGACCGCCGGCCTCGACGTGCGGGCCCTGGAGGACAACCTGGCGGCGCTCGGCCACCTCGCCGCGGCCGACAACCGGTTCACCGCGGCGACCGCCACCGCCGTCCGGCGCTGGCAGCGGGCGACCGGGCAGGCCGTCACCGGCCGCGTCGAGCTCGGCGCGATCACGTTCCAGCCCGGCCCGATCCGGGTCACGGCCGTCGCCGCGAAGCTCGGCAGTACGCTGCGCGGCGGCGAGCCGCTGCTCACCGCCACCTCGACGACGGCGGTCGTCACGATCGCCGTGCCGGCCGGCCAGACGTACCTCATCCACGCGGGCGACCGGGTGACCGTCACGCTGCCCGACCGCCGGAAGGTGCCGGGCCGGGTCGCCTTCCTCTCACCCGTCGCCGACGAGCCGCAGCCCGACAACGGCCGCGGCCCGCAGGTCACCGTCCCCGGCCTGGTCACCCTCGACGACCCGCAGGTCGGCGCCAACCTCGACCGGGCGCCGGTGCAGGTCGGCATCACCGACGAGACGGTCACCGCCGTCCTCGCGGTGCCGGTCACGGCGCTGGTCGCCCTGGCCGGCGGCGGGTACGGCGTCTACAAGCGGGCCGGCACCGTCCGCGCCCTCGTCGGCGTCACCACCGGGCTGTTCACCGACACGCTGGTGGAGGTCCGCGCCGGTGACCTGCAGGAGGGGGACGAAGTGGAGGTACCGTCGTCATGACCGCCGCGCTGGAGCTGCGGGGCGTCGCCAAGACCTACCCGCCGCCGACCACCGTCACCGCACTGTCCGATGTGGACCTCACTGTGACGGCCGGCGAGACCGTCGCCGTCACCGGCGCGTCCGGCGCCGGCAAGTCGACGCTGCTGAGCATCCTCGGCACGCTCGAACGCCCCACCGCCGGCACCGTGCGCATCGCCGGCACCGACACGTCCACGATGTCCGACCCGCAGCTGTCCGCGGTGCGGGCCTGGCACATCGGGTTCGTCTTCCAGCAGTTCTTCCTGCTCGACCACCTCACCGTGCTCGACAACGTGGCGACCGGTCTGGTGTACCGCGGGATGCCCGCCGCCGCCCGCCGCGAGCACGCGACCCGGGCGCTGGAGCGGGTCGGGCTCGCCGGCCGGATGCGGCACCGGCCGGCGCAGCTCTCCGGCGGCGAGCGGCAGCGGGTGGCGATCGCCCGGGCCGTCGCGGGCCGCCCGGCGGTCCTGCTCGCCGACGAGCCGACCGGCAACCTGGACACCGCCAACGGCCGCGAGATCGTGCGCCTGCTCGCGTCGCTGGGCGACACGACGGTCGTGCTCATCACGCACAACGCGGCCGTCGCCGGGGCCATGGGCCGCCAGATCCGGCTGGAGGACGGGCGCATCGTCGACGACTCGGGCGGCGCCGCATGAGCCTGCGCAGCCGCCTGCGGGCTTCCGACGCGCTGTCCATCGGTACCGCCGGAATCCGCGCTCGCCGAACGCGCTCCACGCTGTCGGCGCTCGGCATCGCCATCGCCATCGCCGCGCTGGTCGCCGTCCAGGGCGTGGCGGAGTCCTCGAAGCAGCAACTGCTGGACGAGCTCGGCCGGCAGGGCAACCTGCTCACGGTCGCGACCGGCCAGACCTTCGACGGCCGGCCCACCCCGTTGCCCGTGACGGCACAGGCCATGATCGCCCGCATCCCGCCGGTCCTGGCGACCACCGCGGTCGGCAACATCGACGGCGCCACGGTCCGCCGCACCGACCGCATCCCGCCCCAGAACACCAACGGCATCACGGTCCTGGCGGCGCAGCCGTCACTGCCGTCCACGCTGTCGGCACGGATGCTGCGCGGCTCGTACCTCGGCCCGGTCGCCGAGCAGTACCCCGAGACGGTGCTCGGCTACTCCGCGGCGCGGAGCCTGGGCATCGACCACCTGGACGCGCAGACCCAGGTGTTCATCGCCGGCCGCTACTTCACGGTCGTCGGCGTCCTCGACGCGGTCAGCGTCGCGCCGGAGATCGACACCGCGGCCCTGGTCAGCTTCGGCGTCGCCGACCGCTGGTTCGGCCTGGGCGGCGTACCGACCCGCATCTACCTGCGCGTCCACCCCGACCGGGTAGCGGCGGTGGCGGCGGTCCTGGGCTCGACGGCGTCGCCGGAGAACCCGCGCAACGTGCAGGTCCAGCGCCCGTCGGACGTCATCGTGGCCCGCTTGCAGGCGAAGAACGCGTTCGTCGGGCTGTTCCTCGCCCTGGGCGCGATCGCGCTGCTCATCGCCGGCGTGGGTATCGCGAACATCATGGTGATCTCGGTGCTGGAACGCCGGGCGGAGATCGGCTTGCGTCGCTCGCTCGGCGCCCGCCGCCGGGACGTCGCGGCACAGTTCCTGCTGGAGTCGGCGTTGCTGGCCCTCGTGGGAGGGCTGGCGGGGGTGGCGCTGGGCTGCCTGGCGACAGTGGTCGCGGCCCACCTGGCGGGCAACCCGACGGCGATTCCGCCGGAGACGCTGCTGGCCGGGCTGGGCGCGGCGCTCCTGGTGGGCACGCTGGCCGGCTTGTACCCGGCGGCGCGCGCGGCCCGGCTGCCCCCGGCGGACGCGCTTCGCACGCTCTGACCGAGGGAAGCGCGACCATTCGGTCGGTCGACCGACCGACGGCAACCGCAACCACTCGGTCAGTCGACCGACCGACGGCAACCGCAACCACTCGGTCAGTCGACCGACCGACGGCAACCGCAACCACTCGGTCAGTCGACCGACCGACGGCAACCGCAACCACTCGGTCAGTCGACCGACCGACGGCAACCGCAACCACTCGGTCAGTCGACCGACCGACGGCAACCGCAACCACTCGGTCGATCGACCGACCGACGGCACGCGGCGGAACGGTAGACCCGCGAGGCCGGACCGGCGCCGTTCAGGGCGCGGCCAGAGCCTCCGTCGGGGACAGCCGCGCCGCCCGCACCGCCGGATAGAGTCCGGCAGCGCCGCCGATCAGGGCCGTCGCCGCCAGTGCGCCCACCGTCGCCCACGCGGGGACGACGGAGGGCCAGCCCTGGTAGCCCGCGTACCCGGCCGTGACCGCGACGCCGAGCAGGACGCCGCCCGCGCCGCCCAGCGCCGACAGCAGCAGCGACTCCGTCAGGAACTGCAGCCGGATCTGGCCGCGGGTCGCGCCCAGCGCGCGGCGCAGGCCGATCTCGCCGCGGCGTTCCAGTACCGAGATGACCATCGTGTTGGCCACCCCCACGCCGCCGACGAGCAGGGCCACGCAGCCCAGGCCCAGCAGCAGCGCCGTGAGTGTCTCGCCCGCGGCGCGGCGGGCGGCCAGGAGGTCCGACGGCCTGGAGACCGCCACCGTGCCCGGTGCGGACGGGTTCGCTGTCGCGGCCAGGACCGCGCGGACCGCTTCGACCTGCTGGTCCTGGCACCGGAGGTACACCGTCGTCGGGTGGCCGTCGAAGCCCAGCGTCGTGGTCGCCACGTCCCAGCCCACCAGGACGGCGGCGTCCAGCTCCGGGGCCAGCGGGATCGGGTCGAGGACACCGACGACCGTGAACCGGGCCGAGCCGACGAGCAGCGACGTGAGCGGGCTGGGGCGGCCGATGCCGAGCCGTGCGGCGGCGGCCGCGCCGAGGACCGCCGCGGGGTAGCGGGCGGTCGCGGCGTTGAGCCAGGTGCCGGCGCGGACCGTGGCGCCCACCGTGGAGGGCAGGGTCAGGCGGGCGGCGAGCACGACGAGGCCGTTGGTCTCGGCCTTCGGGATGCGGTCGGTGCGGTACACGCGGGCCGACTCGACCCGGCCGATCGCGGCGACCGCGGTGACGGGGGCGATGCGGTCGATCATCGGTTCGGCCGAGGCCGGCAGGGTGGCCTGCTGGCCGAGCAGGGTCTGGCCGGGGGCGACGGTGAGCAGGTTGGTACCGAGCGCGGCGAGCCGCCGGTCGAGCTCGGCCTGCGACGACGACGAGATGCCGACGACGGCCACCATCGCGGCGATGCCGATCGCGACGCCGAGCGCCGAGAGCAGCGCCCGGGCGGGCCGGGTGCGCAGGCCCGCGCCACCCACCCGCACGACGTCGCCGGGCGCGAGCCGGGCCGGGGACAGCCGGGTCACGGCGCCTCCTCCAGGCGGCCGTCGCGCAGGCGGACCTGGCGGTCCAGCCCGGCGGCGAGGTCGCGGTCATGGGTGATGACGACGACCGTGGTGCCGGCGGCGTGCAGCTCCCGCAGTACCGCCAGAACACCGTGACCGGCGGCCGAGTCCAGGTTGCCGGTCGGCTCGTCGGCCAGCAGCAGTGGCGGTTCGCCGACCACCGCGCGGGCGATCGCCACCCGCTGCCGTTCGCCGCCGGAGAGCCGGTGCGGCTCGTGGCCCAGGCGGTGGCCGAGGCCGACGCGGTCGAGCGCGGCCGCGGCCCGTTCGCGGCGGCGGCGCAGCGGCACACCGGCGTACAGCAGGCCGTCGGCGACGTTGTCCAGGGCGGGCACGCCGGCGGCGAGGTGGAACTGCTGGAACACGAAGCCGATCCGGGTCGCCCGCAGGGCGGAGCGCTGCCGGTCGGTCAGCGCGGACAGGTCGTGGCCGGCGACGCTGACCCGCCCGCTGGTGGGGCGGTCGAGCGCGCCGAGCATGTGCAGCATCGTCGACTTGCCCGAGCCGGACGGGCCGACGACGCCGACGAGCTCCCCCGCGGCGATGCCGAGCGTGACGCCGTCGAGGGCGTGGACGCCTCCGGGGTACACCTTGGTCACCTCGACCAGCTCGATCATGAGGGCATCCCGACGGTGAGGCCCTCGCGCAGATCGGCGCCGGTGACCTCGACCCGGCCGCCGGCGAACAGCCCCGTCTCGACGCGGACGAGGTGGGTGGCCGGGCCGTCGACAACCTCGACGCCGTAGCCGCCGTCGGCGAACGCGACGAGCGCCGCGACCGGCACGGTGAGCACGTCGCGGCGCTCGGCGGCGGTGAACACGACGGTGACCACGGCGGCCTCGAGGCCCGCGACGGCCGCCGGGTCGGCGAGGCGCACCCGCGCCTCGATCCGGGTCTCGGGCGGCGCGCCGGGGCCTGCGGGCTGCTCGACGACCGTCGCCACGCGCTCGACCAGGCCGTCGACCGGGCGCCCGTCGGGCAGCCGCACGGCCACCGCGACGCCGGCCCGGGCGAGCCGCTGCTTCGACACCTCCAGCAGCACGGTGACGCTCCGGTCGGTCCCGGTGTACCGCAGCAGCTCGTCTCCGCCGCCGGTGGACGCGTTGACGCCGGCCGTCAGCGCGGCGACCCGGATCGGGCCGGGGGCGAACAGCACCCGGCCCAGCTCGACCGCCCCGGTCCGGGGCAGGCCCAGGTCCCGCTGCCAGCGGCGCACGGCGGCGGCCGTGAACCCGCCGTAGCCGAGGGCGGCCAGGTTGTCGCGCAGCTGGCGCGCGTCGGCGCCGGTGGCACCCGGCGTGAGCGTGCGGTACGCGGCGATGTCACCGTAGAGCAGCACGACGGGCGTGTCGTCGACGCGGTAGACGGCCTGGCCGCGGGTGATCACGTCGCCGACGAGCGGCATCCGCGTGACGACGCCGGCGGCGCGGCCGGCGAGGGTCGTCTCGGCGCCGTAGCCGAGGGTGCCCGCCTGCTCGTAGGTGTCGACCATGGTCTGGCGGGTCACCTCGGCGGTGGCCGGCGGCAGCCCGGCGCGCGGGTCGCCGCGCCCGCCGCCCGCGCGGCCGACGCGCAGGCCGCCGGCGGCCGCGGCGGCGCCGCCGGCCGTGAGGACGCCCAGCGCCCACAGCGCGGTCCGGCGCCTCATCGCGACGGGGCGGGCGACCGGCCGCCATGCCGGATGCACGCCGCCTCGGCCTCGTCGAACTGCGGGTCGAGCCGGATCGACTCCGGCACGTCGCGGTCCAGGTCCGGCTCCGGGTCGGGGAAGTCCTCGACGCCGTGGGCGCGCATGCAGCGCGACTCCTCCCGGGCGGCGTCGAGCTTCGCCGAGCGGTCCTCGGGGCTCAGGACGGGCTCGTACGGCCGGCAGGCCGCCATGGCGGCGGCCAGCACCTCGGCGTCGATCTGGCCCTTGTCGTACCCGCCGCCGATCCTGAGGCCGCCCTCCGCGTTCACGACCGGGTCGGCCTCGGGCACGCCGTGCTCGCGCATGCAGCGGGCGTGCCGCAGGGCCTGCTCCCGGGCGTCGGCGGTGGCGGCCGGCGGTGCCGCCGGGCCGGCGCCGGGCGGTGCCGTGCACGCGGCCATCCCGAGCACGAGCCCGGCCAGTCCGGCCAGGCCGGCGATCCACACACGTCTCGTCATGGGCTCCAGTGGAACCGGGAGGCCGCAACGGTACCGTTGCCGCGTCTGTAACACCCGTGTAACCCCGCGTCGCCGAGACTGCGGGTGTGCGCGTGTTGCTCATCGAGGACGAGACGGTGCTGGCCGAGCAGGTCGCCGACGGCCTGCGCGACCAGGGGATGGCGGTCGACGTCGCCGCCGACGGGCTGGACGGGCTGCACAAGGCGACCGCGAACCGGTACGACGTCGTGATCCTCGACCGGGACCTGCCGCGGCTGCACGGCGACCAGGTCTGCACCGCCCTCGCGGCCGGCGACGGCGGCCCCCGGGTGCTCATGCTCACCGCGGCCGGCGAGGCGGCCGACCGGGTCGCGGGCCTGACGCTCGGCGCCGACGACTACCTGCCGAAGCCGTTCGTGTTCGCCGAGCTGGTGCTGCGGGTGCGGGCCCTGGCCCGGCGGGCGGCCGGCGCCCCGCGGGTGCTGCGCCGGGCCGGCCTGACGTTCGACACCGCGCGCCGCGTGGTCACCCGCGACGGCCGCACGATCCCGCTGACCACCAAGGAGCTGGCCGTGCTGGAGATCCTCATGACCGCCGCCGGCGCGGTGGTCAGCTCGGAGGACCTGCTCGAACGGGCCTGGGACGAGCACGCCGACCCGTTCACCGCCACCGTGCGGGTGACGCTCGCCCGGCTGCGCCGCAAGCTCGGCGAGCCGCCGCTGATCGAGACGGTGGTGGGGGCGGGGTACCGGCTGTGAGGCACCCGTCGATCCGCCTGCGCCTCACGGTCGTCTCCGCGGTCGTGCTCGTCGTCGCCTGCACGGCGCTGCTGGCGCTGAACTACTGGCTGCTGTACCACAGCCTGTACAACAACATCCACGACCCGACCCCGGCCGAGCTGGCGAAGTTGCGCAGCACCCCGCCCGGCGTCGCCCCCGAGCTGGGCGAGAAGCTGCGCGCCATGGACATCGACGCGGCCCGCATCGCCGAGCTGCGCCGCGAGACGCTCCTGGGCACCGCGGGCGCGTCCGCGCTCGGCCTGCTCGTCACGGCCGTCGCCGGCCTGGGGATCTCGTGGGTCGTCGCGGGTCGCCTGCTGCGCCCCCTGCGTACGCTGACCGCCACGACCCGCCGCATCTCGCAGGACCGGCTCGACGAGCGGATCGCGCTGACCGGCCCGCACGACGAGCTGCGCGAGCTGGCCGACACGTTCGACGCCATGGTCGGCCGCCTGGAGGCGGCGTTCGCCAGCCAGCGCCGCTTCGTCGCGGACGCCGCCCACGACCTGCGCACTCCCCTGGCGATCGTGCGTACCGGGTTGGAGGTCCAGCTGGCCAAGCGCGCCGCCACGCCCGCGCAGTGGGAGGACGTGGCCCGCCGCGCGCTGACCGCCACGTCCCGCGCCGAACGGATGCTGGACGGCCTCCTCGCCCTGGCCCGCAGCGACAGCGGGGTCCTCGCGCGGGAACCGTACGACCTGGCCCTCGCCTCGGCGGCGGCGCTGAGCGCGGTGGACGAGGAGGCGGCCGCGCTGACGGTGACCGCCGACCTGCGCCCGGCCCCGGTGACGGGCGACCCGGTCCTGCTGGACCGCCTGGCCGGCAACCTGGTCGACAACGCGGTCCGCCACAACCACCCGGGCGGCTGGGTGTCGGTGTCGACCGGCCCGGAAGGGCTCACGGTCCGCAACAGCGGCCCGCCCGTCCCGCCGGCGGACCTGGACCGCCTGTTCGAGCCGTTCCAGCGCCTGACGACGGGCCGCACCGCCAGCCCGTCGTCGACGGGCCTGGGCCTGGCGATCGTCCGCTCGATCGTGCACGCCCACGCGGGCACGATCACGGCGGCGGCGAACCCGGACGGCGGCCTGACCGTCACCGTCACGCTGGCCGCGCCAGCCGCGCCGCGGTGAGCTCGGCCAGGACCCGGTCCGGGGCGAGGAACGGGGCCATGTGACCCAGCCCCTCCAGGGGTACGTAGGCCTTGGCGGGCGCATCGATCCGCTCCACGTACTCCTGGGCCAGCTCCGGCAGTGCCCAGGTCTCGTTGGCGCCCTGCAGGATCAGCACCGGGACCTCGAACGTCGTGCCCAGCCGCTCGGGCGTGACCGCCATCGTCTCGGCGTACAGGTGCTGGGGGAAGGCCATCACGTCGCCGAACCAGCCGACGATGTCCCGCAGCGAGTAGCCCGGCATCAGCAGGACCCTGGCGATCGCGATGTTCCGCCACGTGGTCCCCTCCGGGTCGACGGCCATCGCGTAGCGCAGCCGGCGGGTCCACTGGTCCACCTTCGGGTACGGCGGCGGGCCGAGCTTCACGAGCCCCTTGACCACCCCGTGGCGGCCCGCCGCCCGGGTCGCGGCGAGCAGCCGCTCGTACGCGATCGCCTCGTTGCGCTCCATGTCGACCATCTGGCCCATCCCGACGTACGCGTGGAACAGGTCGGGCCGGCGGCGGGCCATGCCGACGCCGATCACCGTGCCCTGCGAGTGCGCCGCCAGGACCACGCGGTCCTGGCCGAGGCGCTGCCGCAGGTGCTCGGCGAGCTCGATGCCGTCGGCGACGAGGCGGTCGAACGTCCACTCCGCCACACCGCGGCCGCGTGCCGCCCGGCGGGTCCGGCCGACCGTGCGCCGGTCCCACTGCACCACCGTGAAGTGCTGTTCCAGGGAGGTGTACAGCGGAGTCAGCGGAATCATCGACGCGCCGTGCGGGTGCAGCCACAGCAGCACCGGGTTGGCCCGGTCGGCGCCGCGGACCTGCACCCACTGGTCCACCCCGCCGATCCGTACGAACCCGCTCTCGTTGATGCCCTCCGGTGGCAGGGCGAGCCGGCGGGCGACCGCCCGGCGGCGCAGCACGACGAACCCCAGCGGCGCGACGACCACCACGGCGATCACCGCGGCGACAGTGAGCAGCATCCATGTCATAGTGAGAAGGTGACATGACAAAATCTACATGTCAATATCTAGGTGTGTACGGTGTCGGGACAGGAGGAGGTTGGCATGTCGCTGCGCTACGCCCTGCTCGGGTTGCTCGCCGACGAACCGGCGAGCGGCTACGACCTGGCCCGCAAGTTCGAACGGAACCTGCGCCGGTACGCCTGGCACGCCCAGCACAGCCAGATCTACCCGGAGCTGAACCGGCTCGCCGCCGACGGCCTGGCAGAGGTCGTCGAGGAGGGCCCGCGGGGCCGGCGCACCTACGCGATCACCGAGACCGGGCGGGCCGACCTGCGCCGCTGGGTGCTCGACCCGAACGACGACCCGGTGGTCCGCAACGAGCACACCCTCCGGCTGTTCCTGCTGTCCACACTGGACGTCGAGGACGCCCGGAAGATGCTGCGGCACCAGGCCGAGGGCAGCCGGCTGGAGTACGAGCGCCTGCGCGCCGCGATCGACGCGGCCGGCGAGTCGGGCCGCCCGCCGGTCGAGCTGTTCGCCTCCGAGCTCGGCGCGCGGTACTTCCAGGTGCTCCACGAATGGGCGGTGTGGGCCCTGGACCGCCTCGACCCCGAGTAGGCGCCCTCACCAGCGCTGGAGCCCGCGGAAGTTGACGGCCGAGCGACCGCTTGGTAGCAGAGTGTAACGCTACGCCGACCCGCACCGCTCATTCCGGTGAGCATTCATCGAGGGGGACCGTGGGTGGGCCGCGCCGCGCGGGCGGCGGCCCACCCACGGTGGCTCAGTCGACCGGCAGCCGGCCGCGGGCCAGGGACGGGGTGCGCATCCGCGCCAGCGGTACACCCTCGCCGTAGGTGACGAAGTGGCCGACCGGCACGATCTCGATGACGCGGCACCCGGCCCGCCGCTCCGGCGGGACCAGGCGCGCGAGCGGACCGTCCGGCAGCGCCTCGGCCGGGTGCACGGTCGCGGTGCCGTGGAAGCTGATCGTCGCGGGCGGAATCGGGAACAGCAGCGCCATGACGCCGCCGCGGCGCACCGGCACGGTCACCGCGACCCGCCCGGACGCGCCGACGTGCCGGGCCTTCCAGCTGTCCTCGGCGACCGCTACGTACATCCGGCGCCGGTCGACTATGTACACCACGCCGCTCGATCGCGGTTCGCCCGCCGGTGTGACGTACCCGAGCACCGCGAACGACGCCTTGGTGAGGTCCCGCCAGATCCGCTCGACTGTCGCGGACATCGTGCGCTCCTTCCTTCAGTGGGGCGTGCCGGTCAGTGCGGCCCACTCGCGCTCCATGCCGGCCAGCACGACCGGCAGATCCGGGAACCGCCCGCGGTCGGCGATCGCCGTGACCACGAGCCGCCCCGCGTACGACAGCGCCAGGAAACTGATCGCGAGGTTCCCTGCGAGCGCACCGACCGGCACCAGCTCAAGGGCCGGCGCACCGAGAACCCGCACCGGCGAGGGCGGTCCCGGCACGTTGCTCACGACGAGGTTGACGAGGTGCTGACGCCGGCTGAGCCGGCGCGCCAGCCCGGCCCGGGCAACGGCGACCATGAACCCCTGCTGGGCGACGGCCGCCTGGCCACGCTTGGCCCGCGCCGTCTCGGCCACCACGGCCCGCAGCCGGGCGCCCGGGTCGGCGACGCCGACCGGCACCCGCACCACGACACTGCCGTTGTGGTTACCGCCGGCCGCCTCGTCCCGACCACCCGCCGCCCCGTCCCCGCC
>NZ_JAHYSG010000152.1 GCF_022095675.1 Dactylosporangium sp. AC04546 | reverse complement strand
CGGCAGGGTGGGAGCAGCGCCATCGAGATGGCTCGCGAGGCCGCTCGCGCCGCCGCGGCCGGGAGTGGGCAGCGTCGGGCGTCGGCCGCGCCCGCTGGTGCGCCGGTCGAGTCGGCCTGGGACGGGGTGGGGGCGGACGAGCCGCCGTTCGATCCGGACTACGACTCGCCGGTGGCCGATCCGCGGTTCCCGGGGCTGGATCCGGGCGACGAGCTGCTCGACGACGCCACGGCCGTGCGGGAGAGCAGTGAGGAGGCCGCGTTGCGGCTGCTCACCGAGGCGCTCGGCGCGGAGAAGATTGGCGAGACGACCGCCTGACTAAGCTGGTGGCAAACCGACATTGAAGGAGCACACTGTGCGGCCCGGTGGACAGCCCAACCTGCAGCAGATGATGAAGCAGGCGCAGAAGATGCAGCAGCAGATGGTCGCCGCGCAGGCGGAGCTGGCCGAGGCCGAGCTCACCGGCACGGCGGGCGGCGGGCTGGTCACCGCCGTCGTGCGCGGGTCGGGCGAAGTGGTGAGCATCAAGATCGACCCCAAGGCGGTCGACCCCGACGACGTCGAGACGCTCGAGGACCTTGTCGTCGCGGCGCTGCACAACGCCGCGCAGGCGGCCCGCGACCTCACCGAAGCGAAGATGGGCCCGCTCACCGCCGGGCTCGGCGGCCTGGGCGGCGGCCTCGGGCTGCCCGGTTTCTAGCGGACGCCGGGCGTGTACGAAGGCGCCATCCAGGACCTGATCGACGAGCTCGGCCGGCTGCCGGGGGTCGGGCCGAAGAGCGCACAGCGCATCGCGTTCCACGTGCTCGCGGCCGACCCTGCCGACGTCAAGCGGCTCGCCCAGGCGCTGCAGCGGGTGAAGGAGCTCGTGCGGTTCTGCACCCGCTGCTACAACGTGGCCGAGGCCGAGCTCTGCCGGATCTGCCGCGACCCGCGCCGCAGCGACGAGGTGTTCTGCGTCGTCGAGGAGCCGAAGGACGTCGTGGCGATCGAGCGCACGGGTGAGTTCCGCGGGCGATACCACGTGCTCGGCGGCGCGATCAACCCGCTGGAGGGCGTCGGCCCCGACAACCTGCGCATCCGTGAGCTGATGGCGCGGCTCGCCGACGGCACCTGCAAGGAGCTCATCCTCGCGACCGATCCGAACACCGAGGGCGAGGCCACGGCGACGTACCTCGCCCTGCTCGTCAAGCCGATGGGCCTCAACGTCACGCGGCTCGCGAGCGGCCTGCCGGTGGGCGGCGACCTGGAGTACGCCGACGAGATCACCCTGGGCCGCGCCTTCGAGGGCCGCCGGGCGATCTAGCCCTCGGGGCGGTTGAGGATCCCGACGACGACGGCGTGGATCGCGGCGGCGTCGGCGGGATCGCGCACCTGCGCCCGGCCGCCCGTGACCACGTACCACTCCTCGGCGTCCTTGTACTGCACCCGCACCACGACGGCGCCGGCGGCGTCGACCTCGGTGCGCAGCGTGAGCTCCCCGGTGACGACGCCGACCTCGTCGGTCATCACACCGCCGGGCCCGGCCATGATGTCCGTGACCAGGGGCGCCGGAGGAGGAGTGGGCGCGGAAGGAGCGGGAGCGGCCGGAGTGGGAGCGGGACCGGGAGGCGTGGCGGGAGCCGACGCCCCGGCGGAAGGAGCCGCGGCCGGTCCGGACTCAGCCGGCGGCGGAGTGGCCGACGCTGACGCCCCGGCCGCGGAAGGCCCAGCCGCGGAAGGCCCAGCCGCGGAAGGTCCGGCCACGGCGGCCGGAGGAGCGGGCGAAGCCGCAGGTGGGGTGGGTGAAGCAGGAGGAGGAGCGGCCGAAGCCGACGCCGGACCCGATGCCTGTGCCGGTGCTGCGTCTGCCATCTCGGCCGCCCCTTCCCAAAAAACGAATACCTGCTACTTACACGTTGCCAGCATGTCGGTGAGTGCGCTCTTCTCCGCCTGAGACACCGTCAACTTGTAGTACGCCTTCACGGTGATCCAGCTCTGCGCGTACGTGCACCAGTACGCCTTGTTCGGCGGCTTCCACGTCGACGGGTCCTGGTCACCCTTCGAGCGGTTGGTCTGCAGGCTGACCGCGATCAGCTGCGGCCGGGTCATGTCGTTGGCGAACTGCTTGCGCTGCTCGTCGGTCCACTTGCTGGCCCCCGACCGCCAGCCTGCCGCCAGCGGCACCATGTGGTCGATGTCGAGGTCCTGCGGGTCGGTGAGGTCCTTGTCGTCGTAGAAGCTGTGCCAGGTGCCAGACGTGATCTTGCAGTCGGCCGCGACCTTGACGTTCTTGCCTTCGCGCTTCAGCACGGCCTCGCGGGTGTCACAGCCTTCGCCCTGGCTGATCCAGTGCGTGAACTTCTCGCGGCTGTAGCCCGCCATGGACCCGGCCGCGGCGACCGTGAGCGAGTCCAGCGCGGCACTGGCGGCAGCGGCGTTGCCGCCGGTGCCGCCGCCACCGCCGGCGGACGCGGGAGCGCCGGCCGATCCGGTCGCCGTCCCGGTCGTCGGCCCGGCGGCCTCAGGAGTGGAGGAAACATCGCAGCTACCGGCGCTGATCAGCACCGATGCCAAGGCGATGGCGATGATGACGGCTCTGCCGTTGGTGAGGGGGCGCACGCCCCTACTCTGCGGCATCGACGCATGTACCGCCGGGAACGCCACGGCGAGATTCCCGACACTAACGAGCCGGCCCCGAAGGCGGGGCCGGCTCGAAGCAGCAGGTCAGGCGCGGTTCGCGGCGCTCAGGACGGCCCGCAGTGACGCGGTGACGATGTTGGCGTCGATGCCGACGCCCCAGTAGGTCTGACCGCCGACCGAGCACTCGACGTAGGCCGCCGCCTGGGCGCTCTCACCCGAGGTCAGCGCGTGCTCGGCGTAGTCCAGGACCCGCACGTCGACGCCGACGTCGCCCATCGCGTGGACGAACGCGTCGATCGGGCCGTTGCCGGTGGCGGAGACCTTTTGGACGGTGCCGTCGACCTTGACGTCGGCGCTCAGCGTGACCTTGCCGTCGTGGGTCGCCGCCTCGTAGCCCTCCAGCGTGAACCGCCGGTTCGAGAAGTACTCGCCGGCGAAGAAGTCCCACATCGCCTGCGGGCTGACCTCGCCGCCCTCGTCGTCGGTGTGCCGCTGCACGACGCCGGAGAACTCGATCTGCAGGCGGCGCGGCAGGTCGAGGTGGTGCTCGGACTTCATCACGTAGGCGACGCCGCCCTTGCCGGACTGCGAGTTCACGCGGATGACCGCCTCGTAGGAGCGGCCCAGGTCCTTCGGGTCGACCGGCAGGTAGGGCACGCCCCAGGTGAACTGGTCGACCGGGACGCCGGCCTTCTCCGCGTCGCGGTTGAGCGCCTCGAAGCCCTTCTTGATGGCGTCCTGGTGGGAGCCGGAGAAGGCGGTGTACACCAGGTCGCCCGCGTACGGGTGGCGCTCGTGGACCGGCAGCTGGTTGCAGTACTCGACGGTGCGCTTGATCTCGTCGATGTCGGAGAAGTCGACCTGCGGGTCGATGCCCTGCGAGAACAGGTTCAGGCCCAGGGTCACCAGGTCGACGTTGCCGGTGCGCTCGCCGTTGCCGAACAGGCACCCCTCGACGCGGTCCGCGCCGGCCATCAGGCCCAGCTCGGCGGCGGCGACCGCGGTGCCACGGTCGTTGTGCGGGTGCAGGGACAGCACGACCGACTCGCGGCGGGGCAGGTTGCGCGACATCCACTCGATGGAGTCCGCGTAGACGTTGGGCGACGCCATCTCGACCGTCGCCGGCAGGTTGACGATCAGCGGCCGGTCCGGCGTCGGCTGCAGCACCTCGATGACCGCGCTGCAGACCTCCAGCGCGTAGTCCAGCTCGGTGCCGGTGTACGACTCGGGGGAGTACTCGTAGTAGATCTCGGTGTCGGGCGTGATCGCCTCGGCGTACTTCTGGCAGAGCCGCGCGCCGGTGGTGGCGATGTCGGTGATCCCGGCCCGGTCCAGGCCGAACACCACGCGCCGCTGCAGCGTCGAGGTCGAGTTGTAGAAGTGGACGATCGCCTGGCGGGCCCCGCGCAGCGACTCGAAGGTGCGCTCGATCAGGTTGTCCCGGCACTGGGTCAGCACCTGGATCGTGACGTCCTCGGGGATGAGGTCCTGCTCGATCAGCGTGCGGACGAAGTCGAAGTCGGTCTGCGAGGCGGCCGGGAACCCTACCTCGATCTCCTTGTAGCCCATCCGGACCAGCAGGTTGAACATCCGGCGCTTGCGCTCGACGGACATCGGGTCGATCAGCGCCTGGTTGCCGTCCCGCAGGTCGACCGCGCACCAGCGGGGTGCGGCGGTGATCTCCTTGCCCGGCCATTGCCGGTCGGTCAGCGGGATCGGGAACTGTTCGGAGAACGGCCGGTAGCGGTGAATGGGCATGCGGCTCGCGGACTGGCGGGCGATTTCGGACATGTCAAGGCTCCTGGGAAACGGTCGCAAGGGAATCGGTCAGGACCAGAGACCGGCAGGAGCGCAGGCGCGCCTCAACCCCGCGACGAGGTGCCGGCCCGGAGAGCCTCGTCGCGGCGGCGAAGAAGGAGTGCCTGCCACATGTCAGGGTCAGGCTACGCTCTTGGACGGGCTCGGCGAAACCGATCTCGGTACTTGGGAGCCGGATGGCTTCGGCGAGGCCGGCGGCGGGGCGGTCGTGGCGAGCGGCGCGCCGTCGACCACCGGGCCCGGCAGCGAGATCGTGGAGGGTGCCGCGATGACGTCGCCGGTGAGCGTCAGCTGCCCGAACGGCAGCCGGGCGGCGGTCAGGATGCCGCTGTCGTTGTAGCAGAAGACGCCGGGATCGATCGGCGGCTGGACGGCGGTCACGCCCGGCTCGACCGCGAAGCACGGCGCTGAGGTGCCGGCGAGCGGGTCGGCGGGCGCCACGGACAGCGGGATCTGCCGGTCCAGCAGCACGTCGAGCCAGGCGACGAAGACGTACTGCACGCGCGGGTCGACGGCCGGCGGAAGCTTCTTGCCCGCGGCCGCGACCTTGACGCAGCCGGACGACGGGTTGATCGGGCACTGGTACTGGCCCTCGGGGCGGCTGGCGATCGCGACGTCGGCGGTACCGCCAAGGGCTCCACCCTGCACGTCGACCCGCCAGGTCCGGTCGGTGGCGATGGAGACCAGGATCGACCGGGGGCTCTTGCCCTGCGCGGTCAGCGTGTAGGCGGCGATGTACCGCTGGTCCTTCGCGACCGCCACGCGCGCCGCGAGCATGCCTCGCGGGTCGGGCTGGGCCGGCGCCGCCTCCGAGCTGACCTCGGCCACCGGTGCGCCGGACGGGCCGCAGCCGGTCAGCAGCCCGCCCGCGATGACGGCCACGGCCGTGCCGGCGGTCACAGTGATCGCGGTAACCCCGACCCGACGCAAGCGCACCCGCGTATTCTCGCCCGGCGGGTGGTCGGATCGTGGAACGCCACTCCCGACGGATACTCGCCGCCGGTACGCTCGGCTCGACGACCTGCCCGTACAGGCGATTCCCGGAAGGAGCTCGACGGCGTGGCGCTGATCGTGCAGAAGTATGGCGGGTCCTCCGTCGCCAACGCCGAGCGCATCAAGCGCGTCGCCGAGCGCATCGTCGACACGCGAAAGGCCGGCAACGAGGTCGTCGTGGTGGTCTCCGCCATGGGCGACACGACTGACGAGCTCCTCGACCTCGCGTCGCAGGTGAGCCCGGTCCCGGCCGGCCGCGAGCTGGACATGCTGCTCACCGCCGGTGAGCGGATCTCCATGGCGCTGCTGGCCATGGCGATCAACAACCTGGGCTACGAGGCCCGGTCGTATACGGGCAGCCAGGCCGGCGTGATCACCACGTCGACGCACGGGCGGGCCCGGATCATCGACGTGACCCCCGGCCGCCTCCGCGGCGCGCTCGACGAGGGCGCGATCGCGATCGTCGCCGGCTTCCAGGGCGTCTCGCAGGACACCAAGGACATCACCACGCTCGGCCGGGGCGGCTCGGACACCACGGCCGTCGCGCTCGCCGCCGCGCTGCAGGCCGACGTGTGTGAGATCTACACCGACGTCGACGGGATCTTCACCGCCGACCCGCGCGTGGCGAAGAACGCGCGGCACATCAAGCAGATCACCTACGAGGAGATGCTCGAGCTCGCGGCGTGCGGCGCGAAGGTGCTGCACCTGCGCAGCGTGGAGTACGCGCGGCGGTACTCGCTGCCGATCCACGTCCGTTCCTCGTACTCAACGGCCAACGGCACCATGGTCACCGGATCGATGGAGGACCTTTCCGTGGAGCAAGCGCTCATCACCGGCGTCGCGCACGACCGCAGCGAAGCGAAGATCACGATCGTCGGCGTGCCCGACCAGCCGGGCGTCGCCGCGCGGATCTTCCAGACGGTCGCCGCCGCGGAGACCAACATCGACATGATCGTCCAGAACGTGTCGACCGAGAGCACCGGCCGCACGGACATCTCCTTCACCCTGCCGAAGACCGACGGCGCGACCGCCAAAGCCGCCCTGGAGCGGATCAAGTCGAGCGTCGACTACAAGGCCGTCCTGTTCGACGACCACATCGGCAAGGTGTCGCTGATCGGCGCCGGCATGCGCTCGAACCCGGGCGTGGCGGCCCAGCTCTTCGCCGCCCTCGCCGAGGCGGGCGTCAACATCGAGATGATCTCCACCTCGGAGATCCGGGTGTCCGTGGTCTGCCGCGACACCGACCTCGACGTCGCCGTCCGGGCCATCCACGACGCGTTCGAGCTGGGCGGCGATGAGGAAGCGGTGGTCTACGCGGGGACCGGGCGATAGGTTCTTGCATCATGGGCGAGTTGCCGAGTCTGGCCGTCGTCGGAGCGACCGGAGCCGTCGGCTCCGTCATGTGTGAGCTGCTGTCGTCCCGCAAGAACGTCTGGGGCGAGATCCGTCTGGTCGCCTCGAAGCGCTCGGCCGGCCGCACGCTGGTCGTGCGCGGCGAGGAGACCGTCGTCCACGAGCTGTCGCCCGAGGTCTTCGACGGCATCGACGTGGCGATGTTCGACGTGCCCGACGAGGTCGCCGGGGAGTGGGCGCCGGTCGCCGTCTCCCACGGCGCGATCGCCGTGGACAACTCGGCGGCGTTCCGGATGGATCCGGATGTGCCGCTGGTGGTGCCGGAGATCAACCCGGAGCAGGTGCGCAACCGTCCCCGGGGCATCATCGCCAACGCCAACTGCACGACGCTGACGATGATCGTGGCGCTGGCTCCGCTGCACCGGGAGTACGGGCTGAAGGAGCTGGTCCTGGCCTCCTACCAGGCCGTCTCCGGCGCCGGCAAGGACGGCGTGGACACGCTCCACGACCAGCTGAAGCGGGTCGGCGGCGACCGCACCCTGGGCTCGCGCTCGGGCAACGTCCGGCAGGCGGTCGGCGACGACCTCGGCCCGTTCCCGGCCCCGCTCGCGCTCAACGTGGTGCCGTGGGCCGGCTCGCTCCGCGACGGCGGCTGGTCGTCGGAGGAGCTGAAGCTGCGCAACGAGTCGCGCAAGATCCTCGGCCTGCCCGACCTCAAGGTGTCCGCGACCTGCGTCCGCGTCCCGGTCGTCACCGGCCACTCGGTCGCCGTGCACGCCGTCTTCGGCTCCGAGGTCGACGCCGAGGGCGCCCGTGAGGTGCTCCGCCACGCGCCGGGCGTGATCCTCGTGGACGACCCGGGCGCGGGGGAGTTCCCGATGCCGATCGACGCGGTCGGCACCGACCCGTCGTGGGTGGGCCGCATCCGCCGGTCGGTCGACGACCCGCGGGCCCTCGATCTCTTCGTCACCGGCGACAACCTGCGCAAGGGCGCCGCCCTGAACACCGCGCAGATCGCCGAGCTGCTGTCCAAGGAGCTGCGGGGCTGACCCGTTTCGCCCCTGAACACCCCCGGGAGCCTCCCGGGGGTGTTTCTTTTTGTGATGACGGTCTCGATTGACAGTACGACTCAAGTGATAGTTACTCTCAAAATATGGCTGCTGTCAGTTCGAGCCCCCGCCGCTGGTGGGCCCTCGTCGCCATCGTGCTGACGACTCTCACGCTCGGCTTCGACACCACGATCCTCAACGTCGCGCTGCCCACGCTCGCGACCTCCCTCGACGCCGGCAACGCCGAGCTGCAATGGCTCGTCGACGCCTACGTCCTCGTCTTCGCCGGGCTGCTGCTGCCGATGGGCGCGCTCGGCGACCGCTACGGCCGCAAGCGCCTGCTGCTCATCGGCCTCATCCTGTTCGCCGCGGCGTCGCTCGCGGCCGTCTTCGCCGGCAACGCCGGCCAGGTCATCGCCGCCCGGGCCGTGATGGGCGTCGGCGGCGCCATCCTGACCCCGGTCACGATGGCGATCATCCCCGTCATGTTCGACCCGGACGAGCGCCGCAAGGCCATCGCCGCGCTCACCATGGGCATGGGCGTCGGGCTCCCGCTCGGCCCGATCATCGGCGGCTACCTGCTGGAGCACTTCTGGTGGGGCTCGATCTTCGTGATCAACGTGCCGGTCGCCGCGCTGGCCATCGCCGCCGTCGCCCTGCTGGTGCCGGAGTCCCGCTCGACCAGGCCGAAGCCGATCGACCTGGCCGGCGCGATCCTGTCGACGATCGGTCTGGTGCTCCTGGTGTACGGCGTGATCGAGGCGCCGGCCCGCGGATGGACCGACGGCTGGGTCGTCGGCGGGATCGTCGCGGGACTCGTCCTCCTCGTGGCATTCGTGCTGCTGGAGCGGCGGCTCGCGGCGCCGATGATCGACCTTCGGCTCTTCGGCCGGCCCCGCTTCGCCTGGGGTACCGCCGCCGCCACCGTCGCGTCGTTCGCGCTCTTCGGCCTGCTGTTCCTCGTGCCGCAGTACCTCCAGGCGGTCCTCGGCCACGACGCGCTCGGCGTCGGGGTCCGCCTGCTGCCGCTGGTCGCCGGCCTGTTCGTCGGCGCGCCGCTCGGCGCCCGCCTGGCCGGTCGGCTCCCCACCCGGGTGCCGGTCGCGCTGGGCCTGCTCATCGGCGCCGCGGGCATGGCGCTGGGCGCCTTCACCGACGCCGGCTCCGGTTACGGCTTCGTGGCCGCCTGGCTCGCCGTCGGCGGCGCCGGCATCGGGCTGGCCCTGACCCCGGCGATGGACGCGGTGATGGGCGAGCTGCCGCGTGACGAGGCCGGCTCCGGCACCGCGATCACCATGACCCTCCGGCAGTTCGCCGGCGCCCTCGGCGTGGCCGTGCTCGGCAGCGTCGCCGCCGGCGTGTACCGCTCGTCGGTCCCCGCCGTCGGACGGGACTCGGTCAGCGCGGCCGTCGCGATCGCGGCCCGCACCGGTGACCAGGCCCTGGCCGCCGCCGCCCGGGCCGCCTTCCTGGACGCGATGACCACGGTCCTGCTGGTCTGTGCCGCCGTGACCCTCCTCGGCGCGGTGGCCGCGGCGATCTTCCTGCCTGGTGCGAACCCGGCGACGAGTGCGGAACAATCGGTGGATGAGCTCACCCGGGTTGCGTGAACGTAAGAAGCAGAAGACCCGCTGGGCGATTCAGGAGCACGCGGTGCGCCTGTTCGCCCAGCAGGGCTACGACGCGACCACGGTGGAGCAGATCGCGGAGGCGGCCGAGATCTCCCCGAGCACGTTCTTCCGCTACTTCAAGACCAAGGAAGACGTCGTCATCCAGGACCGCTACGACGACATGATGATCGAGGCCATCCGCGCCGCCCCGCAGGGCCTCACCCCGCTGGAGGTGCTCCGCACGGCCATCGTCGACTCGTTCGCCCAGATCAACGCGGAAGAGATGCGGCAGGCGCTGGAGCGGGCCAAGCTGTCGATGTCCGTCCCGGCCCTGCGGATGCGCTCGCTGGACAACATGCAGTCGTCGATCCGCCTGCTCGCCGCGCCGCTGGCCGAGCGCCTGGGCCGCGCCCCGGACGACTTCCGCTCGGTGGCCTTCGTCGGCGCCTGCGTGGGCGCCATGATCAACGCGCTGATTGCCTGGGTGGAGTCCGACGGCGACGGCGACCCGCTGCAGTTGGTCGAGGAGGCCCTCTCGGTGGTCGCAGAGGGCCCCTGACGTCCTCGGTCTAGTCGGTCACCTGGCGCAGGATGTCGTCGGCGTCGGTGATCGTGTAGGCATAGCCCTGCTCCGCCAGGAAGCGCTGGCGGTGCGCGGCATACTCCGTGTCGATCGTGTCGCGGGCCACCACCGTGTAGAAGTGGGCCTGGCGCCGGTCGGCCTTCGGGCGCAGGACCCGGCCCAGGCGCTGGGCCTCCTCCTGCCGGGAGCCGAAGCTGCCCGAGACCTGGATGGCCACGGCCGCCTCCGGCAGGTCGATGGAGAAGTTGCCGACGCGGGAGATGACCAGGGTCTTCAGGGCGCCCGAGCGGAACTCGTCGAAGAGGCGCTCGCGCTCCTTGTTGGTCGTCGAGCCCTGCACGATCGGGGCCTCGAGGAACTCCCCCAGGTGGTGCAGCTGGTCGATGTAGCCACCGATGACCAGGATCTGCTCACCCTTGTGCCGGTCGACCAGGGCGCGGACCACGGGGAGCTTCGTGCGGGCGGTGGCGGCCACCCGGTAGCGCTCCTCGGGCTCGGCCACCGCATAGGCCATCCGCTCCGTCTCGGTGAGCGTCACGCGCACCTCGACACACTCGGCCGGCGCGATCCAGCCCTGCGACTCGATGTCCTTCCAGGGCGCGTCGTAGCGCTTCGGGCCGATGAGCGAGAACACGTCGCCCTCGCGGCCGTCCTCGCGGACCAGGGTGGCGGTCAGGCCGAGCCGGCGGCGGGCCTGGAGGTCGGCGGTGAAGCGGAAGATCGGCGCGGGCAGCAGGTGGACCTCGTCGTAGACGATCAGGCCCCAGTCGCGGGCGCCGAACAGGTCGAGGTGCGGGAACACGCCGCCGCGGCGGGTGGTGAGCACCTGGTAGGTCGCGATGGTGACCGGGCGGATCTCCTTGCGCTCCCCGGAATACTCGCCGATCTCCTCCTCGGTGAGGCTCGTGCGGGCCAGCAGCTCGCGCTTCCACTGCCGGCCGGCGACCGTGTTGGTCACCAGGATCAGCGTGGTGGCCTTCGCCTCGGCCATCGCGGCCGCGCCGACCAGCGTCTTGCCGGCGCCGCAGGGGAGCACGACGACGCCCGAACCGCCGGCCCAGAACGAGTCGACCGCCTCGCGCTGGTAGGACCGCAGGGTCCAGCCGTCCTCGGCCAGGTCGATCGCGTGCGCCTCGCCGTTGACGTAACCCGCGAGGTCCTCGGCCGGCCAGCCCAGCTTCAGCAGGGCCTGCTTCAGCCGGCCGCGCTCGGAGGCGTGCACGATCATCGTGTCGGAGTCGACGTGCGCGCCGAGCATGCCGGCCAGCTTCTTGCTCTTGGCCACCTCGACCAGCACGGCCCGGTCGAGCGCCCGCAGCACGAGCCCGTGGACGGGGTCGTTGAGCAGCTGGAGCCGGCCGTAGCGATCCATCGTCTCGGCGATGTCGACCAGCAGCGCGTGCGGCACCGGATAGCGCGAGAAGCGCAGCAGCGCGTCGACCACGCCCTCCGCGTCGTGGCCGGCGGCGCGCGCGTTCCACAGGCCGAGCGGGGTCAGCCGGTAGGTGTGGACGTGCTCCGGCGAGCGCTCCAGCTCGGCGAAGGGGGCGATCGCCATGCGGCACGCAAGCGCGTCCGGATGGTCGACCTCGAGCAGCAGGGTCTTGTCGGACTGGACGATCAGTGGACCTTCTGGCACGGCACCCAGTGTCGCACGCACCCCCGACAGTTCCCAGATATCGGGACGATGCAACCGGAACACCGGCGAGTCGCGTCTTCGGTATTGATGGTCGCAAGGCCGGAAGCCGGACGTGCGCGTTCGGGTCGGCGGGACGCACACCGCCGGCCGACGCATCGGGGGCGGGCGCGTCGTCCGATCCGGGCCGTAGACTGGCCATCGTGGGTCCGCGCGTGACCTTGGCGTTCGGCGGGTTCGCCGCTCTCGCGGTGGCGATCGGCTGGTTCCTGCTGTCCTCGCAGGTCGCGCACACCGACGTGAGCACCGCGGTGAGCGAGGCCCTCGGCGCGATCCTGATCGCCATGATCGTCTTGTCGGTCATCGGCGCGATCCGCCGCGGCGGCACCGACGAGTGATCAGCCTTCTTCCGGCGCCGCCGCCGTGATGCGGTGCAGCGCGAAGGTGTGCAGCATCTCGGTCCGCTCGTCCTCCGCCCGCAGGTAGCCGGAGCCCATCGACACCGGCCGCACCAGGCGCGACGCCGTGGCCCCGTGGGCGTCGATGTAGCCGACCCAGACCCGCGTCTTGTCGCGCAGGGCCTGCTGGAGCACCTCCAGCGCCTCCGTGTGGGAGGCGGTCGCCGCGCCGTTGGCGCGTACGGTCACCGGAGCGCGCCGGGCCACCCGCGCCGCCGCGTCGCCCCGGCGGATCTGCTCGATCACCCCGGCCAGCCGCGGGGTCGACAGCCGCACGCCGGCCGCCGGGTCCTCGACGCCGCGGTAAGCCCAGGTCGGCCGCGGCGGCCCCCGGCGCACCTTCGGCCGGGCGAGCACCGCCGCGCCGGTCGCGTCCTCCTGGATCGGCGGGTAGCCGGCCTCGCGCAGCGCCTCCAGCAGCCGCTGCGGGGTGTGCCGGCTGGCCAGCACGGTCGGCGCCAGGCGGCGCAGGTTGAGCGGCTGGAGCCGCCGGTCGGCGAGCACCTCGGCGATCAGCGACTCGTCGTCGCTGCGGACGTAGGAGTTGGCCGATCCGACGCGCATCCCGCCGTGCTTGCGGGCCATGTCGTCGATGAGGTACGTGAGGGTCTGCGGCACCGGCGTGCGGGACCGCCGCGCCAGCAGCGCGTGCAGGTCGCCGGCCGAGTAGCCGGCGTCCAGGCTGCGCCGCACGGTGTCGGGCGTGATCCGGTAGACGCTGGCCGACTCCTGCGTGCCCAGCAGCTCCAGCTCGACGGCGAGCCCCGGCTCGGGCGGCCCGGGCACGATGACCGAGAGGTCGGCCTGGAGCAGCACGTGGTCGACGGGCGCCGGCAGCAGCGTGTCGAGCAGCGCCGCCGAGCCGATGAGGGCCATCCCGTCGGGCGAGTTGAGCCCGAGCGGGTCGTCGGCGTCGACGGTGTCGCTCGCCAGCTCCTCCAGCACCAGCCGGCCGTAGCTGGTGAGCCCGTCGAACCCGGTCAGCCCGACGAACGCGGCCTCGGCCAGGCTCGCCTCGACCCCTGCGGAGACGCCCCGGGTGATCCGCCGCGGCGCCCGCCAGGCGAGCACGTCGACGACCGCGGCCGGCGCGGCCGTCGCGCCCGGCGGCAGGTCGGCCAGCACCTGGAGGGCGGCGCGGCGCTGGGCCGGCGCTCCGGGCCGGGACAGCTCCGGCGCGAGCGCGTTGATCGGGCGGTCGCGGTCGTCGCGCTGCCCGACCAGCGACGGCGCCCGGGTCATGGTGAGCCAGGTGACCGCGAGCCGGTGC
Organism: Dactylosporangium sp. AC04546; assembly: GCF_022095675.1. GTDB lineage: Bacteria > Actinomycetota > Actinomycetes > Mycobacteriales > Micromonosporaceae > Dactylosporangium. The sequence continues at coordinate 10,836 of NZ_JAHYSG010000152.1, read as the reverse complement.
CAGCGGGCGGCGATGCCCATGGCCCGCCACGCGTCGTACGCGACCGTCGGCAGGAAGACGCTCTCCACCCGTTTGGTGTCGACGATCTCCTCGCCCAGCAGTCCGGCGGCGGTGACGATCTCCACCATGAGCGCCGTGGACTGCTCGTCGACGCCCACCGTCTTGGAGTACCGCCGAAGCTCCCGGATCCCGAGTCCACCGGAGCGCAGCACGGCGGGAGGCTCGGCCCCGATCGTCTCGACCAGCGCCTCGGCGTTGCGGACGAGCTCCAGCACCTGGCCGGCGCCCGCGTGGTCGACCCGGGCGGGGTCGCGCTGCGGCGCCTCCATCGGCGGCGGGTCTGGGTGCAGCTGGCCGAGCGGGCCGGCGTCGCGGCGCAGCACCAGGGAGATCTCGACCGGCAGCTCGACGGCGTCGCGCCCGACGGCGACCAGCAGGTGCCGGTCGACCAGCCAGCGCACCGGCGAGTCCGAGCCGGGCTCCAGGCTCGCCGGGGTCACCGTGCCGACGGGCGGGCCGGCGGCGAGGCGATCGAGCACGGCGCGGGCGGCGGGCGGCGCGGCGAGCAGCGTCCGGCGAAGCCCGGCGGCGTCGCCGACCAGGGCGCCGGCCACGGGGTCGAGCTGCTCGGCCGGGCGCCCGAGGCCCAGGGGGTACGGCGAACACACCTCGTCGACGGCACCGACGATGCGCACCGCCTGGTCCGGCCCGTAGGCCACGGCGTAGGCGCGCAGCAGGTCGACGGCGGCGCGGACCCGCGCGGCCTCGACCCCGGCCGGGGCGGTGAGGGCCAGGACGGCCTCCACCGAGCTGGTGTGGCCCACCCGGGTGTACCGCAGCGCGTCCAGGATCTCGAGGGTGAACGTGTCGAGCCCGTCGAGGGCCCGCGCGACGGCCACCCGGGACTGGGCCCGGTGCGCGAGCGCCGAGAAGTCCGACGGCGGCGGGATGACCAGATCGGGGCGCAGGCGGATGAGCCCCATCAGCCCGTCGTCGGGCAGGGCGCGTAAGTGGTCGGCAAGCGAACTCGTCATCTCGCCTCATACGCTAACCGGCCCGGACGACGAATGAGGGCGGGCCTTCGCGAAGGCCCGCCCTCTCCGTGCGTGCTAGGGGTTACGCGAGACCGTTCTTCACGGCCGTGATGAGCTCACCGTTGCTGGTGTCGCCGGAGAGCTCCCAGAAGAACGCACCGCCGAGGCCCTGCGTCTTCGCGTAGCTCATCTTGCCGGCGATGGTGCTCGGCGTGTCGTAGCTCCACCAGTTGCTGCCGCACTTGGCGTAGGCGGTGCCACCGACGGTGCCGGTGCTCGGGCAGGTGTTCTTGAGGACCTTGTAGTCCTCGATGCCCTGCTCGTAGGTGCCGGGCGCCGCGCCGGTCGCGGTGCCGCCGGGGCCCGCCTGGGTCACGCCGGTCCAGCCGCGGCCGTAGAAGCCGATGCCGAGGAGCAGCTTGTTGGACGGGATGCCCTTGCTCTTGAGCTTCGAGATCGCGGCCTCCGAGCAGAAGCCGGCGGTCGGGATGCCCGAGTAGCAGCTCAGCGGCGAGTGCGGGGCGGTCGGGCCCTGCGCGTTGAAGGCGCCGAAGTAGTCGTACGTCATCGGCATGAACCAGTCGAGGTTGTTCATCGCGCCGGCGTAGTCGGCGACGTCGATCTTGCCGCCGTTGCTGCCGTCGGCCGTGATGGCCGAGGTGACCAGCTTGCTGGAGCCGAACTTCGCCCGCAGGGCCGCGATCACGGACTTGTAGGCGTTCGGGCCGCTGGCGTCACACTGCAGGCCACAGGCGTTCGGGTACTCCCAGTCGATGTCGATGCCGTCGAAGACACCGGCCCAGCGGGAGTCGTTGACCAGCGCGTAGCACGAGTCGGCGAACGCCGTCGGGTTGGCCGCGGCCTGGGTGAAGCCGGCGGACCAGGTCCAGCCGCCGAACGACCAGAGGACCTTCAGGTTGGGGTACTTCGCCTTGAGCTTCTTCAGCTGGTTGAAGCTGCCCCGCAGGGGCTGGTCCCAGGTGTCCGCGACGCCGTCGACCGAGTCGGCCGCCGTGTACGCCTTCTCGTAGTCCGCGTAGCTGTCACCGATGGAGCACCGGCCGCCGGTCGTGTTGCCGAACGCGTAGAGGATGTGCGTCAGCTTGGCCGCGGAGCCGCTCGTGTCGATGTTCTTCACGTGGTAGTTGCGGGCGTAGACGCCCCACTCCGCGAAGTAGCCCACGACCTTCTTCCCGCCGGGCGGGTTGGAGGTCGGCGGGTTCGACGTGGGCGGGTTGCTGGTCGGCGGGTTGCTGGTGGGCGGGTTGGACGTCGGGGGGTTGCTGGTCGGCGGCGTGCCGCCGCTGCAGGAGACGCCGTTGATCGTGCAGTTGATCGGCGGCTTCGCGCCACTGCCGTTCATGCCCCAGCTGAAGCTGGCACCGGCCGCGAGCGTCGGGGCCCACGACTTGTTCTTGGCGACGTAGTGCTGGCCGGTGCGGACCACGTCCGCGTCCCAGAAGCTCGTGATCTGGCCGCCCGCGGGCAGGTCGAACTCGAGCGTCCACCCGTTGATCGTGCTCGCGGTGCCGTTGGTGATCTTGTAGGTGGCGCCCCAGCCCGTACCCCAGTCCTGGTCGACCGTGAACGTAGCGCTGAGGTTGCCGGCGGCGTTGGCGGTGGTGGTGACGATGGGGACGACGGCCGCCGCCGCCGCCATTGCGGCGGCGACGATGAGGCCGTTGCGGACGGATCGTTTCATCGCGTCTCCTGGATGATCTTTTAGGAAACTTTCCTAAAAGTGTTCGTGACGCTAGTGGCCAGAGTCTCACTTCGTCAATACGTGACTCGCGGGTATTTCGATGGCGTACCCACTGTGACCTGGGCATCCTTAAAGGTGTCTCAACATCAGGTTGTCATTGGCTTTGACCTCGACATGACGCTCCTCGACACCCGGCCGGGCATCGCCGCGACCTGGCGGGCGCTCACCGTCCGTACCGGTGTGCACGTCGACGCCGACCTCGCGGTGAGCCGGCTGGGGCCGCCGCTGCGGCAGGAGATGGCCGAGTGGTTCCCGCCGGAGCGGGTCGAGGAGGCCGTCGGCCTGTATCGATCGCTCTACCCGGCGCACGCCATCGCGCCTGCTGTGGCGCTGCCCGGCTCGCTGGAGGCGCTCGCCGCCGTCCGTGCGGAGGGTGGACGGATCGTGGTCATCACGTCGAAGCTCGGCCGCCTGGCGTCGCTTCATCTTGCGCATTTGGGCATTTCGGTCGACAAGGTCTACGGTGACGTATTCCACGCGGAAAAGGCGGCGGTTCTCACCGAGATCGGCGCTTCGTTGTACGTCGGCGACCATGTGGCCGACATGGAGGCGGGCGTTCTGGCCGGAGTCCCCGCCGTCGGGGTCACGTCCGGCCCCTGTTCGGCCGCCGAACTGCGAGCGGCCGGTGCGACCGAGGTTTTCGCGGACCTGCACCCGTTTCCGGCGCTTCTCCAACGCATGATCTCGGTTGGCCGTCCGGGAAGCGGTGACTAGCCTTGTCGTGCACATCCCGCGCCGTTGGCGGTCGGGACGGGTCGAGACTGGGGAGCAGGGGCAGCGTGCCGACGGGTCGAGTGAAGTGGTACGACCAGGAGAAGGGTTTCGGGTTCCTCACCAGCGACGACGGGGGAGACGTCTTCGTGCACAAGGCGGCCCTGCCGTCGGGCGTGGGTGAGCTCAAGACCGGCCAGCGGGTCGAGTTCGGGGTGGTCGAGAGCCGCAAGGGCAGCCAGGCGCTGCAGGTGAAGCTGCTCGACGCGCCGCCGTCGGTGACGGAGGCCCGCGCGGTGGCCAACCGGCGCCAGCCGGAGGAGCTGCACGGCCTGATCGAGGACATGATCCGCGTGCTGGAGGCCAAGATCCAGCCCGACCTGCAACGTGGCCGCTTCCCGGACCGAAAGACGTCCCGCACCGTCGCCGAGGCCGTCCACCTGGTGGCGCGGGAGCTGGAAGTCTGATCTTGTTTTGGCAGGGTCCCGCCGCATTCGGCGGGGCCCTTTTGCATGCGCCGCCACGACGGCGATGGAGGGTGGACCGGCGCCATGGCGATACTCCACCTGGGCACTTGTCCTGCCGGTCACATCGAGCCGGGACGGAGTCCGGGTTTCGTATGGCGTCGCCCCGCGGAAGTCCGGCTATCGGTGTGGCAACCGGGCTTGTACCGGGTGGTGTCAGCGCCATGGGCGGGCCGGCAGGGCGCAGCGCGCGGGGCCGGCCTTGGCGAGGAATGCGGGCCCGACGCGGGCCGCCACGACGGCCTCAGCCGCGCCTCTGGCCGTCGTGCCTGGCCAGCGGGCCGCAGCTGCCCTCCGGGCGCCCGGTCGGTGCGGCAGGTGCGAATCTCGGGCCGTGACCGCAGGTCGCGCGACACGGCAGTCTCAGCGGCGCAAGGTCTCCACGTGGTCAGCCTGGGGGCAGCGGGGCTCGGCCGGCGGCGCCCCCTCGCCGCCGCCGACCCAGCACCGCTGCCCGGTCCGTGGGGCCCGCTACTGGGTCGACGCGACCAGCACCGAGCGGAACTCCCTCAGGGCCTCCTCGTCACCTTCCACCGTGACGGGCGGTTGCGCATCGTCCGTCGGTATCGACTCTCGGGCCCACAGCCAGCGCAGCACCGGCGCCGGGGCGCCGTGGATCAGCGCGTCGGCCTCGGACAGCGCCGACGGGGCCGCGTCGGTGACCGTCACGGCGTCGGGGTCGGTGCGGACCAGCCAGGCCGGGCCGTCGGTGACCTGGACGGCCAGCGTGCGGCCCTTCGCCGCGCTCAGGGTCGTGGTGAACTCGCCCGGCCAGGCATGCGTGCCGTAGTCGACGAACAGCTTGAGCACCTCGTCGATGCCGTCGACGGCCAGGTCGTCCGGGATCGGCGCGACCGGGGCCCCCAGCGCCAGCTCGGCGTCGATGCGGTGGATGACGGACTCCTGGGCCATCCGGCGGATCCAGAAGCGAACGGTCTGGTCGGGCTTGTGCCAGGTCGGGGTCGCCTCGGCGTCGGCGCGGCGGGCGAACTCGTCGATCAGCTCGCCATAGGCCCGGTCGAGCAGGGCGACCGACTCCTCCGCGGCCAGGTGCTCCGGCGGCCAGGGATCCGGGAAGGCGGCGGCGCGCATCGTCATCGCCTTGTGCAGATAGACCTCGGCGACGTGGCGAACCAGGTCGGCGGTGGTCCACTCCGGGCAGCTCGGGACCGGGGCCGTGAGGTCCCGGCCCGCGACGGTGCGCAGCCTCAGATAGTCGTCGGCGAGGCACTCCAGCAAACGTGACCGTTCCATGCTGCGACTCAACCACAGGGGTACGACATTTTTCAGCGAGCCGGCTCCAGCACCACGTGGACGTGCGGGCGCGGGCGCAGGTGGACGCGGACCTTGCCGCCCGCCTTGCGCAGCTGGAAGACGGCCACGACCAGCGTCACGAGCAGCGAGATCAGGCCGCCCGCCCAGATGCCGGAGCGCGGGCCGAACTGCTCGGCGCACCAGCCGATGACCAGCGCGCCGATCGGCGTGCTGCCCAGGAAGACCAGCACGTAGAGGGCCATCACGCGGCCGCGGAAGGCGGCGTCGGTGCCGAGCTGGACCCGCTGGTTGGCGGCCTGCGCGAAGTGGATCATGAAGAAGCCGGTCGGCAGCAACAGCAGGACCGCGACGATGAACGTCGGGGCGAAGCCGACCAGCACCTCGAAGGCGCCGAACAGGATGGCCGCGGTGAGCACCCGCCACACCGACGGGCGCGACCGGCGGCGCGAGCTGGCCAGGGCGCCGGCCAGCGCGCCGACCGCGATCGCGGTGGTGAGCAGGCCGAAGTACTGCGCGTCGACCTTGAACTCGACCCGCGCGAGCACCGCCAGGGTGAGCTGGAAGTTGAAGCCGAACAGGCCGATCACCAGCACCAGGAAGATGGCCAGGCTGAGGTCGGGACGCTCCCGGACGTACCGCAGCCCGTCGACCGTCCGTGCGTCGCGCGCCGCGATGGGCGCACGCTCCACGCGGTACAACTCGGAAGAACGCATCCGGGCGAGCGAGACCAGGGGTGCGATGCTCAGCAGCGCGGTGAGCAGGAAGATCGGGCCGGTCTGGTCGCCGAGCAGGGCGATGACGAGGCCGGCGACCGCAGGCCCCACGACCCGGGCGGTGTTGAACGTGGCCGAGGACAGCGACAGCGCGTTGGGCAGCAGCTCCTTCGTGACCAGCTCGGACACGAACGCCTGGCGGACCGGCGTCTCGATCGCGCTGATCATGCCGAACAGGCCGGCCGTCACGAACACCCACCACAGGGTGACCACGCCGGACACGACGAGCACCCCGAGGAGGGTCGCGACCAGGGCTCCGGCGCCGTTGGCGATCAGCAGCAGGCGGCGCTTGTCGTAGCGGTCGGCGAGCTGCCCGCCGTACAGCGTGAGGAGCAGCACGGGCGTGAACTGCAGGGCCGTCACCACGCCGAGCGCGCTCGCGCTGTTGCCCGAGAGCTGCAGGACCAGCCAGTCCTGCGCGGTGAACAGCATCCACGTGCCGAGCAGTTTGATCAGTTGGCCGGTGGTGAAGAGGCGGTAGTTGCGGACCTTGAGCGAGCCGAAGGTCGTCATGCGCTGCGACCGATCCGCCCCAGGATCTCGGCGGCCTGGGCCAGGACGGACCGCTCCTCCGGGGTGAGGGCGGTGAGCTGCTTGGCGAGCCACTCGTCGCGCGCCCGGCGGTGCTCGGCGACGACGGCGCGGCCGGTCTCGGTGGCGGCCAGGATGACCTGGCGGCCGTCGGTCGGGTGCGGGCTGCGCTGGACGAGCCCGCGGTCTTCCAGCTTGGCGACGATCTTGGTCAGCGTGGGCGGCTGGACCCGCTCGGCCTCGGCGAGCTCGCGCGGGGTCAGCGCCCCGTGCAGCTCCAGGCTGGTCAGCGCCGAGAGCTGGGTGATCGTGAGATCACCGATCGGGCGGGCCTGGCGCAGTCGGCGGTTGAGTCGCGTGATGCTGTCCCGGAGTGCCGCCGCCAGCTGGGCACCTGCGATTTTGGGAGCACGAACCATCACGTTCGTTAGCATACCTAATGAGCATGGCTAACGACCTGTGTCCGTGATCACGGGGGTACCGTGGGCGCGTGACCACGCCGCCGAAGCCGCTCGACCCGCCGATGGTGCCGTTCGCCCTCGCGGGCATCGGCCTGTGGATCGTCGCGATCCTGGTCATGCTCCCGTTCCGCGACGAGCTCGCCGACAACGGGCACGGCAACTGGTTCGGCATCGCCGTCGCCGGGGCGATCTGGGGCATCCCGGGCCTGCTCACGATGGTCGTCCACGACCGCAACCGGCGGCGCCGGAGGGCGTCCGATTCCTTCAAGACCGGCGAGCCGACCGCGTCGTAGCGTCGGGGGCATGGCACCCAACCTCAACGTCGTCGGCGTCGTCGTCGCCGACATGACCAGGTCGCTCGACTTCTATCGCCGGCTCGGCCTCGGCGTCCCGCCGGGCGAGAACGACAGCCCGCACGTCGAGCACGTCCTGCCGGGCGGCACCAAGATCACTTGGGATACGGAGGCTACGATCCGGTCCTTCGACCCGGAGTGGACCGCGCCCAAGGAGGGCGGCCGGATCGCGCTCGCCTTCGAGTGCGAGTCGCCCGCCGAGGTGGACCAGCTGCACGACGAGCTGGTCAAGGCCGGCTACGAGAGCCACAAGGCGCCGTGGGACGCCTTCTGGGGGCAGCGGTACGCCTGCGTGCGCGACCCCGACGGCAACGGCGTCGACCTCTACGCCGCTAACGCAGCACCTCGGTGAGCGGCGCGCCGGCCAGCGCCCTGACCTCCCGCGCGAGGTGGGCCTGGTCGGCGTAGCCGGAGGTCGCCGCCACGGTGCCGAACGCCATCCCGCCGCGGGCCAGGTCCAGGGCCCGGTTCAGGCGCAGGATGCGCGACAGCGTCTTCAGCCCGTAGCCGAACACCGTCAGGCTCCGCCGGTGCAGCTGCCGCTCGCTGAACCCCACGTCGTTGGCGACGGCCGCGACGGGTGCGCCGGCGCGCAGCCGCGCCGTCACGGAGTCGATCCAGGCCTCCGCCGGGTCGCCCACGCCGATCAGCGCGGCTTCGAGGGCGGCCGCCCGGTCGGGCGCCTCGGCGAGCCGTTCGGCCAGCCGGCGGGACCGTTTCTCACCCCAAAGATCATCCAGTGGTACCCGGAGATCTCGCAGCTCGTCAGCCGGAATCCCCAGGATCCCGGCCGCCGTCCCGGGCGCGAACCGGATCGCGGTGAGCCGCTGACCGGCCGGCGCGTCGGCGAGGTGCGCGATCGTGTCAGGGCCGGCGACGACCAGCCGGCCGTCCATGTGGATGAGATCCATGCACCCGTCGGGCAAGATGCGCCCCGGGCCCGTCGGGCTCCTCTGCCAGACGACCGCGCCCGGGATGCGGGAGGGGCGCTCCTCAGCCGTGCCCATAGGGCTCGGCGGGCTCGGCCTCGTCGACCGACCCGTGTGCCCGGCTCACGGCCACCGACTCGACCTCGCTGTCGTCGAACACCGTCGGCAGCTCGTCGACCGTCTGAACCTGCTCGACCAGCACCTCGGAGTGCGCGCCGCAGCCGTGGTCGACCGAGACGACCTGGGCGTCGTCGGGCGCGTACTCATTGCCGCAGACCCCGAAGGCCTGGCGCAGCGAGCCGGCCAGCTGCAGGTAGAACCCGCAGGAGCCGCAGCGGGCCGAGGCCGGCGCGGCGACCGAGATGGGCGCGTTGGGGCCGCGGTCCCCGTCATACCACCGCTGGGCGGCGTCGAGGCGCCCGTCGCGGGACAGCACGCGGACCCGGCCGAGGCCGAGCTCCCAGTTGGCCTCCTCGACCGCCGGGTCGTCGGACTGCACGTAGCCGGGTGCGAGGCGCGAGTCGTCGGGCGCGGTCGGCAGCAGGTCGCCGACGCCCAGGTCACCCGGCTGGAGGCGCTCCTGCCACGGCACCCACTCGGGCGCGCGCAGCGCCTCGGGGCCGGGCAGCAGGGTCGACTCGCAGATCGTGACCTGCTTGCTGCGCGGAATGCGGGTGACGCTGACCGCCCACCGCCAGCCCCGGTAGCCCGGCAGGCCGCAGGCGAAGAAATGTGTGACGAGACGATCACCCTCGGCGGCGACGCCGAGGTGCTCACCGACGTGGTCGGGATCGACGGCGTCCAGGCCGAGGCGGGCGACCTCGACCGCGTCCGCGCAGACCTGGTCGGGCTTGGCGGCACGGCCGCTTCCGCGGGCGGGGGCAGTCGACGCTGTCACCCCTCCATTGTTCCTCATCGCCACGCCAGCCTCGCACGCGGCACATATTCTTTCTGGCGACCGTCGAAAACCGCCGCCACGCTCACTCACGCGGCGCAAGTTGTCGCACCCATAGTTCAGGATGGGGGCATGTCGGTGATTCGAGGCGTGGCGCAGACCGTGGTCACCACCGTGCGCGCGGCCCGGGTCGCCACGGTCGGCACCTCGCGGGCTGGCCGCTTCCTGGGGCGCAACCTGCTGCGTGTCCGTGAGCGGGGCGCCGGCGGCGGCACCGGCATGCTGCGCCTGCTCGACCTGCACGCGGCGTCCTGCGCGGGCGACACCCTGGTGGCGCTGGGCCTGGCCGGCACGATCTTCTTCTCCGTGCCCGCGGGGCAGGCCCGCGACCGCGTGGCGCTCTACCTGATCGTGACGATGCTGCCGTTCGCGCTGCTGGCGCCGGTGGTCGGGCCGGTGCTCGACCGCTTCCGCCACGGCCGGCGCTATGCGCTCGCCACGACGATGCTCGGCCGCGCGTTCCTGGCGGTCCTGATCTCCGAGCACCTCACCGGCTGGGCGCTCTATCCGGCGGCGTTCGGCATGCTCGTGCTCTCCCGGGCCTATGGCGTGGCCCGCAGCGCCGCCGTCCCGCGGGTGCTCCCGGCCGGCCTGGGCCTGTCCGAGGCGGGCGCCCGGGCGTCGGTCTTCGGCACGTTCGCCGGCGCCATCGTGCTGCCGATCGGCCTGCTGGCCGGCCGCTTCGGGCCCGAGTGGCCGCTGCGGCTGTCGATCGTCGTGTTCTTCTGGGGCATGGTGACCGCGCTGCGGCTCCCGCCCCGGGCCGACTCCGACCCGCCGGAGGAGATGCCGCGGATTCTGCGCCGCCAGGGGTATCGCGGCGCGAAGGCTCTGTCGGGCTCGGTCGTCATCGCCACGTTGCTCGGCAGTGCCACGCTGCGGGCGCTGTATGGCTTCCTGACGCTGTTCCTGGCGTTCGCCATCAAGGAGGGCACCCTCCCGGTCCGGATCGCCGCCTGGGAGCTCTCCGACGAGGCCGCGGTGGTGGTCGTGGCCGGCGCCCTCGGGGTCGGCTCGTTCCTGGCCACGGCGATCGGCACCCGGCTGCGCATCCACCGCCCGGCGCTGCTCCAGGCGATCGGCATCGTGCTCGCCGCGTTCGTCGCGATCATCGCCGCCGACCGCAACTCGCTCGGCGCCGTGGCCCTGCTGTGCCTGGTCACGGCGATCGCCAGCGGCCTGGCCAAGCTGGCCGTCGACGCCTCGATCCAGGAGCGCGTCGACGAGCAGGTGCGGGCGAGCGCGTTCGCGCACTCGGAGACGCTGCTCATGGTCGCGTGGGTGTCGGGCGGCGCGGTCGGGCTCATCCCGTTCGGCGGGGAGTGGGGCATGATCATCGCGGCCGGCTTCATGACGGTGGGCGCGGTCCGGGCGCTGTATTCCGCCGTGGTCCTGCGCCGCGAGCGGCTGCACGGCGCGCCGCCCGAGGCGAGTGCCACCGAGTCTGAGACGACCCAGACGGCCGGAGCCGCATCCCCGGGGTCGGGCGCCGGGACCGGGGCTGAGACCACCGCTGGGGCGCGCGCTG
>NZ_JAHYSG010000151.1 GCF_022095675.1 Dactylosporangium sp. AC04546 | reverse complement strand
CCGCTGAGTGGGTTCGGCTCCGGGGGGGTCGAGCCGAACCCACTCAGCGGTCACGGGGGGTGCAACCGCCGAGGGTCAATAACGGGTCGATGTCTTGGGACATGAAACCGCGTCGCAAACATAAGCATGCCTGAGTCCACCCGCATACGTCGAGTAGGACGGGCTCGCAACACGCCCAGAACACCAATCAATATTTCAGTTGGGGGTATCGCTTGCGTGATCACACGCGAGCCGAGCGTGATCCGCAGCGGGCTCCGGCAAGTCCGGACGCCATAGCATGCCACTCAACGCTACACTTGCCCGCCGTGGGGCGTAGCGCCGCGTTTTTCGACCTGGACAAAACGGTGATCGCCAAGTCAAGCGCCTTGGCCTTCGGTCGACCGTTCTACCGCGACGGGCTGATCAGCCGCCGCGACGTCATCAAGGGTGCCTATGCCCAGCTGATCTTCCGGGTCGGCGGCGGCTCCGACGAGCAGACCATGAGCAAGACCAGGGACTATCTGGCTGCCCTGGTCAAGGGCTGGCGCGCCGAGCAGGTCCGCCAGATCGTCCGGGAGACGCTCGACGAGCTGATCAACCCGTACATCTACGCCGAGGCGGCCGCCCTGATCGCCGAGCACCGCGCGGCCGGCCGCGACGTCGTGCTGGTGTCGACCTCCGGTGACGAGATGGTCCGACCTATCGGAGAGCTCCTCGGTATCACCGACGTCATTGCCACCCGGATGAATGTCGGCGAGGACGGCCGTTATACGGGCGAGATCGACTTCTATGCCGCCGGCCCCAACAAGGTCGTTGCCGTCAAGGAGCTCGCGACCGAGCGGGACTACGACCTGGCCACCTGCTTCGCGTACTCCGACTCGGTGACCGACGCCGGCCTGCTCAGCCTGGTCGGGCACCCCACGGCGGTCAACCCCGACCGCGGCCTGCGCCGCATCGCCGTCGAGCGCGGCTGGCCGATGCTGGAGTTCCGCCACCCGATCCCGCTGAGCAAGCGCCTGCGCGACCGCCCGGCCGTGCCGGTGGCGGCCGCCGCGATCGGCATCGGGGCCGCGCTGGCGATCGGCCTGACCGTGTGGAGCCGCAGCAGGCAGCGCCGCGCGCGGCTCGCCGCCGCGCCCGCCACGTAGGCCTCACCAGTCACAATCTGCTGGTCAGGGGTTCCGCTCATGGAACCCGCGGCGTAGAAATGAAGTGCGAGGTCACGAGAGGATCTCGTGCACGGCCGCCGGGCACCCACGAGCGATCAGCCGCGGATGGCGCGTTGTAGCGGCTTCGCAAGGACCGCTGCGAACGGACTTTGAGTGCACGCTTGGTAACCCGGCCGGACGTGTGTGACGGCGCCTCCCCAATGAGGCGCCGTTCACTGTGTCTGGCGACCTCCGAGGGGACACACGGAGCTGCGCAAAAGGCCTAGGCTGGCGCGGCCATACCCCCTTTACTCCACCCCGGAGGCATTGCTCCATGAATGACCCAATGTTCTACGGCTACACCGCCGCGCTCGGCATCAGCGGGGCCATCCTGCTGGTCCTGGCGCTGCAGCCGTGGCTGAAGACGTCGACCGGCATGCGGGTGCTCAATGGCCTGATCGGCGTCGGCTTCCTCGGCTACGCGTTCTACCTGCTGTTCCTGTTCGACGGCGATGAGTACCGGATCTTCATCTACGCCTTCATCGCCCCGATCCTGCTGCTGGTCCAGACGGTCCGGCAGTCGAAGGCCCAGCAGAACGCCTAGTCCGGCCTGCGAGACGGCCGCGGTAGCACTACCCCCGGTCCGCGGCCGTCTCGCAGATCTCGGTCAGCTCCTCCGCCGCCCGCTCGACCGCCGCCGCATAGTGGCGCAGCCAGGACCGCACCCCGTCCGGCGTGCCCGTCGCGTACGCGTTGGCCGACCCCACGTACTCCGGCTCCCGGCTCCTGTGCCCCACGTCCATGGCGAGCAGGCCCCGCGGGTCCAGCCCGCCGGCGATCAGGACGAGCCGCCCCGCGGCCCGGGCCACGACCCCGTTCGGCCCCGAGAACGCCTTCAAGGCCAGCAGCTCAGCGTGTACCACTGCCGCTTGCAGCAGCACCGGAACCGACGTGCCGCCCGTGATCAGCGCCGCCAGCGCGTCGAGGCGGGGCACCGCCTGCGGGTCCACCGGGCGCCCCAGGTCGGCGGCCGCCACCACGTCCCGCGCGGCCAGCGTGTGCAGCTTGGCCAGCACCTGCCGGGGAGCACGCCCCCAGGTGGCCGTCAGCCCGTCCAGGGCGGCCGTCGCGCGCAGCGCGCCGTGCACGACCGGGTCGGTGACCACGCCCGCCCGGACGCCCTCCAGGTCGAACCCGTGCGTGTCGAGCGCGGCACTGGCGACCGAGGTGCGCAGCGCGACCTCGGCGGCCACGGGGCCCCCGGAGCGGCGCAGCGCACGGTTGCGCATGGCGGCGTCGACCGCGGCCCGGGCCTGGTCGAAGGCGGGCGCCACATCGGCGAGGTCAAGCAACTGAGCGAGCGGATCCACTGGCACCACCAGACGGTATCGTGCCGCTAATGTAAACAAGGTTTAGAGAAACCCGGCGCTTCACAGCAGCCGCTCAGCGCAGAAACCTCGCTTCTTGTCACACCCCCCAACTAGCCTGCTTGCGAGAGCTGGACCACATCGAGGAGCCATCACCGATGAGCGAGACCTTGGAAAACCTTCTCAACGAGACACGGCAGTTCCCGCCGCCTGCCGAGTTCGCTGCCGCCGCCAACCTGACCGAGGGTGCCTATGCCGAGGCCAGGCAGGACCGCATCGCGTTCTGGGAGAAGCAGGCGAGGCGGCTGAGCTGGGCCAAGGACTGGGAGCAGGCGCTGGACTGGTCCAACCCGCCGTTCGCGAAGTGGTTCGTGGGCGGTCAGCTCAACGTGGCCTACAACTGCCTCGACCGCCACATCGAGGCCGGCCGCGGTGACAAGGTCGCCATCCACTGGGAGGGCGAGCCGGGCGACACCCGCACGATCACCTACGCCGACCTCCACCGCTCCGTCTGCCAGGCGGCCAACGCGCTGACCGACCTCGGCGTCGTCGCGGGCGACCGTGTCGCGATCTACATGCCGATGATCCCCGAGGCCGCCGTGGCCATGCTGGCCTGCGCCCGCATCGGCGCCACCCACAGCGTCGTCTTCGGCGGCTTCTCGGCCGACGCCCTCAGCGGCCGCATCGACGACGCGAGCGCGAAGGTCGTCATCACCGCCGACGGCGGCTTCCGCCGCGGCAAGCCCAGCGGCCTCAAGGTGATCGTCGACGAGGCCGTCGCCCGCACGCCCAGCATCGAGAAGGTCATCGTCGTGCGCCGCACCGGCCAGGACGTCGAGTGGACCGACGGCCGCGACCTGTGGTGGCACGACGTCGTCGAGACCGCGTCCGCCGAGCACAGCCCCGAGCCGTTCGACGCCGAGCACCCGCTCTTCATCCTCTACACGTCGGGCACCACGGCGAAGCCCAAGGGCATCCTGCACACCACCGGCGGATACCTGACGCAGGCCAGCTTCACCCACCACGCCGTCTTCGACCTCAAGCCCGACAGCGACGTCTACTGGTGCACCGCCGACATCGGCTGGGTCACCGGCCACAGCTACATCGTCTACGGCCCGCTGTCCAACGGCGCCACCCAGGTCATGTACGAGGGAACGCCCGACACCCCGCACCGCGGCCGCTTCTGGGAGCTCATCCAGAAGTACAAGATCACGATCCTCTACACCGCCCCCACCGCGATCCGCACGTTCATGAAGTGGGGCGACGACATCCCCAAGCAGTTCGACATGTCGTCGCTGCGCCTCCTGGGCTCGGTGGGCGAGCCGATCAACCCCGAGGCCTGGATGTGGTATCGGGAACACATCGGCGGCGACCGCTGCCCCATCGTCGACACCTGGTGGCAGACCGAGACCGGCGCGATCATGATCTCCCCGCTCCCCGGCGTCACCGCCACCAAGCCCGGCAGCGCCATGCGCCCCCTCCCCGGCATCTCGGCCGACGTGGTCGACGACCAGGGCCAGTCGGTGCCGAACGGCGGCGGCGGTTACCTCGTCCTCCGCGAGCCCTGGCCGTCGATGCTGCGCACGATCTGGGGCGACGACGAGCGCTTCAAGGAGACGTACTGGTCCCGCTTCCAGGACATGTACTTCGCCGGCGACGGCGCCAAGAAGGACGCCGACGGCGACCTGTGGCTCCTGGGCCGCGTGGACGACGTCATGCTCGTCTCGGGCCACAACATCTCGACCACGGAGGTCGAGTCGGCCCTGGTCAGCCACCCGAAGGTGGCCGAGGCCGCGGTCGTGGGCGCCACCGACCCGACCACGGGCCAGGCCATCGTCGCCTTCACCATCCCGCGCGGCGGCGTCGAGACGGACGGCGAGGCCGGCGAGGCCCTGATCCAGGAGCTGCGCAACCACGTCGCCAAGACCCTCGGCCCGATCGCCAAGCCCCGCCAGATCATGCTCGTCGCGGAGCTCCCGAAGACCCGCTCGGGCAAGATCATGCGCCGCCTCCTCCGCGACGTGGCCGAGAACCGCAGCCTGGGCGACGTCACGACCCTCCAGGACTCGACGGTCATGGACCTGATCGCCTCCGGCCTCCAGTCCGGCAAGTCGGAGGACTAGCTCCAAACAGAGAGCGATGACTCGGGCCCGTGCAAGGCACGACCGTAGCTCCCGCCAGACACCGCTCGTGGGGCCGCTCCATCCGGAGCGGCCCCACGGACGCTGCCATCGCCGTCGCCCCAAGGACCCGCGCCCTCCGGCCGCGCCTGACGCCCGCACCTCTCACGGTTGCGGGGGCCGCAAGGTCCGCGCGGTGAGATGCCCGCGCCCCTCGCTGTGGTCGGTCAAGCCACAGCCGGATGCCCCGCAATGTCCGCGGCGCGAGATGCCCGCAGTCCTCACGTTGTGGGCGGCTCGCAGGGTCCGCGGTGAGACGCCCGCACCCCTCGCTCTGGTCGGTCAGGCCGCAGCCTCCACGCCACAAGATGCGCGCCCATGATCAAGGGAAACATCTGGTCGTCATAGCAGCCAGATCCTTCCCTTGATCATGGAAGGCCCCGGCCGGACGTGGTTGAGGGCGGCCCCCGGGACCGGGGCCGCCCTCTGCACGCGTAGGTGGAGCTACGCGTAGACCTTCAGCGGGGTGTACGTCTGCCTGGGGAAGATCAGGCCCACCTCGGCGTTGGTCAGGCCGAAGCGGCCCTGGGCCACCGAGCCGAACACGCTGAACATGTTGTTCATCTCGGGGAGGTCGCCGTTGACCAGGGTGCCGGTGCCGTTCCAGGTGCCGATCACCTTGCCTGCCAGCTTCTTGCCCGAGAGGACCACCACGCCGCCGCCGTGGCCGTGGTCGGTGCCGCTGCCGTTCTCGGCCACGCGGCGGCCGAACTCGCTGGAGACCATGATCGTCACGTTCGAGGCCAGGTCGGGGCCCAGGTCGTCGAAGAACGACGCCATGCCCGTGGCCAGCTCGCCGAAGTGGCGGGCCACGTAGCCGCCGCGGGTGCCCTGGCCCTCGTGGGTGTCCCAGCCGCCCATGCCGACCGTGGCGATGCGGACGTTGGCGCCGCCCTTGATCAGCTGGGCGAGCTCCTTGAACGCGTTGCCGACCCCGGTGTACCGGACGTCGTTCGCCGGCGTGTAGCCCTCCTGGGCCAGCTTCTGGGCCAGGGTCAGGGCGTCGATGCCGGCGCGGACCGGGCTCTCGATCGGGTGGTTGACGCCCGTGAACAGCGTCTTGATCGCGTCGACGGTGGGCTGCTTGAACTTGCCGTCACCGTTGACGTTCAGGGCGCCGACGTTCGACAGGGCCAGGGCGCCACCGCCGCCGACCAGGGAGCGCGGCAGGGTCGAGCCGATGCCGATCGCGCGGAACGCCGTGCCGGGGCCGAGCTTGTCGGCCAGGTTCGTCAGCCAGCCCATGCCACCCGTCTCGGCGGGCAGGCCACCGAGCTGGCAGATGTCCGTGGCCGCGAAGTGGCTGCGGTCGAGCCGCCGGTCGCTGACGGCGGGGATGAAAGCGAGCTGGCCGGCGTCGAGGTACTTCTTCAGCGGCGCGAACGACTCGTTGAGGCCGAAGCCGCGCTCCAGCGGGATCGAGGTGTTCTCCGCCAGCGTGAACGACGGGCGGACGCGCTGGAGCACAGGGTCGTTCATGGGCGCGAACAGCGACAGGCCGTCGGCGCCGCCGTAGAGGAACACGTGGATCAGGGTGCCGGTCGGGGTGGCCGCGAACGACGCCTGCGTGGTGATGAACTGGCTGGTCGCCAGCGCCGTCGTGGTCGCCGCCGCGCCGACGAAGAACCGCCGGCGGGTCACGCCCTTACCCTCTTCCTGCTCGTCCTCCTGGCGGGCGAGGTCGAGGTACTGGTCGCGAACGGCCTTCTGCTCCTCCTTGACCGCCACGGCCTCGGCCCGCAGCGCCGCCTCGAACCGGTTGGGACCCAGGCGAAGCAGGTCAGGGCACTCGGGATGCAGCGAACGGTGCACGTTCTTCTCCATGATCAGCGCCTACCGGAGGTGGTGGTGGGGAGTGGCGAACAGGGCCCGCACGACCGCGGCGATCGCGCCGTTGAACGTCGCGTCGACCGGCGTGGCGGCCGTGACGTTCGGGCCGGCGATCTTCAGGATCGCGTTCTTGCGCGCGGTGTCGAGCGTGACGTTGATGAGCTTCTTGCTCAGCGCATCGAGGTACGCGCCCGCGGTCGCCGGCGGGCTGGCGATCAGCGCCTCCGGCTTCTGCCAGGTGAACTGCTTACGGCCGCCGACGACGGCGTTGTAGGCGTCGTTCCACTGGTTGACCATGGTCCCGGCCGAGGTCCACGCGACGTACACGTCGGGGTAGCCGTTGGGGGTCGGCAGCTCCATCGGCGCGTGGCCGTACTCCTCCAGCTTCCGCATGACGTCGGCCAGGCCCTGCACCATCGGGCTCACGTTCGTGTTGTTCGACGTGAAGCCGGCCGGCGCGTCGGGGTTGACGTCCAGCGCCCGGTAGGTGGCGGTGAGGTACTCGCCGGGGCGGCGCACCTTCTGGCCGACCGAGGCCCAGAACTCGGTGCGCGTCAGCATCGTCATGAGGACGGCGGGGATGTTGCTCTTCTTGTCGATGTAGGTCTTCGCCATCGCGTCGACCAGCGTCTTCGGCGGCGTGTCCGAGACGAACCGGGTCGCGAGGTTCTGCGCCATGTACCGCGCGGTGTTCGGGTGCAGCGCGATGTAGCGGAAGTACGCCTCCTGCACCGCCTCGCCGCCCTCGGCGGTGGGGTTCGCGTGCGAGAAGCCCATGATCTTCACCGGGCCGACGTAGTGCTGCTCGGGCCGGTAGACGTACTTGCCGTCGCGGATGCTGCGACCCGTCTGGAGCATGGCGGCCTGCCGGACGTCGACCTCGGTGTACCCGTTGAACGCGCCCACGGTGTAGAGCTCGAGGTTCTCGCGGGCCAGGTTCTCGTTGATCTGGTCCTTGGTGGAGGCCTGCTGGTCGAGGTACCGCAGCAGCGCCGGGTGGCTGTTGGCGGCGAGGAACATGTCGACGTAGTTGCCGAGCGCGTGCTTGCGGATCACGTCCCGCTCGAAGGCGGCCCGCACCAGCTCGTTCCCGTCGTGGAAGGCGGAGACGTGCAGGTAGTCGCCGAAGAAGTCGACCATCATCTCGAACAGCTGCCGGTCGGAGAACAGCTGCTTGGCGATGGCGTACTGGACGTTCTGGTTGTCGGCCTTGACGCCCTTCTTGTCCAGGTCGCCCTGCTGCGCCTTGAGCTGCTCGTACGTCATGTTCCAGGTGACCAGCTCGGCGTCGGCCTTCTGCTCGCCGCGGGTCAGCGGGATCGTCTCAGGCTTGAGCTGCTTGGCGATCCAGCCGTTGATCCCGAGCTTGTTGATGTCGCTGATCGTCTTCGAGTTCGGCCCGAAGGTGAGCCGACTGGCCAGGTGGCGGACCGGGTCCTTCTTCGGCAGCACGGTGTTGCCGACCACGACGGCGTTCTTGGCGGCGTCGGCGGCGGTGCCGAACGTGGTGCCGGTGGTCGGGGTGTTCTTGCGGACGCCGAGGCCGGCCTGGCCGTTCATCAGGCTCTGGTTCTGGTCGACGTAGGCGGGGGCGGCGGTGTCGACGGGGGTCTCGGCCTCGGCGGGCTCGGTCCGGGTGCCCTCGCCGAAGAACTGGGTGACGGCGTAGGCGCCGCCGCCGATCAGCGCGGCCGCGCCGCCGCCGATGGCGATCATCGCGGTGCGGCGCCGCCAGTTGGACGACTCGTCCTCGTAGTCGGCCTCGTCCTCGAGGTCCGGCAGCGGGCCGCGGCCGCGGGACACCGCACCCGGGTCGTAGAAGTGCGGGCCGGAGCCGCCACGATCGGCGCGCATGTAGCCGGTCTGGTCCTCGTAACCGGACTCGTAGTACGAGTCGCGGTACGGGTCGTGGTCACCGCGCCTTCTGGGCACGTCTCGCTCGTTCATCTAGCAATCCCGATTCCGACGAGGTGGGGGCTCACGTGCGTCGATAGCGGAAGCTAGTAGCCGGTCCGAACAGGGACAACCCACGTCTGAAGCGCTCTGACCGGGACTTAAGACGCCCGGAGGCGGGCAACATGCGCACATGCCTGTGCAAGCACCGATGAGCTGCGAAGACCCGCTCCGGCGGAGATCAAAAACGCGGGATCAGCACAGATACATTTAAGGAGTAACACAAGAGCGCGCGAGGCCGAAAAAACCCTGAAATCACACGAAAAGTCCGGCAAGTCGGATGTCGTGGGATGCGTCCGCCTGGCACGGCGGGCCGGGCGTGATCGTCATGCGACGCTCATCCAGATCCAGCAGTACCCCGAACAGCGACTCCGATCGCTCGGCATCACTAGGAGCGTCGATGTCGTGCCGGCAGATCGACTGTGGATAACCGCCATGATCCGCCAGCACCGCCTGCAGGTGCTTCTCGTCGAGCGGCTCACCGCCGAGCAGCCGGCGCGCCCGCGCACTGCGGAAGAACGTCGATCCCCCGAGGTTGCGCACGACATCGAAGACCGGCAGTGCCGCCTCGATGTGGTTGGCGTGCGTGATCACGCCGTCGACCGGGTTGAGCACGCCGACGTCACCGGGCACGACCTCGAGGTCGAGCACCTCACCCGGTACACCCGCCGCAAATGCCTGACCGACCAGCAGGTTGATGCTCGAACAGCGCGGCGTCGCGCAGGCGACCTTGATCGCGTCGCCCAGCAGGCGCGCTTCGAGCACGGCCCGGAGCAGCACGTGGTACGGCACGCCGCCGGAGCGCCGGTCGCGCGACGACCCGAGCAGGTTCACGCAGACCCCGAGGCCCGCGTCGTTCAGGCCGGCCTTGGCCAGCATCCCGGCCTCCGTCAGCGCGAGCACCTGCGAACCGCGCTCGTCGCGGGTGGCGAGCAGGAGGCTGTACGGGCGCTGCGCCGGATGCCAGTCCCAGTTCTGAGCGAGCAGCGTGTGCCCGGTGACGGTGCGTGTATCGAGCACGCCGATCGCCGTGCACTCCGTCCCGGCGTACATGAGCTCCGACCGGCCGTTCAGCGCGTAGATCTCGTTCACGTCGACGTCGGCACCCTCGGCCACGCCGTCGAGCATGTCCGCGACCCGCGGCGCGTACTCGTGGGACGCCTCACGGAAGAGTGCGCCGTACCGCCGCACCGCGGGGCGATCGAGACCGGCGGATGACGCGAACCGCTCCAGATAGTTCGCGGTGTTCAGCCCGATGAGGTCGGCGGCAGCCTTGCCGTAGGCGACTCCACACTCACCCGGCGTGCCCGACACGACGACCAGCGGCAACGGCAGGCTCATGCAAGCACGCTAAGCGTGACGGCGCCCTGTCCGCGACCCTCGACCGCCCGACTGGGCTGCCGGCGAACCACGCAGAACTGTCGGGTAGCCGTCACTTCTCGCTGCAACGAGACCCGTCGCTGCGGTGTGTATGGCGCGTCAATCGACGACAAGGAGGAGCAATGTTCCGACTCACGAGAGCGGCGCTCGCGGTCGGCGCCACCGTAGGAGCGTTCGCGTTCGCCGGCCCGGCAGCGGCTGGCGAACCGCCGGCGTCCGACCTCACGGTGTCGACGGGCAGGGCGCAGCTGACGCTTGCGGAGGGCGGCGGCTACGCGGGGGTGCTGCCGGTGCGGCTGACGTACCGCGGCCAGGCGGCGGCCTCGGTGGACGTGATCGTGGCTCAGCCGGCGGGCATCCGGTTCGCCGGCGAGCAGGACCTGCAACTGCAGACCTGCTTCCCGGACGCCGCGCACGGTGACCGGGCGCTGCGGTGCACCCTGATGGGCGGGATGACCAACGGCGAGGTGCGCGACCTGCGCATCAGGTTCACCTCGCTGGCCGGACCGCAGGCGAAGACCCGCCTCAGTGAGCCGGCGACGATCACGGTCGAGAACGTCGGTGGCCCGGCCGACGCCTCGCCGTCGAACAACCAGGCCCAGTTCCGGGCCAGGTTGCAGGGCACGGGCAACGGTGTCCAGCCGGGCACCTACCAGCCGGCCGCGACGCCGGACCTGTCCGTGCAGGCCGGGCCGACGAAATTCACCTCGAACGGCGACGGCACGTACACCGGTGAGCTGGTGGTCACCGTGAGCGGGGCGACCGACGCGGAGCACGACGAGGTCGGCATCGCGCTGGCCGGGGTCGCCGGCACGCCGCGGGTGCTCGGCCAGCCGATCGGCTGCTTCGGCAGCCCCGAGTGGCCGTGCCGGATCGACCCGGTCGCGAAGGGCACGCAGCGGGTCGTCACGATCGTGATCTGGACCACCCAGCCGCCCGCGGACGGTGCCCAGCTGACCGTGTCGGTCACCGCGATGCGGAGCCTGGCCGCGGTCGCGGATGCGAACCCGGCCGACAACGCGACGACCAGTACCGTCCACGTGAACTGAGCGTTGCGCGCGATGTGGCGGTGGGCACCGACGGGGGGCCCTCCGCCCTGCGGCCCTTGAAGGACAGGGATTTGAATACCGCAGCCTCGACGGCCTCGGCCAGTGCCGGCTTCGACGAGTTCTACGCCGCCAACTTCCACTCGTTGACGCTGCAACTCTGCGCGTACACGGGTGACCTGGCCTATGCCCAGGATCTGGCGCAGGAGGCGTTCTGCCGGGCGCTGCCGCGGTGGAGCACGATCGTGCTGTACGACAATCCGGGCGCCTGGGTGCGCCGGGTCGCCTGGAACCTCGCCAAGAACCGGTTCCGGCAGGCGCGCCGGGCCATCGCCGCGTTCGCCCACCTCCGGCCCCAGGTCACCGACGGGCCGACGCCGGATCGCGTGGATCTGATCCGCGCGCTGGCAACGGTGCCGGCGAACGCGCGCCGGGTCTTCATCCTGTACTACATCGGCGATCTGTCCATCTCGGACATCGCGAGCCAGGAGCAGGTCGCCGAGAACACGGTGAAGTCGTGGCTGCACCGGACCCGCAAGGTGCTGGCCGAGCAGCTGTCGGACACCTGGAAGGAGGACGACGATGCCCGAGCGTGAAACGCCCCGTGGGCTACAGGACGCACTCGACGACTTCCGCGCCGAGTTCTCGCCGCGGGTCGTGGCTCCCGGCTCGGCCGCCGTGCACACCACGGTCCGCCGGCGCCGGCGTCGCAACCGGGTCGTCACCGTCGCCGCGACGCTGGTGGTCGCCGGGCTGGGCAGCTACACACTGCTCGGCGTGCCCGCGGAACGCGCGGTCGACCCGAGCACGTCGAACGACGCGTCGACGCCACCGGCCGCGTCCGCGTCCGCCTCCACCGCCGCACCGTCGCCCTCGACACCGCCGCCTTCCCCGAGTATGTCGGCGTACGGCCGGATGAGCCGCGAGGAGCTGGCCGCCGCGACGGTCGACCTGCCGGCCTGGTCGCAGGACGGCTGCCCGTCCGGCCGGTTCACCTTCCACGGCGAGTCGACCCGGTCCGGGACATGGACCGTCAAGATCGAGAAGTTGGTGTACCCGGACGTCGACCGGGACGGGTCTCCCGAGACCGCGGCTCTGTTGAGCTGCACGGGAGGCGAGGCCGCCGGGCAGGTCGTGGTCTTCGATCGGGACTCGTCCGGCGCGGTCACCACGGTCGGCCGGGTCGTGCGCACCGGCGGAGCCATCAAGGCACTGTTCGACGTCGCGGCCTCCGGCGCCCAGGTGCAGGTCGAGATGGGCGACTACCGGGGCTGCTGCGGTGAGTCCGAGCAGCTGCCGCAGCACCAATGGCGCTCGTACACCTGGTCCGGCACGGCGTTCCAGCAGGTCGACGGGCCCAGGTCGTTCCCGCCCAACCCGAACGTCGCCGACCTCTCGGTCACCGCGACCGACCTGGTCTGGGGCACGCCCGACAGCAACCAGTCCGCGTACGGCACCGTGACCGTGACGATCCGCAACAACCGTGGCGGGACGCCCCAGAAGGCGGTCATCACGTTCCACATGAGCGGCGACATCTACATGACCACGGAGCTGTACAGCGGCCTGACCGGCTGGAACGGCTGCACGTTCACGGACGCGCAGACGGCCCAGTGCCCGGTCACCCCGCCCGCGCCCGGTGCCACGCGCGAGATGACGTTCGAGTTCCGGCACGGCGCGGTCCACGGCGGCGGATTCACCGAGTCGGTCCGCATCGACGCGCGGCTGCCGGACGGCACGACGGCTCCCGACCTCGACGGCGCCAACAACCAGGACCAGTTCATGACGCGGTAGTTAGTGCAAGATCACATGCCAATGGGCCGGTTTCCGCTGGGCAGGCCCTACGCTGAGCGATATGAACACCGCGGTTGACGACTCCTGCGTCATGATCGACGGGCCGTGGTCGCACCGGTTCGTCAGCGCCAACGGCACGCGGTTCCACGTCGTGGAGGCCGGCACCGGCCCGATGGTGCTGTTCCTGCACGGCTTCCCCGAGTTCTGGTACGCCTGGCACCACCAGCTGGCCGCGGTCGCCGACGCCGGCTTCCGCGCGGTCGCCATCGACCTGCGTGGCTACGGCGCAAGCGACAAGCCACCGCGCGGTTACGACGGGTACACGATGGCGGGCGATGTGGCGGGTCTCATCCGCGCCCTCGGCGAGCGCAGCGCGTTCCTGGTCGGCGCCGGCTACGGCGGCATGATCGGCTGGACGACCGCAGCGTTCCACCCGAAGCTCGTCCGCCGGCTGGTCGTGCTCGGCGCCGCCCACCCGCTCCGGCTGCGCGCGGCGCTCGCCACCGACCCGCGCGGCCAGCTGGCCGCCGCCAAGCCGGTGCTGAGGTTCCAGGTGCCGCGCTTCGAGCACATCCTGACCCGCGACAATGCTGCACTCGTGGGTGATTACTTACGGATGTGGGGTTCACCCGATTGGGTGACTTCGCCCGGGTACGCCGACTACGAGCGCACCTGCCGCGAGGCGATGCGCATCCCGCAGGCCGCGTTCTGCGCGCTGGAGACCTACCGGTGGGCGGTGCGGGCGACGCTGCGCCTGCAGGGCTACCGCTTCGTCAAGCTGCTCCAGCAGCCGCTGACCGCGCCCACGCTGCAGCTGCACGGGGCGTTGGATCCGGCGGTACTGCCGAGGACCGCGCAGGGATCTGGGCGCTATGTCCTCGCGGAGTACGAGTGGCGGCTGCTTCCCGATGCCTCCCACTTCCCGCACCTGGAGCAGCCAGAGCTGGTCACCGGCGAGATCCTGCGCTGGGTGAAGGGGCTGTAGAGCTTTCTAGACGCGCTGCTCGCGCAGCTCGGAGACCTCGGCCTGGGGCGCCCAGCCCTGGTACACGCCGTAGTCGAACTCCTCCAGGTTGAGCTCCGCGGCGACCGGCGCGCGGCCGCCGGTGTACTCGACGCGCAGCCACCCGTCGTGCTCCCCCAGCACGATGAACGGCTGACCGCGCCAGAAGCAGGTGGTGCGCACATACACGAGCTCGTCGACCTCGTTGAGCGCGACGATTCTGCGGTACCGCCCGGGTCGCACCTCGTCGAACCCGTCAGCCTGATCGGGCCGGTACAGGCGGACGTCGTCGCCGTCGGGGCTGGCCTCGTACTCGGCGCCCCGCCACCGGGCCGCGTAGCCGTCGCGGATCACAGCGCGCCGCCCTTGCGCCAGTTGGGGCCGTCGGCGTCGAGCCGCGCGATGAGCTCCTGCCGGCCGTCACGGCGCAGCCGCCAGAGCTCGGCGTCGTGCGGCAGCCGGGCGCTGTCGACCTTGAACTCGGCGATCACGTCGCTGGTCTCGCTCGGCGCGAAGCCGTTGCCGCGGAACGGCGGGCGCTCGATGACCCAGCCCTCCATGGCCCGCATGGCCTCCTGCGACGACCCGCCGTACGGGATGCGGTACAGGTCGCCGCGGTAGGCGATCCAGCGCAGCACGTAGGACTCGTCGGCGTCGGGCTTGAAGCTCGACCCCGCGTAGCCGAGGCCGAGCGCGTTGTACAGCTGCTCGGGCGTCTGGAGATGCGCGACCTCGCTGGCGCGGTGCACGAACCCGGAGACCCGGTCGTAGTTGCGCTCGAGGTAGTAGCTGAGCTGCTCGGGCGAGATCGGCTTCTGCATCACCAACTGCCCGCCGGACGCGGGCGGCTCGAACGCGGGCCGCGGCTGGGCCTCCTCGTGCGGCTTGGCCGGTGCGTACGGCTCCTCGGGCTCGTCGACGCCGAGCCCCATCTCGGCCGCCCAGGTGGCGAGCTGGATGACCTCAGAGCCGGGCAGCACCGCCCCCGCCGGCGACTCTGGGTTGATCGCGAACGCGAGCTGGTCGCCGGGCGGCCACTGGCGGATGAGGCGGGTGAACTTGATCCAGCTGCCGAGGGCGTCCTCGCCGAGCCGGTCCTCCATGCGGTCCTGCGACGAGAAGACCACGAGGTGGGGCACGCCGTTCATGTGCTCGGTGCGCCAGTTCTGCGGCGCGACGGCGCCCTCGCCGTCCCAGTAGGGCACGAGCACCTTCGCCAGCAACAGGGTCGACAGGAACCGGTCGGTGTTGTTGGCCTGGACGGCCTCGAAGAGCTCCCGTTCGGTGGTGTTGGCGGGCTGGAAGTTCGCGATGGCGGCCGGGTCGGGCCGCTTGGGCGCGGCCTCCCGGTCAGCCGGCGCGGGGCTGCTCGCCGGGGCCGGACTGGTCGGGGCGGGGCTCGCTGCCAGCGGCTCTTGTTCGGGGGCCTGCCAGCCGGCGGCGGGCTGAGCCTCCCACTCGGCGACCGGTTCGGGCTCCACCACCGGCTGCGACGCGGACTGCGGCTGCCACTCGGCGACCGGCTCGGGCTGCGACGCGGACTGGGGCTGCCATTCCGCGACCGGCTCCCGGTCGGGCTCGGGCTGCCACTCGACCGCCGGCTGCGACGTGGACTGCGGCTGCCACTCGGCGACCGGCTCCCGCTCGGGCTCGGGCTGCCACTCGACCGCGCGCTGCGACGCGGACTGCGGCTGCCACTCAGCGACCGGTTGTGGCGCGGGCTGGGACTGCCAATCCGCGACCGGCTCCCGCTCGGGCTGCCATTCCATCACCGGCTGCGACGCGGACTGCGGCTGCCACTCAGCGACCGGCTCCGGCTGCGGTTGGACGGCCGGAGCGGGCTCCTCCCACGAGGTCTCGCGGGGCGCGGTCTGCCGCCAGGC
Organism: Dactylosporangium sp. AC04546; assembly: GCF_022095675.1. Taxonomy (GTDB): domain Bacteria; phylum Actinomycetota; class Actinomycetes; order Mycobacteriales; family Micromonosporaceae; genus Dactylosporangium. Next base: position 8,901 of record NZ_JAHYSG010000151.1, on the reverse strand, counting down.
GTTCGCCTGCCAGGACCCGACGGGCCAACTGCCGGTGTCGGAGTCGGTGGTCGGGACGACCACCTCGGCGTCGACGATCTCCTCGTGCAGCCGCACGGGGGCGCCATCGACGATCTCGGGCTCGTACACGGACTCGCCCGGCCGGCTCGGCGCCTCCGGCTCCTCCTGGGCCAGCTGTGCCCGCTCGGCGGCCCCGGTCTCGAAGAAGGAGCGCAGCTCGGGCGACGGGTCCCGCCAGTCGCTCTCACCGTTCGCACCGCCGTGGGCGAGGGCGTCGACCCCGGAAGCGAAGGAGACCTGCCCCGGGTAGTCGACCGGCTCCGTAGGCCCGTCCAGCCCCGGATCGGCCGCCGGTTCACGCCGGCTACCGAAGACCGACCCGCCGGCGGACGCCGCCGGCTCGCCGCTCCCGAAGAAGCTGGACTCGCCGCCGGAGAAGAAGAACGACCCGTTCTCTGAGGCCGGTGCCTCACCCGCACCCGCCTGCGCGAGGCGCGGCGGCTCAACCGCGGCCGGCGGGGCCTCGGCCGGATACGCCGGACCGGCCGGGGACTGGACGCTCGGCGAATCCGCAAAGTACGACGACTCACCGAAGCGCGACGGCTGATCTTCGCGCTCCTGCGCAAGGTACGACGGCTCAGCGAGGCGCGACGGCAGACCCGACGACTCAAGATACGGCGGCGCGGCCAGCGGCTCCGCAAGGCGCGATGGCAGACCCGACGACTCAAGATACGGCGGCGCGGCCAGCGGCTCCGCGAGACGCGACGGCGAGCCCGACGACTCGGCAAGGTATGGCGGCTCGGTGTGGTGCGGCGGCACCTGCGCGGCGGCCGGTGGTTGCCCAGCACGCAGCGGAGCGTCCCCGCTCTTCCCGCGCTCCGGCTCGGCGTCCTGCATCGGGGGCGCGAAGAACGACGACTGGCCCTTGGCCGGCGGAAGGTCGGGCTCGTCGGCGAAGAACGGGTGCTGATCGAGGTCGCTGCCACCGAACCCGGCGGCCCGGGCCCGCGACGCCACTCCCCCGAACGGCAACGGCTCCGCCGGCTCGTCAACCTCCGGCTGCTCGATGTCGAGCCGGTTGAACCCGGGCCGGTCGAACACCGGCCGGTCGAACAGCAGCGGCTCGTCGGCCGGCCGCCCCTCGGGCGCGCGGCCGGCGGGTTTGGCGAGGCTGGCCGGCCGTACGTCGCCCGGCCCGTTCCACCCGATCGGCTGCGTCTGGTCGCTCGCCGGCGCATCCGCGGCCCCGAAGAACCCTCCGGCCGCCAGCGCTTCCTCGCCTCGGCCCGACCGCGAAGGCAGCCCACCGAACCCACGATCATCGCCCGGACTGGAGGCGCCGAACCCGCGATCACCGTCTTCGGCGGGGCGGGACGGGAACGCGCCCCCCGCACCGAACCCGCGATCACCGTCGTCACCGGGCCGCGCCGAGGGCGAACCCGCGTCACCGAAGCCAGGCCGAGCCGGCAGCGAACCACCCTCACCGGGCCCAGACCGGGACGGCAGCGAACCAGCCTCACCAGCACCGAACCGCGATGGCAACGGGTCGCCGTCACCAAGACCAGGACGGGACGGCAACGAGCCGCCGTCTCCGAACCCGGGACGGGGCGGCAGCGGCAGCGAACCGCCACCCTCCTCCGGCGCCGGCTGAGCAGCCGGCCGCGGCGGCAGCGGACCACTGTTGCCAAGCGTCGACGGACGGCCAGGCAGCCGCCCACCCGCCCCGAACGGCCGGTCCTCACCGGACCGAGCCCCGAACAGCCCACTCTCCGCGGGCCGCGAGGTCTCCGCAGGACGAGACGGCAGCGGCGGCTCCCCGGACCGGAAGGCGGCCGGCGGCTGCGCCTGAGGCTGGCGAGTCGGCAGCGGCGGCCCGCCATGCTTCGGCAGGTCCGGCGGCGGTTGCCAAGCGGCGGGCAGCACCGGATCGGCGTGCTCCGTATACACCTCGCCGAGGCTCCGCGCCGGATCCCGGCGGGGCCAGTACCGCCGCTGGTCGCTTTCCTCCGCCGACGGCCCCGCAGATCCGGCAAACCGGGGCGAGTCCGACGATCCAGGCGTACGCGACGGCAACCCGCCGGAAGGGAGACCACTCTCACCAGCGCCGGGACGACGCGGCAGGTCACCCTCCCCGCCCGGCCGGCGGGGCAGGTCGCCGAACAGCTCCTTCTCCCCGGGCACGTCGATCGAACGGTGATCCTCGTCGTCGAACAGCCCGCGGCGCGGGAAGGTCGCCCGCCCGCGCGCCGGGCTGTCGGGCGGGGGCGAGACGGGCGCTTGCGGTGGCGGCTGCGGTACCGAACGAGCACCCATCGTCCGGTCGAAGTTCACGGGACGGTCAGCCCGCGTGGGCAGGAACGCGCCCGGTGGGGCCACATCCGGCGGCGGCACCTCGCGGCGCGGCGGCACGGCCGGCGGGGCCGAGGTGGGCGCCGGCGGGGGCAACTGCTCGGCCGCCTTCATGCGCTGGCGCTCGATCGGCGTCGGGGCCGGCTGGTTGGGCACGCTGCGCACCGGCACCTGGGCGACGGCGCGGGTCCGGTTGGTCGCCTGCTCCATGCGCGCCCGGGCGCCGAGCGTGCGACCCGGGAGGCGCACGTCGCCGCGGCTGATCTGGGTGACGAACCAGCTCGGGAGGTACCCCTCGATGGGAAGGCCGGGATTGACCGCGAGCCACCAGTCGACGTTGGGCCAGATGGTCGCGAGGTCGCGGAAGGGCACGCGCCGGTGGGTGCCGGGGTGCCCGGCCAGGCACTCGTGCAGCGCGGCCGGCGATGTGAATGCGAGCACATGCGTGCGGCCGTCGGTGGTCCACGTGCCCCAGCCGGCGTCGCCGGGCCCGATCTGCTGCGGCGCGTCGGGCGCGATCGGCAGCAAGACGTCGGTGCGCGCGAGGATGCGGAAGTACTGCTCCTGGTCGTTCGCGCGCAGGGCATCGCGCATGGTGGCCTCGGCCTCGGTGGCCGGCTCCCACTCGGTCACGGCCACCCCCCTTGTCGGGCTCGAAACCGCCGCGTCGCCGAAACCTAACCTATATGGCCACGGCAATTCGAGGGGAGCGACGCGGGCAAGCGCTCGGGCCAGCATAGCGATCCCCCGGCGCTGGATCACAACGCTGTCTCATTCGCGGCATCAGCACGAGGTCTGTGGTGGAGCGGAACCAGCCCCTACGATCGGGTCATGCCTCGGGGGCGCCGAATGTCCGGTTTGGCGACCCTGCTCAGCGTGGCTTCGTGCCTCATGGCCCCACCCGCTGGCGCACACGCCCCCACCGTCTGCCCGAGTGCTTCCAGCCGCCCCGAACCGTCCGGACCGGCGTCGGTACAGCAGCGGTACGACCAAGGGACGCTCAACCGACTGGCCGACGGCCACGGAGTGACAATCGCTGTGATCGACTCCGGCGTGGACTCCGGGCACCCCCAGCTGCGCGGCGCCGTCGAGCCTGGCCCGGACCACCTCGACGGTGGCCTTTCCCGCCTGGATTGCGTCGGCCACGGTACCGCTGTGGCCGGCATCATCGCCGCCCGTCCCATGGACGGGGTCGCGTTCCGGGGTCTGGCACCGGCAGCGACGATCCTCGCACTGCGGGTGAGCGAACTGGTCGAGTTGGAGAACGGGGCCACGGCCGGCCGCCGGGGCACCGCCGCTGACCTGGCCGCCGCGATCCGTGAGGCGGTCGAGCGCGGCGCCCGTGTGATCAACCTGTCCCTGGTGTCGTACCGAGACGACCCCGCCGTCCGCGCGGCCGTCGCCTTCGCGGTGGCGCACGACGTGGTCCTGGTCGCGGCGGCCGGCAACCGGTACGCGGAGGGCAACCCGGTGCCCTACCCGGCCGCGTACGACGGGGTCATCGGCGTCGGCGCTGTCGACGAGTCAGGCAAGCGCCTGCCGTCGTCACAGGCCGGGGACTACGTGGACCTGGTCGCGCCGGGCGCCGGGATCGTGAGCACGGTCCCGCCGGCCGGACTGCGGGCGGGCGACGGCACAAGCTTCGCGACACCGTTCGTTTCCGCGACGGCGGCGCTGCTCCTGCAGTACCGCCCCGAGCTCACGGCCCGCGAGGTCGCCGAACAGCTACGGGCGACGGCCGACGGCGGCTGGGGCGAGGGCTACGGCGCCGGCCGGCTCAACCCGCTGCGGGCGCTGACGGAGGTGTCCGGCCCCGGCACCCGGTCACCGCCGGTGGCCGGTCCGGCGGCCCGCCCGGCGGCGGGGGTCGGCCCGCCCGGGCCATTCCGTCTGGCCGGCGCACTGCTGGCGGCCACGCTCCTGCTGGTCGCGGCGGTGATCGCGCTACCGCGGGCCCGGCGCCGCCGCTGGCGCCCCGGCGTTCAGCGCGCGCCGGGGAAGAGCTGACGGTTGCGGTGCTCCGTCTCGAGATACCGCTGCATCGACTCGTCCAGGGCGAGCTTGATGTCCTTGAGCATGAGCGCCAGGTCGTTCCCGGCGCGTTCCCAACCGGCCTGCCGGGCCGCGTACGCCTCCCGGGCCTCCCCCTGCCAGCCGCTGGTCAGCCGCCGCCCGAGCTGGGAGACCTCGTCGAGCCGCGCGTTGAGCGTGTTGAGCGCGGTCTGGATCGACTGACCGGCGTGCTCCATCGCGCCGAAGTTGACCACGAGCATGTCGTCCATGACAGCCTCCGGATTCAGCCGAGCGCGGAAAGGTCGGTGCGCGCCACGCGCCGCAGACGGTCATCGGCCTCGATGTCGGCCGCGGCGTAGTTCCGCCCCGCGGACTTGAGCCCGGCCGCGGTCTCCAGCAGGTTCTTGTGGAGCGCCTCCTGGTCGAGCCGCCACGCTTGCTTGACGGCCTCGAACGACCGCCCACCGGCCCCCTGCCATCCGCTGCGGGTGACCTCGAGCTCCCGCATGAGCGTGGAGAGCATGCCCTGCAGCTCCCCGTTGACCTGCTCGAACCGCTGCGCGGCGGCGTTGAGCTCGGCCTGCTGCGCCTGTGTGGTCTGCGCCATCGATACCCCCATCCCTCGATTCCGATCGATGCGAGGACCGTACTGGCCGTAGCCGCGCACTCACCAGACCCTTTCCGAGCCTGTGGATAACTTAGGATGGCGGCGTGGCGGAGGGCCGGTCGTTCATCAAGTGGGCCGGCGGGAAGACCCGCTACGCGGCCCGCCTGGTGGCGATGGCGCCCCCGTTCACCGGCCGCTACTGGGAGCCGTTCATGGGCAGCGCGGCCGTGTTCTTCGAGCTGCGCCCGGGGAAGGCCGTGCTCTCCGACGCCAACCCCGAGCTGGTGGCCTGCTTCCGCGCCGTCGCCGCCGACCCCGAGGCGGTCATGGCGCGCCTCGACACCCTGCCCAACACGCCGGAGCAGTTCGCCCGCGTCCGCGCCCAGCAGCCCGACCACCTCGACGACGTCGGCCGCGCCGCGCGGGTCATCTACCTGAACAAGACGGCGTTCCGCGGCCTGTGGCGGGTGAACCGCCGCGGCGGCTTCAACGTCCCGTACGGCGCCTACGACCGCCCGTACTACAACCGCGAGACACTGCTCGCGGCCGCCAAGGCGTTGATCGGCGTCGACATCCGCGGCTGCGACTTCACCGAGCCGCTGCGGGAGGCGACGGCCGGCGACTGGGTGTTTCTCGACCCGCCGTACCTGCCGGAGGGCGGATTCGCGGACTTCAAGCGGTACACACCGGGTCAGTTCCACGAGACCGACCACGAGCGCCTGGCCGACGCGATGCGCGAGGCCTCGGCGCGCGGCGTGCTCCTGACCATGACCAACAGCGACACGGACGCCACCCGCCGCATCTACCAGGACTTCACGGCCGTGCGGATGGCGACGCGACGGGACATCAACCTCCGTGCATCTGCCCGTGTGTCAGCGGATCTGGTCCTGACCAACTACTGAGACCGGCCGGCCACGACGGGATCGAGCGCCGGCCCGGCCGGCAGCAGCCCGAGCAGCGCCGCGGGCACGGTGACGGGCTCCGCACCGGCGTACCCGAGCACGGGCAGCACGCCTTCGTCCGGCACGGCATGCCGCCGCCCGAGGTCGGTGACCAGGCTGAGCACCCCGGTGTCGGTGCGCACCAGCGCCCCGCCGCCGGGCGGCACGACGACGGTGTCAGCGAGCGCACCCCCGGCCGTGGACACGCCGTTGGAGACGTCGGGAAGCTTGACCCCCATCGTCACCTCGTCATCGACGCACATCGTCGCCGGGGGATCGTCCAGGATCGCTGGCACCACACTGTCGGCGTCCGCCCCGGACGGAATCGCGTGCAGGACGGCCTGCGCGACACTGACCTGCGCACGGGTGTCCGGCTGACGCACGAGATGCTTCTGGTTGCGCCAGATGAGGTACACCTGATGCGCCGAACTCGTCGCGAGCACCCCACGCTCGCCGAGCGGCTGCCCCTTCCCCGGCCGGCTCCCGATGAAGAGCACCGACCCGCCGGGCGTCGAGCACACCATCCACGGCTCGCCACGCAGCTTGTCCTTCGGCGGCAACGAGGCCGGCGCCCCCGGGATGCCGAGCACAGCCCCGCGCGGCGCACCCCTCAGCCGCGCCCGGCTGACCGTGACGGTGCGCGCGTCGGGCGTGTTGAGCAACAGCAACGCGGACGCCTGGTTGAGCACGGGATGGAGATGGGGCTCGCGGTACACGAACAGCGCCCCGGACTCCTGCTCGACGATGAGCGCCTTGTCGTCCCGCCAGTTGCTCGTGTCGCCCGGCCGCAGCAGGGCATAGGCGGCCGCCCCGCCGACGCCGAGGGCGGCCAGCAGGACCCCGACCAGCGTGGCCCCGGCAAGCCGCCGAAAGGGAGGCTGCGCGGGGTCGGTCTCTTTGGCAACGAGCGCGGCGACGACCCGCTGCACCCCGAACTGGTACGACTGCACGTGCTCCTGCCGCACCGCCATCCGGCCCTCCGAAAATGTCGTACCGGGGACATACGATAGGCCGCGAAAGACATCGGTGGGGGGCGATGTAATTGGTGCGGACAAAGATCGTGTCAGCCCAGCTGGCGCTGGCCGCCGTGGCGGCAGCGTGGGCGGCCGCCTCACTCTGGCCGCTGCTGGCCGTCCCGCTCGCCGCGGCCCTGCTGACCCCACGCCCACTGACCCGCCGCCGCCCGGCGTTGCCAGACCCCGCGACCCTGCTGAGGCAACTCCACCCCGGCGGAGCCCTGACCTCAACGCGGTTGGACGGCGCGGAGGTGGCCGTCCTGGAGGACATAGACGGCCTGGCCGCGGTCCTGGAGCTGGGCGACACGGCGACGTTGGCAAGCGAGCCGTTACCCCCGCTGCCGCCGCTGGCAACGCTGCTGCCGACGACGGCCGGGGACGCTCCGGAGATCCGCCTCCAGCTGCTGATCACGACCACGCCCCCGACGGAGGACGCCGCCTACCGCTCACTGACCAGCGGCCGGGTCCCGTCCCGCCAGCGCGTCTTGCTCACCGTCCGGGCCCGCCGATCGGGCGGCTACACACGCGCGACGCTGGAGCAGTCCCTGCTGGCGGCGGTCCGCCGCGCGACCCGGCAGCTGAACCGCGCCGAGGTCCCGGTGCGGCCACTGTCGGCGGCGTCGGCCCTGAAGGCCGTCGAGGAGTCCGCGAACCACGCACCAGACTCAGCGCTCCACGAGACCCGCTCGGCGGTCCAACTGGGCACACACGCCCACGCCGTCTTCGCCCTGGCGGCGCCGGGTCAGGCCGCGCTCCTGTCGCTACCGACGTCGCGCACAACGCTGGCGGTGACAGCCACATCCCGCTCACCAGCAGTCGAGACCGCTGTCCGCTTGACCGTCCCGTCGAGCGCAGGTTCAGCTTTACGTCGAGCAGAGGAGGCCCTGAGGCAGGCGGTCGACGGCAAGCTCCACCGCCTGGACGGCACCCACCTCGAAGGCCTGGCCAGGACCCTGCCCTTCGGCGCCGCTGCCACTGGCCCAACTGCCGCCCTGACCGGCCTGCTCGCCAACGACCGCCTGCTGGCCAGCCCGGCGACGGCTCTGTCCGGCGAGTCTGCCGAGAGTCCTCTCGCCGCCGACCCGCTGGATCTGGTGCTGGGCGGCGACGGCGTGGCACTCGGCCTCGACCGCCACGGCGCCCCGATCCCGATCCGCCTGTTCCGCACGCTACCGACCCGGGTCACGCTGATCGCCACCCTCCGCTGCGCCCGACTCCTGGTCACCCGAGCAGCCGCAACGGGCGCGGAAGTGGTGATCCAGTCCACCGACGCAAGAGCCTGGGCTCCGCTGCTCCAGCCCGGCGGGCCGACCTCGATCACGGTCTTCGACCGCGCCACCAACCTCCGGACACCAACGTCGACCCACCCTCAACTGGTCGTCTTCGACAGCGGCCCGGCACCCGCGCCCCACCCGTGGCGCACAACCCTCCTGGCCCGCCCGCACCTGAGGCCTTCGGACGTCGAGGCCATGCGCGAGTCCGACCTGGTACTCCTCCAGTCCCTCCCCGAGCCCCAGGCCACCCTCGCCGCCGAGGCCCTGGGCCTGCACGAGTCGGCGTCCTGGCTCCCGAAGGTCGGCCCCGACATGCTGGCGATCGTCATCACCGGCGAGTCGATCCGCTGGGCCAACCTCTCCTGGCCCCAACACGAACGCCACGTCGCGAACCGCTGACCCCCGGCCGGCGCTTTGCCGCGCCCGTCCCGGGCGACCTCGGAACGGGCGTGGACGGGACGTCCGAGCCGGCCGACGCGGCCGCCCTCCGCCGACCGGGCCTCGGGCGTTGTCCAGCCCGAGATTGGCACCGTGCCTCTCACGCCCCACGAGCCGCCCTGCCACGCCCGTCGTATGGCGTTGCCCATGCCCGAGATTGGCACCCGTGCCTCTCACGCCCCACGAGCCGCCCCGGAGCCCCGTCGAACCCCGCGCCTCGCGGGCCGCCCACCGCGCCCGTCAAGCCCCGCGCCTTGTAAGCC
>NZ_JAHYSG010000150.1 GCF_022095675.1 Dactylosporangium sp. AC04546 | reverse complement strand
CCCCACGACACCCCGCCGCACACCCCCGCTCCACGACCAACCCTGCCGCACGGCCCCGTCCCACAAGCTCGCAATCCTGAGGTTGTGGTCCCCGAATTTGCCCGATTTAAGCGACATTTCGGGAATCGGAAGGCCAGGGCCGCCAGAGGTTGAGCGCAAGGGGCTGAGCGCAAGAGTCGAGCGCAAGGGCTGAGCGCGGACCGAATGCCCGCGGCTAAGTGCGCGACAGCGGGAGAACGCCGCCGGGGCGGGTGCCTTGGCCGGCGCCCCGCCCCGGAGACAGGCGTCAGTCGAACAGTTCGCCGAAGAAGCTGTCGCGCTTGTGGCGCTTGTGGCGCTTGTGGTGGCCGTAGTGGCCGTATCCGTGGGAGCCGTAGCCGTGCGAACCGTGCGACGGCTGGTGGGTGTAGGGCTGCTGCGGCGGGTAGCCCGGCGCCGGAGCCGGCGGCGGGGGTGTGGCCTGGCGATTGTTGTTCCAGGTGGCCTCGGCCTCCGTCAGGCGCTCCAGCTCACCGCGGTCGAGGAAGATGCCCCGGCATTCAACGCACTGGTCTACCGTGACGCCGCTCCGCTCGTACTGGCGCATCTCGCCACGACACTTCGGGCATGTCATCTGCATTTTTCTACGGTAACCGTCACGCACCACGTGCGGGTATCAGGCCGCCGTGCGGGTCGGGGCCGCGTAGCCGATCCGGGAGGCCACCAGGCGGGCCATGTCCAGGTTGTTGCCCAAGGGTGGGGACGCCGGGGACAGCGCGCCCGCTGACAGCGCCGACGCCACGGCCTGGTCGTGGAGGCGGCCCGGGGCCAGGAAGTACGACGAGATCGCGATCCGCGCGCAGCCGGCCGATCGCAGCGCCGACACCGCGACGGCGGGCGTCACCGGGGAGCCCGACGCGAAGCCCGCCCGGCACGGCACGCCCAGCAGCGCGCCCAGGGCTGACGCCGCCACGTCGACCGAGTGCCGGGCCAGGTCGTCGCGGGTACCGGCGGCGACCAGCACGACGCCGTCGTGGTCCACCGCGGGCAGGCTGCGGCGCAGCGCGGCCAGCAGCAGCGGCGGGACGTGGCCGTGGGTCGGGCCGAGCACGTCGGTGACGGTCAGGTCGAGGCGCAGGCCGTCGGCGCGGGCCTCGTCGAGGACGGCCGGCAGGTCGACGCGGCCGTGGTACGCGGAGGTCAGCAGCAGCGGCACGACGACCGCCGAGCGGTGGCCGAGCCGCTCGAAGTCGACCAGCACCTGGCCCGGGCGTGGGCCGGCGTGGTCGAGGAAGGAGCTGCGGACGTCAAGGCCGGGCCGCTGGGCGGCGACGGCGCGGGCCAGGGCCCGCGTGGTCGCCGCCGCTCGCGGATCGGACGAGCCGTGCGCGACGAGCAGAACAGCGGACGTCATCCGGTGTGCAGGCCGCACTCGGTCTTGTCGAACATCGGCCAGCGTCCGCCGCGCGGGTCGCCGCCCGGAGGGGTCCGCCGGGTGCACGGCCAGCAGCCGACCGACGCGTAGCCCTGGCGCATCAGCGCGTTCACCGGCACGTTGTAGCGCGAGATGTAGGCGTCGACGTCGGCCTGGCTCCACTGGGCCAGCGGCGACACCTTGATCTTGCCGCGGGCCTGCTCGAAGCTCACGATCGGCGTGTTGGCGCGGCTCGGCGACTCGTCGCGGCGCAGGCCGGCGGCCCAGGCGTCGTAGTCGTCGAGAGCCCGCTCCAGCGGCTCGATCTTGCGCAGGAAGCAGCACTCGTCGGGGTCGCGGGCGTAGAGCCGCGGGCCGAACTCGGCGTCCTGCTCGGCGACGGTCTGCCGCGGGCGGATCGACCGCACGGTCACCGGCAGCGTCCGCTGGACGACCTCGCGCACGCGCAGCGTCTCGGCGAAGTGCAGGCCCGTGTCGAGGAAGATCACCGGCACGCCGGGCACGACCTTCGACACCACGTGGGCGAGCACCGCGTCGGCGAACGAGCTGGTCACACAGAACCGGTCGCCGAACTCGCCGGCGGCCCACTCGACGATCTTCTCTGCGGGCTGGTTCTCCAGACGCGCCGACGCGTCCTTGGCCAGCGCGATCATCTCTTCGCGTGAACGGGTGGTCGTGGCCGTGGCTGTGCTCATCGCTTCGCCTCCAACGCTGATGCCGCCGGCCGCGAGGCCGGCAGGGCAGATGCCGCCAATCCCAGGAACTTCAAGCTGAAAACCCGCGCGCAGCTGCGGCACTCCCACGCGCCATGGGTGTCCTCATGTGGCCGGAGATCCTCGTCGCCGCAGTACGCGCAGTACAGCGGCGCCATACGCTCGCTCATCGGAGCTCGTCCTCCGGCGCGCGCATCACCCAGCGGGCGAAGGACTCGCCGGCCTCGCGACCGGCCAGGTAGTGCTGAGCGACCCGCTCGACGTAGGCGGGCAGGTCGACGGCGGTGGTCTTGAGACCGCGCAGCTTCCGGCCGAAGCCGGCCGTCTGCCCGGCCGCCATGCCGAGGCCGCCGCCCAGGTGGATCTGGAAGCCCTCGACCATGTCGCCGGTGGCGTCGTCGCGGACCAGCATCCCCTTGAGGCCGATGTCCGCGACCTGCGTGCGGGCGCAGGCGTTGGGGCAGCCGTTGAGGTGGATCGAGATGTCCGCGTCGAGCTCGGCGACCTTGCGCTCCAGGTGCTCCACCAGCTCGGCGGCGCGGGCCTTGGTCTCGACGATGGCGAGCTTGCAGAACTCGATGCCGGTGCACGCCATGGTGCTGCGGCGCCAGGCGGACGGGCGGGGCTCGAGCCCGATCGACTGCAGCCCCTTGATCAGGGATTCGGTCCGGTCCTCGCTGACGTCGAGGACGAGGATCTTCTGGTACGGCGTGAGCCGCACGCGCCCGGACCCGTGCTCCTCCGCCAGGTCGGCGACCTGGGCGAGCTGCGTGCCGGAGCTGCGCCCGGCGATCGGGGCGGCGCCGACGAAGTACTTGCCGTCCCACTGCTTGTGGACGCCGACGTGGTCGACCGGCTTCTCCGGCAGCTCCGGGGCGGGCCCGTCGATGAGCGGGCGCTTGAGGTACTCCTGCTCCAGGACCTCCCGGAACTTGGCCGCGCCCCAGTCGGCGACCAGGAACTTCAGCCGCGCCCGGGAGCGCAGCCGGCGGTAGCCGTAGTCGCGGAAGACCTGGGCCACGCCCTGCCAGACCTCGGCCACCTCGTGGAGCGGCACCCAGGCGCCGAGGCGCTGGGCGAGCATCGGGTTGGTCGAGAGACCGCCGCCGACCCAGAGATCGAAGCCGGGGCCGTGCTCGGGGTGGATCACGCCGACGAACGAGATGTCGTTGGCCTCGTACGGCGTGTCGGCCAGCCACGAGATCGACGACTTGAACTTGCGCGGCAGGTTCGACAGCGACGGGTCGCCGACGAAGCGCCGGTTGATCTCGGTGATCGCCTCGGTCGGGTCGAGCACCTCGGTCTCGGCGACGCCGGCGATCGGGCTGCCCAGGATCACCCGCGGGGTGTCGCCGCAGGCCTCCGTGGTCGACAGGCCGACGGCCTCGAGCTCCTGCCAGATCTGCGGGACGTTCTCGATCTCGATCCAGTGCAGCTGGATGTTCTGCCGGTCGGTGATGTCGGCGGTGTCGCGGGCGAAGCGCTGTGCGATCGACGCGATCGTGCGCAGCTGGGCGAGGTCGAGCTGGCCGCCATCGCTGCGGATGCGCAGCATGAAGTAGCGGTCGTCGAGCTCCTCCGGCTCCAGGATCGCCGTGCGGCCGCCGTCGATGCCGGGGCGGCGCTGCGTGTACAGCCCGTACCAGCGGAACCGTCCGCGCAGGTCGGCGGGGTCGATCGAGTCGAAGCCCCGGTGCGCGTAGATGTTCTCGATGCGGGCGCGGACGTTGAGCGGGTTGTCGTCCTTCTTGCTGCGCTCGTTCGGGTTGAGCGGCTCGCGGTGACCGAGGGCCCACTGGCCTTCACCACGAGGGCGCCCACCAGCGGCACCACGTCCACGGGCGGGACGGGGAGCGGGATTGGCGTTGTCTGCCGGGACGGTGTCCACCGTCATGGCGGCGTCCTCTCAGGTTCGAGAGCACGCGACGGAGCGCCGGCCGATCATCGGCTGTGCCGAGATGGATGACGTCGATGTCATAAAGAATTCCGGCGCGAAGTCGCGCACCCGGGAAAAAAGGCGGGCGGCGTTCAGCAAGCCGGACAGATGGCGCTGCGCACGCGACCGTAGTCGACGTGTCGGCGGCAGACGAGCCGCAGAGAAGCAGCGTGCATGACGTGCAGTCTTCCACGTCGACCGGTCCTTACGCCACGCCGACGTGAGGGTTCTCTCAGCACGAGTTCATCGGGAGGTAACAAACAACCGACTCACTCGATAGGAATTGCAGAGCAGAATCACCCGGTCCGGCGCGCTCCCGGACGGCACCATCTCACACTGCGGTAGGTTTCACCGTTTCGTCATCGGAACGACCATGACGGCCTCCGTCCCTCCCCCGGCGCGCTGGCGCAGCTCGATCGTGCCCCGCAGCTCGCCGGTGGCGAGCGTCCGCACGATCTGCAGGCCGAGGCGCTCGCTCGAGTCCAGGTCGAAGTCGTCGGGCAGCCCGACCCCGTTGTCGGCGACGGTCACGTGCAGCTGCTTGCGGAACCGGTGCACCGACAGGACCACCTCGGGCGCGGCCGACGGCGGCGGGTCGAAAGCGTGCTCGACCGCGTTCTGGAGCAGCTCGTTGAGGACCATGACCAGCGGGGTCGCGACCTCGGCGGGCAGCACCCCGAAGTCGCCCTCACGGCGCAGGTTGACCTTGAAGCTGGTCGCGCCGACCTCGACGGCAGCTGCGGCGACCCGGTCGACGATGCCGTCGAACTCGACCGCCTCGTCGGAGGAGTCGGACGACATCGACAGGGTCTCGTGGACCAGGGCGATGGACGCCACCCGCCGTACCGACTCCTCCAGCGCGTGCCGGGCGGCCGGCACCCCGACCCGCCGGGCCTGCAGGCGCAGCAGCGCGGCGACGGTCTGGAGGTTGTTCTTGACCCGGTGGTGGATCTCGCGGATCGTCGCGTCCTTGGTCATCAGCTGCCGGTCCCGCCGCCGCACCTCGGTGATGTCCCGCACCAGCACGAGCGCCCCGATCGGCACCCCGGCCGGGATCAGCGGCAGCGCCCGCATGAGCACCGTCGCGCCGCGCGCCTCCAGCTCCTTGCGGGCCGGCGCTTCGCCCCGCAGCGCCGAGTGCACGCGCTCGGTCGCGTCGGCGCCCTCCAGCGGGTCGTCGACCAGCCGGCCGGTCAGCTCGGCCAGGCTCTCGCCCACCAGGTGGGCGGCGAGTCCCAGCCGCCGGTACGCCGACTGCGCGTTCGGGCTGGCGTAGGTGACCTTGCCGGACGCGTCGAGGCGGACCAGCCCGTCGCCGATGCGCGGCGCGCTGGTGGTCTCGCCCGGGTGGCGCGGCGGCGGCCAGCTGCCGTCGGCGATCATCTGGGCCAGGTCATCGGCGGTGGTCAGGTAGTTCAGCTCCAGCTGGGCGGGCGTCCGCGCGGTGCTGAGGTTGGTGTCGCGGCCGATGACGGCGATGACCTTCGCCTGGCCGTGCCGGCGCACGGGGATGGCCTCGTGGCGGGCGGGCATGTCGCCGTACCAGACCGGGTCGCCCTCCCGCCAGATCCGCCCCTGGGCCCGCACGATGGCCAGGTGGGCCACCTCGGGGCCGCCGGCTCTCCGGCCGACCTGGTCGTCCTGGTAGGCCGTCGGCGCGGTCGTGGGGCGCACCTGGGCGACGCAGAGGAACTCTCCCCTGTCGCCGGTCGGCACCCACATCAGCAGGTCGGCGAAGGACAGGTCGGACACGATCTGCCAGTCGCCGGCGAGGCGGTGCAGGTGCTCGATGTCCTCCGGAGCGAAGGAGGTGTGTTCTTCGACGAGGTCACGCAGGGTCGACACGGGAACAAGACTAAGGTTGCCGCGTGCGGCGTCTCCTGCTTCCCCTCGTGTTGACGGTCTCCCTCGGTGGATGTGGGTGGGCGAGCCGTCACGACGAGACGCGTAAGCCCGACAACTTCCAGCTCCAGGGGTACGTGAGCGTCACCGGCGCGACGAGCAGCATTCCCGGCACGCCGTGCCTGGCGCCCGCCTCGGTGCCGGACATCGTGGCCGGCGCCACCGTGCGCGCCGCCGACGCGGACGGCAAGGTGCTGGCGGTCACCACGCTGGAGGGCGGTGTGCTGGCCCAGGGGCCCGACGGGTTCCGCTGCAACTTCGCGTTCCGGATGAAGAACCTGTCCGGCAGCCGGCCGGCCTACCAGATCCTGGTGGCCGACCGGCCGGCGCAGACGTTCCAGACCCGGGAGCTGACCGAGGGCAAGCCCGCGGTCGTCACGGTCACAGCGTCGTCGTGACCTTCTTCAGGCCGCGCGGCGCGTCCGGGTTCTCCCCGCGGTGCAGCGCCAGGGCCAGCGCCAGGCGCTGGAGCGGCAGGATGTCGAGCAGCGGCGCGTAGCGCTCGTCGACGGCCGGCGTCGGGACGTGCGCCGCGGCGCCCGCGACGGTCTCCGGGCCCACGACGACCACGTCGGCGCGGCGCTCGCTGAGCCGGCCCACCACGTCGCGCATCGAGGTGCCGGCGGGGCCGCCGCCGACGACCGCGAGCACCGGCACGTCGGGCTGGGTCATCGCGAGCGGGCCGTGGAGCAGGTCGGCGCCGGAGAACGCCAGGCCGGCCACGTAGGAGGTCTCCATGAGCTTGAGCGCCGTCTCGCGCGCCGTCGGGTAGGCGTAGCCGCGGCCGGTGGTGACCAGGCGGTCGGCGAAGCGGTACCGCGCGGCGAGGTCGGTCGCGGTGCTGTCGGCCAGCAGCTCGGCGGCCAGCCCGGGGAGCCGGCGCAGCTCGGCGGCCTCCTCGGCGGGCAGCGTGCCGCCGCCCCGCACGCTCTCCACGAGCAGCAGCAGCGCGAGCAGCTCGGCCGTGTAGGTCTTGGTGGCGGCGACGGCGACCTCGTGGCCGGCGGCGACGTCGACGTGCAGCTCGGCGACGCCGGCCAGGGGCGAGTCCGGGTTGTTGGTCACGGCCAGGGTGTGCGCGCCCTGCTCCTTGGCGACCCGCAGCACCTCGTGCAGGTCGGGCGAGCCACCACTCTGGCTGACCCCGACGACGAGCGTGTCGCGCAGGTCGGGGCGCGCGCCGTAGACGGTCATCGCCGACGGCGAGGCGAGCCCGGCCGGGATGCCGAGGCGGATCTCGGTGAGGTAGGCGGCGTAGAGGGCGGCGTGGTCCGAGGTGCCGCGGGCGGTGAAGATGACGTTGCGCGGCCGCCACTCGGCGATCTTCGCGGCGACGCCGGCGATCTCTGCGACCCGCTCGCCATCGTCGAGCAGGCGAGCGAAGACCTCGGGCTGGTCGGCGATATCGGCCTTCATCCCGGCCCCGGGCTGCTCGGTCACGGCGGAACTCCATTTCGTCTGGTGCGCGATCCTGCGCATAGTCTCGCAGTTTCGCGCACCAGACGCCAGTTTCGGAGCCAATTTCGCGCAGGAGGTGCGCGAAACTACCCTTCCTGCGCAACCAGCGTGCGCTCGGGCGCCTCCGAGCCGCGCAGCGCGACCTCCCGGATGAACAGCGCGAGGACGGGGATCAGCACGGCCGCCGCGATCGACCACAGGAACACGCTCGACACGCCACTGGAGATCGCGTCGACGACCGCCGATCGCACCGGCGCCGGCAGCTGCGCGAGGGTCGACGGGTCGATCGTCGCGCCGCCGCTGCCGCTGGCCAGCTGGTCGGCCGCCTGGCTGCCGAGCCGCTCGCCGAGCACGTCGTGCAGCCTGTGGTTGAAGACCGCGCCGAAGGCCGCCACGCCGAACGCACCGCCGATGGACCGGGCGAAGGTGGCGGTACTGCTGGCCACCCCGAGGTCCTTGAGCTCGACGCTGTTCTGCGCGATGAGCATCGAGGTCTGCATGAGGCAGCCCATGCCCAGGCCGAGAACGGTCATGTAGACGCCCGACATGACCTTGGAGGTGTCCGAGTCGAGCTGGGCCAGGAGCACCATGGCGGCCACCATCACCACGCCGCCGATGATCGGGAACGCGCGGTACCGCCCGGTCTTGGTGATGACCCGCCCGACCACCAGCGACGTGACCAGCAGGCCCGCCATCATCGGCAGCAGGAGCAGGCCGGAGTTGGTGGCCGAGGCGCCCTGGACGATCTGCTGGTACAGCGGGAGGAACGTGATCGCGCCGAACATTGCGAACCCGACGAGGAACCCGATGCCGGCGATCATCGTGAAGTTGCGGTTGGCGAAGATCGACAGCGGCAGGATCGGCTCCGGGTGGCGCCGCTCCACCAGCACGAACGCGGCCAGCGTGGCGACGGCCAGCACAGCCAGCCCGAGGATCTCGACCGAGGCCCAGGGGTACTGGTTGCCGCCCCAGGTGGTGATCAGCACCAGCGAGGTCACGCCCACGGACAGCAGCGACGCGCCGACCCAGTCGATGCGGTGCTCGGTGCGCCGCTTCGGCAGGTCGAGCCGCAGCGCGAGCAGGGCCAGCGCCGCGCCGCCCAGCGGCAGGTTCACGAAGAACGCCCAGCGCCAGTTGGCGTGATCGGTGATGAAGCCGCCCACGAGCGGGCCGCCGACCATGGCCACCGCCATGACGGCCGCGAACTGCCCCTGGTACTTGCCGCGCTCGCGGGGCGGCACCAGGTCGCCGAGCACCGACATCGCGCCGACCATCAGGCCGCCCGCGCCGAGTCCCTGGAACGCACGGAACCCGATCAGCTCCGGCATGTTCTGCGCGACGCCGCACAGCGCCGAGCCGGCCAGGAACAGCACGATCGAGGTGAGGAACACCGTCTTGCGGCCGTAGAGGTCGCCGAGCTTGCCCCAGATCGGGGTGGAGACGGTCGTGCCCAGCACATAGGCGGTCACCACCCAGGAGAGGTGGTCGACGCCGCCGAGCTCACCCACGATGCGTGGCATCGCCGTGCCCACGATCACGTTGTCGAGCATCGCGAGCAGCATCGCCATGAGCAGGCCGGGCAGCACGACGCGGATGGTCTTGTCGGACATCGTTCCCCGCTTACTTGTCGACCGGTTAGTTGACTTACTAGCCGTACGGTAAGCTGGCTCCTAACCGGCCGTCAAGTAGAATTGAGAGCCGATGGACGACAACGTGCGCGTGGTGCGCGGCCGCAACCGGATCCGCGTCGGTGACGAGGGCACCGACGGGCCGGACGTGCGCGCCCACATTCAGCAGGTCGCCCTGGATCTGTTCATCGAGGAGGGCTACGACAAGACGTCGCTGCGGGAGATCGCCGAGAAGCTGGGCGTGACCAAGGCGGCCCTCTATTACCACTTCCCGACCAAGGAAGACATCGTCCGCAGCCTCATCGACCAGCGCATGGACGCCGTCGACGAGCTGCTGGCGTGGGCGGCGACGCAGCGGCGCGACGAGCAGATGCGGCTGGAGTTCATCCGGCGCTACGCGCTGCTGCACGAGCGGCTGCCCAACGAGAACGTGGTCCGCTTCTTCGAGCGCAACCAGACGCTCATCAACACGATGAACGCCGGCAAGCAGATGCGCGAGCAAATGATGCGCGTCTTCGAGTTCCTCGTCGACCCGGACGAGCCGCTCGCGCAGCAGCTGCGCCGGGCGATGGCGCTGTTCGCGATCCACGCGAGCTGGTTCATCCTGCGCGACCGGCCCGGCACCGAGCGGGAGCGGCGCGAGGCCGCCCTGGAAGTCGCCGTCGAGCTGATGAGCAGCGCGTCGTCGGTCGCACCCGGCCTGGTGGACGTCCTAGTGCGTGAGCACCTGGAGTGGCAGCCGGAGACCGAGCAGGCGGACGCCGGGCACGGGTGACCAGTCGAGGCTGGGGTCGCGCGCGAAGCCGAAGGTGTCGTAGAGCGCGAACGCGGCCCGGTTGATGTCGCGGGTGGAGATCACCACGGACGAGCAGCCCAGCGCGGCCGCGCGGTCGATGCACGCCTGCACGAGCCGGCGGGCGACGCCGCGCCGCTGGGCCCGCGGGTCGACGGCGAGCATCCGGAACTCGGCCTCGCCGTCGCGCGAGACCTCGGCATAGGGCGTGCCGGGCAGCACGAACGTCACCGAGCCGAGCAGCCCTTGACCGCCGGCCGCGTCGTCGGCGGCGACCAGGATCTCGGCCGCCGCCGCCCGGGCGGCCACATCGGCGAGCACCACCGCGTAGCCGCCGGTGTCGTCGTCGAGCTGGCCGTCGGCCCGGTAGGCCTCGACGGTCAGGCGCGAGACCTCGGCGAAGTCGGCCGGTTCGGCGGGGCGGATCAGGAAGGGCGTCACCCGATCACGGCGATCAGGTCGCCCTCCTGCACCACGTCGCCCTCGTGCACCGCGATCTGGCTGACCGTGCCGTCGGACTCGGCCGCGACCGGGATCTCCATCTTCATCGACTCGAGGATCACGAGCGTGTCGCCCTCGCTGACCTCGGCGCCGACCTGCGTCGTGATCTTCCAGACGTTGGCTACCATCTCGGCGCGGACTTCGTCGGCCATCCCGATCTCCTTCGTGGCGGTAGCGTGCGCCCGAAGCATATCGGGATGGTCTTCGGGTCTAGTCCGGACGCAGCTCGCGGGCCTCGGCGTTGACGACGAGCTCGCTCAGCTTCATGCGCAGGCGCTGCTTGAGCTCGACCGGGGCCAGCTCCGAGCCGCAGCAGCGGGCCACCAGCGCCTTGACCTCCTGCTCGATGCCGAACTCGCGCAAGCAGGGCGAGCACTCGTCGAGGTGCTCGCGGATCAATGCCCGGCGGTCGTCGGCGCACTCCAGGTCGAGGTACAGATACACCTCGGCGAGCACGTCGCTGCAGTCGGTTTCGTGCGGGTCTCCACAGCTCATCGGTTCAGACCTCGCTCGGCTCAGCGGACGGGGTGCGGGTGAATCCCCGGTCGGCAGCATAAGCCTCGAGCGATCGGCGCAGGTTGCGCCGGCCGCGGTGCAGCCGCGACATCACGGTGCCGATGGGCGTGTTCATGATGTCGGCGATCTCCTTGTACGAGAAGCCCTCGACGTCGGCCAGGTAGACGGCCAGCCGGAACTCCTCGGGCAGCGACTGCAGCGCCTCCTTGATGTCGGAGTCGGGCAGCCGGTCGAGCGCCTCGGTCTCCGCCGACCGCAGGCCGCTGGACGTGTGGCTCTCGGCCTCGGCGAGCTGCCAGTCGGTGATCTCCTCGGTGGGCGCCTGCACGGGCTGCCGCTGCCGCCGCCGGTAGGAGTTGATGTAGGTGTTCGTCAGGATGCGATACAGCCAGGCCTTGAGGTTGGTGCCCGTCTCGAACTGGTGGAACGCCGCGAACGCCTTGAGGAACGTCTCCTGGACGAGATCCTCGGCGTCCGACGGGTTGCGCGTCATCCGCAGCGCGGCCGCGTACAACTGGTCGATGAAGGGCAACGCGTCGCGCTCGAACCGGACGCGCTGCTGCTCCGTGCTCTCGCTGCTGACCACTCGCGCGACTCCCACCCTCGACCGTCCCGCCGAGGATACGCCGAGTTGCTGTGCGAGTTCTGTGTTTGTGGCGCCCGTCAACCGCTCCCGGGTGATGGGCTGCCAGTCCGGATCCGGCTCGGCATCGGTGACCGCCGGCCAGGCCGGGCTGAAGAGCAGCTCCCGGGTTCGCCGGTCCGAACGCTCAAGTGTCGCCACGCTGTTCGTCTTCCCTCCACCGTTCGGCGCCTTCGGCGGGCGCCGCACCCCCCGTGCAACAACGGGGACACGGCCGTAATTCCGGTTGGCGGGGCGACGATCCGGGGGCCAGCACCACCCAGCCCAACCCGGCCTGTCCCGGCGGCCGGACCATTTGGAGCTCTGGGACCGGCCCGGCCGCCGGGAACAGGAAGGGCCTGGGAGGTTGCGGATCTGAGCGATCTGCGGTGTGGAGTCGTGCCGGCTCTCGCCGGTCACACAGCCTCCAACGACGCAGGTCAGGGGCCGTCACGCCCCCGTCCGGGTGAGGGTGAATGATCAGGTGAGCACGAACGGCGCGGCCAGGACCGCCACCGCCTCGGGGTGCTTGGACAGCCCGTGCGTCTCGCCCGGCAGGACCTCGACGATCACGGTCGGGCTCCCGTCGGGCACGCCGAACGGGTCGCGGTCGCCGTTGATCACCAGCGTGGGCAGCCCGGTGCCCAGCTCCTCCGCGCGCGACTTCTCCGGCTTCCCCGGCGGGTGCAGCGGAAAGGCCAGGGCGAGGATCCGGTCGGCGCCGCCCTCCCGCGCGGTGCGGCACGCCACCCGGGCCCCGCTCGAGCGCCCACCGACGACGAGCGTGCGCACCGGCAGCCGCTCCCGCAGCGCCGCGAGCACAGCGAGCCAGGCCGTGTCGAGCTGCCCGGCGGGCGCGGGCGCGCGCCGCCCGGCCACCCGATACGGCTGAGTGACCATCGCCACTGCTCCCCCGCCGCCCAGCACCCCGTCGCGCACGGCAACGAGGTCCTTGGCGTCGACGTCACCACCGGCCCCGTGCCCGAGCACCAGCAGCGTGCCGTCGAAACCGCGCGGGACGTCGAGGTCGTAGAGCGCCGTCCCGAACGCGGTCTCGACCGCCTCACGGCTGACGCTGAGCCCACGAGCGCGGGCAAGCGCCGCCTTGGTGACCTTGACGGGCCGCGCGGCCGGCGAGCCGGCCGCGGGCCTCAGCCGCTCGCCGCGCCCACCGGGTCTGGCTGCTCGGCCATCCCGCGGCGGGGCCGCGGGATCGGCAGGAACGGCAGGCTGGCCACCGTGCCGGGCAGGACCTGCCCCGGAACCTCGCTGCGCCATGCCACGAGCATCGCACGGCGCTCGCGGGGAGTTGTGGCTCCCCACACACCGTGGCAGTCACCGACTTCCAGCGCCCAGGCCAGACAGGCGCCCTGGACGTCACAGGTCCGGCACAGGGCGACCGCCGCGTCCGCGGGCTCGCTCGGTGCCGGGAAAAAGGTCTCCGGGTCGACTGTCTGGCAGGCGCCTCTCGTGCGCCAGGCCCCGTCGCCCTGCTGTTCCGTAAAGGCTCGCAACAGTCGCGGGTCTCGTCGAGCGGCCGCGACTTCATGCGGGCGTGGCATCCGCGCCCGGGTCATTACACCCACCTCCCCCGTGGGTCAAACAACAGCGGGGCGGGTATACGTCGGGATGCCCCCATCCGACATAGACCCACCGGCGCTGTGTTGTATCGCACAAACGACCGTAAATACAAGAGTTTTCACGCCGATCGGCAAAACCTGCCGGACCGGTATCCGGACACTCTTCCTAAAACAGGGTCAGATCGATCGGCTCCACCTCGTTCGGCCGCAAGGACGGAGCGGGCACCCGGTCGAGCAGGTCGGGGCCGTCGTTGCGCACGTCGCCGACCCGCGCGCCTACGGGCCGTAACTCCAGCCTCGCCACGTGCGAGGACGGCGTCGGGGCGAGCAGCTCGTCATCCGCCGGGGCGGACAGCCACGCGTCCCAACGGTCGGGCGGGAGCAGCAGGGGCATCCGGTCGTGGACGAGCGCGAGGTCGTCGACCGCCGGCGCCGTCACGATGCTGCACGTGAGCAGCCGGTCGTCACCCTGGCCCCACACGGTCCAGATCCCGGCGAACACGCACGGCTCGGCGTCGCCGAGCGTCATGAAATACGCCTGCTTGGCCTTGCCGTCGCGCACCCACTCGAACCAGCCGTCGGCCGG
Organism: Dactylosporangium sp. AC04546; assembly: GCF_022095675.1. Lineage (GTDB taxonomy): Bacteria > Actinomycetota > Actinomycetes > Mycobacteriales > Micromonosporaceae > Dactylosporangium. The sequence continues at coordinate 10,995 of NZ_JAHYSG010000150.1, read as the reverse complement.
CACCAGGCAGCGCCGTCGGGCGAAGGACTGGGCGAACGCGTTGGACGTGGTGACCGTCTCGGCGCGGGCGTTGATCATGCGGGCGCCGGCCTTCGGGTCCTTGGCCCAGGACGGCACCAGGCCCCAGCGGGCGGAGCTCAGCACCCGCCCGCCGGCGGACGACGAGACCCGCACCATCGGCACCGGGTCGGTCGGGGCCACGTTGTAGTCGGGCTCCAGCCCGTCGGTCTCGTCGGCCGCCTCGAACAGCGCGCTCAGGTCGACGCTGCTGCGGCTGGTCGCATACCTCCCACACATGCGGCCACCGTACCCAGGACCACCGACAAAAACGGGGTCCATGACACAGGGCGAACGACCGAGTCGCTCCCTGTAAGAATCGACCCGCACACTGTACGCGTGCCATACGCGAGCGCCTATATTCCCTGGACCGCGCCTACTGCGGCCGGGCCGATCCGGGCCGTCGTCAGGCTGCCCGGATCGAAGTCCATGACTGTGCGGGCGCTCGTGCTCGCCACCCTCTCCCTCGGGGCCAGCACCCTGCGCACGCCGCTGCGGGCACGCGACACCGAGCTCATGGCGGCCGGACTGCGGGCCATGGGCAGCCACGTTTCCACCGTCGACGACAACCTTTGGGTCGTCCGGCCGCGTCCACTCAAAGGGCCGGCACGCGTGAACGTCGGCCTCGCCGGCACAGTGATGCGATTCCTGCCCCCGATCGCGGCGCTGGCCGACGGCACCGTGCGGTTCGACGGCGAGCCGCGCGCCCGTAAGAAGGCGCTCGCGCCCCTCGTGAACGCCCTGCGCACGCTCGGCGTGCACATCGACGCCGAGCACGACCGGCTGCCCTTGAGCGTGCACGGGATCGGGCGGGTCGCCGGCGGGCACGTGACGATCGACGCGTCGGCGTCGAGTCAGCTGGTGTCCGGGCTGCTGCTCGCGGCGGCCGAATTCGACCGGGGCGTGGTGGTGCGGCACATCGGGCCGCCGGTGCGCAAGCCGCACCTCGACCTGACCGTGCACATGCTGCGGGCCGCGGGCGCCGCCGTCGACGACAGCCGCCGGGACGTCTGGGCCGTCGAGCCGGGACGGCTCAACGGGCGGGCCTGGGACATCGAGCCGGACCTGTCGGGTGCGGCGCCGTTCCTGGCCGCGGCCCTGGTCACCGGCGGGGCGGTGACGATCGAGGGCTGGCCGGCGGCGACCCGGCAGCCGGGCGGGCACCTGCTGGACCTGTTCGAACAGATGGGCGGGGCGGCCGCCCTCACGACGGGCGGGCTGATCATGCGCGGCTCGGGCGCGGTGCACGGGCTCGTCGCCGACGTCTCCCGGGTGACGGAGGCCACGCCGGTGCTGGCGGCGCTCGCCGCGGTGGCCGACTCTCCCTCGCATCTGTACGGCCTGCGCGGCAGCCCGGAGCGGACGGCCGCGCTGGCCCAGGCGCTGGGCGAGCTGGGCGCCGACGTCACCACCGAGGCCGATGGCCTGCGGATCCGCCCGCGGCCCCTGCGGGGGGCCACCTTCCGGACGAACGACGACCACCGCCTCGCCCACGCCGGCGCGGTGATCGGGCTCGCCGTCAGCGACGTGCGGCTCGACGACGTGGCATGCACCGCAAAGACGCTGCCGGACTTTCCCCGGCTATGGTCGACCATGGTGCACGGCGGCAACGGTGGCAGTGGAGGGGCGGACTGAGGCGCAAACGCGAGTACGACGAGGACGACGTCCGGGTGCGACCGGGCCGCTCCTCGCGTCCGCGCACGCGCCAGCGGCCCAAACACAGCGACGCCGTCGAGGGTCTGGTGGTCGCGGTCGACCGCGGGCGGTACACCTGCCACATCGAGAGCACGGGTGTCGTCGTCACCGCCATGCGCGCACGCGAGCTCGGCCGCCACGGCGTGGTCGTCGGTGACCACGTGCAGATCGTCGGCGACGTGACCGGCCGGCCGGACACGCTCGCCCGGATCGTCCGGATCGACGAGCGCACGTCGGTGCTCATGCGCACCGCCGACGACGAGGAAGGCGGCACCGAGGGGCGCTTCGAGCGCGTCGTGGTCGCCAACGCCGACCAGCTCGTCATCGTCAACTCGCTGCAGGACCCGCCGCCGCGGACGGGGTTCATCGATCGCTGCCTCGTGGCCGCCTACGACGCCGAGATCGACCCGCTGCTGTGCCTCACCAAGGGCGACCTGGCCGGCCCGGAGGCGATCCTCGACTACTACGCCGAACTCGACCTGCCCTATGTGCTGTGCCGGCCGGACCAGCCGCTCGACGCGCTCGTCGCCGAGCTGGCCGGCAAGGTGTCGGTGATGATCGGGCACTCCGGAGTGGGCAAGTCCACGCTGGTGAACCGGCTGGTGCCGGGCACCGACCGGGCGGTCGGCCGGGTCAGCGCGGTCGGCAAGGGGCGGCACACGTCGACCAGCGCTCTGGCCCTGCAGCTACCGGACGGCCGGGGCTGGATCGTCGACACCCCGGGGGTCAGGTCCTTCGGGCTGGCCCATGTGTCGGCCGACAGCCTGCTGCACGGCTTCCCCGACCTGGTCGAGGCCTCGACCCGCTGCCCCCCGAACTGCGACCACACCGGGGCCGGCGGCGACTGCGGGCTGGACAAGCTGGTCGCCGAGGGCGGCGCCGACCCGCGCCGGCTGGGGTCGTTCCGGCGGCTGCTGGCCTCGAAGGAGGGCGTCCTAGACGTCGACGGGGCCACCTGAGCGCCAGTAGACGTTGTCCGCCCGGGTCAGGAATCCGGTGTCGACGAGGTAGCGGCGCAGGGCGGCGTGGTCGTCGTGCCAGGCCCGCAGGATCGCGTTGACCTCACGCTCCGGATAGCGCACGCCGGGCTCGAACGCCGACGAGATGTGCTCCAGCACCACCAGCCGCTTGCCGCGCGCCGCCGGGATCTGGGTCAGGCGCCCGTCGACGATGAACGTGCGGAGCACCTGGTCGCGCTGCCGGTCCGGATCCAGCGGCTCGGCCGGCGCCTCAGCCTGAGCCGACGACCGTACCGAATCCTTGAAAGCCTCGACGAGCGCCACGAGCGCGCCGTCCTCGACGTCCAGCAGGCCGCCTTGCTGGAGCCGGCGGATCGCGCCCTCCACCGACCGCGCCGGCAGCCCGGACGCGGCGGTGACCGCGGTGGGTGTGGACGCTCCGAGCACGACGGCCGCGAAGACGCGCAGGCGGTCCGGTTCGGCCAGCAGACCGCACAGGGCGGCGGGGGGCGGGATCACAAACGGCGACAGTACTGCCAAGAGGTGGCGATCGTCGGCTAAGTTTCCGCGCATGGCGCGCTACGCGGACGATCTGGCCCTCGCTCACCTCCTCGCCGACACCGCGGACGCGATCGCCGTCCCCCGCTTCCGGGCACAGGACCTACACGTCTCCAGCAAGCCCGACCTGAGCCCGGTCACCGACGCCGACACCGCGGTCGAGAAGGCGCTGCGGGCCACGCTCGGCCGGGCCCGCCCGCGCGACGGCGTGCTCGGCGAGGAGTACGGCGCGACCGAGGCGGCGGCCGGGCCGGGCAGCCGGCAGTGGGTCATCGACCCGATCGACGGCACGAAGAACTTCGTCCGGGGCGTGCCGATCTGGGCCACGCTCATCGCGCTCATGGAGGGCGACCAGCCGGTCGTCGGCCTGGTGTCGGCCCCTGCCCTGGGGCGGCGCTGGTGGGGCGCGCTCGGCCACGGGGCGTACGCCGGCCGGCACACCGCGGCGGCCACCCCGATCCGCACGAGCGGCGTGAAACGGCTGGCCGACGCGTCGTTCTGCTACTCGTCGCTGCACGGCTGGGAGGAGGCCGGCCGGCTCAACGGCATGCTCGATCTCATGCGGCGCACCTGGCGCCAGCGGGCGTACGGCGACTTCTACGGCTACATGCTGCTCGCCGAGGGTGCGGTGGACATCATGGTCGAGCCGGAGCTGTCGCTGTGGGACCTGGCGGCGCTGGTGCCGATCGTCACCGAGGCCGGCGGCACGTTCACCGACCTGCAAGGGAACCCCGGGCCGGGTGGCGGCAGCGCGATCGCCACCAACGGCCACCTGCACGAAGACGTGCTCACCCGGTTGGGGAGCACCCGATTGTCCGGCTTGTCCGGGTAAACCGAAGCGTCCGCATGCTCCTGCCCCCGGCGGGGTCTATCCTCCACGGGTGGCATCTTGGAGTTGGCTGTTCCTCGGCGCGATGATCGCCGCATACGGCGTGGCCAACCTGCTGCAATCCGTGGCCGCCGCGCGGACCGACCTGCACCAGGGGTTCCACCCGCTGCTGCTGCTGCGCCTCGGCCGCCACAAGTCGTACCTCGTGGGCGTCGGCTGCCAGTTCGCCGGGTTCGCGCTCGCCTTCTTCGCCCGTCGTGACCTCCCGCTGTTCCTCGTGCAGTCGGCGATGGCCGCCGGGCTGGGCGTGACCACCGTGCTCGGTGTGCTCATCCTGAAGTGGAAGCTGCCGCGCACGGAGATCCTGCTGCTCCTGATGCTCACCGTCGGCATCGCCGCGCTCGTGCTGGCCGCCAAGCCGTCGCCGTCGCGGCAGCTCGGCACCGAGGGCGTGGTCGGGCTGGCGCTCGTGCTGGTCCTGATCGGCTTCGTGGGCTTCTTCGCGGGTCGCCTGCACGGCGCGCCCGGATCCGTCGCCCTCGGCGCGCTCTCCGGCGTCGCGTTCGGGGCGGCGGCGGTGGCGTCCCGCCCGCTCGCCTCGGCGCACTCGCTCTCCGAGTTCGTCACCGATCCCCTGTCGTACCTCCTGATCGCCCACTCCCTCGTCGGCCAGCTCCTGCTGGGCCTGGCGATGCAGCGCGGCTCGACGACCGCCGCGGTCGCCGCCATGGACGCGGCCGGCGCCGTCCCGGCCGCCCTCATCGGCCTGCTGGTGCTCGGCGACGGCGTCTGGCCCGGCCGCGAATGGCTGGTGGCCCTGGGCTTCGTGGTGACGCTGGGCAGCGTGATCGGGCTGAGCTTCTACGCCGAGCCCCAGCACCATCACCAGATCAAGCCCGAGTCGGCGCACCGGCCCCACGCCCCGAAGCACCTCGAGATCGCGCCAGCCAGTCACCGACGGTAGCGACAGCCAGGCGGACGGTCGGCGTCAACCGTCCGGACGACCCCTCCGGCAACTCAGGGGACCCGACCCGCACCCCCATTCTCGTTCAGCGCCCCTTCCGCGGGCCGATCTGGCATGTCGCAGATCGGGTCGGAGGGAAGGAGGCGGGCACCGTGCTGGCACGCACCCTCAGCGCTTGGTTCGCGGTCTGGATGGGGCTGCTCACCGTGGCGTTCTACCTGTGGCCCGGGATGCACATGCTCTGGTGGGGGGCGATCGGCCTCTCCAGCACCGCCGGCGTGGTCGTCGGCGTGCTCGTGCACCGCCCGCGCCGCCGCTGGCCGTGGTACATGCTGGCCGCCGCGGTGTTCGTGTTCGGCGCCGGCGACTTCTTCTACAACCTGTTGACCGACGTCTTCGGGTTGGAGAACCCCTTCCCGTCCTTTCCCGACACGCTCTACCTGGCGATGTACCCCCTCGTCGCGGCGGGCCTGCTGGGCTTCATCCGCTCCCGCACCGGGCGCAACAACCGCGAGAGCCTGCTCGACGCGGCCACCCTGACCATCGGCCTGGCCCTGCTGTCCTGGCTGTTCCTGATCGACCCGTACGTCCGCGACAACGACCTGACGCTGATCCAGAAGCTCGCCTCAGTCGCGTACCCGCTCGGTGACGTGCTCACCCTGGCCGTCTTCGCCCGCCTGCTCACCGGCGGGGTCAAACCCTTCGGCTCGATCAACCTCCTCGGCCTCGGTACCGCCGGCCTCCTCGTCGCCGACGTGATCTACGGCCTCATCCAGCTCAACGGCGACTGGCACGTCGGCGGGCCGACCGACCTCGGCTGGGTGCTGTGCTACTTCGGCTGGGCGGCCGCCGCCCTGCACCCGTCGATGGTGCGGATGACCGAGCCGACCCGCTCGACCTCGGGCGACCTGAGCGTACGGCGGATCGCACTGCTCGGCGCCGCCTCGCTGATCGCCCCCGGCCTGCTGCTGGTCGAGGCCTCAATCGGCAAGGCGTTCCGCGACGCGGCCGTGATCGGCACCGCGTCCGGCGTCATGTTCGTGCTCGTCCTGACCCGTCTGGCGGGCGTGATGAGCGACCACCGGCAGTCGCTGGCCCGCGAGCGCGAGCTGCGCGAGGCCACCGCGACGCTCGTGTCGGCGGCCGACGCCGGCGAGGCGGTCGCGGCGGTGCGGCACGCGCTGGCCCGCCTGCTGCCGGCCGGCACCCCGCACAAGGTCGTGGTGGTCCGCGCCGCGCGCACCGACGAGCCGGGCCTGGTCCGGGTGTCCGGGCTGGACTCGGAGCTGCGGGCCCAGCTGCGCGAGTTCAGCTCGGTGCTGCGCCACCCGCTCGGCGTCGAGAACGACGTGCTGTACCTCGCCGGACCGACCGAGGCGCTCCAGGCCCTCCAGCCGACGTTCGAGGTGCTCGCCGTCCAGGCCGCCATGGCGCTGGAGCGGATCACACTGAGCGCGGAGGTCAGCCGGCGCAGCAGCGAGGCGTACTTCCGCACGCTGATCCACAACACCGCCGACGTGATCCTGATCGTCGACGACAACGACGTCATCCAGTACGCGAGCCCGTCCGCCGGCCCGGTCTTCGGTGACGAGCGCCTGGCCGGCTACGAGCTGTGGGAGTTCGTCGCGCGCGACGAGCACATGCGGCTGACCGAGCTGCTGGCCCAGGTGCGCGGCGGCGGCCAGGCGCACGTCACGGCGGACGCCCGCGCGGAGCGGGTCGACGGCACCGGGCTGCTCGTCGAGATCGACTGCCGGGACCTGCGCGACGATCCGACCGTCGGCGGGCTGGTGCTCACCGTCCGCGACGTGACCAAGCGCCGCCAGCTGGAGGAGCAGCTCATCCGGCAGGCGTTCCACGACTCGCTCACCGGGCTGGCCAACCGCGTGCTCTTCCAGGACCGGGTCGAGCAGTCGGTGGCCCGGGCCAAGCGCGACGGCAGCCTGGTCGGCTTGCTCTTCGTCGACCTCGACGACTTCAAGATCGTCAACGACACGCTCGGGCACGCCGTCGGCGACGCGCTGCTCAAGGCGGTCGGCGAGCGGATCAGCGGCGAGCTGCGCGACACCGACACGGTGGCCCGTCTCGGCGGCGACGAGTTCGCCGCGCTCATCGAGACCGACTCGATGGCCGACCTGGAGCTCGCGGCCGAGCGGATCGTGATCGCGCTCGGCGAGCAGTTCACGGTGTCCGGCGAGACGGTCAACGGGATCAGCAGCATCGGGCTGTCCACCACCGTCGACGCGAGCACCGCCGAGGAGCTCATGCGGCAGGCCGACCTCGCGCTGTACGTCGCGAAGGGCGCCGGCAAGGGGCAGTGGCGGCGGTACCAGTCCGACGTGCACACGGCGGTGCTGGAGCGGCTGGAGCTGCGCGCCGCGCTCGACCAGGCGGTCAAGGAGCAGCAGTTCGTGCTCCAGTACCAGCCGATCGTCGACCTCGACACCGGCGCGCCGCTGGGCTTCGAGGCGCTGGTGCGGTGGAACCACCCGACCCGCGGCATGATCGCGCCGGGCCACTTCATCGAGGTCGCGGAGGAGAGCGGCCTGATCGTGCCGATGGGGCGGATGGTGCTCCAGCAGGCGCTGAGCACCGCCGGCCGGTGGCAGCGGGCGACGGCGCCCGGGGCGCTGCGGTACATCAGCGTCAACGTCTCGGCCCGGCAGTTCCGCACGCCGGGGTTCGTCGAGGAGGTCCGGCAGATGCTGCGCGCCTCGGGCGTAGAACCGGGAACGCTGCTGCTGGAGATCACCGAGAGCCTCCTGCTGCGCAACGACGACCAGGTCCGGGCCGACCTCGACGCGCTGCGCGCCATGGGCGTGCGGCTCGCCATCGACGACTTCGGCACCGGCTACTCGTCGCTGTCCTACCTCCAGCACATGCCGATCGACGTGCTGAAGATCGACAAGTCGTTCATCGACGACATGCTCTCGTCGTCGCAGCAGCGCGCGGTCGTGAACGCGATCGTGCAGCTCGCCCAGACGTTCAACCTCTCCGTCGTCGCCGAGGGCGTCGAGGAGCCGGGGCAGCGGGAGGCGCTGCGGCAGGTCGGCTGCCCGTACGGGCAGGGCTACCTGTTCGCCCGCCCGCTGTCCGAACCCGATGCGTTCGCGCTCATTCCCAAGGCGGCACCGTTCGCCGCCATGGCCTAGGAAAGGGAACCCCGCATGACCGTCCACCCCCTGCACAGCACGAAGGCGGCCTACGTCCGCCGCGACGGGCGCTGGGACGACCTTGAGCGGCTGCGCACGACCAGCCCGATGTACGACGCCACGATCGAGGAGATCGACGGCCGCCGCATCCGGGTGGGCGGTCACTGGCTGTCCGACTTCGCCTCGTGCAACTACCTCGGCTTCGACCTCGACCCGCAGATCATGGACGCGGTCGACCCGTACATCCGCACCTGGGGCACCCACCCGAGCTGGTCGCGGCTGCTCGGCAACCCGAAGCCGTACCTCCAGATCGAGGAGCGCCTGACCGCGCTGCTCGGCGCGCCGGACACGCTGCTGCTGCCGACGATCACCCACATCCACATGTCGGTGATCCCGATCCTGGCCGGCAAGGGCACGATCTTCCTGGACTCGCAGTCGCACAAGACGATCTACGACGGTTGCATGTACGCCAAGGGCCTCGGCGCGACCGTCCAGCGGTTCCGCGCCAACGACCCGGAGCACCTGGAGGAGCTGCTCAAGGCCGCGCCGGCCGGGGTCACCCGCCTGGTCGCGATGGACGGCGTCAACAGCATGACCGGCCTCGCCCCGGACCTGGCCCGATTTGCCCGGGTTTGCCGGGAGAACGACGCGCTGCTGTACGTCGACGAGGCCCACGGCTTCGGCGTGATCGGCGAGCGTTCGGCCACGGAAACGTCGCCCTACGGCTCGCGCGGCAACGCGATCGTCCGCTACACCGGCGAGACGTACGACAACATCGTGCTCGTCGGCGGCTTCTCCAAGTCGTACTCGTCGCTCATGGCGTTCCTGGCCCTGCCGACCTGGCTGAAGAACCACCTCAAGGTGGCCGCTCCGCCGTACCTCTACTCCGGCCCGTCCCCGACGGCCTCGCTCGCGACGGTGATGGCGGGACTGGACGTGAACGAACAACGTGGCGACACCATTCGCGCAGACCTGTACCGCAAAACGACGAAAGTGCTCAACCACGTGCGCGCACTTGGCCTCTACACGCCGAACACGGGCACCACGCCGATCATCGAGCTGCCGCTGGCGCTCGGCGAGGACATCCAGGAGGTCGGGCAGTTCCTCTGGGACCGCGGCATCTACGTCACCCTGGCCGCGTACCCGCTGGTCCCCCGCGACCAGGTCGGCTTCCGCGTGCAGGTGACGGCGGCCAACACCGACGCCGAGCTCGACCAGCTCAACGCGGTGCTCACCGAGCTCGCGTCCGGCCTGCGCCTGCGCGACGCCGCGTAGATGGGCGCGCACCGCGCTCCGCGCGCGCTCCCGGGGCTGCTCATCCCGCTGCGGGGGCGGGACTTCCGCCTGCTGTGGACGGGGATGAGCACCTCGCTGATCGGCGACGGCATCCTGCTCGTCGCCCTGGCCTGGCAGGTCTACGCGCTGTCGGGCGCGCCCGCGGCGATGTCCGTCGTCGGGTTCGCCCTTTCGCTGCCCCAGGTCGTGACGCTGCTCTTCGGCGGCGTGGTCAGCGACCGGTTCGACCGGCGGAAGATCATGCTCGGCACGGACCTCGTGCGGGGCGCGGTGCTCACCGTCCTGGCGGCGCTGAGCCTGACCGGCGGGCTGCAACTGTGGCACATCGTGGGGCTCGTCGCGGTCTACGGGGCGGCGTCGGGCTTCTTCGGGCCGGCGTTCGACTCTCTGGTACCGCAGATCGTCCCTCCCGACGAACTCGTGCAGGCCAACGCCCTCGACCAGTTCGTTCGCCCGGCGGCGATGCAGATGGCCGGCCCGTCGCTCGGGGGCATCCTGATCGCCGTCGGAGGCAGCGGGCTGGCGTTCGCCGTCGACGCGGCGACGTTCGCGGTGTCGGCGCTGTGCCTGCTCCTGATGCGCTCCGTGCCTTCGCTCGCTTCGGATTCGTCCTCCGCCTGGGGTGACTTCAAGGAGGGGATGCGCTTCGTCCGGCGCAACGTCTGGCTGTGGGGCACGTTCGTCGCGGCGACCTTCGCGTACCTCCTCTTCATCGGCCCCACCGAGGTTCTCCTCCCCTTCGTGGTGAAGAACGAGCTCCACGGCACCGCCGGTGATCTAGGGTTGGTACTGGCGAGCGGCGGCATCGGCGCCATCGCCGCGGCCCTGGTCGTCGGCCAGCGGGGCGTCCCACGGCAGTACATGGTGTTCATCTACCTGACGTGGACGCTCGCGACGCTGGCGGTGGCGGGCTACGGCGTGGCCACGGCCTCGTGGCACCTGGCAATCGCGTGCGCCCTCGTGAACGGCCTGGAGGCGGCGGGCACGATCGCCTGGGCCACGGCGAAACAGCGTCTGGTCCCGGAGGAGCTGATGGGCCGGGTGAGCTCGGTCGACTGGTTCATTTCGATCGCATTGGTACCGCTCTCGTACGCGCTGGCCGCCCCGGTGGCCGCGGCTCTCGGCGTGCGCGAGACCCTGATCGGCGCCGGCGTCCTGGGCGCCGCGGTCACCCTTGCCTTCCTCTACCTCCCGGGCATGCGCGCCCCGCGCGGTTTGACGGCTCCGGCATGAGCGACCCGGTGGAGATGGTCGACCGCCTGGGCGCCGCGTTCCTGGCCCAGGACGTGGAGGCCGTGCTGGCCTGCTTCGTCCCGGACGACGACATCACCTACGTGGGCTCGGAATCGGGCGAGTCGGCCACGGGCCGCGACGGCGTCCGCGCGCTGCTGACCAAGCTCTTCGAACGCCCGGAGGCCTACTCCTGGCAGGCCACAGCGGCAACGATTCACGCCCTACCGGGCGCGGCGTTCGTGATCGCCGAGG
>NZ_JAHYSG010000149.1 GCF_022095675.1 Dactylosporangium sp. AC04546 | reverse complement strand
CCCGCTCGCTCGCTCGCGGAGAGCCTCCACGGCCTGGGCACGGTGCACCCGGAGGCTTGAGCATGTCGATCGCCGGCGGGAACCTCGACGGAGACCGGCACGCCGAGCCGCAAGGCATGATCACGAAGAGTTGTTGTCGCGAGGTCGGGTTGCGGGGCTGCGCCACGGCACCGTCGACCATGATCCTGAAGCGTTGTTGTACCCAGGGCGACCACAACTCTTCATGTTCACGGTCCACGAAGGCAAGAACTCTTCGTGATGTTGGTGTGGGTTGCCTCGGGTGCTCGCCGGGACTCGCCGTGACGCCGCTCAGGATGCCGCTGACAGCAGGCCGACCGTCCGAGCCCGTCGGCGAGGCGCAGACGATCCGGCCGTCACGCACGTTGAGATCATCCACCCCGATGATCAGACGGCCGTGAGCAGTGCGTCGAGTGGGCGCGGCAGGGTGTTCTCGCGCACTGCCGCCTCGACGAGCAGCCGTGCGTAGCGCAGCTTGCGGCGTGAGCCGCTCGCCAGGAACCGGCGCACCTGCGCCTCGGGGTCCCGGTCCCGCCAGGCCGGCTGGCGCCGCAGCGACCGCAGTGCGCCGAGGTCGCCCTGCGACTCGGCCAGCGCCTCCATCGCGGCGGTGCCGGCGGCGCGGAGCAGCTCGTCCTCCAGGTCCTCGACGCAGATGTACAGGCCGAGGTGGCCGGTCCCGTGCAGCGCCCGCCGGAACAGCTCCGCCTCGCGGAGGTCACACAACGCAGCCAGGCGTACCACGGAGCCCAGGCGCGGCAGGAACCCCCCGATCGCGTGTGCCCCGCCGATCGGTACGACCACGATCCGCTCCGCGCCGAGATCGCGGCCGCGGCCCGCGGCGGCGGTCTCGAGGGCGATCTGGTCGCTGATACCCTCGCAGAGCACCACGGTCGCCGCGTCGCGGACCTTCGCCAGCGCGAGTGCCGTGGCGGCGGTCGATGCGCCAGGGCCGCTGAGGTAGCCGTCGACGGTCATGATGCCATCATCGACGCCCGCGAGGAGTTCGGCAGTGCTGACGGAGTACCAGCAGCAGCTGCGGGAACGGTTCCTCTCCGCACCCGTGACGGCCCCGCCGTCACCGTGGCGGCCGGTTTCCGCCCGCGGCATCGCGATCGGCGGCCTGGTCGGGATCGGCTTCGCCGAGGCCCCCGCCGGCCGGGACGTCGTCATGGTGGTGTCCCACGACGGCCACGGCCTGTTCGACGCGACGACGGGAGCCAGGATCGCGCGGGACCGCGAACCGGACGCCGACTCGGCCTACCCCGCCGATGCCGACCTGACCTGCCCGGGCCTCGGCCCGGTCGCCGGGCAGCCGGTCCGCATCGCCGGCCTCTTCGGCGGCGGCCTGCACACCACGGCCGAGGGCGGCTGGATGATCGACGTGGTCAGCCCGGAGTGGCCCCACGACCGCGTCATCCTGTCGACGGGCGCCGGCGCCTATCGCGGCACCCTGGGCGAGACGTGGTGGCACATCTTCGACGCCGGCTACTCCGAGCTGCGCGCCGCGGGCTTCTCCCCGTCGGGCCGCACCCTGGCGGTCGCCACCAGCAGCGACCTGACCCTCTGGACCCGCGCACAGCCGTCGGACGACGCCGGGACGGGTGGCCCGGCGCCGTCGGCGGGCTAGCGGCCGAGCAGGCGCCAGGTCAGGTCGCGCGGGCTGGACCCGCTCGATCCCCTGGCACGACGCACCCGCGATCGGGCACCGGAGCCGTCGTTACTACAGTGCCCGGCGTGATCTCTGTGAGGACCGAGGCGCTGGTCGTCGGCGTCCTGCTGGCCGCCGGGTTCGCCGGGGCGGCGCTCGGTGGCGACCCGCCGGCGCCGTCCGCCGCCGACCTGGCCGGCAAGGTCGGCTGCCGCGACGTGCACGCCGGCAACGCCACCGGCGGCGAGCGGGAGCTGGCGACGTGCCGGATCGGCGCCCGCGATGTCACCGTCGTGACGTTCGACGACAACGCCCGCCGTGACGACTGGCTCGGCGACGCGCAGCTCAACGTCGTCACGCTGGGCCTGTTCGGCCTGCCCGAGGCGCTCGTGTACGGCGACCGCTGGGCGGTCCGCACCGACGACCTCGCCGCCGCCGACCGGTTCGTCGTCGCGCTGCACGGGTGGTGGGTGTGACGGCCACCGCGGCCCGGCCGCCGCTGCGCCTCGCCGCCGGCGGTGCCGGCGCGCACCTCGACTGGGCCCTGTGGGGGCTGCTCGCCGTGCTGGCCCTGTTCGCGGTGAGCGCGGTCGCCGACCTGGTCGCGGTGCTCGGGGTGCTCGCCCAGCTGCCGGTACCGCCGATCGACCGGCTCGACGCCGGGCAGACCGCCGGGACGGTCGAGACGGTCCTCTGCTACGGCCACCTCTTCGCCGTCGGCGCCTGGTTCGTGCTGGCCGGCCGGCTGCTGCGCCGCCTGGGGGCGGACCCCAATCCGGTCCTGCGCACCACGCCGATCGTCCTGTGGCGGATCGGCATCGCCGCCACCGTCGCTGCCGCCGTCGCCCTGCCCCGCGCGACCGTGTTCGAGCCCGGAGCGTTCGCCACCCGGCTGCACTGGATGATCCCGATCCTCGTGGCGCGGCTGGCGCTCACGGCGCTGGTGATGGCGGCGCTGTTCGGCGTGCGCCGCCGGGTGCACGAGGTGTTGCTTGCCTCAGGGGTACCGCCGAGGCCCGATCCACGCCGGGACACCGGCCCGTCGCTGCGCGCGGCGCCGCTCACGCCGTTCCCCGCCCGGCCGGTCACGGTCGCCGACGACGCGTGGTGGGCCGAGGTGGCGGCCCGCGCGTCCGCCGCCGGCGAGCCGCTGCCGCTGCTCGAGTCGTGGGGCGCGACCCGCCGCCGCTGGCTGCTGGTGGCGCCGTCCGCCGACCTCGCGGCGCTGCGCGCGACCCTGCTGCCGGGCGCGACGGTGACGCTGTTCGGCCCGCCCGGCGACGGCCCCGGCGCCCTCGGCCTCATCGAGGAGCCGGGCAGCGGCACGCTGCGCTTCGACCGGATCGACACCCCGGAGCAGCTGGCGGCCTGGCACCGCCGGGCCGCGGACGCCCCGCGCAGCGCCCGCTACGCCTTGGACGACCCGGCCGCCCTGTCAGCCACCGTGCCGAACTGACGACGAGTTCGGTGCCGCGGAGACCGCCGGAGGTGTGCTTCGGGCGGTCTCCGCGACCGAGGCCGAGGCCCTCGGGCTGCGGGATGGTAGCTACGCGCAGTTTCCCGGTTGCGAGGCGATCGTCGGGCTCATCGGTCGTTGACCGTGTAGCGGAGGTGGGTGACCTGTGGCGTCGGCACCACGCGGGCCGGGGTGAGCTCGATCGGGGCCGGCAGCTGGCCGTCGAGCAGGCGCATGCCGGTGCCCAGGACGACCGGGGCGATGTGCAGGTCCAGCTCGTCCAGCAGGCCCGACCACAGGACCTGGCGCAGCAGGGTCCCGCCGCCCGCCACCGCCACGTTCCGGCCGTCCGCCGCCGCGCGGGCCTGCTCGACGGCGGCCGCCAGGCCGTCGGTCACGTACGTGAACGTCGTGCCGCCCTTGCGGACGAGCGTCTCGCGGGGGCGGTTCGTCACCACGAAGACCGGGGCGTGGAACGGGGGCTCCTCGCCCCACGGCTCCTCGCCGCCGTCGGCCATCCGGCGGCCCATGACGTACGCGCCGGCCGCCTCGAACGACTCCGCGATGATCTCGGAGCTGACGTTCTGCTCGCCGCCGGCGAGGCCCTGCCGTTCGCGCCAGGCCATTGCGTCGAGCACCCATTGGGTGACCCGGAAGAAGCCCGCCGCCTCCGCCGAGTCCATCCATCCGCTGCCGCCGCCCTGGTACCGCGGGCCGGCGTAGTACCCGTCCAGTGAGACCGACATCTGGGCCGTCACCTTGGTCATCGTGCTCGCTCCGATGGTTCGGTGGCCCCGGCTACCGGGGCCGTTCATCCGAGGTATCGGAGCCGGCTTCCGTGTTTCTACAGTGCGCGGCCCGCCGCAGCAGGAACCGTTGCTCGGGGCGGCTGGCGGCGAGGCGGGCCGCCTCCTGGTACGCGGCGGCCGCGCCGGCCCGGTCGCCGGAGCGCTCCAGCAGGTGGGCGCGGACGGCCGGCAGCCGCGGGTAGCCGGCCAGCTCGCCGGACTCCAGCTCGGCCAGGAGGTCCAGGCCGGCCTGCGGGCCGTTCACCATCCCCAGGGCGACCGCCCGGTTCAGCGTCGCGACGGGGTTCGGGGCCAGGCGGTCGAGGGTGCGGTACAGCAGGAGAATCTGCGGCCAGTCGGTCGCCTCGACGGAGGGGGCCTCGTCGTGGAGGGCGGCGATGGCGGCCTGGACCTGGTACGGGCCGGGGCGCCCGGTCGCGAGTGCGCCGGTCAGCAGCGCCGTGCCTTCGGCGATCGCGGCCCGGTCCCACAGCGACCGGTCCTGCTCGTCCAGCGGGACCAGGACGCCGTCCGGGCCGGTCCGGGTGGCGCGGCGGGCCTCGGTGAGCAGCATCAGCGCGAGCAGGCCGGCCGCCTCCGCGGAGTCGGGCCGCCGTTCGTGCAGCTCCCGCGCCAGCCGGACCGCCTCACGGGTGAGGTCGGTGCGGTGCATCTGGGTGTAGCCCTCGTTGAAGATGAGGTACAACACGTGCAGCACCACAGACAGCGGGGCCGGCCGGTCGAACCGCACGCCGGCCTCCCGCAGCCGCTGCTTGGCGCGGGAGATCCGCTGGCCCATCGTCTTGTCCGGGACGAGGAACGCGGCGGCGATCTCGGTCGTGGTGAGGCCGCCGACCGCCCGCAGGGTGAGCGCGATCTGCGCCGACGGGGCGAGGGCCGGGTGGCAGCACAGGAACAGCAGGTCGAGGACGTCGTCGCGGGCCGGCTCGGCGTCGGGCGGCGGTGCGACGAGCGCGTCGCGCGGGAGAGCATCGTGGGCGGCCCGCTCGCGGCGTTCGCGGGCGGTGTCGGCGCGCAGCTGGTCGACGTAGCGGCGGGTCGCGGCGGTGATGAGCCAGCCGAGGGGGTGGTCGGGGACGCCGGTGCGGGGCCAGCTCCCGGCGGCCGCGAGCAGCGCCTCCTGGACCGCGTCCTCACACCGCGCGAAGTCGCCGTACCGGCGGGTGAGCGCCCCGAGCGCCGGGGCGGCGAGGGTGCGCAGGTGCTCCTCGACGGTCACCGCCGGGCGATCAGCGGCCACAGTTCGACGTTGCCGCCGTAGCGCAGTCCCGGATACGACCGGGCGATCTCGACGGCCCGCGCGTCGTCGTCGACGTCGACGACGAGGTAGGAGCCCACGAACTCCTTGACCTCAAGGTACGGCCCGTCGGTGACGACCGGCCCGTCCTGGCCCATCCGCACCGCGCGCGCCCGCGGGATGAGACCGTCGGCGCCGAGCAGCTCGCCGGACTCGTCGAGCGCCGAGTTGAAGGCGTCGACCTCGTCGATGAGCGCGGCGAGCTGCTCGGGCGTGAGGCTGTTCCACCGCGCCTCGTTGCCATAGATCAACATGAGGTACCTCATGAGGCTCAGCCTTTCACGCCGGCACGGCCCGCAGGGTGGTGGTGACGGGATGGCGCGCCGCGACCAGCGCCGGGCCGGCGGTGAGGGCGGCGACGGCGACCAGGACGGCGGCTCCGGTCGCGAGCAGCCAGCTGAGCGGGGCGGGGGTGGCGTTGCCGGGGGCGAAGAACAGGTACAGCTGGCCGCCGAGGAACGCACCGGCGGCGGCGCCTGGGACCGCGGGCAGCAGCTGCGCCAGGACCAGGCCCGCGGCGGCCTGGCCGGGGGTCGCGCCGAGGGTGCGGGCGACGGCGAGCGGCAGCCGGGTGTCGAGCACGGCGGTCCACGTGCTGACGAGTGTGTTGAGCAGCGCGAGGAGGCACGTGGCGGCGAAGACGAGCAGGATCGCGTGGACCGTTCGCTCGTCGCGGGCGTTGGCGAGGGTGGATCCGCCGAGGTCCAGCGGGCGCCTGGTCTGGGCCAGGTTCGCGACGGCGGCGGCGAGCGTGGTCGTGGTCACGAGGGCGTTCAGCGTGCCGAGCCGGGCGCGGCGGGGGCGGCGGGCGTTGAGCCGGACCCCGATGAGCAGGGCGGTGGGCAGCCGCCGGGACAACCGGACCCGCCCGCCGCGGCGCTGTGGCGGTGCGGCGGCCCGGACGAGCGGGGCGACGGTCGCCGCGGCCGCGATCGCGAGGGCGAGGCCGATCGCGGCGGCCGCCACCGGCACCGGCGGCCACGGCGCCAGCCCGGCGATGAACCCGACGCTCGGGTGGAACAGCAGCGGGGCGCCGAGCCAGCCGATCGCGAGGCCGGCACCGGCGGCCACGAGCCCGAGGACGAGGTACTCGGCGAGCTGCACGGCGGCGATCATGGCCGGGCCCGCGCCAACCGCCTTGAGCACGCCGACCCGCCGGCGCCGCGCGATGACCCGGCCTGCGACGAGCCCGGCGACGCCGGTCACCGCGAGGGCGGCCAGCAGCGAGCTGCCGACGTACATGGCGGTCTGTGCCATGCGGGTCAGCCGGTTGTTGGTCTCGCCGATGTCCTGCCAGGTGCGCACCTGCCCGCCGCGGAAGCTCTCGGTGTACAGCTCGGACTGGATGAAGGCCTGCTGGTCCTCGACCTTCAGCTTCAGCGCGTACGACAGCGGCATCGTGCCGGCGACCGCGGGGATGTCGCCGCGGTCGACCCAGACCAGGCCGCCGTACTCGACGAGGAAGCCGTCGGGGACGTGCCAGGCGACGGCGGGGAACACCCCGCGGGCCGCGCTGACGGCGATGCCGGTCACCCGCAGGCGTGTGGTGTTGACGGTGACCGTGTCGCCGACGCGCATGCCGAACGTGGTGGCGAAGGTCCGCTCGACGACCACGCCGCCCGGCCGCACCCAGGTGCCGTCGGTCACCGCCGGCTGGTCGACCGCGGCCGGCGCGCCGTCGCGGCCCTCGGCCACGACCCGGACCTTGGTGCCGCCGGCGGTCAGGTCGGTGTACGCGATCGGGAACGGACCGCTGTACGCGATGACGCCCGGCGCGGCCGGCACCGGCGCGAGCGCTTCCAGGGCCTCGGCGCCGGTGACGCCCGGCTCCGCCACCACGTCCGGCCCGGCGGTGGCGGCGCGCGTCTGCCGGTACGGGTCGGCGATCATCGTCTTGAGGGCGAGCCCGAGGGTGAGCGTCGCCGTCGCCGCGGTGATGGCGATCAGCAGCAGTACCGCGTCGATCGGCCGCCGGCGAAGGTCCCGCGCGAGCAGCCGGCCGATGAGCAGCACCCGCCCGGTCATGCCGGCACCGCCACGTGGTGGTCGTCGGTGAACGCGCCGTCACGCATGGAGATGATCCGGTCGGCGACGGCGGCGATGCGGGCGTCGTGGGTGACCACGACGAGCGTCTGCCCGGCGGCGCGCAGCTCCTCGAACAGCCGCAGCACGTCGAGCGTGGCCGCGCTGTCGAGGTTGCCGGTCGGCTCGTCGGCGAGCACGACGGCCGGCTCGTTGCTCAGCGCCCGGGCGATCGCGACCCGCTGCCGCTGGCCGCCGGACAGCTCCGACGGCAGGTGGGCGGCCCGGTCGGCGAGCCCGACCCGGTCGAGCAGGTGCAGCGCCCGCCGGCGCGCACGGCGGGGCGCCTGCCCGGCCAGCAGCGCGGCCAGCTCGACGTTCTCGACCGCGGTCAGCTCGTCCATGAGGTGGAACGCCTGGAAGACGAACCCGACGCTGTCGCGCCGCAGCCGGGCCAGCCGCCGCTCGCTCAGCGCGTCGACCCGCTGCCCGGCGAGCAGGATCCGGCCGCCGGTCGGGCGCTGCAACCCGCCGAGCAGGTGCAGCAGGGTGGACTTGCCGCACCCGCTGGGCCCCATGATCGCCACCGCCTGCCCCGCGGGCACGTCCAGGTCGACCTCGTCGACGGCCCGCACCAGCGTGTCGCCCTCGCCGTACAACCTGGACAACCCGCGTGTCTGCAGTGCCAGCATTCCCGTCATTTCCGTCCTGTCCAGGTTCGCTCGCACGCGTCGAGCCATTCCAGATCCGCGCGCAGCCGCAGTACGACCCCTTCGAGGAGCAGCCCCGCGACCGGGTCGGCCTCGCTCATCGCGGCCCGCTGGCTGTCGCGGAGCCGGCGCATGATCTCGCGCCGCTGCGCGTCCACCAGCGCGACCGGGTCGGCCAGCCGGGCCCGCGCGGCGGCGACCAGCTTGAGGTGGAACTCGGCGAGGTCGGGCTTGGGCCAGCTGACCTCGGCCAGCCAGGCGGTGACGCGCTCCTGCCCGGCGGGGGTGAGCGCGTACACCCGCCGGTCGGGCCGGTCGGGCAGCCCGTCGTCGTGCTGCGAGGTGACCAGTCCGGCCTTGGCCAGCCGGGCGAGCGTGACGTAGATCTGCCCGGCGTTCATTCCGTCCCCGAGCGGCCCGAGCGCGTCGCGCAGCCGGCTGCGCAGCTCATACCCGTGCGCCGGCTCCTTGGCCAGCATGGCCAGCACGACGTCCTGCACCCACGGCCACCCTTCGAGTTGATCGCCTATGGATAACCGCTATCCATGCACGCTGTCAACCACGGAGCCCCGGGACCGCTACAGTGCGAGCGGGCCGCACCGGCGGCTCGCGATCATGGTCTTGCGGCTCAGGGCTCCATCGGGTGAGGAACAACCGTCCAGGTCTGGGCTGCGGAAGGGGTCGCGGTGATCGGCGCGGGAACAGTGCTGGCCGGGCGGTACGAGATCTCGCGGCACATCGCCAGTGGCGGCATGGGGGACGTCTGGCAGGGGACCGACCGGGTGCTCGGGCGCACCGTCGCGGTCAAGCTGCTGCGGGCCGCGTCCGGCGAGCCGGAGTTCATCGAGCGGTTCTGGGCTGAGGCGCGCACGATGGCCACGATCAGTCATCCGGGTGTGGTCGACGTCTACGACTTCGGGGACGATCCGGACGCCGGCGTCTATCTTGTCATGAAGTATATCGACGGCCAGTCGCTCGCACGGACCCTCGACCACGGGCGGCTCGGCGCCGACGTGACGATGCGGATGGTCGCCGAGGCCGCCGAGGCGCTGCACGCGGCCCACGAGAAGGGCGTGACGCACCGCGACGTCAAGCCCGCCAACCTGCTCCTGCGGCCCGACGGCAGCACCGTGCTCACCGACTTCGGCATCGCGCGGTCGGCCGCGGCCAGCCACCGGACGTCGACCGGGCTGCTGCTCGGCACCGCGTCGTACATCGCGCCCGAGCGGGCCGGCGGCCAGCCGGCGAGCGCCCGGTCCGACATCTACTCGCTCGGCGTCGTCGCGTACCAGTGCCTGGCCGGGCGGCTGCCGTTCGAGGGCGAGAGCCTGCTGCAGATCGCGCTGCGGCACGCCAACGACGCGCCGCCGCCGCTGCCCGACGACGTGCCGGCCGGCGTCCAGGCGGTCGTCGCGCGCGCCCTGGCGAAGGACCCCGCCGAGCGCTGGCCGTCCGGGGCCGCGTTCGCCGACGCGGCGCGGCATGCGCTGGCCGCGGAGCCCACGCGGCCGGACGCCGTGCCGGGGCGCTCGGGCGCGGCGACCCGGCGGCTGCTCGTCGCCGGGGGTGCCGTGCTCGCCGTCGCGGTCGCCACGGCCACCGTGGTCGTGCTCGGCGGAGGCGACGACGCGAAGGGCACCGATGCCGCCGCCGCGAACCCCGGCGCTTCGGACTCGGCCGGCGCGGGCGACGGGATGGGCGGGCTGTCGGCGGTGTCCGGGTCGAGCCCGTCCGTGTCGCCCGGCGCCGGCAGCCCGGCGGGGGTGGCCGGTCCGCCGTCGCCGACGCGCACCGCCGGGGCCGGGCTGCCCGCGGTACCGGCCGGACTGAAGGCGACGCCGGTGAGCGCCACGACCATCCGCCTGCAGTGGACGGACACGTCCACCGATGAGACTGGATTTACCGTCATCAACGGCGCGACGTCGAAGAACGTCGGTGCCAACACGACGTCGCTGAACTGGGACGGCCTGGCCCCGGACACGCGCATGTGCTTCAAGGTGCGCGCGTTCAACGCCGCCGGGGCATCGGCGTACTTCCCCGCCGCGCAGGGCGACTGGGTCTGCGCCGTCAGCCTGGCCGGCACGGGCCCGGCGGCGCCGTCGAACCTGTCGGCGACGCCGGTCAACGCCACCGCCGTCCGCCTGCAGTGGACGGACAACTCGGGCGACGAGACCGGGTTCACCGTCATCAACGGCTCGGCATCGAGGAACACCGGTGCCAACGCGACCTCGTACACCTGGGACGGCCTGGCGCCGGGCACGTACATGTGCTTCAAGGTGCGCGCCTACAACGCCGCGGGCGTGTCGGCGTACGCACCGTCCGCGCAGGACTCGTGGGCCTGCGTCACGACCCCGGCGGCGTGAAGATCACCGCTTCGGCGGTCGTCGTCAGGTCCGGTACCGGGAGCCCGGAGCGGCGGCACAGCTCGCGCACGGCGTCGGTGAAGCCCTCGGCCTCCTCGTGCACCTCGAAGAACTCGCCGAAGGTCAGGTCGACGGTGAGCGTGACCCGGCGTTCGCCGTCGGGCGGCAGCTCGAAAGCGCAGAGTGCGACGCCGGCGACCTCGTCCCACGGCAGCTCGGACACGCTGGTCGCGCCGGGCCGCATCACCGTGCCGTACATGGACACCAGCGGCTCGGTCACCAGCGTCACGGTGATGCCGCCGGCGGAGACCTCGATGCGCTGCACCGGTGCATCCTACGATTTGCACCGGTTCGCCTGAGGGGCATACTCGGATCGTGGGGCTCCCTGTGCTCGTCATCGACGGCGCTGACTTCTCGGACTTCGACGGCTTCGCGCGCGAGTTCTCGAAGCTGCTCGCCGGCCACACGTGGCGCGGCAACCTGGACGCCTTCAACGACATCCTGTCGGGTGGGTTCGGGACACCCGACAATGGATTCGTACTGCGGTGGCGGCACGCCGACCGCTCGCGCGCCGCGCTCGGCTACGAGGCGACGATCGCCCGCCTGGAGGGCCTGCTGCGCACGGCCCATCCGTCCAACCACCCGGCGATCCGGGCCCGGATCGAGCGCGCCCGCCTGAGCACCGGCCCGACCCTGTTCGACGAGCTCGTGGACATCATCCGCGACCATGCCGACACCATCGCGCTCGAGCTGGCGTAGCCGCGACGCGCGGCAAGTGGCACCGGCGACCTCAGCGGTCGCGGCGATCACCACCATCTCGCCCTCCGAGCCGAGCAGCGCCGCAGTGTGGGGCGAGGCATAACCGGGGCGGGCCGGGTAGGGAAACCGCCATGAGACCGACCACGACGACGAACGCCGGGACGCCCGTTGCCAGCGACGAGCACTCGCTCACCGCCGGGGCCGGCGGGCCGAACCTGCTGCAGGACACCTACCTGCTGGAGAAGCTGGCACACTTCGTCCGGGAGCGGGTGCCCGACCGGGTCTACCACGTCAAGGGTGGCGGGGCGTTCGGCTACTTCGAGGTGACCGAGGACGTCACCCAGTGGACCAAGGCCGCCTTCCTGAGCCGGGTCGGCAAGCGCACGCCGGTGCTGGCGCGGCTGTCGACCGTGGCCGGCGAGGAGGGCTACGCCGACACCGACCGTGACGTGCGGGGCTTCGCGGTGAAGTTCTACACCGAAGAGGGCAACTACGACATGGTCGGCAACAACACGCCGGTCTTCTTCGTGCGCGACCCGATGAAGTTCCCCGACTTCATCCACTCCCAGGAGCGGATGCCCGACAGCGGCCTGCGCAGCAACAACGCCCAGTGGGACTTCTGGACGCTCTCACCCGAGTCGGCGCACCAGGTGACGATCCTGATGACCGACCGCGGCACACCGCGGACCTGGCGCCACATGAACGGCTACAGCAGCGACACCTACATGTGGCAGAACGCGGCGGGTGAGCGGTTCTGGGTGAAGTACCACTTCAAGACCGAGCAGGGCATCCAGACCATGACCGACGCCGAGGCGAAGGCGATGAAGGCCGAGGACCTCGACTTCCACCGCCGCGACCTGTTCGAGGCGATCCTGCGCCAGGACCATCCGGCGTGGCGCGTGGAGATGCAGATCATGCCGGTCGAGGAGGCGGCGGGGTACCGCTTCAACCCGTTCGACATCACCAAGGTCTGGCCGCACAAGGACTACCCGACAATCCCGGTCGGGCGGATGGTGCTCAACCGCAACCCGGAGAACTTCTTCGCCCAGATCGTGCAGGCCGCGTTCGACGTGGCGAACATGGTCCCCGGCATCGGGCCCAGCCCGGACCGGATGGTGCTCGGGCGGATGTTCGCCTACGGCGACTCCAACCGGTACCGCACCGGCCCGAACTACGCCCAACTGCCCGTGAACCGGCCGCTCAACGAGGTGCACAACTACAACAAGGACGGCCCGATGCGGTACCACCACAGCGGCAACCAGCCGGTGTACGCCCCGAACACCTACGGCGGCCCGGCCGGCGACCCGCAGCGGTACCGGGACCCGAGCTGGATGGTCGAGAGCGGCGAGATCCTGCGCACCGCGTACGAGGCGCACCGCGAGGACGACGACTTCGTCCAGCCGGGGATGCTGTACCGCGACGTGCTCGGCCCGGCCGACCGCGAGCACCTGGCCGGCAACATCGCCGCGCACCTCGGCTCCGGCGTGGAGCGCTTCATCCAGGAGCGGGCCGTCAAGGACTACTGGGCCAGGGTCGACCGGGACCTCGGCGCCCGCGTGGCCGAGCACATCGGCCTGGCGAGCGTCGCCGGACGGCGATAGGCGGTGTCATCCTTCGGCCGACGACGTGACCCGGCGGCGCCCATAGCGTCGGAGGTGTGCCGGAGACCGTAGCCCGGGGGCCCGTCCGCGGGGCGGAGCGGGCGCTCGCTCCCGACCTCGCCCGTGGCGTCATGCTGCTGCTGATCGTGGTGTCCAACACCGGGTTCCACCTGTTCGCCTCGGCGTTCGGGCCGGACGGGCACCCGGTCGGCGGCTCGGTCGCGGACCGGGTGGTGCGGTTCGCGGTCATCCTGACGCTCGCCCGGCCCGGCCGAGCATCTCCTGCGCCGGCTGAGCTACCCGCGGTCCTCAGCGGCCGCGCTGCCACTCGGTGGGGCTGATGCCGTACTCGGCGCGGAAGCGGCGGGCGAAGTGACGGGCGTTGGCGAAGCCCCACGACTGGGCGATCGAGGCGACCGTCGCGGCCGGTGACTCGGCCAGCTCGCGGTGCGCGCCGCGCAGCCGGCCGCTGATGACCCACTCCGACAGTTGCTCGCCGCGCTCGGCGAAGGCGGCGTACACGGCCCGGACCGACACACCGTGCTCGGCGGCCAGGCGGGTCGCGCCGAGGTCGGGTTCGCGCTGGTGCCGGGCGATGTACGCGGTCAGGCGGGTGAACAGCGTGCCCGCGGAGACGTCGCGCAGCCACGGACCGTCGGGTGCGGACACCGAGGCGATGAGCGCCCGGACCAGCTCGACCGTCGAGGCGCCCAGCAGCGCCGTCGCCGTGCCCGGCTGGAGCTTCTCGAGGGCGCCGGGCAGCTGCAGCAGGTGCCGGCGCAGCAGCTCGTACATCGGGCTGGCCGCCAGCCGCGGCACCGCGCCGCGGACCGCCTCGACCGGCAGGCCCAGCCGGTCGTAGTCGACGAAGACCGCCTCGACGACCGACACGTCCTCGACGTGGAAGTCGTACGGCGAGGTCAGGTCGGTCAGCTGGAGCTCGCCGACGCGGTCGCCGAACGGCATGTCCCGGTGGCGCATCCGCACGGCGCCGCTCACCGGCAGCCCCAGCGAGAGCCGCTCCGGCGTCCCGGAGTGCAGGTGCCGGGAGGTGCAGGTCAGCCGGTGCGGGCCGGCCACGTTGTGAATCAGCTGCACGCCCGGGCCGAGCTGCCAGTGGCTGATGCGGGCCCGGGCCGGCTCGGCCACCGACACGGCGACCGGCTGCAGCTGGGAGCTCAGCGCCGTCCGGACCGCGTCCGCGCGGTCCTGCTCGGGCAGCGTGGACGTGTCGAGCAGCAGCGCCATCGCCACAGGGTAGGGCCCGGACGCACGGTACCGCATGATGGGTGCAGTCAACCTACGGATGACCGACCACCGGGGGCCGTGCATCGTGGGTCGCACCCCAGCGCGCACCGGCGCGCGACCGCACGGTGAGGACCACGTCGTTGAAAGACGTCCGCATGACGCACATCGGAGGCCCGACCGTGCTCATCGAGGTCGGGGAGTGGCGCCTGCTCACCGACCCGACGTTCGACCCGCCCGGCCGGCGGTACTCGTTCGGCTGGGGCACCGGCTCCCGCAAGCGCACCGGCCCGGCCCTCGACCCCGCCGAGCTCGGCCTGGTCGACGCCGTGCTGCTCAGCCACGAGCACCACGCCGACAACCTCGACGACCGCGGCCGGGCCCTGCTCGCCGACGTGCCGGTGGTCGTCACGACCCAGGCGGGCGCCCGCCGCATCGACGGTGCCCGGGGCCTGCGGCCGTGGGAGGAGACGGTGCTGGAGGCGCCCGGCCGCCCGCGGATCCGGGTCACCGCCACCCCCTGCCGGCACGGCCCGCCGCTGAGCCGCCCGATCGTGGGGCCCGTCGTCGGGTTCGCGCTCGCCTGGGACGGCCAGGAGCACGGCGTGCTGTGGATGACCGGCGACACCGTGCTGTTCTCCGGTCTTCACGCGGTACCGCGGCGGATGACGGTCGACACCGTCCTGCTGCACCTCGGCGCGGTGCGGTTCCCGCTCACCGGCCCCGTCCACTACAGCCTCACCGCCGACCAGGCGGTCGAGCTGTGCACGCTCGTGCAGCCCCGCACCATCGTCCCGGTGCACTACGAGGGCTGGGAGCACTTCAGCCAGGGCCGGGAGACCGTCGAGCGGGCGTTCGCCGGGGCGCCCGGCGGGCTCGGCGACCGCCTGCACTGGCTGCCGTTACGCTCGCCCCACTGACGTTGGAGGACGGCATGACCGTGCTGGTGGACACGCGCAGCCTCTCGGCCGCCGACTCGGCCGACGCCATCCTCGACGCGCTCGTGTCCGCCCAGTCCGTCCCGACCACCGTCGTCATCGGCCAGGGCGCCCAGTCGGTCATCGAGGGCTGGCAGTTCAGCGCCGGCGTCAACCTGCTCAACACCATGACCAGCGCCGCGCTGTACATGAAACGCACCACCCGGCAGCTGCGGGTCGCCGCCCCCGAGCGCATCTCCCTCGCGGTCAACCTGCGCGGCACCTGCCAGTCCGCGCACGTCGACCGCGAGGTCCTGCAGGAGAACGACCTGCAGCTGCTGGACCTGACGTCGGTGTACGAGGCACGGTGGACCGGGCCGAACGCGGCCGTCGGGTTCCTGGCCGACTACACCGACCTCGGCCTGCCGGTGGACCTCGTGCGGGCCGCCGTGCCGGGGCTGCACTCCAGCCCGCTGTACGGCCTGACCCTGCAGCACCTCCAGGACCTGCCCGGCATCGCCCGGCGGACGCCGCCCGGCCCGGCGCTGAGCATGCTCGGCGCCGGCACGGTCGACCTGGTCCGGGCGCTGGTCGCCTCGATCGTCCCGGACAACCCGCACTCCAGGGCCGGGCGGGCGGAGTCGCTGCGCACGGTGGTGTTGGCGTACATCGACGCCAACCTGCACGACCCCGCACTCACCCTGGAGCGGGTGGCATCGCAGCACGGGATATCCCGGCGGTACCTCTACAAGCTCTTCGAGGGCGAGGCCGAGTCGCCGGCGGAGGCCATCATGCGCCGCCGGCTGGAGGGGGCCCGGCGCGACCTCGCCGGCCACCGCACGCTCGTCGCGGCGGTCGCCCGCCGGTGGGGGTTCACCGACCCGCGGCACTTCGCCCGCCGGTTCCGGGCCGCCTACGGCGTGGCGCCGAGCGACTGGGCCCGCCGCCATCTCGGCGATACGTAACGCCGGAAGGACCGTCACAGTACGGATGCCGCGGAGGTCCCGGGTCCCGCAGCGTGGTGGCACGAAGCCACGACGAAAGGACCCGACCAATGCCGACCACCCGCCGCACGCTGATCGCCGGATCCGCGGCGGTCGCCACCGGCGCACTCCTCGCCGCGCCCGGCACTGCCGCCGCCGCCGCGAAGCCTGCGCCGGCCAAGCCGACGATCGTGCTGGTGCACGGCGCGTTCGCCGACGCCTCCGGCTGGAACGACGTCGTGCGCATCCTGCAGTGCGACGGCTACACCGTGTTCGCCCCGGCCAACCCGCTGCGCAGCGTCGCCGGCGACTCGGCCTACCTGGCCAGCTTCCTGGCCACGATCAGCGGGCCGATCGTGCTGGCCGCGCACTCCTACGGCGGCATGGTCATCACCAACGCCGCCACCGGCAACCCGAACGTGCGGGCCCTCGTGTACGTCGCCGCGTTCGCCCCCGACGCGGGGGAGACGCTGCAGGGGCTGCAGCTGCGGTACCCCGGCAGCAAGCTCGGCGAGGACGCGCTGGACTTCCGCCCGCACGGCGACAGCGCCGACGGCTACGTGAAGCCGGCCTTCTTCCGCGACGTGTTCGCCGGGGACCTGCCCAGGGCCACCACCGACGTCATGGCCGCGACCCAGCGCCCGGGCGACGTGCACACGCTGCTGGAGCCCTCCGGCGTGCCGGCCTGGAAGACCATCCCGTCGTGGTACCTGGTGGCCCGCAACGACAACCTCATCCCGGCCGCCGCCCAGCGGTTCATGGCCCAGCGGGCCCGCGCCCGCACCACCGAGGTCGGCGCGTCGCACGTCGCGATGATCTCGCAGCCCCGCGCCACCGCTGACGTCGTCAGGCACGCAGCCCGCTGAAAGGACCGCTCGACATGTACGTCACCACCACCGACGGCGCCTCCATCTTCTACAAGGACTGGGGTGCCGGCCGTCCCGTCGTGCTCTCGCACGGCTGGCCGCTGAACTCCGACAGCTGGGAGGCGCAGGCGCTGTTCCTGGCCGCCAACGGCTACCGGGTCATCGCCCACGACCGGCGCGGCCACGGCCGGTCGACGCAGACCTGGCACGGCAACGAGATGGACACCTACGCCGACGACCTGGCCACCCTGCTCGACGCGCTCGACCTGCGGGAGGCGACCCTCGTCGGGTTCTCCACCGGCGGCGGCGAGGTGGCGCGGTACATCGGCCGCCACGGCACCGGCCGCGTCGCACAGGCCGCGCTGATCTCGGCGGTGCCGCCGTTCATGCTGCGCACCGACGACAACCCCGGCGGCGTGCCGGTCCAGGTCTTCGACGCGATCCGCGCCGGGTCGCTCGCCGACCGGTCGCAGACCTACAAGGACCTGGCGGCCGGCCCGTTCTTCGGCGGCGCCGCATCGCAGGGCGTCCAGGACGCGTTCTGGCTGCAGTCGATGGCCTCCGGGCACCGCAACGCCTACGAGTGCATCGCCGCGTTCTCGGCCACCGACTTCCGCCCCGACCTGGAACGGATCGACGTGCCGACGCTCGTGATCCACGGCGACGCCGACCAGGTGGTGCCGT
The DNA here is from genome assembly GCF_022095675.1 of Dactylosporangium sp. AC04546. Classification (GTDB taxonomy): domain Bacteria; phylum Actinomycetota; class Actinomycetes; order Mycobacteriales; family Micromonosporaceae; genus Dactylosporangium. The sequence goes on along the minus strand of NZ_JAHYSG010000149.1, from coordinate 7,482 downwards.
TCGAGGTCGGCGGGATGGCGTCCTCGGCGCTCATCAAGGATTCCCGGCTCATCGTGTACCCCGGAGCGCCGCACGGCATCACCGACACCCACAAGCAGCAGCTCGGCAACGACCTGCTCGACTTCCTGAAGGAGTACGAGGCATGAGCACGATCGTCCTGGTCCACGGGCTGTGGGTGACCCCGCGCAGCTGGGAGCACTGGGTGACGCACTACGAGGCCAAGGGGCACACGGTGATCACACCGGCCTACCCCGGCTTCGAGGTCGAGGTCGAGGCCCTGCGCGCCGACCCGACCCCGATCGCGACCGTCACCGTCCCGGAGACGGTCGCGCACCTGGAGAAGATCATCACCGCGCTGCCGGAGAAGCCGATCATCATGGGCCACTCGTTCGGCGGGACGCTGACCCAGCTGCTGCTCGACCGCGGCCACGGCGCGGCCGGCGTGGTCATCGACTCGGCGCCGCCGGAGGGCATCCGGGTCACGCCGCCGTCGCAGATCAAGTCGCTGTTCCCGATCCTCAACAACCCGGCGAAGCGGCACCAGGCGGCCGGCTTCACCCCGGCCCAGTTCCACTACGCGTTCACCAACACGCTGTCGGAGGAGGACTCGCTCGCGGCCTACGAGCGTTACGCGATCCCGGCCCCGGGCAGCTGGGTCTGGGCCTACGGCCTGATCGCGAACTTCAAGCCGGGCCACCAGGAGACCTGGGTGAACTTCCGCAACGAGCAGCGGGCCCCGCTGCTGTTCATCGCCGGCGGCGCCGACCACATCATGCCGCCGTCGGTGAACAAGTCCAACGCCCACCACTACAAGGCTGAGGGCACGATCACGGAGTACCACGAGTTCCCCGGCCGGTCGCACTGGACCTGCGCCGAACCCGGCTGGGAGCAGGTCGCCGACCACGCCCTCGACTGGGCCCTGCGGCACGCGCGGTGATCACCCGTGGCATCGCCCGCCCTCCCGGCCGGGCGATGCCACGCTGGTCCGTATGGCAGCCTCCCCGGGCCACCCGCCGGCGTTGCCGCTGGCCGGTCAGACTGTCGTCGTGCTCGGCGGGAGCGCCGGCATCGGCCTGGAGACGGCCCGCCAGGCCCGCGCCGAGGGCGCCGACCTGGTCCTGGTGGGCCGCGACCCGGACCGCCTGACCCGCGCGGCCACCGACGTCGGCGCCGCGGCCACGGCGGCGTTCGACGCCACCGACCCGGTGGCGCTGCGCGACTTCTTCGACGGGCGCGACCCGGTCGACCACGTGATGGTCACGGCCGGCGGCAACTACTACGCGCGCCTCGCCGACCTGGACCTCGACCTGGCGCGCCGCCTAGTCGACGAGCACCTGTGGCTGCCGCTGCACCTGGCCCGGGCGGTGACCGGCCGGGCCCGCAGCCTGCTGTTCATGGGCGGTACCGGCGGCCGCCGCCCGGGCCCGGGCCAGGTGGTGTCGGGCCCGATGACGGCGGCGCTGCCGGCCCTCGTCGCGAACCTGGCGATCGAGCTGGCCCCGACCCGCGTCAACCTGATCGCGGCCGGGTTCGTCGACACGGAACTGTCGGCCCGCCTGCTCGGCCCGGACCTCGACCGCCGCCGCGAGCACCTGCGCGCCACCCTGCCGATCGGCCGCGTGGTGGGCCCGTCCGACGTGGCCGCCCTGGCGGTACACCTGATGACGAACACGGCCCTGACCGGCGCGACCTACGACGTCGACGGCGGCCAGCAGCTCACCTAGCGCCGGCGGCCTGCTTGATCAGGTCGGCGACCGCGCCCGGCTGGGACTCGTAGACCGCGTGGCTGCCCGCGACCTCGACGACCGTCGAGCCGGCCCGCTCGGACATGGCCCGCTGGGCCGGCGGCGGGATCATGCGGTCGTCGGTGGCGACCAGGTACCAGCTCGGCCTGGTGCGCCAGGCCGGCTCGTTGACCGCGCCCGCGAGGGCGTCGACGCCCCACGGGAGCTGCGAGTCGGCCAGGAACGCGGCCCGCTCGGCGGGCAGGTCGCCGGCGAACGAGTGGTGGAACTTGTCGCGGTCCAGGAACAGGAAGCCGTCGACCGGGGGCAGGATCGGCGGGACCGGCGCGCCGGGCGGCGGGTCGGCGATGAGGGTGTTGACGGACTCGCCCTTGTCGGGGGCGAACGCGGCGATGTACACCAGCGCGGCGACCTTCTCGTGGGTGCCGGCCTCGCTGATGACGGCGCCGCCGTAGGAGTGGCCGACGAGCACGGTCGGGCCGTCCTGGCGGTCGAGGATCTGGCGGGTGGCGGTGGCGTCGCCGGCCAGCGACAGGGTCGGGTGCTGCACGACGCTGACGTTGAAGCCGTCGGCGCGCAGCCGGTCGTAGACCGCCTGCCAGCCGGAGCCGTCGACGAAACCGCCGTGCACCAGGACCACGTTGCGAATACTCATGCCGGCAACGCTAGGCCGGGCCGCCGGCGCGTCGATTCCGTCAAATGACTGGGCCAGACAGACGTCGACCGAATGCCGTCACGGAGCGTAGACGGGTGCCCTACGCTGAGGTATCCAAGTTGGTGGATTGGAGGCCTCCATGGAGAAGTTGGTTCCGGACTGGCTGCCCGCGGTGGTCGGCATGGTCGTGTCGGTGGGGATGGGGGTCTTCTTCTACGCCCGGACCGACCTGAACGCCGCCCTCGCCACCTTCGCCGGCCTGCTCGGCGCGATCATCTCGCTGCAGGTCGAGACGATGCTGCAGAACGCCCGGCCCGCCCGGCAGATGGTGAGCCGCCGCGAGGTCACGGAGCGGCTGCACCGGCACGCGTGGTTGCCCGCCATCCTCGACGACCTGCTGAACGCCCTGGAGGGTATCCACCCGTCGATCCCACAGCGGTACGCGCAGGAACTGTCCCGCAAGGCGTTCGAGGACTGCCGCGAGGCGCTGCGGGACCTGCAGCGGGGCCGGCTGATCGGCGTCCCCACGGAGAACGACTGGCTGGTGTTGCGCCTCACCGAACAGGTCCAGCACCACCTGCTCGCGACCACGGTCGACAGCCAGGAGCTCGACTGGTGGTTCACGGGCATCGGTCAGCGGTACGTGCGGGCCCAGGCCGCCGCGGCCTCCCGCGGGGTGATGATCGAGCGGGTGTTCATCTACCGCGAGTGGTCGGAGCAGCTCGCACTCGCCGTGACCCAGCAACACGACCTCGGCATCCGCACGTTCCGGGTCGACCGTCAGGTCCTGCCGGTCCGGCTCAAGCTCGGCGTCGCGATCTGGGACGGCTCGCTGGCCCTGGAGATGGAGTTCACGGAGGAGGGCATCTACACGACGGACAGCATCACCTTCGTCCCGAAGGACGTGGACCGCGTCGTCGGGGCCTTCAGCATGATCCGCGGCTATGCCGAGCCCTGGCCGGCCACCGCGTGAACCGCGGTCCTCAGTTGCAGCTCTCCAGCGCGATCCGGCTGCGGACCGTCCGCCCCAGGGCCAGCCCGGTCACCAGTTCCTCGGCCTCGGCCAGGTCGGCCGAGTCGAACTCGCCGCTGCGGGCCGCCGTCCAGAACTCGTCGGCGTCGCCGGTGGTGCCGCGCGGGAAGGTCAGCTCCAGTTCGACCTGGACGGTGTCCGCGAGGTCGAGCGTCCCGTCGTCCGGCGAGCGGCCGGGCACGCCGTCGTGCCATTCGACCGCCGGGACGGCGAAGCGGCGGGCGAGCAGCAGGCCGGGCGGGCCGTCCGGCCAGTCGGCGACCGGGAACTCGACGACCAGCGTGTCCGCCTCCACGTCGGTGCCTTCCCAGCGGTCGTACAGGCCATCCAGCGGGACCGCGAGGAACGCGCGGAACGCGTGCCAGGCGAGGTCCACGTCCGCCAGGTGGTCCGGGTCGCCGCCCGCGGCCGCGACCAGCCGGCGCAGCTCGCGGGCGCCGTCGCGCCACGGGAGAGTCCTCACGGCGGACATTTGACCACGCGGAACGGTCACGCGGTGGCCGGGGCCGGCTCGTGCATCGGCCACGCGCGGCCGATCAGGGCCGCGGCGCCCAGGCCCGCCGCGGCGAGCATCAGGGCGACGTGCGCGCCCAGGCGCTGGGCGCAGCAGCCCCAGGCGATCGCGCCCAGGCCCTGCGCGCCGAACAGCACCACCTGGTACACGGCCAGGCCGCGGGCGCGGACCCAGGCCGGCAGGTGGCTCTCGATGGCCGAGTTGGTGCAGGCCAGGGCGATCACCCAGGCGGCGCCGGCGGCGATCAGGACCGCGGCGACCAGGCGGGCGTCGCGGCTGGAGGCGACGACCACGAGGGACAGCAGGAACACGCCGGCTGAACCGGCGATCCGGTCGCGGATGCGGACCGCGCGCAGGCGGGGCTGGATCAGGGCGCCCACGACCGCGCCCGCGCCGAGCGCGCCGAGCAGCAGGCCGTAGCCGTTGACACCGAGGCCGAGGCGCTGGCCGGCCAGCAGCGGCAGCAGGGCGAGCAGGGCCGAGCCGGGCAGCAGGAACAGCAGCGCGTGGCCCAGGATCCGCCGGACGACCGGGGTCTGCCGCACGTAGCCGCAGCCGGACCGCAGCGCGATGTGGAAGCGCTCCGGGCGCCGCTCCGCGGCCCGCTTGCGGGCCCGGACCGGGCACGGGCGCCAGGCGAACAGGACGCCGACGAACACCAGCACCGTCACCGCGTGCAGCGCGAACACCGCGGCGGCGCCGGCCCACGCGATGAGCAGCCCGGCGACGGCCGGGCCGACCGCGCGCACGACGTTCGTGCTGATCGCGCCGAGTGCCGAGGCGTGCGGCAGGTGGCGGCGCGGCACCAGGTCGGGGGTGATCGAGCCGAACGCCGGCATCGTCATCGCCGCACCGGCGCCGATGACGCACTGCAGCACGAGGACCGTGGTCGAGGCCACCTGGCCGTTGAGAGCCAGGCCGGCCAGCACCAGGCCGACGACCGCGATGCCCAGCTGGACGCCGATGAGCAGCCGCCGCCGGTCGACCAGGTCGGCCAGCACACCGGCCGGCAGGCCGAGCAGCAGTACCGGCAGCATGCTCGCGGCCTGCACCAGCGCGACCAGCAGGCCGGTGTCCGCACGGCCGGTCGAGCCGCCGGAGATCAGCCATTGCGCGCCGACGAGCTGCATCGCGGCGCCCGCGCCGGCGGCCGACATGGCCAGCCACAGCGCACGGAAGGCGCTGCTGCGCAGCGGGGCCCAGGGGGTGTTCGAGTCTTTCACGACGGAGGTGACCTTCTCCTGCTCGGGATCTCGGACCGCCACCAAGACTGTCCGGGGCCGGGCCCGCGGGCATCGGGGTCATCGGCCGTCACCGGCTCGGGGTGTCCCGTACCCGCGTGTACCGGCTGGCCGGTAGAAGGGGTTACGCGCCGAGCGAGCGCTGCACCGCGAGCACGTCCCCGGCGAACAGTGGCGGCAGGTCCGGCGCGGCGGTGGCCGGGCGGCCGTCGCGGACGGCGGCCGCGGTCTCCCGCAGGGCGTCGCCGACCCGGCCGGCGTCGGCCGCGGTGAGGGCGGGGCGGCCGCCCGTGCGCTCGTGTTCCCAGCAGGTGGCCAGCATGCGGTACGCGAGACGCTGGACCGCCACCACCCCCGGCCAGAGGGTCTCGTCGGGGGCCATCGTGTAGACGTCCGGCAGCGTGAGCGCGCGGTGTTGCAGGTCCCGCCGCGCCGTGCGGGCCGCCGTGGTCGTCACCGCGCCGGTGGCGAGGTGGCCGAGCACCGCGACGGCGGCGTCGAGCGTGCCGGCGAGCGCCTCCGGCAGCCGGGCGGACGCGCCCAACCGCGCCGTCGCGAGGAAGACGACCAGGGCCACCGCGCAGCCGATGACGGTGTCGATGCCCCGGGCCACCAGCAGCGCGCCGACGTCGTCGACCGGCCGGCCGCCGGAGCCGATGAGCAGCGCGACCGGGGTGATGAAGACGACGGCGAGGGCATAGTTCCTCGGGACGAACCATTCGATGGTGTACTGCAGCGCCACGATCGCCAGCACCAGCCACAACCCGGCGGGGCGGGCGAGGAGGAGGCCGCCGGCCAGCAGCAGCCCGGCCCACGTGCCGGTGAGCCGCTCCAGGCTCCGCTGGGCGGTGCGCGGCCAGTCGAACCCCTGGTGCAGCACGAGCACCGCCGCGGTCGTGGCCCAGTACGCGTGCTCCAGGCCGAGCCCGGCGGCCGCCGACCCGGCGATCAGCGCGGCGAGCCCGGCCCGGGCCGCGGTGAGCACGCTCAGCGAACCGGGCCGCAGCGCCTCGCGCAGCAGCGCCCCCGCACCCGGCCGCCCGAACGGCAGCTCGACGGCGCCCGTCTCCGGCGCGGCTCGTTCGGGCCGGCGCGGTCCGTTGAGGATGTCGGCGAACCTCAGGTGCAGCGCCCGGGTCTCGGTGCGCAGCCGGTCGAGCGCCACGCTGGCGCGGGCGGGCTGCTCGGCGACCAGGACGTTCCACGACTCGTGCAGCGCGGCGGCGGCCCGGTGCCGGGCGTCGTCGAACTCGTCCGGCCCGGCCTCGGCGAGGCTCGCCACGGCCGCGCCGGCCGCGGCGACCGCCGAGCGCTCCGGCCCGCGCGGCGAGACCACCGCTCCGGCCAGGTGGACCAGCCAGGCGACGGCCCCGCCGGCCAGCACCAGCATCCCGACCCGCCACGGGTCGGGATGCCCGGCGTGCATGGCGACGCCGGTCGCGGCGGCGAGCACGACGAAGTACGCGCCCGGCTGGCCGACCGGCACCGCGTTGCACAGCAGGGTCGCCCCGGCCGCGAGCGCCGTGAGCGCGACGACCGCGAGCCACGGCACCCCGGCTGTCCACAGCCCCATGAGCACGGCCAGGGTGATGGCCACGGCGACGGCGGCGAGCAGCCCGGCCCGGTACCGGTACGGGCGCCCGCTGCCGTACAGCGCCGTAAACCCGCCGATCGTGGCCGTGAGCCCGGCGGCGATGTCCCCGGCGAGCCATCCGGCGAGGGCGGGCAGCCCCATGCACACGGCCGCCCGGATCGCGACCGGCCACCGGCGCGGCACGGGCCGCACCGCCAGCAGCGCGGCGAGCCCGGCCCGCGACGGCGGCGGGGCCGGCGGGATCGGAGCGGCCATCACCGCCCATCCTCCCGCACGGCCGTGGCGGTCAGTCGGGTGGTTCGCCGGCGCCCGGGTCGTCGGTGACATCCTCGCTGTCGGGCCGCTCCCGCTCGGCGTCGCCGGTGGCGCCCTCTTCCTCCAGCCACAGTCGCTCGGCGTCGTCGGCGGCGTCCTCTTCCTCCAGCCACAGTCGCAGGGCGTCGTCCGCCGCTATCGCGTCCCGGTCCTCGTCGCCGCCCTGTGTCGTCATTGCGCACCCCCCGCGCGGCGTTACCCGGCCCGGCCGTGCCCAAACGGTGCTGCCGGTGCCGGGCCAGCACCGGCAGCACCACCGCGAGCACCACCGCCCGCACCACGGTCACGGCCGGTCGCCCGGCCGGGCGAGTGACGACGGTCCGTACGGTCCAGCGCGGCCGATCCGCGCGACGGGTCTTTGGCGGGGCCTGAACGGGGGCTAGGC
>NZ_JAHYSG010000148.1 GCF_022095675.1 Dactylosporangium sp. AC04546 | reverse complement strand
GACGTGGAGTGGCTGGCGTCGGCGGAGCGAGGGCAGGGCGTGGGGTGGCTGGCGTAGACACCGGCGGGTGGGCTGTCGCACCCTGGTGAGCCGGTCCGTCCCGCGGCCGGGCGGTCGACGTCGCCCGCGACCCGGTGGGCCTGCCAGGGCCCGGGAAGAGGCGCGGGAAAGCGGCGCGGGGAAGGCGTGGGAAAGAGGTGGGTGTGGTGGAGTTGCGGCACTGGGTGGAGGACGACCTCGAGGCGTTCTTCGACATCTACTCCCGGTGGGAGGTCATGCGGTGGCTCGGTCCGCAGCCGCGGCGGGCGCTCGCGGACGTGGACGAGGCGCGGGAGCGGCTGGCGCGGTGGCACGCGCGGGAGCGGGACCTTGCGGCGCCCTACGGGCTGTGGGCCATCGTGCCCGCCGGGAGTGCGGTGCCGGTCGGCACCGTGCTGCTGCTGCCGCTGCACGACCAGGACGGGCTGACCGACGAGGTCGAGATCGGCTGGCATCTGCACCCCGACCACCAGGGGCGCGGCCTCGTCACCGAGGCCGCGCGGCGGCTGCTGCGGGACGCGCCGGCCGGGGTGCTCGCCCTCACGGACCCCGACAACGACCGGTCGCAGGCCGTGGCCCGGCGGCTGGGCATGCGGGACGAGGGGCTGACCGACCGCTGGTTCGGCCTGACGGCGCGCCAGTTCCGCCTCCCGGGCAGCACCTCCTGACGCGCGACCCGGCACACCCCCGGGCCCGGCCGCCGGCGGGCCCTGTCATGAACGCACCCGGTCCAGGCGGTAGTGGGTGACCGCGTCGGTGCTGACGAACGACGTGCACTCGTAGCCCGGGAACGGCTCGTCGAGCAGGCGTTCGCCGCGGCCCAGCAGGATCGGGACGACCGGCAGGTGCACGATGTCGACGAGGCCCGCCCGCAGATACTGCTTGATGGTCGAGGCGCCGCCAGCGACCAGGACGTCCTGGCCGGCGGCCGCCTTGACGGCCCGCTCCAGCGCGGACTCGATGCCGTCGGTCACGAAGTGGAAGACCGTGCCGCCCTCCATCTCCATGCTCTCGCGCGGCTCGTGGGTGAGGACGAAGACGTCGTGGTGATACGGCGGGTTGGGGCCCCACCAGCCCGACCACGACGGGTCGGAGCTCCACGGCCCGCGGACCGGGCCGAACATGTTGCGGCCCATGATCGTGGCGCCGATCCCGGTGTGGCCCTCGGTGAGGTACTGGTTGTCGAGGCCGGTCGTGCCGCCCTCCTGGCCCGTCATCTCGTGCCACATCCGGGTCGGGAAGAACCACTCGTGCAGCCGCTCCCCGCCGGTGCCGAGCGGCTCCTCGCGGCTCTGGCCGGCGCCCGCGCCGTAGCCGTCGAGCGAGATGCAGAAGTTCTGGACACGCAGCTTGGACATGATGGCGATCCCTTCTCGGACTTCGTGGTCACCAGCTGGTCGAGGCGGTACCGCGATTCTCGACGTGGGGTACGACAAAATCTCGAAGATCGGTCTTGTTGAACATCCATGTCGTCCCGCCCACCTGCAACGTGCCGCGTCGCATGCGTTTTTGACAATGATTGTCATCAAGGGACACACTCGTCGGCATGTTGCGACGTGGGATTGTGGCCGGCCTGACCGCCCTTGCGGTGGTGGCCGGGGTCGGTGCTTGCGGTGACGAGCAGGCCGGTGGCGGTGGAGGTACGCAGGTCGTGGCGGCGTTCTACCCCCTCCAGTTCATCAGCGAGCGGGTCGGCGGCGACGGCGTCCGCGTCACCAACCTCACCAAGGCCGGCGCCGAGCCGCACGACCTCGAGCTCCAGCCCGGCCAGCTGGCCACGATCGAGGACGCCGACCTGGTCGTGTACCTCTCGGGGTTCCAGCCGGCCGTCGACGAGGCGGTGGCGCAGGAGGCGAAGGGCAAGGCGTTCGACGTCGCCACCGTCGAGGCGCTCAAGGAGGGCAGTGGTGACGAGGAGCACGGCAAGGACCCGCACGTCTGGCTCGACCCCCTGCGGCTGTCGGTGATCGTGGGCAAGCTCAGCGAGCGGCTGCAGCAGGTCGACGGCGCCGACACGGCCGGCATCACGACCCGCGCGGCCCAGCTGCAGGGTGAGCTGCAGCAGCTCGACCAGGAGTACCAGACCGGTCTCAAGACCTGCCAGCGGCGCGACATCGTCACCAGTCACGCGGCCTTCGGCTACCTCGCGGCGCGGTACGGGCTCAACCAGGTGCCGATCTCGGGCCTGGACCCCGAGGAGGAGCCCAGCCCGCAGCGGGTCGCGGAGGTGGCGCAGCTGGCCAAGGAGAAGGGCGTGACGACGATCTTCTTCGAGGCGCTGGTCAGCCCGAAGCTCTCGGAGACGGTGGCGAAGGAGATCGGCGCGAAGGCCGCGGTCCTCGACCCGATCGAGGGCGTCGAGGGTGACGCCACCTACTTCACGGTGATGCGGGCCAACCTCACGGCCCTCAAGGACGCGCTGGGGTGCGGTTAGCCTTGGGCCGATGCGACGACTGCTGAGCGCGATCGCGATCACCGGGGTCCTGGCCGGCTCGACGGCCTGCACGGCCCCGGTGATCTCGCAGGCCCGGCCGCTGCCGGTGCGCCCGGCGGCCGCGGACGGCACCTCGGCACCCGTGGCGGATCCGGTGTACCCCGGGTACGGCAACCCGGCGATCGACGTCCTGCACTACGGGCTGACGCTGACCTGGACGCCGGGGACCAAGACGCTCAGCGGCCGGGCGACGATCCGGCTGCGGGCCGTGCGGGCGGTGCCCCAGGTGCGGCTCGACTTCTCCAGCGCGTACACCGTCGGCAAGGCGAGCGTCGACGACACCGACGCCGCGGCGGCCTTCACGGGCGAGGACCTGACGGTCGACCGGCCGCTGGCCGCGGGGGCCGTCGCCACCCTCGTCGTCGAGTACACGGGCACGCCGCGGACGGTGCCGATGCCCTCACACCGGGGTGACGCCGAGCCGCTCGGGCTCACCGTCACCGCCGACGGCGAGCTGTGGACGATGCAGGAGCCATATGGGGCCTCCACGTGGTACCCCGTGAGCGACCAGCCGTCGGACAAGGCGCTCTACGACATCTCGGTGACCGTGCCGGACGGCTGGTCCGGGATCGCCAGCGGGACGCCGCTGCCGCAGTCGGGCCGCACGTTCGAGTACACGACGACCCAGCCGGTGGCCAGCTACCTCACCACGCTCGCCGTCGGCCGGTACACGAAGACGCAGGTCAGCGGGCCGCGCGGGCTGCCCGTGACGGTCTGGACGCGGACCGGGCGGGACGACGCGGCGGTCGATGCCCTGGTACAGTCAGGCCAGCTCATCGGCTGGCTCGAGGAACGGTTCGGCCCGTATCCGTTCCCCAGCGCGGGCGTGGTGGTCGTGCCGTCGTCATCGGCGATGGAGACCCAGCAGATGGTCACCCTCGGCAACGAGGTCGCGGGGAGTCCCGCCGTCCGCCAGGTGATGGTCCATGAGTATGCCCATCATTGGTTCGGCGACGCCGTCGGCCCGTCGACGTGGCGCGACGTCTGGCTCAACGAGGGCTGGGCGAGCTACGCCGAGCAGTTGTACGTCGCCCAGGGCAACACGGCTGCCATCGAGCGATGGGAGCGGCAGGCGCGCGCGGCGGACGCGCGGCTGCGCAAGGACGTCGGCCCGCCGGGCAACCCGCCGGCGGACAGCTTCGCGGAGGGCAACGTCTACGTCTGCCCGGCGCTCATGCTGCGGCAGCTGCACAAGGCCCTGGGCGACGCGAAGTTCTTCGCGCTGGGCCGCGCCTGGGTGCGCAACTACGCGGGCACGGCGCAGGACCGGGCGTCGTTCACCGCGTTCGTGAACCGCCAGACCGGCCGCGACTTCACCGGCCTGATCAACGACTGGCTCGACTCCCCGACGACCCCCGCCTAGCACCCGCTAGCGCCCGCGCGGCGGGCTACTCGTGCAGGCCGCCGGCGACGACGTGGATGAAGGCGGCCTGCACGTCGTCGGAGCTGGTGGCGTTGTCGACGTACGCGTCCATCGGCTTCAGGGACGCCTTCAGCGACTCCGCGGCGTCCTTCTTGTTGAGGACCACGACGCTGATCGTCACCGGCTTGTTCGGGTCCTTCAGCGCCGTGAGCTTCTGGACCATCGCGGTCACCGCGGCCGCGTTGGCGCTGTCCTTGTTCTGGTCGTCGGTCAGGATGAAGACCTGGTTGAACATGTCGTCGTGCCAGTCGTCGCGGACCGACTGGTAGCCCGCCACGATCGCGTCCAGCAGGCCCGGGCCCGCGCGGTGCGCGGCGAGGGACTTCACCGACGTGCCGAACTGGGCCCGGGTCGCGTCGTCCAGGCGGTCGGTGGGCACGATCTTGCGGTACCCGGGCTGGCCGGGCGCGACCTCCCACAGGCCCAGCCGCGAACCGATCGGCATCAGGTCGGCGAGCTGGCGGCAGCCCTGCTTGACCACGTCGACCGGTGCCTGCTTGCCGCCGGGAGAGGACGAGCTGCCGGGCGTGGGGGAGGAGCCGCCGGTGGCGAGGTCCGCGATGATGAGCAGGTTGCTGCGCCGGTCCTCCGGGTCCCACGTCGCGAAGATGTGCTGGACGTGGTGCGGCGCGAGCACGTCGAACGGCTTCGCGGTCGGCTCGGGCAGCGCGTTCGCGCCGTCGTAGATCGGGCGGATGTTGTCCGGGCCGCGCAGCCCGGCCGCGGCCAGCGCGCGGCTGCCCTCCTGCGAGCTGAACGCGCTGTACAGCCGCTTGAGCGCCGCCGCCCGCTTCGCGTTCTTGACCGCGGCGGCGGTGGGGAGCCAGGTGTAGCGCAGCAGCGCCGTGTGGTCGGCGCCGACGATGTAGCGGCGGTCGCCCTGCGCCAGTCGCAGCGTGCTGAGCAGCGCGTACTCGGGGATCAGGCCCACCTCGCCGGCCGCGCTCGGCGCGGCGGACAGGTCGACGTTGACGGTCCGGGTGACCGGGAGCATGTTGGCCAGGGCCAGGGACGAGGCGTCCATGCCCTTGTCGATCCAGACGGCCTCGCCGACGGCGCCGGCCGCGACCATGCCGTCGCCGTTGAGGGCCGGGTTGCGCACCACGAGCCGCACGCCGGAGGCGCGGTTGTTCAGCAGGTTCGCCAGCCCCAGCCAGCTGTCGCCCGCGGCCTTGATCCGGTCCCCGGTGGCCGGGTCGGTGACCATGTAGATCGGGCTGCTGGCGATCACGCTGTACGCGTTGAGGTTGCCCTTCTCGGCCAGGAACTGCGGCGGCGCGATCGCCGTCCAGGCGGTGTCGTCGGGGATCCACACGTCGACCGGGGTCTGGCTGAGCTGGGACGCGCCCGAGCGCCCGTCGGCGCTGACGGTGTCGACCAGGATGCAGTCGTCGCCGGCGCGCAGTGTGCGCCCGGCGGCCGAGACGACGTTGGAGATCGACGCCGCGGCGACGACGTGCAGCGTGGTGGGGCACGCCGCGCCGTCGGCCTCGGTCGGCTTGCCGCGCAGCACGTACCAGCCCGCGCCGGCCACGAGGCCGACCGCGAGCACCAGCACCAGCCCACGCAGCACCATGCCCACGCCGCGGCTCCCCAGGCTCCCGGCCTGATGCTTGCCCATGGTCGACCGTCCGCCAGAGGTTTCGAAGGGGGGTGTTTGATCGAGCGCAAGTATGTCATCGAGCGCAGCGGATTCCGGCCCCTCTCGGCCGTCCGGCGGCCACCCCGGCCCGTTCGGCCAGCACGTTCTCCGACTGCTGGCGCTCCGCCGTATACCCAGCGTGCGGAGCCGGCTACGGCCGGGGGCCGGCGATCGTCCACAGTGGATCACATGAACGGCCACTGAACAGCAGATATATGGATGGTGGTTGCGGCCATGGGCCAGAATCGGGGTCGTGAGACGCACCGGAGTGCTGATCGTCGCCGTGGTGGCGCTGGTGGTCGCGGGCGCCCTCGTCGGGCACCTCGTCGGCAGGGCGCGGGGCGGCACGACGCAGGTGACGCTGCTGGTCGGCTCGGAGAAGCTCGGCTTCTTCGCCGACCCGGCGGTGCGCGCCGCGTTCGACAAGCAGGGCTTCACCTACCGCGCCGACCCGTCCGGCTCCCGCGACATGGCGAACCGGCTCGCCGGCTACGACCTGGCGTTTCCCGGCAGCCTGGCCGCCGCGCAGGAGCTCGCCGCGCGTCGCGCGCCGGCCGGCGAGCCGGTCACCGTGTTCAGCTCGCCGCTCGCGGTCGCCACCTTCACCCCGATCGTCGACGTGCTGCAGACCGCCGGCCTGGCCGCCCGCGACGGCACCGGCGTCTGGCGGCTCGACCTGGCCAAGCTCGTCGAGCGGCACCGCGCCGGCCTGCTGTGGAAGGCGATCCCCGGCAACGCGGCCTACCCGGCCGAGCGGAAGGTGCTGGTCGCAACGACGCACCCGCAGGACTCGAACTCGGCCGCCATGTACGCGGCGCTGCTCGACAGCGTCACCAAGGGCGACGTGGCCGAGGTCGCGCAGCTGTTCGCCGACCAGGGCGCCGTCGACACCACCAGTGGCGAGCCGTTCGAGAAGTACCTGCTGCAGGGCAGCAACTTCGCGCCCCTGGTGCTCATCTACGAGGCCCAGTTCGTCGACTACGCCCTCCACAGCGGCATCAAGGAGACGACGACGCTGATCTACCCGACGCCGACGGTGATGTGCGCCCACACCGTCGTGCCGTTCACCGAGGCCGGCGTGAAGGTCGCGAAGCTGCTCCAGACCGACCCGGACCTGCAGCGCCTCGCCGCCGAGCACGGCTTCCGGGCCCTGGACCCGGCGGTGTCCCGCCCGGTGCTGGACAAGGTGCGCCCCGGCGACGCCCGGCTGCCGGAGCTCATCGTGGGCGCCGTCCCGGCCCCGGACCAGGCCACCCTGCACACCCTGCTGACCAAGGTCGAGGAGAAGCTCGCATGAGGCGCTTCACGTGGGTCGCGCTCGCGCTCGTCGCGCTCACCGCCTGCACCAGCGACAAGAAGGCCACGCCCGAGCAGGGCGAGGGCCCGTACCTCAAGGGCAGCGGCGTGCTGCGCGTCCTCGCCGGCAGCGAGCTCGCCGACCTCCAGCCGATCCTGGACGCGGCCGCCGCCGCGACCGGGGTCACCGTCAAGCTGAGCACGACCGGCACCCTCGAGGGCGTCGAGACCGTCGTCAACGGCACCGCGGCCCAGCAGTACGACGCGATCTGGTTCGCCAGCAACCGCTACCTCCAGCTCCACCCCGGCGCCGGCGACAAGATCGGCACCGCCACCAAGGTCGCCACCTCTCCGGTCGTGCTCGGGCTGCGCCGCTCCGTCGCGCAGCAGCTCGGCTGGACCGAGCACCGCCCGACCTGGAGCGAGATCGCCGTCGCCGCGGGCGAGCACCGGTTCAGCTACGGCATGACCAACCCGGCCAGCTCCAACTCCGGCTTCTCGGCCCTGGTCGGCATCGCGGCCGCGCTCGCCGGCACCGGCGCCGCGCTCACCGCCGAGCAGATCGCGCCGCTCACCCCGCGGTTGCGGGCGTTCTTCGCCGGGCAGAACCTCACCGCCGGCTCCTCCGGGTGGCTCGCCGACGCGTTCCTCAAGCAGCAGCAGGAGGGCAAGCCCGTCGACGGGCTGGTCAACTACGAGTCGGTGATCCTGTCGCTGAACGCGTCGGGCAAGCTGGCCGAGCCGATGACCGTCGTGTACCCGTCCGACGGCGTGGTCAGCGCCGACTACCCGCTGACGCTGCTGAACGGCGTCTCCGAACAGACCAAGAACAACTACGCGGCGGTCGCCGACTACCTGCGCCGGCCCAGCGTGCAGCAGGAGATCATGACCAAGACCCTGCGGCGGCCCGGCGTGCCGAACGTCAAGCTCGGTGAGCAGTTCGGCCCGGCCGGCGGCGGGGCGCTGCCCGAGCTGCCGTTCCCCGGCAAGCTGGAGGCCGCCAACGCCCTCATCGGCGCGTTCGGCGACAGCCTGCGCAAGCCGGCCCGCACGATCTACGTGCTCGACGTGTCCGGGTCGATGAAGGGTGAGCGCATCGCCGGGCTCAAGGCCGCGCTGACCGGGCTCACCGGCGCCGACACCAGCCTGGCCGGCCAGTTCACCCGGTTCAACGGCCGCGAGCAGGTGCTCATGATCCCGTTCAGCACGAAGCCCGGCCAGACCCGCCGGTTCGACGTGCCCGAGGGCGACGTGCAGCCCACGCTCGAGCAGATCCGCGCCTACGCCGGCGGGCTCGCCCCGGGTGGCGACACCGCGATCTACGACGCGCTGCTCGCCGCCTACGCCCAGGCCGCGCCGCTGATCGCCGCCGAGCCCGACCGGTTCACCTCGATCGTGCTGCTCACCGACGGCGAACGGACCGTCGGCGCCGACCTGGCCGCGTTCCAGGCCCGCCTGCCGCAGCTGCCGAAGATCCCGGTGTTCACGATCCTGTTCGGCGAGGGCAACGTCGCCGAGATGCAGCAGGTGGCCACGCTCACCGGCGGCCGGTCGTTCGACGCCCGCACCGGCGCGCTGCCCGCCGCCTTCAAGGAGATCCGCGGGTACCAGTAAATGGATTGTTCAAGCTCCGGCAGTGGTGAAAAGCCGGGCGACCGGGTAGACCGTTTGGATGGCCGACCTCTCGCTCGACGACTATCTGGTCGAGGACGACTACGACGACGACCCCGTGCTGCTGCGCAAGGACGGGCAGCCGGTCGACACCTGGCGGGAGGACTACCCCTACGACAAGCGGATGACCCGCGACGAGTACGACCGGGTCAAGCGTCTCCTGCAGATCGAGCTGCTCAAGCTGCAGAACACGATCAAGGCGCGGGGTGACCGGCTGGTCGTGCTCTTCGAGGGCCGTGACGCCGCCGGCAAGGGCGGCACCATCAAGCGGTTCATGGAGCACCTCAACCCGCGCGGCTGCCGGGTGATCGCGCTGGAGAAGCCCAGCGAGCGGGAGTCCACCCAGTGGTACTTCCAGCGGTATATCCGCCATCTCCCGGCGGCCGGCGAGATCGTGCTGTTCGACCGGTCCTGGTACAACCGGGCCGGCGTCGAGCGGGTCATGGGCTTCGCCACCCGCGCCGAGTACCTGGAGTTCATGCGCCAGGCCCCCGAGCTGGAGCGGATGCTGGTCCGGTCCGGGATCAAGCTGGTCAAGTTCTGGTTCTCGGTGTCGCGCAACGAGCAGCACACCCGGTTCCTCATCCGGCAGGTCGACCCCGTCCGGCAGTGGAAGCTGTCGCCGATGGACCTCGCCTCGCTCGACAAGTGGGACGACTACACCGAGGCGAAGGAGGCGATGTTCTTCTACACCGACACCGCCGACGCGCCGTGGACCGTGGTGAAGAGCAACGACAAGAAGCGCGCCCGGCTGGAGGCGATGCGGCACGTCCTCAGCCGGTTCGACTACGACAACAAGGACGACGATCTCGTCGGTACCCCGGACCCGCTGATCGTGGGCCCGGCCGCCCTCGCCGACGACTCCGCGGACGACGCGCCGCGCCTGTAGGGCTTGTAGCGTTGGGAGGCGTGACCGAAAGCCACCGGGGCCGGGTGCGAGTCGAGACCGGTCCCAAACGCGTCCGAACCTTCCTGGGCGGCAGCCTCGTGGCCGACACGCTGCGTCCGCTGCTCGTGTGGGAGGTCCCCTACTACCCGGCGTACTACATCCCGGCGGCCGACGTGCACGCCGAGCTCGTCGGCACCGGCACCACCGAGCGGTCGCCGAGCCGCGGCACCGCCGAGATCTTCGACGTCGTCACGGCCGGCGGTGTGGCCAAGGCCGCCGCCCGCCGGTTCGCCGACTCGCCCCTGCCCGAGCTGCGCGACGCGGTCCGCTTCGACTGGGACGCGATGAGCGAGTGGTTCGAGGAGGACGAGCCGGTCTACACCCACCCGCGCGACCCCTACAAACGGGTCGACATCCTGGCCAGCGGCCGCACCGTGCGCGTCGAGCTCGACGGGGTCGTCCTCGCCGAGTCCCGCAACCCGCGGATGCTGTTCGAGACGAGCCTGCCCACGCGGTACTACATCCCCCTGACCGACGTCCGGATGGACCTGCTCCGCCCGTCCACCACCGTGACCCACTGCCCCTACAAGGGCGAGGCGCACTACTGGGCGGTCGAGGTCGAGGGCGGCCCCGGCGGCCCGCAGCGGCACGAGGACCTGGTGTGGATCTACCGGACCCCGCTGCCCGAGAGCCAGAAGATCGCCGGACTGGCCTGCTTCTATAACGAACGGGTCGATGTTTTCCTCGACGGCGTCCGGCAGTCGCCGAGCGCCTAGGCCAGGCGTCGTAGGCTGTGGCGGTGGAGGCGTGGCGGCTCGGTGACCATCTGTCGCTGACCTACGCATCCGACCCCGAGTGCCGCGACCTGATGGTCGCGTACGTGCGCCACGGCGTCGGCGCCGGCCACCGGGTCGTGGCGTACCTCGACGCCGGGTCCGTCGACCTCGCCCGGACCCTCACCGCCGCCGTGCCCGACGCCCGCGTCGGGCAGTTCAGCGTGCTGCGGTTCGGCACCGGCTTCGGCGGGCTCGGCTTCGGCGGCCCCGACATGATCGACAGCCTCGACGCGCTGCGCGAGGAGGCCCGGGCCGCGGGCTTCGCCGGCGTCTGCGTCGCCGGCGAGATGTCCTGGACCCGCACCGCCGGCCTGCGCGACGACGACGTCCTGGGCTACGAGACGAGCACCACCCGCTTCTTCGGGGACGCTCAGGTGGCGGCGCTGTGCCTCTACGACCGCCGCCGGTTCGCGCAGGACCTGCTCGCCCGGCTGGGCGCCACCCATCCCGCCCCGCTGCTGCGGTTCACCATCGGCGGGTGGGGTGCCCAGCTGCGCCTGGCCGGCGAGCTCGACGCCTCCAACGCGGCGGCGCTGCCCGCGATCCTCGCCCTGCTCGCCGTCTGCGACAACGTGGTCCTCGTCGACGCCAGCGAGCTCGTGTTCATCGACGCCGCGGGCGCGGGCACGCTGGTCCGCTTCGCCGCGTCGCGCCCGACCCGCCACACGGTGGTGCGCTGCACCCGGGGCGTCCGCCAGGCCCTCCAGCTCGTCGGCGCCGACGACGTGCCGTCCCTGGTGCTTCGCGACGGGGTCGTGGGGGTATGACGGGAGACGTGTCACCCACATCCCCTCCCGAGCTGCACGCGCAGGCGGCGGCGCACGGCGTCGCGACCCACTACGAGACGGCCGACAAGCGGCGCATCGACATCCCTGACGACGTGGTCGAGGCGGTGCTCGCGCTGCTCGGCCCGGAGCCGGCGCCCCACAGCCGGGTCGGCACGCCGGCGTCCATGCCGGAGCCACCGCGGACGTGGGGATGGATGATCCAGTTGTACGGCGTGCGGTCGCTCGACTCATGGGCCGTCGGCGACTTCGCCGACCTGGCCGCGTTCACGGCCTGGGCCGCGTCCACCGGCGCCGGCGCGATCCTGGTCAACCCGCTGCACGCGGTGGCCCCGGTCGACCCGCTGCCGGCGTCGCCGTACTCCCCGTCCAGCCGCCGCTTCGTCAACCCGCTGTACCTGCGGGTGACCGACCTGCCGGAGTACCGCACGGCCCCCGAGGCGCTGCGCGCCCAGGTCGACGCGCTGCGCCCGCCCCTGCCCGAGGACGGCCTGATCGACTACGGCACCGCCTGGCGCGCCAAGCACGCCGCCCTGGCTGTGCTGTTCGCGGGCTCCACCGACGTTGGTCGATCCACCCTCACCGGGGGAGCCGAGACGGAAGATCAATGGGTCGACGTCTGGGTCGGTGGCGATGCGGCGTTGCGGGACTTCGCCACGTACACCGCGCTCGCCGAGGTCCACGGCCCCGACTGGCGGCGGTGGCCGGCCGAGCTGCGCCGGCCCGGGGCGGCGGCCACGGCGGCGGCGCCCGCGGACCGGGTGGCGTTCCACGCCTGGCTGCAACGACGGTGCGCCGAGCAGCTCGACCAGGCCAACCGGGCCGCCGAGGGCATGGCCGTCGGGATCGTCCACGACCTCGCCGTCGGTATCGATCCCGGCGGCGCCGACGCCTGGACGATGCAGGACGTCATCGCTCAGGGCGCCAAGGTCGGCGCGCCGCCCGACGCGTTCAACCAGCAGGGGCAGGACTGGGGCCTGGCGACCTGGCGGCCCGACCGGCTCGCCGCCAGCGGCTACGAGCCCTACCGGGAGCTGCTCCGCGACATCTTCCGGCATGCGGGCGGCCTGCGGGTCGACCACGTCGCCGGGCTGTGGCGGCTGTGGTGGGTGCCGCCGGGGCGCGGGCCCGCCGAGGGCACGTACGTGCACTACGACGACGCCGCCATGCTCGGCGTGCTCATCGAGGAGGCCACGCGGGCCGGCGCCGTCGTCGTCGGCGAGGACCTCGGCACCGTCGAGCCGGTCGTCAGCCGGACCCTCCAGGAGCGCAACATCCTCGGCTCCGCGGTGCTGTGGTTCACCCGCGACGGGGCCGGCGCGTTCCTGCCGCCCGCGGAGTGGCCGGCCAACGCCGTGGCCAGCATCTCCACCCACGACCTGCCGACCGCTGCCGGGTTCCTGGCCGGTGAGCACGTGCTGGCCCGGGCCGAGGCCGGTGTGCTCGGCGGGAAGTACGGCCGGGACGTCAAGGACGAGTGGGCGGCCGCCGCGCTGGAGCGCACCGCCCTGCTCGACCTCCTCGACGCCGAGGGGCTCACCGAGCCCGACAGCACCGACGACGAGATCGTCCTGGCCATGCACCGGCTGCTCAAGCGCACCCCGTGCCGGATCGTGCTCGTCTCGCCCTACGACGTGCTCGGCGCGGTGCGCCAGCCGAACCTGCCCGGGACCACCGACCAGTACCCGAACTGGCGCCTCCCGCTCCCGCTGCCCCTGGAGGACCTCACCGCCGACGCCCGCATGCACCAGATCGTGGACATCTTCAACAGCTAGAGAAAGCCTAGAGGTCGTCGGGCCGCTGGGAGCCGCGCGGGATCTCCTGGAGCAGCCACGTGTTGCCGTCCGGGTCGCTGAACGGCGCGTAGAGGATCCCGCCGAGGTCGTCGACCCCGCCGACCTCGACCCCGCGGGCCAGCAGCACCTCCCGCGACTTGTGGATGTCGTCGACGACGAGGTGCAGGCCCCGCAGCGTGCCCGGCGCCAGGTCCAGCCCCGGCAGGTCCTTGTACAGCACGATCGAGCACGCCGAGCCCGGCGGCGTCAGCTGCGTGACCCGCGAACCGTTGCCCGGCTGCACGTCATGGTCGACGACGAAAGCGAGCTTGCCCTCGTAGAAGGCGAGCGCGACGTCGACGTCGGTGACCGGCACAGGCACCAGCTCCAGCCGCATCCCCGGGACGGCCGGCGCGACCTCCACCGTCGCCAAGTAGGCGTCCAGGCTGGCGTAGCCGGAGGACATGCCCTCCCGCATGCCGGAGCCGAGCGCCGCGTCCCGGGCCTCCTGCGACGGATAGCGCACGGTCGTGGTGATCGTCGTGCGCCCGTCGTGCTCGGTGAAGGTCACCGTGTTGCGGGTCTCCGGCCAGTCGCCGTCGCTCCAGCCCTCGGTGCTGACCAGCCGGTCGGGCCGGATGACCTCCTGGAAGGTGCCGGTGATGGTCAGCTCGTCGCCGGTCGCCGAGCGCCAGACGTACCGGAACCGCCCGCCGGGCCGCAGGTCGATCTCGCAGACGGGCATGGTCCAGCCGGGCGGCCCGACCATCCACTTCGGCAGGTGCTCGGGGCGGGTGTGCACGTCGAACACCAGCCGGCGGGGTGCGGCGACCGTCCGGACGATCCGGATCTCCAGGTCGCTGGGCAGCTCGAACTCGGTGACGCCGAGCTCAGTGGTCATCGGGTGGCTCCTTCACATCGTCCTGCAGCAGCTGCAGGTAGGCGTCCAGGCGGGTGTAGCTCTCGTCCCAGAACCGCCGGTACTCCTCGGTGAACGCGGCCACCTCGCGCAGCGGCGCGGCCTCGAGGCGGCACGGCCGCCACTGTGCGTCACGGCCGCGCGAGATCAGCCCGGCGTGCTCCAGCACCCGCAGGTGCTTGGAGATCGCCGGGCCGCTGATCGAGAACGGCTCGGCCAGCTCCTTCACCGTGGCCTCGCCCTGCGTGAGCCGGGCCAGGATCGCCCGCCGCGTGGGATCCGCGAGCGCGGCAAAGGTCGTGGAGAGCCGGTCAGTGACTCCTCGTTCGGTAGCCAAGCGTTACCTCACCAGTCGGTTATCTAACCTCCTGGTTATCTAACGCCGAGACGGTCCGAGAAGTCAAGTCGTCACAGGATGACCGCCGACTCGCCCGGTACGGTGACGGAGTCGCCCTGCAGGACGGCGGCCGGGTCGGTCGCGAGCAGGAAGCGCTCGGCCGGCAGCGGCAGCGTCCGCGGATCGGGCGTCAGGTTCGCGATCACCGTGCAGGCCCCGCGCGAGATCAGCAGCACCCCGTCGTCGTGGACGACCCGGACCCGGTCGAGGCGCGGGTCCGACAGATCCGCGACGTCCTTGCGCAGCCGGATCAGCGAGCGGTACAGCGCCAGCATGTCCTGGTCCTGGGCCGCCCAGTCCAGCTTGGAGCGCTGGAACGTCTGCGGATCCTGCGGGTCCGGCACGTCGCCGGGCGGCCAGCCGTGCTCCGCGAACTCGCACCGGCGGCCCGCGGCGACCGCCGCCGCCAGCTCGGGCTCCGGGTGGCTGGTGAAGAACTGCCACGGGGTGCGCGCGCCGAACTCCTCACCCATGAACAGCATCGGCGTGAACGGGGAGGTCAGCAGCAGGGTCGCGCCGACGCGCAGCAGGCCGGGCGAGAGCGACGCGGTGAGCCGGTCGCCGGTGGCGCGGTTGCCGATCTGGTCGTGGTTCTGCAGGCACACCACGAACCGGTGGCCGGGGATGCGGGCCCGGTCGACCGGCCGGCCGTGGACCCGCCGCCGGAACGACGACCAGGTCCCGGCGTGCCAGAACGCCTCCTGCCAGACGGTGGCCAGGCACGTCAAAGAGCCGAAGTCGCCGTAGTACCCCTGGCGCTCGCCGGTGAGCATGGCGTGCAGCGCGTGGTGGACGTCGTCGTCCCACTGGGCGTGCAGCCCGTAGCCGCCGCCCTCCCGGGCCGTGACCAGCCTGGCGTCGTTGAGGTCGGACTCGGCGATCAGCGACAGCGGCCGGCCGAGCGCCGTCGACAGCGCGTCGACCTCGACGGCCAGCTCCTCCAGCAGGTGCGTGGCGCCGCGGTCGACCAGCGCGTGGACGGCGTCGAGCCGCAGCCCGTCGGCGTGGTAGTCGCGCAGCCACTGCAGCGCGCTGTCGATGATGAACCGGCGGACCTCGCCCGAGTCGGCCTCGTCGAGGTTCAGCGACCGGCCCCACGTGTTCGCGCCGCTGGACAGGTACGGGCCGAACCGCGGGGTGTAGGCGCCGGACGGGCCGAAGTGGTTGTAGACCGCGTCGATGATCACCCCGAGGCCGGCCCGGTGCGCGGCGTCGACGAACCGCTTGAGCCCGTCGGGCCCGCCGTAGGACTCCTGCACCGCGTGCCAGCCGACGCCGTCGTAGCCCCAGTTCCACTCGCCGTTGAACGTGTTGACGGGCAGCAGCTCGACCAGGTCCACGCCGAGCTCCACCAGGTGCGGCAGGCGCTCGGCGGCGGCGTCGAACGTCCCTTGCGGGGTGAACGTGCCGACGTGCAGCTCGTAGACGACGCTGCCGGGCAGCTGCCGGCCGGTCCAGGCCGCGTCGCCCCACGCGAACCGGGCATGGTCGTAGACCCGGCTCAGCCCGTGCACGCCGCCGGGCTGCCAGCGGGAGCGCGGATCGGGCAGCGGCGGCTCGTTGCCCGGGGAGCCCGGGGCGTCGAGCAGGAAGCCGTAGTCGCTGCCGTGCCCGGCCGCCTCGTCGGTCGCCGTGTACCAGCCACCGTCCGCGGCGGACATCGGCACCGTCCGCCCGTCGAGCCGCAGCGCGACCCGCCGCGCCGACGGCGCCCACACCCGGAACTCCACGCTCAGCCCCCTACCAGCAGTGCCACCGGATACGTGTCGAGCAGCGCGCTCAGCTCGGGCGCGATGACGGGCCGGTCGGTCAGGACGTCGTGCCAGGCGCCGGGCGGCAGCTCCAGCGCCGTGTCGCCCCACCCGCCCGCGATGGCGAGGGTCACCGGCAGCCGCGTCGCCACGGCCACCACCCCGCCCCGGTCGAACGCGACGGCGTGCCCGGCCGCGGGCCCGGCCGCCGGCACCGGCGCGTAGCCCCGGAACAGCTCCGGCCGGTCCCGCCGCAGCCGCAGCGCCCGGCTGACGACGAGCAGCTTCGCCGCCCCGGACACGTCGATCGGCGGCAGCACCAGGCTGCTGTCGAGGGCCGTCAGCAGGTCGCGCCGTTCGGCGAAGTCGACCGGCCGCCGGTTGTCCGGATCGACCAGCGAGTTCTCCCACAGCTCGCTGCCCTGGTACACGTCGGGAATCCCGGGCATCGTGAGCTGGAGCAGCTTCTGGCCCAGCGCGTTGCTCCAGCCGAACGGGGTGATCGCGGTGGCGAACGCGGCCACGTCGTCGCGCAGCTCGCCGAAGACGCGGTCGAGGGCGGCCTCGACCGCCGCCTCGAACGGCGCCGACGGGTCGCTCCACGACGTCGAGCGGTTCGCCTCCCGGGCCGCCTTGACGAAGTAGGCGCTGAGCCGGTCCCGCTCGATCGGCCAGGCGCCGGCGACCGTCTGCCAGAACAGGTCCTCGAACGACGGGTCGGGCAGCGGCGCCGCCGCCCGCCAGCGCGTGAGCGCGGCCGCCCACTCGTCCGGCAGCTCGGTGAGCACGGCCAGGCGGGCCCGCACGTCCTCGCCGCGCTTGGTGTCGTGGGTCGACAGCGTGGTCATCGTCGCCGGCCACTCCGCCTGCCGGCGGGCCGCGGCCGTGTGGAACTCCGACGGTGGCACGCCGAACCGGGACGGGTCGCCGCCGACCTCGTTCAGGGCGATGCAGCGGTTCCAGCGGTACATCGCCGTGTCCTCGACGCCTTTGGCCATGACGGCGCCGGTGAGCTGCTGGAACCGCACGCACAGCTCGTCGGCCGGGTCGGTCAGGCGGGGCAGCAGCGGGTCGAAGTCGAGGTCGGGCCGGCGGCGGCGGGCCTCGCCGAGGGCGCGGTCGAGGTACTCGCGGCCATAGGGCAGGTACGTGCGGTACACCTCGAAGCAGGAGGCCAGCTCGGCGAGGCGCTCCTCCCAGTCCGGGTGGCTGATCCGGCCGAGGCGGTGCAGCTCGGCCGGGAAGAGGCGCCGGGTCACGTCGAGCTTCTGCGTGTGCGCCTCCTCGGCCCAGTCCCCGGGGTCGTCGGCGGCCGCGATGAACAGGCCGCAGACCTCGGCGAGGGCGTCGTAGCCGGTGGTGCCGTCGACCGGCCACGGCGGCAGCGGCTCGCCGTCCTCCAGGATCTTCTCGACCACCAGCCACATGCCCGGCGCCTCCGCGCGGAGGTGGGCCAGGTAGCCGACGGGGTCGCGCAGGCCGTCAGGGTGGTCGACCCGGATGCCGTCGACCAGGCTCTCGCGCACCCAGCGCAGGATCTCGGTGTGGGTGGCGTCGAAGACCGCCGGGTCCTCGACCCGCACCCCGGCCAGCTCGGTGACGGCGAAGAACCGCCGGTAGTTCAGCCGCTCGTTGCCCTCCCGCCAGTGCACGAGGCGGTAGTGCTGCCGGTCGTGCACCTCCTGCGGTGTGCCGCCGCCGGTGCCGTCGGCGATGGGGAAGCGATGCTCGTAGTAGCGCAGCTCGCCGTGGTCGATGCGCAGCTCGTCGAGCGCGGGCGTCCCGAGGACGGGGATCACGATCGGGCCGGCGGTCCAGTCGATGTCGAACCAACCCGCGTAGTCGCTGGCCGGGCCGCGTCTGAGCACGTCCCACCACATCGGGTTCGCCGCCGGCTGGAACAGGCCCACGTGGTTCGGCACGATGTCGGCGACCAGCCCCAGTCCCTGCGTGCGCAACGCAGACACCAGCCGGTCGAGGGCGGCCGCCCCGCCCAGCTCGGGGTTGACGATCCGCGGGTCGACCACGTCGTAGCCGTGCGGCGAGCCGGGCGTCGCGGCCAGCAGCGGCGCCGAATAGAGATGGCTCACGCCGAGGTCGCGCAGGTAGCCGGCGAGCCCGGCGGTGGCGTCGAGGCCGAAGTCCGGCCGGACCTGGACCCGGTAGGTCGCGGACGGGACCATCAGACCGTCCGGTCCAGCACGACGAGCGAGCGGTCGGGGACCGTGAGCGTGCCGCCGGCGGTGTAGGAGACGCCGTCGCGGGCCGGCCCGGTCGCGGTCGCGATGACCAGCTCCCACTCCTTGCCGTACTCCTGGGTCGGGATCACGAAGTCGACCGGATCGGAGTGGGCGTTGAAGCACAGCAGGAACGAGTCGTCGATGTGCCGCTCGCCGTGGGAGCCCCGCTCGGTGATCGACTCGCCGTTGACGAACAGCATCAGCGCCTTGCCGAAGTGGTTGTCCCAGTCCTCCTCGGTCATCTGCCGCCCGTCCGTGGCGAACCAGGCCACGTCGGGGATGGCCGCCGAGTCGGCCCGGGCGATCGGCCGGCCGGTGAAGAACCGGCGGCGGCGGAACACCCGGTGCCGCTCGCGGAACAGCGCCAGGCCGCGAGTGAACGCGAGCAGCTGCTCGTCGACCGTGTCCCAGTCGACCCAGCTGACCTCGTTGTCCTGGCAGTAGGCGTTGTTGTTGCCGTGCTGGGTGCGGCCCAGCTCGTCGCCGGCGCAGATCATCGGCACCCCCTGCGACAGCATCAGCGTGGTGAGGAAGTTGCGCCGCTGCTTCGCCCGCAGC
Source organism: Dactylosporangium sp. AC04546 (assembly GCF_022095675.1). GTDB lineage: Bacteria > Actinomycetota > Actinomycetes > Mycobacteriales > Micromonosporaceae > Dactylosporangium. The sequence goes on along the minus strand of NZ_JAHYSG010000148.1, from coordinate 8,098 downwards.
GAGAGGACCTGCGGGTCGTCGGTCGGGCCCTCGACGCCGCAGTTCCACGACCGGTTGTGGCTCTCCCCGTCGCGGTTGTCCTCGGTGTTGGCGTCGTTGTGCTTCTCGTTGTAGGAGACCAGGTCGTTGAGCGTGAAGCCGTCGTGGCAGGTGACGAAGTTGATGCTGGCGAACGGGCGGCGGCCGTCGTCCTGGTACAGGTCGGCCGAGCCGCAGATCCGCGACGCGAACTCGCCGAGCGTGGCCGGCTCGCCGCGCCAGAAGTCGCGGACCGTGTCGCGGAACCGGCCGTTCCACTCCGTCCACAGCGGCGGGAAGTTGCCGACCTGGTAGCCGCCCGGCCCGACGTCCCACGGCTCGGCGATGAGCTTCACCTGGTTGACCACCGGGTCCTGCTGGACCACCTCGAAGAACGTCGACAGGCGGTCGACCTCGTAGAACTCGCGGGCCAGGGTGGAGGCGAGGTCGAAGCGGAAGCCGTCGACGCGCATCTCCGTCACCCAGTACCGCAGCGAGTCCATGACCAGCTGCAGCGAGTGCGGGTTGCGCACGTTCAGGCTGTTCCCGGTGCCGGTGTAGTCGGTGTAGTACCGGTTGTCGTCGTCCTCGAGCTTGTAGTAGTGGCCGTTGTCCAGGCCGCGGAAGCTCAGCGTCGGGCCCAGGTGGTTGCCCTCGGCGGTGTGGTTGTAGACCACGTCGAGGATCACCTCGATGCCGGCCGCGTGCAGGGCCTTCACCATGCCGCGGAACTCCTGGACCTGCTGGCCGCGGTGCCGGCGGGCGTAGCCGTGGTACGGGGCGAAGAAGCCGATCGTGTTGTAGCCCCAGTAGTTCGACAGGCCGAGCTCCACGAGGCGCTGGTCGTGCACGAAGTGGTGCACCGGCAACAGCTCCAGGGCGGTGATACCGAGGCGTTTGAGGTGCTCGACGATGGCCGGGTGGCCGATGCCGGCGTACGTGCCGCGCAGCTCGTCGGGCACGCCGGGGTGGCGCATCGTCAGGCCTTTCACGTGCGCCTCGTAGACCACGGTGTGGTGGTAGGGCACGCGGGGCGCGGCGTCGTTGCCCCAGTCGAAGTACGGGTTGACCACGACCGCCTTCGGCATGAACGGCGCCGAGTCGGCGCTCGACATCTGCTCCGGGTCGTTGAAGTCGTACCCGTACACCGCCGGGTCCCAGCTGATGTCGCCGTCGATCGCCTTCGCGTACGGGTCCAGCAGCAGCTTGTGCGGGTTGCAGCGCAAGCCCCGCGCCGGGTCGTAGGGCCCGTCGACCCGGAACCCGTAGCGCTGGCCGGGCTCGACCCCCGGCAGGTAGGCGTGCCACACGAAGGCGTCGACCTCGACCAGCCGGATCCGCTCCTCGGTGTCGCGGTCGTCGAAGAGGCACAGCTCGACGGACTTGGCCACCTCGCTGAAGATGGCGAAGTTGGTGCCCTGGCCGTCGTACGTCGCGCCCAACGGGTACCGGTTGCCCGGCCAAACCTGCATGTTCGCCCCTGTTCCTCTGCCGCCACCGCGATGCTCAACGGCTGCCCGTTGCCACCGTGTTACGTGCGTCGAAAGTTCACGCGCGGGTACGCGCGAAGCTGGCTGCCATATGCCCACCGCACTCGATAATGAATCGTGCCGGGCTCCCGGTCGGCTATCCGACAGCGTTTCAGGATGAATCTCCGGCGAATTCCGCCGTGGCGCGGGTTTGAAGCAAAGGGGTTCGGATCATAGTTGGGCACATGCCCCCAGGATCGGTGATGACCTTCGGTCCGCATGCCTGCGCGACGGCCGCGGGATTCGAGGCTGAATGGCTGGTCACCGACGGGCTCGGGGGATACGCGACCGGCACCGTCGCGGGGCTGCGCACCCGGCGGTACCACGGCCTCCTCGTGACGCCGGAGCGCCGCCTCGCGCTCGCCGCGCTCGACCCGGTGCTGACCCTGCCGGGCGGCGTGACCGTCCGGCTCGCGGTCCACGAGTGGGCGTCGGGTGCGGTGGATCCCGCCGGCCACCACCACCTCGAGCAGTTCGAGCTGGTGGATGGTGTACCGCGGTGGCGCTGGCGGATCGGCGAGTTCGTCCTCGAGCGCGAGGTCGCCATGGTCCACGGCCGCAACGCCGTCGCCGTCACCCACCGCCTGGTGAGCGCGCCGCCCGGCGCCACCGTCGACCTGGCCCTCACCGCCCTGTGCACCTGGCGCGACGCCGACGTGGAGCGCGACCGGACGTCCGCGCCGCCCGAGGTGATGACCGTCGACGGCGGCATCCGCGTCGAGGACGCCTACCGTGTGCACGGCCCGGGCTTCCGGCCGGTCGGGGAGTGGTACCTCGGCGCGTACACCCGCGAGGAGGCCGCCCGCGGGCTCAACGCCGTCGAGGACCTGTGGGCCGCCGGCGCCTTCACCGCCACGCTCGCGGCGGGGGAGTCCGCCGACGTCGTGGCGTGCTCGGACGAGCTTCCCGCGCCGGACGCCCGCCTCACGGTCGACGGTGCCCGCCGGCGGGCCCGCCGGCTGCTGCGGGCGGCCGGGTCGCGCGACGCCGCCGACAAGGCGCTCGTGCTCGCCGCCGACCAGTTCGTCGTGACCCGCGACGGCGTGCCGGACGTGATCGCCGGCTACCCCTGGTTCGGCAGCTACCTGCGCGACACCATGACGGCCTACGAGGGGCTGTTCCTGCACACCGGGCGGCACGTGGAGGGCCGCCGGCTGCTGCGGGCCAACGCCGGCCTCGGCGAGCGGATGCGCTCCCACGAGCTCGGCGACGCCGACGGGCCGCTGTGGTACGTCCACGCCGTCGAGCGGCACGTCGAGCACACCGGCGACGCCGAGCTGGCCGCCGAGCTGCTCCCGGCGGTCGAGAACGTCGTCGCGGCCTACACCAAGGGCACCCGCGACGGCGTGGGCGTCGACCCCGCCGACGGGCTGCTCGTCATCGACGCCGACCACTCGGGCCTGACCTGGATGAACGCCCGGTTTCCGCGCGGGCCGGTCACCCCGCGCGACGGCAAGCCGATCGAGCTCAACGCGTTGTGGGCCAACGCCCTCGGCGCCGTCTGCGCGCTGCGGGAGCGCTGCGGCCGGAACGCCTCCGTCGTGCAGGGCCGCCGCGACGCGGTGCGGGCCCAGGTCGTGAAGCGCTTCCGCGCGCCCGACGGCTGGCTCTTCGACGTCGTCGACGCGCGCCCGGCGCCGTACCCGAAGGGCGGCGGCAGCGAGCACGACGACCCGGTGCTGCGCCCCAACCAGCTGCTCGCGTTCAGCCTGCCGTACGCGCCCGGCGCCGACGAGCCGCACCTGCGCGAGCACGTGCTGCGGGCGGTCGGCGCGACCCTGCTGACCCCGCTCGGCCTGCGCACGCTGGCGCCGGCCGAGTACGGGTACCACGGCAGCCACCGCGGCGGGGTGATCCCCCGCGACACGGCGTACCACCAGGGCACCGCATGGGCGTGGCTGCTCGGGCCGTACGTCGACGCGCGCTGCGCCGCCGGCCTTCCGGCGGACGCGACGCTGGCCGCCGTTGAGGCACATTTGGGCGAGTGCGGTCTCGGGTCGGTGAGCGAGATCGCGGAGGGTGACGCGCCGCACCGGGCGACCGGCGCGCCGTTCTCGGCCCGATCGGTCGCCGCGGTGCTCCACGCGCGTGCCGTCATCAGGCAGAACCGCAAGTTGCAGGGTGCAGAGCCCACACAGACGGGAAAGATGAAATTGGCCCGAGAAGCCGGTCCGCGCAAGCGCCGGAACGCGCTACGGTGACAGTCGGCGACGAGAGGTATCCGCGATGCGCGTCTTGATGATCGCCTGGAACGTTCCGTCCACCTCGCTGGCAGCGGCGCTCGTCGCGGCCGGCCACGAGATCACCGTGGTGACCCGCGCCGGCTCGGCGCCGGCGCCCGACGGCGTCCGAGTCGTGCAGGCCGCCGCGCTCAGCGGCGACGAGTCCGGCACGGCGGACGAACTGGCGCTCACGATGGCCGTGAACCACCTGCTGGTGGAGGCGGCGGTGGCGGCGGCCCCGCCGGAGGGCTTCGAGGTGATCCACGCGCACGGCTGGCTCGTCACCCACGCGGCCGTCACCCTCAAGGAGCGCTTCGGGATCCCGATCGTCGCGTCGCTGCAGGCCACCGAGGCGGGGCGGCACCAGGGGTACCTCCCGGGCGACACCAGCCGCTCGGTGCACTCCGTCGAGTGGTGGCTCGGGTCCGAGGCCTGCCGGGTGATCGTCCCGACCGAGTACCTGCGGTGGGAGGTCCAGCACCTCTTCGACGTTCCCGCCGAGCGGGTCGACGTGGTGCCCAACGGCATCGACCCCGACGTGTGGACCGCCCCGCCGCGGGCCGTGCTGTCGGCGCGGCTGCGGTTCGCGGGCGAGGGGCCGCTGCTGGCCTACGCCGGGCGGCTCGTCGAGGAGAAGGGCGTCCAGGACCTGCTGGCCGCGCTCCCGGCGATCCGTGAGCGGCACCCCGGCACCCGCGCCGTCGTCGTCGGCGAGGGCGACTACCGCGGCGTGCTCATCGAGGAGGCCCGCCGGCTCAAGCTGCACCGGGCGGTGAGCTTCCCCGGCCGGCTCGACCAGCGCACCCTGGCCGCGGTGCTCGCCGCCGCCGACGCGTTCGTCCTGCCCGCCCGCTACGAGCCGACCGGTACCGTCGCCCTGGAGGCGGCCGCGTCCGGCGCCGCGCTCGTCGTGGCCTCGACCGGCGGCCTCGCCTCGATCGTCGAGCACGGCGTCACCGGCGTGCGCTTCCCGGTCGGCGAGCCCGACGGGCTGGCCGAGGCCGTGGGAGCGCTGCTCGCCGACCCGCTGCTCGCCCAGACCCTGGCGTCCCGCGCCCGGCAGATGGTGCGCGAGCGGCACTCGTGGCACGCGATCGCCGCCCGCACCGCCGCCATCTACGGCACCGCGGTCGACGAGGCCCCGGCCTTCGAGGCGCGGCGCGAGGCGGCCCTGGTCGGCGGCGGCCGCCCGGTCGTGTTCGTGCCGGCGGGCAACCTGCTCGCCGACGCGCCCACGGTGCCGGTCGGCTCACTCACCGAGGCGGCCGAGGCCGCGCACGAGGCGGCCTGGCAGGCCGGCGCCTCGGCGGCGCGGGAGGCGCTGCGCGACGAGGGCCTGCTGCGCACCGACCAGTTCGACGTGGTGATGGCCGCCGTCGAGCGGCGCTAGCCGACGTGGGCCTGCAGCCACTCCTGGAGGGGGTTGCAGGCCCGGTAGAACGTCGTCAGGTGGTCCTTGGCCTTGGCGGTGCCGAGCCAGGGCTTGAGCGGGAACTGGTGCCAGGCGATCAGTCCCTTGTGCCGCAGCAGCTCGGCGCGCGGGTGCTCCTTGTCGAAGCCTCTCGGGACCGACTTGAGCTGCTCGCGTGAGGTCACCTCGTAGCTGAGCTGGTCGACGATCGCCTGCAGCTGCTCGCCGGCGCTGCCTGCCACGGCTTGGCGGTACTTCTGCAGCTGCGGGGTGTCCATCATGTAGATGCCGATGCCCGCCGCCAGGCCGTGGGCGGTCAGCTGGACGTAGCCGCCCCGCTCGAACGAGGCCGCGCAACTGGTCTTGTAGGGGGACTTGTCGGCGCTGAACCGCACGTCACGGTACGGCCGGAAGATCTTCGCCGGGCCGAACTCGGGCTCCAGCTCGGCGAGCAGCTCGGCCATCGGGCCGCGCACCTGCTCGTCGTAGACGTCCTTGTGCCTGGTCCAGTACGTCTTGGAGTTGTCGGCCTCGAGCCCCTCGTAGAACTCCAGCGCGTCGACCTTCCAGCCGCGGAATGCCATGCCCTCATCTTCGCAGGACCAACTGCTCGTTCGCCGTCAGGAACGCGGTCACCTCCCGCGGGGCCTTCGCGGGCGAGCCGGCGTCGAACGGCGGCTCGGGGTCGTACTCGATGGCGAGCTGGATGCCCATGGCGACCTGCGGGCCGGCGACCTCGGCGGCGAGGGTGAGGCCGAGGTCGATGCCGGCCGAGACGCCGGCGGCGGTGGCGTACTTGCCGTCCCGCACGACGCGCTGGTGCGTCGGGGTGGCGCCGTGCCTGGCGAGGTCCCGCATCGCCAGCCAGTGGGTGGTGGCGCGGCGGCCCTGCAGGAGGCCGGCGGCGCCGAGGATCAGGGCGCCGCTGCAGACGGAGGCGGTGCAGGTCGTCGTCGGGTCCACCGCGATCAGCCACTCGTGGAGCGCCCGGTCGTGCTGCTGGTCGGTGATGTCCGGCCCGCCGGGGACGACGACGATGTCGGCGTTCGTGATGTTGTCCAGGGCCTCGTCCGCGTGGAGGGTGAGGACGCCGGTGTCGGTGACGACCGGGCCCCTGTCGTGGCTCGCGGTGACGAGGTCCGCGCCGGGCAGGCGGGACAGCACCTCGTACGGGCCGACGGCGTCGAGGGCGGTCATCCTGGGGTACAACACGATCACAATGCGCATCGGAAACGCTCCCTGTAGTCGAGTGGGGCGACGCCCAGCTCCTTGACGAACGCGCGGCGCATGGCCTCGGGCGTGCCGTAGCCGCACGCCCTGGCGACCTGTTCGATGCCGTCGCGGGTGTCCTCGAGCCGCCTGCGGGCGGCTTCGAGGCGGGCCTGGTCGACGTACCGGCCGGGGGAGACGCCGACCTCCTTCGTGAAGGTCCGGCTGAACTGGCGTTCGGAGAGGCTGGCCCGCTCCGCCAGGGCCTTGATGGACAGGTCCGTGTCCGGCCGTTCCACGATGTACTGCTGGACCTCGCGGATGTTGTCGTGCTCGGCGAGCTGGGCGCGCAGCTGGACGCTGAACTGGCGCTGTCCGCCCGGCCGGCGCAGGAACATGACGAGCTGGCGGGCGATCTGCAGGGCGGTGTGGCGGCCGAGGTCCTCCTCGACGAGCGCGAGGGCGAGGTCGATGCCGGCGGTGACGCCGGCCGAGGTGGCGATGTTGCCGTCCCGGACGAAGATCGGGTCGGGGTCGACGCGGGTGCTGGTGTGTCGCCGCGCGAGGGCGGCGCAGTGGTCCCAGTGGGTGGTCGCCTGCCGGCCGTCGAGGAGGCCGGCGTCGCCGAGGATGAACGCTCCGGTACAGACGGCCATGATCCGGCGCGCGGCCGGCGCGCGGTCGCGCAGCCAGGCGGCGACGTCGTCCTGGCCGTGCCTGGTGCCGGTGCCGCCGGGGACGACGATGAGGTCGGCCCCGGGGACGTCGTCGAGGTCGGCGTCGGGGAGGATGCGCAGGCCGCCGGAGGTGGTGACGGGGCGCTTCCCGACGCTGCCGACCGTGATCCGGTAGGTGCCGGGGACCCCGACGTTGGCCCCGGCGAAGACTTCGAGCGGCCCGGTGACGTCCAGGCTCTGCACCCCGTCAAACGCCACAATCACGACGTCCTGCACGCTGTCCATCCTCACGGCGCCGGGTTGCCGACCACAACGCCGTGGATCCCACCTTTCCGGCCATGCCGCCGGTTCTCCGGAAATTGTCGTACGGGTGTTCTAAGGTCGGGTCATGGACGATCGGTGGGAACTCGACTGGGAGGCCCGGCTGGCCGGGTCCACGGCCGCTTGGCGCCGCCGCAGGTCGGCCCGCCGGGCCGTCCGGTCCGAGTTCGCCGAGTGCCGCCGCCGGGGCCTGCACACCCGCCACGCCATGAAGCTGGCCCGGCTGGACCTGGAGGCCCGCCAGCGGGACGCTGAGGCCGCTGCGGGCGCCCGCTTCCGTCGCCCGCCTGAGCGGGACCGGAGCCACTTCGCCGACGCCCGCAGAGTTGCCGGGGCGCTGTCGCCGGCAGAGCCGCCTTCGCGGCCGGCTCCGCGTGCGCCGCTGCCGGCGCAGCCTCCGGTGTCACCACCGTCACCACTCGACCCGGCGTCACCACCCGACCTGCCGTCACCGCCTGACCTGGCGTCACCGCCTGACCTGGCGTCACCGCCTGACCTGGCGTCACCGCCTGACCTGGCGTCACCGCCTGACCTGGCGTCACCGCCTGACCTGGCGTCACCGCCTGACCTGGCGTCACCGCCTGACCTGGCGTCACCGCCTGACCTGGCGTCACCGCCTGACCTGGCGTCACCGCCTGACCTGGCGTCACCGCCTGACCTGGCGTCACCGCCTGACCTGGCGTCACCGCCTGACCTGGCGTCACCGCCTGA
>NZ_JAHYSG010000147.1 GCF_022095675.1 Dactylosporangium sp. AC04546 | reverse complement strand
CGCCTCCTGCTGGCCCGCCCGCCGACCGACGACGTCGTCGGTCGGCGGGCGGGCCAGCAGGAGGCGGACCCGCACGAGCCGGCCGGCCGAGCGGGTGAGGTTGCCGGCGTACCGCCCGGCGTGCCGCTGCGCGTCGGCGTGGTAGCCGGCCGCGAGCAGCAGCTCCACGTGCAGGCGGTGCACCTCGGGCGGCACCGGCAGGCCGTCATGCAGCAGCCGCCGGGTGGTCCGCAGCGCCGCGCCGACCTCCCCGCGCTGCTGGTCGATCATGGCCAGCTGGAGGTACTCGGCGCCGGTGAGGGCCGGGTCGCCGTGCCACAGCCGCACGGCGAGCGTGTCGAGGCACTCGGCGGCCGCGTCCAGCTCGTCGCGCTGGATGTGCACTGCGGCCAGGACGACGTCGGCCCAGCCGGCGTCGACGGCGCCGGTCGCGCCGTGCCCGGCGAGCATGCGGTGGACCGCCTCGGCGTGTCCGGCGGCGGCGTCGAGCGCGCCGGACTGCAGTTCTGTCATCGCGCGGTACCGCACCGCGCCCGCGTGCGCCACCGGCCCGCGCTCGCGGGCGGCCGGCAGCCATCTGCCGACCAGGGCGCGGGCGTGCAGCGGCTGGTCCCGGCGCAGCGCCTCGCGCACCTCCCGCGCGAAGGCGCCGAGCGGCTCACCGGCCGGCGCGAGCACAGGCCCGAGGGCGATCGGGCCGGCGGCGGCCGGGCCCGATCCGGCCGGGCGGTCCGGCAGCGGGAGCGCGGTGAGGGCGGCCCCGGCGAGCGTGGCGTGATGGTCGCGGCGCAGGCGCTCGGCATCGGCCTGGTCGCCGGCGGCCGCGGCGTGGTGCAGCGCCTCGTCGAAGCGGCGGCGGGCGGCGTACCAGCCGGCCGCGGTGCGGTGCAGCTCGCGGGCCCGGGCCGGGTCCTCGTGGGTCAGGAGGGCGTACAGGGCGGCCCGCCACAGCAGCGGGTAGGCGTACCAGCCGTCGCCGGTCACGGTCGCGAACGCCTCGTCGGCGGCCAGCCGGTCGAGCAGGCCCGCGGCGTCGGAGCGGCCGGTCAGCGCGGTGAAGAGGTCGGCACAGACCCCGCCGGCCAGGCAGGTGTCGCGCACCGCGCGGCGGTCCGCCGCCGGCAGGCCGGCCAGGACCTCGTCCAGCACGTACTCCCCGAGGCCGGCGCCGCCGGCCAGGAAGCCGCGCAGCCGTGGCCCGCCGTCGCCGGGAACGTCGGCGAGGGCACCTGCCGCGAGGACCACGCCCGCCGCCCAGCCGCCCGTGATCGCGAAGATGTCCCGGACGGTCTCCGGCGGCACGTCGGCCAGCCTCGCGCAGTACCGGGAGATCTCCTGCGGCGTGAGGGCGAGGGCCCGGCGGTCCAGCTCGGCCGCCGCCGGTCCGAGTGCCGCGCGCAGGGCGGGTGGGATCCACCGGCCGGCCAGGATCAGCCGCGGGCCGCCGGGCGCGGCGAGCGCGGCGATGTGCTCGAGGAGCGGCGCACCGGCGGCGTGGACCCCGTCGATCACCAGCGTGGCCGCCGCCGGCGGCTCGAGGCCGGGGCCGGCCGCGACGTCGTGGTAGCGGGCCGCGGGGTGCTCGGCGCACCAGGCCCGCGCGAGCTCGGTCTTGCCGGCCCCGGCCGGAGCGGTGACCAGCACGACCCGGTGCCGGCGGTCGCCGAGCACGGCATGCAGGCGGGGGCGGCGGACGTGGGCGACCGCGGGCGGCCCGAAGCCGGCCCGCTCGATCCGGTCCGCGTCGGGCTGCCCCGGCCGGCGCACCGGCTCCCAGTGCGCCGAGTTGGCGGCGCGCGGCCGCTGGGTGACGCCCGGCCGGGCGCGTTCGCCTCCTGTTGCCGCCATGAGCACCTCCGGACCGTCATCTGCCGGACGGGCGAGTCGAATGAGGTTCACGTGCTACCTGTGCGGTGCAGCGGTCGCCGCCGCGAGGCGGGGCGTTGCGACGTGCGTCCATTCTCGGGGCACCGTTGGCGGACCCGGCTCACCTGAAGGGACAAATCCGTTCCGCTCAGTAACCGCCATACTCAGATGGCGGCGTCAGGCGTCAGAGGAGTGAGGGGGTGGTCCAATGGGGCAACTACCCGGGATGACCGTCCCGGATCCGGTGCGCACGGCCCGCGCCGTGCGGGACGCGGCCCGGCTCGAGGCCGTCGCCCGGCTCGCCGAGCTCGGCACCGACCCGTGGTGCGAGCGACTGGCCGAGGACGCGTGTGCCCGGCTGCGGACCCCGGTCGCCGGCCTGGCCCTGGTCGGCCGGCACCGCCAGCGGTTCGTCGGCGCCCACGGGCTGCCCGAGCCGCTGGAGACCGACCGCGAGATCCCGCTGTCGCTGTCGCTGTGCCAGCACGTCGTCGGGGCGGGCGCGCCGCTGAGCTTCGACGACGCCCGCCGCCACCCGCTCGTCCACGACAACCAGGCGGTCACCGACCTCGGCCTGGTGTCGTACGCCGGCGCCCCGGTCCGCACCCGCACCGGCCTGGTCGTCGGCGCGTTCTGCGTCATCGACCGGGAGGCACGCACGTGGACCCCGGACGACCTGGACCGCGTCGCCGACTATGCGGCGCTGTGCGCGGCCCGCCTTGACGGCCGCCGCGGCTCGGCCGCCGTCCGCGCCGGCGGCCGGCCGCACCCGCGCGTGCTCTCGTCGCCGGCGCTGCGACTGGTGGTGCCCGCCCCGGCGGACCGGCCGGCGCCGGGCGGGCGGCTGTGGCGGCCGGCCGCGCTGCTGCCCGGGCTGCGCCTCGGCGAGTTGGTCGGCGGCGAGGTCCGCGACGGCGACCTCGCCTGGTCGGGCCGCCTGCACGGCGCGGCGGTGACGGTCCGGCTGCTGGTCGCCGACCGGGCCGCGGCCCGGGCCCGGTTCGCCCGCGCCGTCGACGCGTACGTGGCGTTCGGGCCGACGCCGGGGCCGTTCGCCGTCGGCACGTACCTGTGGAGCGACAACGACGGCGTGCTGGTGCTCGCCGGCGACGCCGGTCGCCCGGTCGGCCCGGCCGACCTGCCTGAGGTGGAGGCCGCCGCCGTGCACCTGTCGGCGTGGTCACCGGCGACCGACCGCGGCCGCGACTGGCACGTCGACTACGACCGGATCGTCGACCGCCACGAGCGGCAGGGCCGCCTCACCGACGACGAGGCGCACCGCCTGCGCCGCCTGCTGCGGCGCTGCGACCAGGTCCGCACGTTCGCGCACGGCAGCCTCACGCCGGCCGCCGCGCGCCGGCTGCCGTCCGGGCGGGTCGGGCTGACCGGCTTCGGCCGCTCCGGGCACCACCTGCCCGGCCGGGACCTGGCCACGCTGCTGCTCGCCGCCGACCCCGGCGACCACGCCACCCACGAGCGCCTGCTGCGCCGCGTCGTCGACGTCGACATCCTGGAGCCGTTCGCGGTCAGCCTGCTGCTCGCCGTCGCCGACCTCCAGGCGACCGGCCACGCGAGCTGGGCCCGCCTGCGCCACGGCCGCCGGCTCGCGACGCACCTGCTGCACCGGTTGGGCTAGGGCGGGCCGGGGACCGCGCGGGGCGGCGTCACGCCGGTGTCGCGGACCGGGCCCGTGGGCAGGCCGCCCGGGAAGGACACCTCGATGACGCTGTGCCCGGCGAACGCGTAGGCCGGGTCGGGCAGGCACGGGTCGGTCCGCGTCCTCGGGGTCGATACCGTCGGCGCGACGGCCACCAGCACCGCCAGGCCGTCGTCCGCGGCGAGCAGCACCGCCGCCGGCAGGCAGGTCAGGTTGTGCGCGACCAGCAGGGTCAGCACCGCGCCGGCGAACGCGTGCCGCTCGACCGGCACCGCCGCCGCGTCGGTCACGCCCGCGTCGGCGATCGCCGGCACGTGCGTGAGCACCCGCACCGGCACGTCGAGCACGTGGCGGTCGACCTTGACGCCGAACCGGTCGCTGTCGGCCTGCTCCTGCGTCTGCTTCGGCCGGCACGACGACGGCACCAGTACCACACAGAAGAGCACCAGCAGCGCCGGGATCGCGACCGGCCACGTGCCCCGCCGCTGCTCCAGCACCGTGCGCCCGGGGTCGTTGGCGGCCCGCACCGCGGGCGCGACGCCGAACCCGGCGAGCACCGCGACCACCAGGCCGAGCGCGGTGAAGAAGGCGCCGAGGCCGGTCGCGCGCAGCGCCACGACCGCGGCGAGCCCGCCGGCGACACCGGCGCCGACGTAGCCGAGGGTGCGCGCCATGCTGCCGGCGGGGTGGGCGCGCCGGGCCAGGACCACGGCGACGGCCACGCCGGCGACGTCGGCGATCAGCAGGGCCGCGGTCCAACCGCTCACAGCCGTCGATTGTGCTCCCCGGCCGCAAGCCGGGCGGTGCGGCTACGGCGCCAGGCGGGCGAGGATCGTCGCCACCGGGTCGGCGGTCGCGTGACGGTAGCCGGTGCCGGCCCACAGGTGCAGCCGGTCCGCGTCGCCGGCCGCGGCCGCCGCCCGGCGCAGCGGCGCGGTCAGGTGGTGGACCGCCGGGTAGCCGCTCGGTGCCTCGGCGTCGTGCCGCTCGATGAACCCGTTGCGCAGCCCGCGGGCCGGCCGCCCGGTGAACGCCCGGGTCAGGACGGTCGCGGTGCGCGCCGGGTCGGCCAGGGCCGACTTGTGCGGCGCGGTGGCGCCGCTCTCCGGGGACCGCAGCAGCACCGTGCCGACCATCGCGGCGGAGGCGCCGGCCGCGAGCACCCGCGCCACGTCGGCGGCCGTTGCCAGGCCGCCGGCGGCGACCAGCGGGACGGACACGCCGGCCCGGATTCCAGTGACAAGATCCGGCAGCGGTACCTCTGGAATCGCCGCACCCGGCGAGAGCGTCCCGGAGTGCGCGCCGGCCGCGAAGGACTGCACGACGAGGGCGTCCACGCCCAGGTCGGCCGCCGCCCGGGCCTCGGCGAGGCTGGTGACGGTCTGCACGACGACGGTCCCGGCCCGGCGCAGCGACGCCACCAGCCCGGCCGGCGGCAGCCCGAACGTGAAGCTCACCACCGGTACCGGATCGGCGAGCAGCAGGTCGACCTTGGCCGCCCAGTGGTCGTCGTCCTCGACCGGCTCGGCGCCGGCGAGGTCGAGCCCGAGCGCGGCGGCCTCCGGGCCCAGCGACGCGGCGTACCGCCGGAAGGCGGCCCGGTCGACCGGCACCGGGTTGGGCGCGAACACGTTGACCCCGAACGGGACGCCCCGCACCGCGGCGATCTGCGCGGCCAGGTCCTCGGGCGTGCGGTAGCCGGCGGCCAGGAACCCCAGCGCGCCGGCCCCGGCCGCCGCGGTCACCAGCGCGGGCGTCGTCGCCCCGCCGGCCATCGGCGCCGCGACCACCGGTAGGGAGATCCCGTCGAAGAGCGTCACGCCTTCAGCCTAGCCACGGCCTCGTCCAGCGCGGCGCCGCTGATCAGCTCCTCATGGGTGCCGGCCGCACCGCAGGCGAACGCGCCCGACACCGCGCCGGCCAGGGCGCACTCCTCGATCGGGCGGCCGGCCAGCCAGCGGCTCGTGAACGCGGTGCTGTAGGCGTCGCCGGCGCCGTTGCTGTCGACCACCGGCCGGTCCGGCGCGACGACCGGGAACCGGCGCGGTACCTCGTCGCCGCGGCACAGCACCCGGCTGCCCGCGGCGCCCTCGGTGGCGACGACGACCGTGGCCCGGCCCTTGTCGGCGATCTGGTGCATGATCGCGTCGATCCGGTCCGGCGCGGCGGCCGAACTGAGGAAGACCAGGTCCGCCTCGTAGGCGAGGGGGTGCGCCCACGGGTCGGCGCCGTCCCAGGCGTGAATGTCGGTCGACGAGGTGGTCCCGAGCCGTCGCGCGGCCGGGAACGCCTCCAGGGCCCGTGGCGAGGCCACGTGCACGTGGCCGGCCCGCTCGACGAACGGCAGGTAGAACTCCGGCGGCAGGACGAGGCCGTCGGGGTGGCGGCCGTCGAAGAACGAGAACCGCCGACCGGCCGCGTCGACGAGGTTGACGCTGCGCGGGGTGCCGTTCGGCGCGGGCAGCGCGCTGAAGTCCAGGCCGACTGCCGCGTATCGGGCGCGGACCAGGTCGCCGGCCGGGTCGTCGCCGAGGAAGTCGGCGAACTTGGTGCGCAGCCCGAGCGCGTGGAAGCCCAGGGCGACGCCGTTGCCGGAGTGCGCGACGTAGTCGTACACCGGCGGGACGGGCAGGAAGTCGCCGGCCGGGACGGCCAGGTCCGGCACCCGCACGATCGTGTCGACCCCTACCCCGCCCAGCACCACCACGTCGAAGTCGATCGCCACGATCGAGAGCATAGACGGCGGTGACTCGTGTTGTGGGGCAGAGCGTGACCCCGCACCCGGTTCACGCCTGGCGGTCTCTGCGGAATCGGTGTGCGCGCACCGCGGCGAGCAGCCAGGCGAACGCGGGCACGGTCGGCGGCCCCGTGTCGGTGGCGTTGAGCGTGCCGAGGAGCTGCCCGTAGCGCTCGATCCGGGCGTCGGCCACCATCTCCAGCCAGGTGACCAGCGCGGCGGTCTCGTCGGCGGGCAGGTCGGCCGGAACGATCCGGTCGAGGGTCGCGCGGCCCTCGGCGGAGCCGGGAGCGACGCCCCGCTCGACGGCGGCTCCGGCGTGGACAAGGACGAGCGGCCGGATGTTCAGCCCGAACTCCACCCGCGGGTCGTCGGCGGCGCTCCGCGCCATCGCACGCAGCTTCTGCCGGAAGTCGCCGTCGGTGACCAGCTCGGCCAGCTCCAGCCAGGCGTCGACCTGCTCGTCGGTGGGATCGTCGCCGAGCTCAGCGGGCAGCTCGCGCATCCAGCCGGCGATGACCGCGCTGTCGGGGTCGGCTGACCCGTCGAGCGCGTCGCCGACGAAGTCGTCGATGATGCGCTGACGCTCCTGCGCGGACAGTCTGGCGAGCTTGTTCAACAGGGTCATCTCCTCGGCCGTGCTCTGCCGGCGGGCAACGGTGTGCAGGACCGCACGCCGTAGCTGCAGCGTCCGGATCTCCGCATCGAGCGCCTTGACGTGGACCGCCGCGAGAGCGGCCGGTGTCGTCCGCCCGGCCAGCAGCGCCTCGACGGCATCGAGCCCAAGGCCCAGCTCGCGCAGCGTCCGGATGAGCTCCAGCCGGGCGGCGGCCACCGCGTCGTAGAGCCGGTACCCTCCGCCGGAGCGGCCGACCGGCGGCAACACGCCCCGATCCGACCAGAACCGGACGGTCCGGGCCGGCACGCCGGCGAGCTGCGCGAGCTGCCCGATCGTGTAGAGATCCGATTGACGATCCACGTGCCAAGCGTGAAGGTTCCACCCGCTGGAAGCTCAAGCGCCTCCTTCGAGGAGTGCGGCTGCTACGGTGCGGGCATGTGGGCTCCCGGGTCCTGCCCGGTGCTGGTGGCGACGGTGCCGGTGCCGGACGCGTGGCACGAGTCGTACCTGACGCCGGCGGTCAGCGGGGGCCTGGTGCTCGCCGCGGGAGGGCCCGCGCCGGGCGCGGGCCTGGTCGCCCTGGTCGCACTCGACGTCGTCGCGGCGGCGGAGCGGTTCCGGGTGTCGCTGCCGCCCGCGGCGCGGGGCGGGGAGGGCAGCCAGGTCGGCCTGCCGCGCCTGCTGCCGGACGAGCGCATCCTGTTGCCCGTGTACCGCTGGGAGGAGTCGCTCACGGTCTACCTGATCGGCGCGGACGGGCGGATCCTGCGCGAGGACGATCTCGCCGCGGGCCGGGAGGTCGAGCTGGACGTGTACGGCGCCGACGTCGGGGTCAAGCTCTGGCAGGAGCCGCTCGTCGTGGGTGCCGGCGCCTACCTCGCGTCCTGGGTGTACCGCGCCAGGTCGTGGCACCTGCAGTGCCGGGACCTCGCGACCGGAGCGGCCCGCTGGGAGGCGCCGGAGCGGGTCCTCGCCGTGGCCGGGGACGTCGCCGTCACCGAGACCGAGCCCGACGGGCCCGGGGCCGGTGGAGCGATCGTCGGCCGCGCGGTCGCCGACGGTGCCGAGCGATGGCGGCTGCCGCCGGCCCCGATCTTCCCGGAGCGGGCCCGCTCGTTCGGCGCGGTGGTGGGCGACTCGCTGGTGCTGGTGGACCGCGGGCGCCGGTTCGCCGCGGCCGCGCAGCGCGAGGAGGCGATCGTCGCCCGCGCGCTGGAGCTCGACGTGGAGCCCGACCGGATCGACTTCGACGATCTGGCCCGGGCCTGGGAGCGTGAGCATCCCCCGCCCGGCGAGGACCTGGTGGGGTACGACCTGGCCGGCGGGCACGAGCGTTGGCGGTACCCGGTGGACGGCGCGGTCGTCTCGGTCGCCGCGGGTCCCGCGGGCGTCTTCGCCGTGACCGTCGACGCCGCGCGGCACTGCCGGCTGGAACGGATCCGGCTGGACGGGCAGCGCGGCTACCGCGCCGAGCCGGTCGCCGTCGATATCGACGGGCCGCCGGCGATCGCCCACGTCGACGACGTTCACCTGTTGCTGGCGGGCGCCACCGAACTGGTGTGCGTGCCGACGCATGCACCGCGAACGGTCGTGTGGCGTCTCCCGCTGCCGGACAGCCCGCTGGTACCCCGGCCGAACCCCGGTGACCGCCGGATCCTCGCCGCGTCGATCGCCGTCACGCAGCGCCGTGTCGCCGTCCGCGGCTTCGACGCCATCCGCGTCTTCGCCGCGTAGCCGTTCGTATCTGTCGGCTCTTGTGCGAGTTCGTTGCGAGTGGCTGGGTGGTCGGCAGTCATTGACAACAAGCTTTCCAGTAAAGCACGATGCTGAGAGCGCTCTCACGCCGCTACGTGGGGTGCTGACCGGCATGTCCCTCAACTGCTCCGTCACTGCTCCGTCTCCGCCCACTGCTCGAGAAGGGCACATCCGCTGTGGAGATCCAACAAGAACGCACAGGCCGTCGCCTCCGCGGCCGCACCATGCTGCTCGCCGGCGCCGGCGCAGCTGTGGTGCTCGCCGCTTCGATCGCGGCGCTGCCCGACGCCGGCGCGTCGGTGCCGGCCACCCCGGCCGGCTGGACCCAGATCTTCGCCGACGACTTCAACGGTTCCGCGAACACCGGCGTCAACACCGGCAATTGGCTCTACGACATCGGCCACGGCTACCCCGGCGGCGCGGGCAACTGGGGTACCGGCGAGATCGAGTACATGTCCAACAGCACGCAGAACGTGTACCTCGACGGCGGCGGCAACCTCGTCATCAAGCCGATCCGCGACGGCGCCGGCAACTGGACCAGCGGCCGCATCGAGACCCAGCGCACCAACATCGCCGCCCCGGCAGGCGGCAAGCTGCGTGTCGAGGCCCGCATCCAGCAGCCGAACGTCAACACGTCCAACGGCGCCGGCTACTGGCCCGCGTTCTGGATGCTGGGCGCGGCGGCCCGCGGCACCGGCGCGACCGGCTGGCCCGGCATCGGCGAGATCGACATCCTCGAGAACATCAACGGTCGCCCCTCCGTGTTCGGCGCCCTGCACTGCGGGACCAACCCGGGCGGCCCGTGCAACGAGACCACGGGCATCGGCAGCGGCGAGCGCGCCTGCGGGGGCTGCAACACCGGCTTCCACACCTACGCCGTGGAGCAGGACCGCAGCACGTCGCCGGAGCAGATCCGGTGGTACCTCGACGGCAACAACTTCTTCACCATCAACGCCAACCAGGTCGACGCGACCACCTGGAACAACGCCACGCACCACGGCTTCTTCATCATCCTCAACGTGGCGATCGGCGGCGGCTTCCCGGCCGCGTTCGGCGGCGGCCCCTACGCCTCCACCGTGTCCGGCGTGCCGATGATCGTCGACTACGTCGCCGCCTACACGGCCGGCGGTGGTGGTGGCGGAACCACCACGCCGCCGCCGACCGGCGGCAAGGCCGTCAAGGGCCCCGGCGGCCTCTGCCTCGACGTCCGCTCCTCCAACAGCGCCAACGGCACCCCGGTCCAGCTCTGGGGCTGCAACGGCACCGGCGCGCAGCAGTGGACCTACGTCGAGGCGGGCAGCACGCTGCGCGCGTTCGGCAAGTGCCTGGACATCCCGGGCGGCTCCACCGCCAACGGCGCGAAGGTCCAGATCTGGGACTGCAACAGCACCGCGGCCCAGGTCTTCATCCACCGCGCCGACAACACGTACTACAACCCGCAGGCCAACAAGTGCCTGGACGACCCGAACGGCTCGACGACCCAGGGCATCCAGATGCAGATCTGGGACTGCAACGGCAGCGGCGCCCAGAAGTTCACCCTGCCGCAGTAACGACAACCCCGTGGGCCGGCGCGATCCAGCGCCGGCCCACGGCCCGTCGTCAGGTGCGGCGTCAGCGGATGCCGTGGTCGTAGGCGTAGCGGACCGCCTGGGCGCGGTCGCGGACGCCCGTCTTGGCGAACAAGCGGTTGATGTGCGACTTCACCGTCACCTCGGTGACGACCAGGCGGGCCGCGATCTCCCGGTTCGACAGGCCCGCCGCGATCAGGCCCAGCACCTCGGCCTCCCGGGCGGTGAGGCCGTCGGGCAGCGGCGTGGCGGTCGCCGGGACGGCGCCCGCGGACAGCGCGACCAACCGCCGCTGCACCGCCGCGTCGAGCACCGCCTGCCCGGCCGCCGCGGCGCGGACGGCCTGCGCGATCTGCGCCCGGCCGGCGTCCTTCGTCAGGTAGCCCAGGGCGCCCGCGCGGAGGGCGGCCAGGATGTGCTCGTCATCGGCGTACGTCGTGAGGACCACGACCCGGGGCGCCGGTTGCGAGGCCAGGATCCGCCGGGTCGCCTCGACGCCGTCGAGGCGGGGCATCCGCAGGTCCATGAGGACGACGTCGGGGCGGTGCCGGGCGGCGAGCTCCACCGCCTGCTCGCCGTCGGCGGCCTCGCCGACCACCGTGACGTCGTCGAGCAGGCCGAGCATGACCGCGAGGCCCTCGCGGACCGCGGTCTGGTCGTCGGCGACGAGGACGGTGATGCTCACCCGGGCATCCTCACATCCACCAGCCAGCCGCCGCCGGACGGCCCTGCCGCCACCGTGCCGCCGGCGAGCTCGGCGCGCTCGCGCAGGCCGGTGAGGCCGTAGCCGGGTGGCAGGCCGGTGACCGGCGGGCCGGCGCCGCCGCCGTTGCGCACGCTGAGCCGGGTCGCGGCCGGGCCGTACTCGAGCCGCACCTCCAGCGGGCTGCCCGGCGCGTGCTTGCGCACGTTGGTGAGCGCCTCCTGCGCGCCGCGGAACAGGGCCAGGCCCGCCTCGGCGGGCAGCGGGCGCGGGTCGCCGCCGACGGTGAACGTGGCCGGGGCGCCGAGGTCGGTGCGGTACCCGGCGACGAGCTCGCCGACGAGGTCGGGCAGCGGCACCGGGTCGCCGCGCAGCGCGCCGACCGCCCGGCGGGTCTCGGTGAGCCCGTCGCGGGCCAGCCGCCCGGCCCGGTCGACGAGCACGGCGGCGTCCGCGGGCCGGTCCTTCTCCAGCAGCGCCGCGGCGGTTTCCAGTTGTACCGAGAGCGCCGACAGCGAGTGCGCGAGCACGTCGTGGATCTCCCGGGCCAGCCGGGCCCGCTCGGCGAGGACGTCCAGCTCGCGCTGCTGGGCCGCCTGGTCGGCCCGCTGCCGGCGGACCATGCCGAGCAGCAGGATGAGGGCCAGCGCGCCGGACCAGGCCAGGATCGACGTGGCGGTCTCGCCCGCCAGGGCGAGCACCCCGGCGAGGGCGGCGGCCGTCGCGCCGGTCGCCACCGCGGCCGCCGCCGGCGTCAGGGCCGCGGCGGCCACCGTCACGGCGGCGATGAGATAGCAGGGCGCGAACCCGCCAGGGGCGAGCCAGCACAGCCACAGTCCCGCGAGCGTGCAGACACCGATGCCGTAGGGCTGCGTTCCACCGACGTCGAGCGTCATGAGCAGCCACGCGACCCCGGCGACGCCGACGAGCGTGACGGCCAGGGGCCCGCGCGGGCCGTCGTGCAGCATCGCCGCTGTCAGCAGCACGAGGAAGACCAGGCTGCGGGCCTGGCGCCACCAGGCGAAGGAGACGGCGGACACGGCGGACACGGCGGACACGACCCCAGTCTGCGTCACCGGGCGACCCGCTGCCGCCCCTGCGTGAGGGCCAGGGCCTTGACTCCGACGACGGCCGCCTCGCCGAGCAGGCTGAGCCCGATGAGCAGGAGCAGGCCGGCGCTCTGCGCGGACCGGTCGGCGCCGAGGGCGTGCGCGGCGGCCGACTCGCCCAGGCGCACGGCGATGAGCACGAGCCAGACGACCATGGTGAGCGGCGTGTAGCGGTACCAGGGATGCCCGGAACGGATGAAGACCCGCACCGTCAGGCCGCGGGCGGCGCCGCCGGCCAGCCCGGCGAGCGCACCGGCGCCGAGGATGACGGCATCCAGCAGGTGGACGCCGGACGCGTGCCGGCCGAGTTCCACGGCGCCCCAGACGGTGAGGCCGAGGGGCAGCAGCACCAGGCGGCGGGCGTCGATCGGCTCGCCGGTGAAGCGGCGGACCAGCAGGTAGACGACGACGGCGAGCCCGATGAGCGCGGTGGTGAGGTCCATGCGCTCGAAGGTAGGAACGGGGCCGGGTGGAGCGCCGCCATCCACGGGTGGAACCCCGGTTGGAACATGCAGGAGGGCCCGGGCGGCGCGCGGCCCGGGCCCCCTGTGATCAGCGAGCGGCTAGCTGAGCGTGACGGACGTGTCGTCGATGACGAACGACGTCTGCAGCGAGGAGTCCTCGGTGCCCGTCCACTTGATGCTGATCGTCTGGCCGGCGAAGGCGCTGAGGCTGTAGGTCTTCAGCTGGTAGCCCGACGCCTTGTTGAGGTTCGACAGCGTCGCCAGCGTCGTCGAGCCGGCCGTGATGGTCAGCTTGTCGTACGCGACGGTCGTCGTCGTCTCGGCCGAGTCGATGTGCACGTAGAAGCTCAGTGTCGCGTTGCACCCGGCGGGGATGGTCACCGACTGCGCGATCGACTCGGTGTGGGTCGAGCCGTAGCCGTCGAGCCACGAGCTGTAGGTGCCGCCGTGCGCGGCCTGGCCCTGGCTGGCCCACTGGCCGATGGTGCCGGTGGTGCCGGTCCAGTTCGCCGTGCCCGACTCGAAGCCCGGGTTGAGCAGCTTCTGGCCGGAGCAGCTGCCGGTGGGCGGCGAGCTGCTGGTCGGCGGGGTGCTGGTGGGCGGCGTGGTGCCGCCGGTGCAGGTCGGGTCGCCCGACTGCGCCGGCACGCTGACGGCGTCCCACGCGGCCTTGACCGCGTTGAACTCGGTGCAGCTGCTCGGGTACAGGTTCTTGGCCGCGGTCAGCGTCCAGGTGCGGTACTTCAGGTACGACGACGTCGTGGTCTTCATCAGCATCGCGTTGTACATGATCTTGATGGCCTTCTGGATGCCGATGCCGGTGACCGTCGAGCCGTTGCAGGTCGAGCTGGCCGGCTGGCCGCCACCGCCGGCGCTGCCCTGCGCGAGCAGGTAGAACCAGTGGTTGCCGGGGCCCGCCGCGGCGTGGACCTCGGTCGACGGGATGCTGCTGGAGTAGCAGTTCGGGTCGCCGGCGAGCGACGGGTTGTACATGTACCGGATCGGGCCGCTGCCGACCAGGTTGATCTCCTCGCCGACCTGGTAGTCCGGCGGGTCGTTCGGGTTGTTGGCGAAGAACTCGGTGGCCGCGCCGAACGTGTCCGCGACGAACTCCTGGGTGCCCGAGCGCGAGATGCCGCCGGGGGTGTTGTCGTCGATGCCGTGGCCGAGCTCGTGGGCGACCACGTCGAGCGAGCTGATCCACTGACCGGCGGTGTTCTTGCCGATCTGGACCTGGGAGCCGTCGTAGTAGGCGTTCTGGTCGTTCAGGCCGACACGGATCGGCCAGGCGCCGCCGCTGCTGCTGAAGCCGGTACGGCCCAGCCACGACGAGAGCATCTGGGCTTCCTGCTGCGCCGCGTAGAGAGCGTCGACGCAGCCGGTCTCCTTGTTCGTGCCGGTGCCGTTGCCCCAGACGTCGTCGGAGCCGGAGAAGGTGGTGTTGGTCGCGGCGTCCTGGCAGGTCAGCGTGGACATGCTGGGGTCCTGCATGCGGTACGTGCTGCCGGACAGCGTCGTGTTGATCGTGACGTTGCCGACGATCCAGCCGGTGCCGGTGCCCTTCATGACCTTCTCGACCTTGTCGAGGACGGCGCCGGTGGTGGCGTCGACGTCCACGACGAGCCGGCTGGCGCCGTCCGCGCCGGTGCCGTTCAGCGTGGTCTCGTACGCCAGGCGGGGCGCGCCGTTCAGCGCGAACACCACCAGCTTCGTGCTCTCGACCTGGTTGACCTTGCTGAGCTGCGTGCCGGCGACCGCCTCGGCCTCCGCCTTGCTGAGCTTGGCGGTCGTGGAGATGTTGCCGATCGCCTGGGTCTGCGCGACGGAGGTGTACTTCGTCGCGCCCGCCTGGTCGGTGATGACGACGAAGTCGCCGCCGACCACGGGGATGCCCTTGTAGGTGCGCTCGTACGCGATGTACTTCGCGTTGCCCGACGCGGTGACCGACTTCTGCACGTAGGCGTCGTCGGAGCTCGGGTGCAGGGCGCTGGGCTTGGACGCGACGAAGGAGTCGGCCTTCTGCGCGGCGACGGCGTTGGCCACCGCCACGCTTTCCGGCCCTGGTACTGGGGGCGAGGCTTGCACTGCCGCGGCGGTGCCGGCTGTGACCAGCCCGACCGCGAACACGCCGGCCGCTGTAGCGAACCGTGGGGTGAACTTCAAGGGTGCCTTCTTTCCAGCAACGACGCACACCACTACCGGGGAATGTCTTGGGTGACAGGTGCGCCGGAACCAATACCGACACGCGGAAGTCGAGGGGTGGCCGGTCGGCGTGCGCGCCGATTCGACCGGCCTGACTCATCGACTTATGGCGATGCCAGGACGATCACACATCCGGGAAGAGTTGGACAAGGGTCGATACCCGCTGGCCACCCTCGCCCCCACCCTGTACTTCAGGGGTGGAAACATCCCCGAAATCTCGCGCTCCGTAGATCTCGACCCGGCCCGGCGACTACGCGTCGTTAACTTTTAACTCGGCCGATGGGGTGGCCCGGTGGGGTAGGTTGATCGATCGTGGGTTCCGAACCGATCGATGCCGTGGCCGCGCTCGTCGCCGATGCCGGGGTCGGCGGGCGCCGGCTCCGTCAGGTCGTCGCCCGGTTGACCGAGCCCCCGGCACCGTCCCTCGACGACCTCGTCCGGGACTTCGCGGTGCCCCGGCGGACGGTCGAGGCGCTGCTGCGAGCGGCGGGGCCCGACCTCCACGACGGGGTGTTGCCGGAGTCGTACCGCCACCGCCTGGACCTCGACGGCCTGCACCGGCCGCGCCCGGTCCCGCAGATGGCCGGGCTCATCGCGGACGCGCCGGTCGCCGACCGCGCCCTCGACCACGTCTCGGCGACCGCGGACACGGCGGCCCGCCGGGCGGTGTGGCTCGACGAGACGTTCGACCTGACCGGCGCGCACCTGGTCTGCGTCGGCGACCACGACCTCACCTCGCTCGCCGTCCGCCAGGTCAACCCGGGCCTGCGGGTCACCGTGGTCGACGTCGACGACCGGCTGCTGGAGTACATCGCCGCCCATGACCCGGGCGTCGAGTGCTGGCACGCCGACCTGCGCTTCGGCTTGCCGCCGGTGGTCGCGGGCAGCGCCGACCTGGTGTTCACCGACCCGCCGTACACCCCCGAGGGCGTGCAGCTGTTCCTCGGGCGGGGCGCGCAGGCGCTCGGCGACCGGGCCAACGGGCGGCTCGTCATGGCCTACGGCTTCAGCCCGCTGACCCCGGCCCTCGGCCTCAAGGTGCAGCGCGCCGTGCTCGACCTCGACCTGGCGATCGAGGCGGTCCTGCCGGCCTTCAACCGTTACCACGGGGCGCAGGCCGTCGGCAGCGCCAGCGACCTCTACGTGTGCCGGCCGACCGCGGGCACCTGGCCGGCCCTGGAGAAGCGGCTCGCCCGCACCGCCGTCAACATCTACACGCACGGCAGCCAGTCCCTGGAGGGCCGCACGGCGAGGTCCCCGGCCGAGCTGTTCGGCGCCGGGCCGGCCGCCAGAGCGGGCCAGGCCGATGTCGACCTCACCGGCGACCCCGGCCCGTGGCTGCTGCGGGCGCTGCTGGCGGTGAACGCCGAGCGGCTCACGCTGCTCGTGCCGAACCGGCACCCCGACCTGGCCGACGCCGCCGGGCAGGCGGCGCTGCGGGAGCTCGTCGCGGGGAAGTACGCGCTGCGGTACCGCAGAAGCACCCCGGATCCGCAGCACGCGATCGTCGAGGCGAGCGCCGAGGCCGGTGACGGCGGCGTGGCCGGGTGGCTGCTCACGCACGCCCACGGCAAGATCGGCAACGTGCTGCGGGAGGCGCTCGTCAAGGACAGCGGAGGCACCCTCACCAAGAACGAGGCGCGGGCGGCGGCGGCCGGCCTCGTCGCCCACCCGGCACACCTGGACGCGCGGCTGCTCGATCTGCCGCGGTCCGCGGTACGACAGCTGCTGCAGTCGCTGCGATGAACCGCGGGTTCGCCGCGTTCCTGTCCGCACAGACCCTCTCGGCGTTCGGGGACGCGATCTCGCTCGTCGCGGTCCCGCTGCTGATCCTGCGCGGCGGCGGGACGGTCGCCCAGGTCGGCGCGGTGACCGCGCTGGGCGCCCTGGCCACGCTGCTCACCGGGATCGTCGCCGGGCCGCTCGCCGACCGCTTCGACCGGAAGCTGCTGCTGCGGCTCTGCGACGTCGCCCGCTGCCTGCTCTTCGGCGCCGTCGCGCTCGGCGGCGACCACCTCTGGCTGGTCATGACGGCGGTGCCGCTCGCCGCGGTGTTCTCGATGGTCTTCCAGGTCACGTACGTGACCGTGGTGCCCGGCCTGGTCCCGGCCGACCGGATCACCGAGGCCAACGGCCGGCTCTACAGCGCCTACGCGGTCGCCGCCCTGGCCGGGCCGGCGGTCGCGGGCCTCCTGTCCGGCGCGACGAGCCCGGCGGTGGCGATCGCCGTCGATGCCGGGACGTTCGCGCTGTCGGCGGCCCTGCTGTCGTTCGTGCGGGTGCGGCCGGTCGAACCAGTGGCCGACGAGGGCGGGCTGGCGGCCGGTGTCCGGTTCATCCGGCGCCACCCCCTGCTCCTGCCGCTCACCGTGCTGCTCACCGTGGTTCTGGCGGTGACCAGCGCGCTCGACGACGTCGTCATCTACCACCTCACGCACGACCTCGGGCAGCCCGACGGCGTCGTCGGTGCCGTCATGACCGCCGCCGTCGTCGGCTCCCTGGTCGCGTCGCTGGCCGTGGCGTGGCTGCGCCGCCGGGCCGGCTTCGGGCCGCTGTGGATCGGCGCCTACACCCTCGCCGGGCTGCTGGTGGCGGCGGTCGGGTTCAGCCGGTCGGTGGTGGTGATCGCGGTGCTCGCCGCGGCCGTGCTGCTGTGCTCCGGGGTGGCCGGGATCGCGTCGATGTCGCTGCGGCAGGAGGTGACGCCGTCGCACCTGCTCGGGCGGGTCACCGCCGCGTTCTGGACGCTCCAGCTGACCCTGGCGCCGCTCGGCGCGGCCGTGCTCACCACGGCGGCCGGAAGGTGGGGCGTCACGGCGACCCTGGCCTGCGGCGGCGCCGCGGTCATGCTGACCGCTCTGTCGGCGCTGTTCACGCCGATGCGCCGAAGAGTGCCGCCGCCGCCTCCTGCCACATAGCGACCAGGTCATACGTGCCCGGGTCGCGCAGCCAGATCAGCTGCAGCCCGTCCATCGTGGCCATGACCAGCCGGGCCAGGGCGTCGGGGTCGGGGCAGGTGCCCTTGGCCGCGGTGGCGAGCCCGTCGAGCACGGCGCGCTGGCGGGCGACGAAGTAGTCGTGGGCCGGGTGGTCGGGGGCGAGCGACTCGGCCGCGAGCACCGTGAACAGCCGCACGATCTCCGGCTGGGCGGCGTTGCGGCGCACCAGGGCCGCGCACAGCTCGCGCAGGCCGGCTTCCTCACGCGGTACACCCAGTGCCGCCTCGAGCGAGCGCGCGTCCTCGGCGTCGCGGTGCTCCAGCACCGCGACCAGCAGCCCGTCCTTCGACCCGACGTGGTGCAGCAGCCCGGGCACGGTCAGCCCGCAGTCGTCGGCCACGTCCTGCATCGACAGGCCCCAGAAGCCGCGCTCGGCGACCAGCGCGGTGGTCGCCGCGATGATCTGCTCCCGCCGCCGCGCCGCCGGCAGCCGGGACCGCCCCCGTCGGGTGCCTCTTGCCGGTCCAACCGTCACACGGCTATCTTACTACCTACTAAGTACTAGGTAAGGAGTGCCGGTGGACCTCGAGGAGAAGGCCGCGATCACCAGCGGCAGCAGCTTCTGGCGCACCAAGGCGGTCGCCGGCCTGCCGGACGTGATGCTCACCGACGGCCCGCACGGCGTGCGCAAGCAGCTCACCGGCGCCGACCACGTGGGCATCCTGGCCAGCGAGGCGTCGACCTGCTTCCCGCCGGCGGTCGCGCTCGGCTCGACCTGGGACCCCGCACTCGCCCACCGGGTCGGCGAGGCGCTCGGCGACGAGTTCCGGGCCATGGACGTGTCGGTGCTGCTCGGGCCCGGCATCAACCTCAAGCGGCACCCGCTGGGCGGCCGCAACTTCGAGTACCTCTCCGAGGACCCGCTGCTCACCGGCGTGCTCGCCGTCGAGTGGGTGCGCGGCCTGCAGAGCCGCGAGGTCGGCGCGTCGCTGAAGCACTTCGCGATCAACAGCCAGGAGACCGACCGCATGCGCGTCAGCGCCGACGTCGACGAGCGCACGCTGCGCGAGCTGTACCTGCGCGCGTTCCAGCGGGTCGTCCAGCAGGCGCGGCCGTGGACCGTCATGTGCTCGTACAACCGGATCAACGGCGTCCACGCCTCCCAGCACCGGTGGCTGCTCACCGAGGTGCTGCGCGACGAGTGGAGCTACGAGGGCGTCGTCGTGTCGGACTGGGGCGCGGTCGTCGACCGGGTCGCCGCCGTCCGGGCCGGCCTCGACCTGACCATGCCCGGCCCGGACCCGGCCGGCGACCGGGCGCTCGTCGCCACCGGCGGCTCGCCCGAGCTCGACGCGTCCGCCTCGCGCGTCGCGGCGCTCGTGCGCCGGGCCGAGGCCGCGCGTGGGCAGTTCACGTACGACGCCGACGCCCACCACGCGCTGGCCCGCGAGGTCGCCGGGCGGGGCATCGTGCTGCTGAAGAACGACGGCGGGGTGCTGCCGCTGGCCGCCGACGCGTCGATCGCGGTCCTCGGTGAGCAGGCGCGGACGCCGCGGTACCAGGGCGGCGGCAGCTCCCAGATCACGCCGACCCGGCTCGACACCGCGCTCGACGAGATCACGGCCCTGGTCGGCGGAGCCGTCACCTTCGCGCCCGGCTACGACGACGTCGAGGCGGCCGTCGCGCTCGCCCGCGAGGCGTCGGTGGCGGTCGTGTTCGCCGGCACCGAGCGCGAGACCGAGGGCGCGGACCGCGAGTCGTGGGACCTGCCGGCCGCGCACATCGAGCTCATCACCCGGGTCGCCGCGGCGAACCCGCGCACGGTCGTCGTGCTGTCCAACGGCGCCGTCGTGCGCACCACGCCGTGGGACGCCGCCGTGCCCGCGCTCGTCGAGGGCTGGCTGCTCGGGCAGGCCGGCGGCGGTGCGATCGCCGATGTGCTGTTCGGACGGGTCAACCCGTCGGGCCGGCTCGCCGAGACGATCCCGCTGCGCCTCTCCGATCACCCGGCGTTCCTGGACTGGCCCGGCGAGCAGGGCCACGTCCGCTACGGCGAGGGCGTCCACGTCGGCTACCGCGCCTTCGACGCGCGGGAGCAGCCGGTCGCGTACCCGTTCGGCTTCGGCCTGTCCTACACCACGTTCTCCTACGGCCCGGCCGTTGCCTCGGTCGTCGACGGCGGCGTCTCCGTGCGCGTCACCGTCACCAACACCGGAGCGAGGGACGGGCGTGAGGTCGTGCAGCTGTACGCCGGGAAGCCCGTGTCCCGGGTCCGCCGGGCGCCGCGCGAGCTTCGCGGTTTCGAGAACGTGTTCATCGCGGCCGGCGCGGCGGCCGAGGTCTCGCTGTTCGTGCCGTTCGAGGACCTGGCCTACTGGGACGTCGCGCTCGGCCGCTGGGTCGTCGAGGCGGGGGACTACGTGTTCTCCGTCGGCTCCTCGTCGCGCGACCTGCACGCCACCGTTTCCGTGGCGCTCGACGGCGACGACGAGCGGCGGCCGCTGACGGCGGACTCCACGCTCGGCGAGTGGTTCGCGGACCCGCAGGGCGCCGCGGTGCTCGGCGAGGCGTTCGCGGCGATCGCCACGGAGAGCGGCGGTGGGCTGGTCGCCGACCCGGAGATGTTCGCGCTCATGGCGAGCCTCCCGCTGTCCCGCCTCGCGGCGTTCATGGGGGAGCGGCTCGCCGGGGAGAACCTGGCGAAGCTGGTGGAGGCCGCGAACCCCTGACCGGGGTAGCGCCTGCTATACCTGCGATCCTCCACCTGGCTGGATGGTCCGGCGCCGCGGGGTTTCCTAGCGTCGAAGGCGTGATGACTCGCCTCGCGCTGCGCTCCCTGCGGCACCGTCCCGGCACCGCCGTGGCCACCCTGGTCGCGCTCACGGCGGGCGTCGCGATCCTGCTCGCCATGGGCTCGCTCGTCGAGTCGGGGCTGCGGTTCTCGGCCGCGCCGGTCCGCTACGCGGCGGCCGACGCGGTCGTCGCCCGCCCCGACCTGACGGTGACCGGCACCGACCTCGACGGCACGCCGACGACGTCCACGGTCGGGCTGCCCGAGGGCGGCACGGTGCCGCTGTCCCTGGCCGACCGGCTCCGTTCGGTGCCGGGCGTCACGGCGGTCGTCCCCGACGTGACGATCCCGGTCGTCGCCGGCGGCGTGCCGCTTCTGGGCCACGGCTTCGGCGGCGTCGCCGTGCTGCGCGGCGCCGCGCCTTCGGCGGACGACGAGGTCGCCGTGTCCCCGCTGTTCGCCGGGTCGCCCGGTGACACGGTCGAGCTGTCGGCGGGCGGCGTCACCCGGCGGTATCGGGTGAGCGGCATCGTCGACGGCCCCGGCGTGTACTTCACCACCGCCCACGCGCTCGCCCTCAACCCGCGCCCCGGGCAGGCCGACGCCCTCCTCGTGTCCGGCGCCCTCGACACCGCCGGGGATTTCCAGGTGTACCGCGGCGCCGAGCGCGGCCGGGCCGAGCACCCCGCCGGCGCCCGGGCCGCGGCGCTGCTCGTCGAGATCGGCGCGGCCTTCGGCGGCTACGTCGTGCTGCTCGTGGGGTTCGTCGTCGCCGCCACCGTCGGCCTCGCCGTCCGGCAGCGCCGCCGCGAGCTGACCCTGCTGCGCTCCGTCGCCGCCACCCGCGGCCAGGTCCGCCGGCTCGTCCTCGCCGAGGTGCTCGCGCTCGGCCTCGTCGCCGTCGCCCTCGGCCTGCCGCTGGGCTGGCTGGCCGGCCGCTGGGTGCGGGCCGGGCTGCTCGACCGCGGTGTCGTCCCGGCCGACTTCCCGTTCCGCGAGGGCCTGCTCGCCGCCCCGGCGGTCGCCGCGGTCGTGCTGCTCGTCGCGGCCGTCGCCGCCCTGCTGGGCACCTGGCGCGCGGTCCGCCTCCCGGCCGGCGCGCCGCCGCGCCCGCGCCGCCGCCTCCGCTTCGGCGCCGGCGTGACCGCGCTCGCCGGCGGCGCCACGCTCGTCGTGGTCACGGCCGTCACCGGCGGGACGACGGCGCTGGCGTCCGCGACCGGCCTGCTGTACCTGCTGGTGCTCGCCGTCGCCCTCCTCGCCCCGTGGATCAACGCCACCGCCGCCCGGCTGCTCGCCCGCCCGCTGCGGCTCGTCTTCGGCGCCGGCGGCCGGCTCGCCGCGGCCAACCTGCGGGCCAACGCGCGCGGCACGGTCACCGTCCTCACCGCGCTCGTGCTGGCGGTCGGCCTGGGCGGCTCCGTGTGGTTCCTGCAGGACAACCTTTCGCGGGAGACGGTCGCCCAGCACCGCGCCGGCACCGTGGCGACCGTCGCGGTGACGGCTCCCGGCGGCCTGCCCCCGTCGGCGGCCGCCGAGCTCCGCCGGCTCCCCGGCGTGGCCGCCGCCACGGGCGTGCACCGCACCGCGGTCGTGGTCCGCGTGTTCGACGGCGCCGAGTCCCTCCCGGCGCAGGCCGTCGACCCGGAGGACCTGCCGTCGACCCAGGACCTGCGGGTCCGCCGCGGCAGCCTGGCCGACCTGGACGCCACCAGCCTGGCCGTGTCGTCGATGCAGGCGTCGAGCCACGGCTGGGACGTGGGCGACCGCGTCTCGCTGTGGCTCGGCGACGGCACCCCCGCGGTGCTGCGCGTGGCCGCCGTCTACGACCGCGGCCTGGCCTTCGGCGACGTCACCCTCGCCCGCGCGACGGTGACCGGCCACACCGCGGCGGTGACGGACGACCACGTCCTGCTCCGCTCGGCACCGGGCACCGACCTGGCGGCGGCCCTGTCCGGGTGGCCGGCCGCGCATCCGGGCGCGGGCGTGCCGCCTGCCCTGGCCGGCTGGCTGGCCGCTCACCCGGGCGCGACGCTGACACCGCCGGCCGCCCTGACCGCGAGCCTGGCCACCGACCTGGCCCTGAGCGCCTGGCTGAACCGCCTCCTGATCGCGGTCCTGGTGACCTTCGCGGCGCTGGCCGCCGCGAACACGATGGTGGTGGCGGCCCTGTCCCGCGCCCGCGAGCTGGCCCTGCTCCGCCTGGCGGGCGCGACGAAGGCCCAGACCCGCCGCATGGTCCACGCCGAGCAGACCGCGCTGCTGGGCACGGCCTTACTCCTGGGCGGCGCGATCGCCGCCGTGACCCTGACATCGGTGGTGCACACGGCCACGGGTCGCCTGGTCCCGTATGTTCCCTGGCCCGCCTACGCGGCCATCCTGGCCGCCGCCGCGGCGCTGGCCCTGGGCACGACGATCCTCCCGGTGACCCACCTGCTCCGCAAGCGCCCGATCCAGGCCCTGGCCGCCAAGGACTGACCCGCTGGCGGGTCAGGGGGAGAAGCGGGTGACGTAGCGGCGCTGCCACGGGGTCTCGACCGCGTGCGGGGAGTAGTGGTCCCGGACCCAGGCCACCGCATCGGCGGCCGGGACGCCGTCCAGGATCACGACGCAGGCCAGGGCCGTGCCCGTGCGCCCCTGACCGCCGGCGCACGCGACCTCGACCCGCTCGCTCCCGGACCGCTCCAGCAGGTCCCGGAACGCGTCGGCGGCGTCCGCCCGGTCGGCCGGCAGCCGGAAGTCGGGCCACCGCAGCCACCGCGACGCCCAGTCGACGGCCGGCGGCGGCTTGCCCAGCAGATACAGCCCGAACGACGGCACCGGACCACCAGCCAGCGGCCGCCGCAGCCCACGCCCCCGGATCAGCCGCCCCGACGGCAACCGCACCACCCCGGCGCCGTCCGCCTCCCACCCGTCAGCCATCGACCCACCCTACGCGCAGCCCGCACCGCGTTGCCGCAGCACCAAGCCACCCCTGCGGTCACCCCGACGGCGGCGGGAAGCGTGCTCCGATGCCTAGGTGCGGCTCATCGAGTGGGTGCGGCGGCGGGACTCCGGGTTCAGTGCGGGGCGGCGGGCGTTGCGGACCGCGCTGGTCATGCCCGTCGCGTTCGGGGTCGGGACGTGGGTGGACGCCACCGTGGCCACGTACGCGGCGTTCGGGGCCTTCGCCCTGCTGCTCTTCGTGGACTTCAGCGGGACCATCGTCGACCGGATCCGGGCGCAGGTCGCGCTCGGGGTGGTCGGGGCCGTGTTCATCGCCCTCGGTACCGCCACATCCCAGGTCACCTGGGTCGCCGTCGTCGTCACCGCGGGAGTGGCCTTCGGGGTGTGGTTCTCGGGCGTGGTCAGCTCGGTGCTCGCCGGGGCGGCCACGGCGATGCTGCTGCCGTACGTCCTGTCGTCCTCACTCCCGGGCGAGGACATCGCCGGGCGGCTCACCGGGTGGGGGATCGCGGTCGCGATCAGCGTCGTGGCGGTCGCCGTGCTGTGGCCGGCGCCGGTGAGCGACCCGCTGCGGGGACGGGTCGCCGGGGCGTGCGCGGCGCTCGCCGACCGGCTGCGGGCCGGCAGCGCGGCCGGGCTCGGGCTGCCCGGCGGGTCGCCGGAAGAGGTCGCCCTGGCGGTCGAGCGCGCCGAGCGCGCCGTCACCGCGCTGCAGCGGGACTTCTACGGCGCGCCGTACCGGCCGACCGGGCTGAGCACGGGCGCCCGGGCACTCGTGCGGCTGGTCGACGAGCTGAGCTGGCTCGGGGAGATCGTCGGGCGGCTGACGACGCCGCGCGGTACCGCCGCCGCCTGTAAGGCCGCCTTCGCCGCGGGGGTGGTGCTGCACGAGTCGGCGGACCTGCTGGACGGGGGCGGGGACACGAACCGGTTCCACGGCGCCGTCGCCGACCTGCGCGCCGCGAGCTGGGGCAACGAGCGGGAGGCGACGGGGGAGAGCCGGCCCGACTCGCTCGACCCCGGGTTCCGCGCGCAGGAGGTGAGCTTCGCGGTCGCCGCCGTGGCCGCGAACGTCGAGCTGACGGTGGCCGCCGACCGCCGTACCCTCGGGCGGCGCGTCCTCGGCTGGCAGCCCAGCGGCATCGGCAGCCCGCTCTACGCCGCCCGGGAGCGGGCCGCGGCGCACCTGGAGCCGCACTCCGTCTGGCTGCACAACAGCGTGCGGGTGGCCGTGGCGCTGGCGCTCGCGGTACTCGTGGCGCGGGTGACCGGCGTGCAGCACTCGTTCTGGGTGGCGCTCGGTGCCATGTCGGTGCTGCGGTCCAACGCGCTCAGCACCGGGCAGACGGCGCTGCGCGGCCTCGCCGGCACGTTCGCCGGCATCGTCGTCGGGGGCGCGCTCGTCACGGTCCTGGGCACCCAGCGCACCGCGTTCTGGCTGCTGCTACCCCTCGCCGTGCTGTTCGCCGGCCTCGCCCCGGCCGTCGTCGGCTTCGCCGCCGGGCAGGCCGGCTTCACGATCGCGATCTTCCTGCTGTTCAACATCATCGAGCCGACCGGCTGGCGGGTCGGCATCGTGCGCATCGAGGACGTCGCGATCGGCTGCGCCGTGAGCCTCGCGGTCGGCCTGCTGTTCTGGCCGCGGGGCGCCGGCCGGGCGCTCGACCAGGCCATGGCCGAGGCCTACGAGGACAGCGCCGCCTACCTGCGCGACGCGGTGGACTTCGGGGTCACCCGATGCGACGGTACCGTGCCCGCCGCCGACGCCCCGCACAGCAGCTCGCTGCGGGCCGCCGCCTCGGCGCGCCGCCTCGACGACGCCTTCCGCACGTACCTCGGCGAGCGCGGCGCGAAGCCCGTCCCCCTCACCGAGGTCACCCGGCTCGTCACCGGCGTCGCCGGCCTCCGCCTCGCCGCCGACGCGGTGCTCGACCTGTGGTCGGGCGACCCCGGCACCGACACCGGCGAGCGGGGCGCGGCCCGCCGGGTGCTGCAGGACGCGGGCGACGCGGTCGCCGGGTGGTACGACGCGCTCGCCGGCGCCCTGGCCGGCCGGGCACCCGTGCCGGCGCCGCTGCCGGGCACCGAGACCGCGGTACTGCTGCGGGAAGCGGTCGACCACGAACTGCGGGCGACGTCGGCCGCGACCGCCGTCCGCATGGTGTGGACGGGCGGCCACCTGGACGCGGCGCGCCGCCTGCAACGGACGCTGGTCGGCCCGGCCCGTCACACCCGGGGCCGGAAGCTGTCGAACACCATCTGGAGGGCGTCGCGCGACGCCGCCCAGTCCGCGTCGGCCGTCTCCCAGTAGAACCCGTACGCCTGCGTGGGCGACGTCACGACCCCCCGGTTGTTCACGTGCTTGCGCACCCCGTTGCGCGTGAACGTGAACTCCCAGTCGGCCGCCTTCAGGAAATAGTCGACCGGCTGGATGTGGATCTCGGTGTACTGCGGGAAGTGCCCGTCGGCGACCCGGGACTTCGACTGGGCCTGCCAGTCGGCGACCGGGTCGGGCCGCGGCTTGTCGGTCTGGTCGATGCCGAGGATGCGACCGGTGCCGGGCTCCCGGAAGTACACGATGCTCCCCTCCTTCGACCGGTTCCACCCCGCCGGCACGTACACCGAGAACCCGGTCGGGTCCTGATAGTCGACCCACCCGCCGGGCAGGTTCGGCAACTGCCGCCCGGCGGGCACACTGTTCGAGCTGGGTTCCTGGCTGGGCGGCGGGGTGGCCTCCTGACTCGACGGCGAGGGCACCGCGGCCGCGCTGCTGACCCCGTTCCCGGGCTGGGCGGTGCCACCGGGCTCGTCCTGGCCACCGCCGGAGCCCACCATCCACACCACGAGCGCCACCACCAGCAGCACCGCAACTCCAGCGCCAGCAAGGATGCCAGGCTTCGTACTCCGGCCGCCCCGGCGCTCGATCACCACGCCACTGCCGCGATCACCCTGCGCACCCACCGCGGCCGCGGCGGGTGCTGAGCGCTCACGCTCGGCACGCTCAGCCGCGTCACGCTCGGCGTCACGCTCGGCCCGCTCTTTCCGCGCGGCGGCGATGGCCGCCTCAGCCTCGGCCGCGACGCGCGCAGCCCGGCCCGCCCGCTCAGCCTCCGCGGCCCTTTCTGCTTCGGCGGCCCGCTCAGCTTCGGCAGCGCGCTCTGCTGCTTCGGCCAGCCTCGCGGCTTCCGCGGCCCGCTCAGCTTCGGCGGCGCGTTCGGCTTCTTCGGCCAGCCTCGCGGCTTCCGCGGCCCTCTCTGCCTCGGCGATCCGTTCAGCTTCGGCGGCCCGTTCGGCTTCCGCGATGCGCTCGGCTTCGACGCGCTCTGCTTCGATCCGTTCGGCTTCGGCTTTCTCGGCCGCCCGCTCAGCCTCGGCCGCCCGCTCAGCCTCGGCCGCCCGCTCAGCCTCGGCCGCCCGCTCAGCCTCGGCCGCCCGCTCAGCCTCGGCCGCCCGCTCAGCCTCCGCGGCCCGTTCGGCCTCGGCCGCCCGCTCAGCCTCGGCCGCCCGCTCAGCCTCGGCCGCCCGCTCAGCCTCGGCCGCCCGCTCAGCCTCGGCCGCCCGC
>NZ_JAHYSG010000146.1 GCF_022095675.1 Dactylosporangium sp. AC04546 | reverse complement strand
CGGCGGCGCGGGAGGCGGTCACCGTGGCGGTCAGGATCGGGCGGGCGAGCTGCTCGAACTGGTCC
The DNA here is from genome assembly GCF_022095675.1 of Dactylosporangium sp. AC04546. Taxonomy (GTDB): domain Bacteria; phylum Actinomycetota; class Actinomycetes; order Mycobacteriales; family Micromonosporaceae; genus Dactylosporangium. The sequence continues at coordinate 27,454 of NZ_JAHYSG010000146.1, read as the reverse complement.
CGGCCGAGGGGGACGTCGGTGTCGTACGCCGGCAGGTGGATCATCGTCGCCGCGGTGCGCGACAGCATCTCCTTCGCGGCCCGCACGTCGTCCCACAGCATCCGGCTGGCCCGCCGCTCCGCGCTGGTGGTCGGGTGGACGAGCCGGTTCCAGGCGGCCGGCTCACGGCCGGCGTGCGCCGCGCCGAGGTAGCCGACGATCGCCGCGTCGATGTCGAGGCCGCCGCTGGTGCTGAGGCCCTCGGTCGCCAGGACCGTGAACGCGCCCGCCCCGTGGCGGACCACGGAGGCGTCGAAGGTGCCGGCGCCCAGGTCGTAGACGAGGAACGCGGAGCCGGGCGGGGCCGCGTCACCCACCATCGTCCAGAACACGTGCGCGGCGGCGACCGGCTCGGGCACCAGCGTGACGGCGCCGAGCCCGGCCCGCTCGGCCGCGGCGAGCAGCACCCCGCGGCGGGTCTGCGCCCACGCGGCCGGGCAGGTGACGGTGACCGGGCCGAGCTGCCCGCCGGAGACCCGCCGGGCCTCGCCGGCGACCCGGGCGAGCACGGCGGCGATCAGGTCGGCGGTCGGCCGCTCCCGCTCGCCGAGCAGCACGGCGGACTCGTCGATGCGGCGCTTGGGGTTGGGCTCGAAGCGCTCGGGGCTGATCCGCGCCGCGTGCACCGCGTCGCGCCCGACCAGCAGGCCGTTGCCGGGGTCGTCGTACACCGACGAGGGCAGCGTCGGCGACCCGTCGAAGAGCAGCGGGCGCACGTGCCCGTCGGGCCAGGCCAGCATCGCCACGGTGTTCGAGGTACCGAAGTCGACCCCGAGCCGGTACCCTCGCACGTCCACGACGCCCAATATACGGACCGCCACCGGCCTGGCTATCCGTCCGATCGGCTCCAGCGACCTGTACGGAGCGGTGAGTGAACCGTCGTGAATGAGGGCTCAGTGTGCTGCGATCGTCAGTGCACCATGCATGGGTCGTCTTCACTACATGTAGTTCAACGACTACCCTGAATGCGCACGGCCCGGAGGGAGGAGAAGGCAGCAGATGGTCAAGAAGATCCTCAGATGGGGTGGCCTCGCGTTCCTGGTGTTCTTCGTCGCGTACCGCCCGCAGTCGGCGGCGAACATCGTCTCGTCGATCGGCGGTGGTCTGCTCGACATCGCCAACGGTTTCGGGGAGTTCTTCGCCAGCGTGTTCAACAGCTAGCTCAGCAGCTAGCTCAGCCCGTAGCCGGTTCAGCCCGCCAGGTCGATCGTCTGGCCGCGGTACACCGGGCGGACCGCCTCGGCCAGGCCGGACAGTTCGGCCATCTGCAGGAAGGTCGACAGCGGCTCGCGGAACACCGGGTAGTCGTCGTAGTGGATCGGCACGATGCGGCGCGGTGCGAGCAGGCGGGACAGGGCCACCCCGTCGCGAGCGTCCATGGTGACCAGGACGCCCAGCAGGCGGGTGCCGCCGAGGTGCAGCAGGGCCGCGTCGATGCCGCCGAAGCGCTCCGGGATCTCGCGCAGGACGCGGTGGCTGTAGCGGGTGTCGCCGCTCACGTACAGCCGCAGGCGCCGGCCGTCGGCGGGCTGCCAGTCGATGACGCTGCCCATCGTCACGGGCATGGCCAGGTGCACCCCGGCCGGGCCGTGCCGGGCGGGGACCGCGGTCACCCGCAGCGTCTCGCCGCCGCCGGCCGAGAACGTGGCGCTCTGCCAGTCGGCCAGGCCCACCGCCTCGCCGAACCGCCACTGCTGCAGCCGCCGGGCGGCCGGGCGGGTGGTGAGCACGGGCACGTCGCGCGGCAGCCCGCGCCTCGCGACCCGGTCGAAGTGGTCGCCGTGCAGGTGTGACAGCACGACCGCGGCGAGGGGCGGCAGCTCGTCGACCGACAGGGCCGGCTCGGTGCGCCGCCGGCTCGACAGGCCGTACCCCAGGTAGGCCCGCTGGCCCGCGTGCAGGAAGTTCGGGTCGGTGAGCAGGGTGAACGCGCCGAGGCGCAACAGCACGGTGGCGGTGCCGACGAACGTGGCGGTGGCCGCGCCGCGCGTGCGCTCCGCACCGGGCGCGCCGGCCGGGTGCACCGTCCAGGCGTGCTCGCCGGCCGCGGGGGTGTCCTCCCGCAGCGACCGGGCCAGCGCCACACCGGCCCCGGCCCCCGCGGCGGCCAGCACCGCCGCCCCGAGCGTCTTTCGATCCATGCGGTAGGTCATCCGCGTGCACTGCCCGGCCCGCCGCGGAGTAACCAAAACGCTCAACCCTCCCGGGGTGGCGCCGATCGGACCAATGCGGCGACATCCGGCGCGCGCGACATCTGACGTTTTCGGGCGGCGAGGGAACAACTGTGGTGGACAGCGTCGCGGGCCGGCGCGCTGCGGTGCGGGTCACCGTCGCGCGGGGCCGGTTCAGCGGGTTCGTGGCGGACCGCGGCGTGATCACGAAGGCGCGCCAGGCGACCGAGGCGACGCTGACCGAGGCCGACGAGACGGTCACCGAGCTGTCCCGCCTGGCCACCGAGCTGCAACGCGAGGTCGGCCGGTTCAGGGTGTAGCGGGCGCCACGAATATTCCCGATGGTCGTCGCGATCAGCATCACGAGACGCCACCCGGCGAGGCGCTCTAGCGTCAGGCGCATGCAGATCGTGTTGACCGGCGGGACCGGGTACATCGGTTCCGCGCTGGTGCGGCGGCTGGCCGCGACCGGGCATGACGTCACCGCCCTCGTGCGCAACGAGGAGGCGGCCGGGAAGGTGCGCAAGCACGGCGCCGACGCGGCCGTCGGCGACGCCTTCGACGTGGCGTGGACGGCGGAGCGCTTCGCCGCCGCCGACGCCGTCGTGCACCTCGCCGCGACCGGCGGGCCCGACACCGAGCGCCTCGACCGGGCCGTCGTCGCCGCGGCCGTGCAGGCCCTCGGCGGGACCGGCCGGCCGTACGTGCACACCAGCGGTGTGTGGCTCTACGGCGACAACGCGGACATCGCCGAGGACTCGCCGCTGCGGCCGCCGGCGCTGACCGCCTGGCGCCTGCCGGTGGAGGCGTCGGTGCTCGACGCCGACCTGGCCGCGACCGTCGTCACGCCCGGCATCGTGTACGGCGCCGGCGGCGGCATCCCGGCCGGCGTGCTCCTGCCCGGCCGCGACGAGGCCGGCCGGGTCCGCCTGGTCGGCGACGGCGGCCAGCACTGGACCACGATCCACGTCGACGACGCCGCCGCGCTGTACGCGCTGATCGCCACCCGCGGCGAGGCGCTGGGCCGGCTCCTGGCGGTGTCCGGGGCCAGCCCGACGGTGCGGGAGATCGCCGAGGCGGCCGCCGGGCCCGGCGGCGTGGTCGCCGAGCCGGTCGAGGCGTCCCGCGAGCGGTTCGGCCCGCTGTTCGCCGACGCCCTGCTGCTCGACCAGCAGGCCTCCGGCGACAAGGCCCGCTCGCTCGGCTGGGCGCCGCAGCGCCCCGCGCTGCTCGACGAGCTACGCGCGGGTTAGCTCCTCCTGCCGCGGCCGGGTCGTCAGCGGCGACCCGGCCGCGACCGGCCACCACACGGCGAGCTGCGCGAACGCCAGCACCAGCGCGAACGGCATGAGGGTCCAGGCGCCGTACCCCTGGGTCACCGCACCGGCGAGCCACGGCAGCGCCGCGCCGCCGACGACGGAGCCGGCGTTCATGACGCCGATCGCGGTCGGGGCCAGCCCCGGGCCGGCGAGCGGCGGGACGACGACCATCGCGGTCGGGAACACCGGGCCGAGGAAGAACCCGAGCAGCGCGAAGCCGGCCGCGAGCGGCACCGCCCCGGGCAGGGCCCAGGTCAGGGCGGCGGCCACGGTGATGCCGGCGAGGCAGCCGTACATCAGGCCGGTGGCGGTCAGCCCGGCGCGCGTCGCCGCCGAGCCGAGCACGAACCGCCCCAGGGTCAGCCCGAGCCAGTAGAGGCTGATCGTCGCGCCGGCGGCCGTGCCGCTCACCGAGCGCGCCTCGACGAGGTAGCTGTAGGCCCAGTTCCCGACGCCGATCTCCAGCCCGACGTACACCGTGAGCAGCAGCGAGCCGAGCAGCACGACCCGGCTGCGCAGCGCCGGGCCGAGCAGCCGCCGCCCGGTGTGCTCCTCGCTGACCGCCACGGCGGGGTCGGCGGCCCGGCGCGGGAACAGCGCGGCGACGGCCAGGCCGAGCGGCACCGCCACCCCGGCGAGGGCGAGGAACACGATCGGCCAGGTGGTGAACCGCAGCATCCAGGTGGCCAGCAGCGGGCCGAGCAGGGCGCCGGCGCCGAAGAACGCGTGCAGCCGGTTGAGCCGGCCGGTCGCCTCGGGCAGCGCCGCGACGTAGGCGTTGAGGACCGACTCGAGCAGCCCGGTGCCGAACCCGGTGAGCAGCTGGACCAGGACGAACGCGGCGAACGGCGGGCGGGTGGCGATGTACAGCCCGCCGAGCACGTAGGTGGCGACGCCGAGCAGCAGCGCGGCCCGGCAGCCCCAGCGGTGCACGAACGGGCCGGTGACCGCGCCGGCCGCGACGAACCCGGCCGAGCCGGCGAAGAAGACCAGGCCGAACAGGGTGCGGTCAACGCCGTAGTCGTGCAGCTGGGGCAGCAGGACGACGCCGTTCACACCGGCGCCGAGGCCCACCAGGATGAACAGGACGTAGGAGAGGGCCACCGTGCCGCGTGCGATCACGCCGACAACTTACGGGGCGTTCCCGGGAATGTGAACGCTCTTCGAAAGCCGGGCGGCCCGGGCGATCCGGGTCAGGTGGTCCGTCATCGCCGCGCGGGCGGCGGCCGGGTCGCGGGCCTCGACGGCGGCGACGATCGCCGCGTGGTCGGCCGCGGTGCGCTCCAGTACCCCGGGACGCTGCGCGGTGCGGGCCCGGCTGGAGCGCCCGAGCGTCGCCAGGGTCTCCAGCATCGCCGCCAGCAGCGCGTTGCCGGCCGTCTCGGCGAGCAGCGCGTGCAGGCGCACGTCGGCGATCATGGGGTCGGGGTCGTCGAGCGCGGCCCGCAGCGCCGCGACCTGCTCGGCGCCGGCCCGCTCGGCGGCGAGCGCGGCGAGGGCCGGCTCGAGCACCAGGCGGGCCTCGAACAGCTCGTCGATGGTCCGCTCGTTGAGCGCCATCACGAACTGCAGCGGCTCCAGCAGGTCGGCGGTGTCGAGCGAGGCGACGAAGGTGCCGGCGCCGTGGCGGCTCTCCAGGATGTTCATGCTCACCAGGGAGCGGATCGTCTCGCGCAGCGTGGGCCGGCTGATCCCGAGCAGCTCGCTGAGCTCCCGCTCGGGTGGCAGGCGCTGGCCGGGGACGAGCCGCCCGTCGACGATCATCTCCTGGATGGCGCGGACGGCGTCGGCCGCGGCGGAGGTGCGCCGCAGCTTCGCGAACTCCGCCCCGCCGGTCATGGGCTCACACTTTACGCTGCAAGAGTTCGTCGAGCCGCTCGGCTGGGGCCGGGGGGTGCACCGCCGTGTCCGATGTGGACGGTACGGGCGGGAGGCCGTGCGCTCCTCCGGCTACGGCTACCCTCTGGACACCAGCACGCCCTCGCCCTCGGCGCCGCGGGCCTGCGCGCCCTGCCGCCCGAGCTGCGGGTCCTGGCCGGCTTCCCGGCGGGCGGCCGCTACGTCGGCTTCGTCGGCGGCGCCGCCCCCGAGCGCTGGGTGGCCGGCTGAGCGACACTGGACGGGTGCGCATCGGCGACGTCGAGATCCGCCCGCTGGGCGGCGGCCTGGGCTGCCTGCTGATGCTCCTGGTCTCGGTGGTGCTGTCGGTCCTGCTCACCCTGGCCGCGAACGCCCTCTTCCGCTAGTCGTCGCGGCGGCGTCTGCGCCTGCCGAGGTACCACCACAGGGCCAGGGCGGCGACGACCGCGGCGGTGACGGCGAAGCGCAGCTCGTAGCGGCCCAGCCAGGCGTGGACGCGGTCGAGGTTGCCGCCGGTCACGGCGCCGATCGTCACCCACACGGCCGTCCAGACCACGGCGCCGATCGCGTCGCGGGTGACGTACGCGCGCCAGGGCAGGGCCACGGCGCCGGCGATCAGGCCGTTCGTCTGGCGCAGGCCGTCGACGAACCGGGCGAACAGGATCACGTTGCGGCCCCGCGCCGTCAGGAACCGCTCGGCCCGGGCGAAGCGGGGCTCGGTCAGGCCGACCCGGCGGCCCCAGCGCAGGATCGCCGGGCGGCCGGCCCGGCGGCCCAGCAGGTAGCCGAGGTTGTCGCCGGCCACCGCCGCGACCAGCGTGACCGCGACCACGACGGGCAGGCTGAAGCTGCCCTGCCCGGCCAGCACGGCAGCGGCCACCACCGCGCTGACCGCTGGGGTCGGTATGCCGACGCCCTCCAGCAGGACCAGCACGAACAGGGCCGGATAGCCGTACCGCCGGAGTTGCTCCACCAGTAGATCATCCTGCCACGGGTACGCTGGGGTGACCATGACCAGTGGGTACGAGTCGCACATCGACCGGCTCATCCGGGAGGCGCAGGAGCAGGGGCAGTTCGACAACCTGCCGGGCGCCGGGAAGCCGCTGCCCGACCGCGGTGAGCTCTACGACGAGGACTGGTGGGTCAGGTCCCTCGCCCAGCGGGAGGACCTGGCCGGCGGCATCCCGCCCACGCTGCGGCTGCGGCGCGAGATCGAGGACTTCCCAGCGACGGTGCGCCGGTACCGCACCGAGGAGCGCGTGCGCGCCGCGGTCGCCGAGCTCAACGACCGCATCGAGCACGCCAACCGCGGGCACGTCGAGGGGCCGCCGGTCGTGCTGCGCCCCCTCGACGTCGACGCCGTGCTGCGCGCCTGGCGGGGCCGGGCCGGTTCAGGCCGCCCGTAGGCGCAGGCCCGTGCCGTCGGGGGCGGTCAGGGTCAGGTGGTCGCCGTCGATCGCGGAGCGCACCTCGCCGCGCAGCACCTGCAGTACCGCCGACTCCACCGAGGCCCGCTCGTCCTGGCAGGCCATCTTGGTGGTGACCAGGTCGGTGAACCTGATCGTGGACCCCTCGGCCGTGTAGGCGCCGCCGAGCTGGTTGCAGCCGTCGCTGCCGGACACCTTGCCGTCGGCGGTGAACGTCAGCCACGCCTCCACGCCCGCCGGGAGCGAGCCGGCGATCTCGCCCTTGACCAGGGTGTCGACGACCCAGCGGGGGCCGGCCAGCGGGCGCGGCGTGCCGGCGACCAGGTCGAGCGTGGTGCCCTCGGCGTCGAGGGTGAGCCGGTCGCCGGCGAGGCGCCAGCCCGGCCCGCGCTGCAGGAACCCCGCCAGCCAGCGGTCCTGCTCGTGCCGGGCCGGGTCGCAGCCCATCTCGGTGCTCGCCAGCTCGTCGACGCGCAGGCGCGCCTCGTCGATGCGGGCCTTGCCGCTGAGCTGGTTGCAGCCGGCGGTGGCGATGAGCCGCCCGTCGCGCATGAACCGCAGCTCGATGCGGGTCCCGTCGGCGAGCCGCTTCGGGGCACCCTGCTCGGTGACGGCGGTCGCCGTGTACGTGGAGCCCCACGGCGACGGCTGGGCCGTGTCGTCTCCGCCTGCCTGCGCGCAGCCGGCCGCTGTCGCGGCGACGGCCAAGAGGGCCGCGGCGATTCGTCTCATGCGCCCTTGGACGCGGCGGCCCCCGGCCGGGTTCCCCTGCCGTCGAGCCAGAGGGTGTCGCTCTCGTCCCGGTGCGCGCCGGTGGTGCCGACGTGCTTGCCGGGGATCGTCGGGCCGTGCTTGATGACGTGCACGAGGGCCATCGCGTGGCCGCGGCCGAGCCCGTAGTCCTCCTTGAGCCACGCGATCACGTCGCCGGCCTTGACCGCGGGCCCCTCGAACCCCCGCCCGGCCGCGTCGGCGAGCAGCTCCCGCGGCGTGCGGCCGGTCTTGGTCTCGATCGCGTCGAGGTACGCCTGGAACGACATCGTCGGTCTCCTTCGTGGTTGGTCCTTCTGTTCATGCGTCGACCGGCGCCGCCGGATTTCGACACAGCCGCGGAAGAACTTTTCGCCGAAGGTGTCGACGAACGCCCAAAGTTCACCATTCCGTGCGGCACCGGACGCCGCTGGGATGTTCACACCGTCACGGCCGTGGCTGGAGACTGATGCTCCTCGATCTGAAGGAGTATCGATGTCCCGACCGTTCCGCTGGATCGTCGCCGGCCTGGCGGCGGTGTTCGCCACCTTCGCGTTCGCCGTCCCGGCCGGTGCGACCCCGCCCGGCATCCCGTCGAAGTCGACCGCCCAGAGCTGGCTCAACGCCCTGACCGTGGCCACGCAGGGCTCCACGAGCGGCTACTCCCGCGACCTGTTCCCGCACTGGATCACGATCAGCGGCGCGTGCAACACGCGCGAGACGGTCCTCAAGCGCGACGGCTCCTCGGTCGTCACCGACAGCGCCTGCGCCGCGACCTCCGGCCGCTGGTACTCGCCCTACGACGGCGCGACCTGGACCGCCGCGTCCGACGTGGACATCGATCATGTGGTACCGCTGGCCGAGGCGTGGCGCTCGGGCGCCAGCTCGTGGACGACGGCCAAGCGGCAGAGCTTCGCCAACGACCTGACCCGCCCGCAGCTCATCGCCGTGACCGACAACGTCAACCAGTCCAAGGGGGACCAGGACCCGTCGACCTGGCAGCCGCCGCTGAGCTCGTACCGCTGCACGTACGCGCGGATGTGGATCGCGGTCAAGTACTACTGGGCGCTGACCCTGCAGTCGTCGGAGAAGACGGCCCTGCAGTCGATGCTGAACACCTGCGCCTGACCTGCGCCTGACCCGCACCGCCGGCCCCCCCGTTGCGTATCCTGACCTATCGTGATGCAGTGATCGCGGAACGTGAGGGCCGGCGGTGTGAGGCGGGTCTCGGGCCTGCCGGGCAACCGTCGGCCGGGTGGGTCGGGTTGCCCGACGACCGGGTGGGGCGCGGTGGCCGTTCAGGTTCTCATCGCTGCTGAGGAGGGCCGGTAGGCTCTGGGGTCGGCGCGCGGGCGAGAGGGGGCATCCTGCAGCTGCGGATCCTTGGCCCGCTCGAGGTGGACAACGGCGACGGGCCGGTCGACACCGGTACGCCGAAGCAGCGTGCCGTCCTTGCCATGCTCGCGCTCCAGCCCGGGCGCACCGTGTCGGTGCAGCGCCTCATCGACGAGCTGTGGGCCGACGAGCCGCCCGAGCGGGCGATCGCCTCGCTGCAGGCGTACGTGTCCCGGCTGCGGCGGGCGCTCGAACCCGGGCGCAGCGCGCGGGACAAGTCGAACGTGCTGGTCAGCCGGGCGCCGGGGTACCAGCTCAACGTGCCCGTCGAGGCCGTCGACGCGACGCGGTTCGCCGCCGCCGTCGAGCAGGCGCGGCAGGGCGGCGACCCGCACGCGGCGCTGCGGGTGCTCGACGCTGCGCTCAAGCTCTGGCGCAGCGACCCGCTGCCCGAGCTCGGCGACTCGAGCTTCGCGCGGGCCGAGCGGGGGCGGCTGCACGAGCTGCGGCTCACCGCGGTCGAGGAGCGCTGCGAGGCGCTGCTGACGCTCGGGCGGGAGGCCGAGGTCGTGTACCTCAGCGAGGCCGAGCTCGCCGAGGCCCCCTACCGCGAACGCGTGTGGGGCCAGCTCATGCTCGCGCTGTACCGGGGCGGGCGGCAGGCCGACGCCCTGGCGGCGTACGCGCGGGCGCGCGCCGGGCTGGTCGACGAGCTCGGCATCGAACCGGGGCCGGCGCTGCAGCAGCTGGAGCAGGACATCCTGCGCCAGGCGCCGCACCTCAACGGCCCGGTGGCACCGGCGAGGGCGGCACCACCGCCACCACGGCAACCCGAACCGGCGCACGAACCGGCGCCGGCGAACGACGACGACAGCGGGCTCGTCGGGCGCGACGCCGAGCTGCGCACCGTCGACCGGCTGCTCGCCGAGGCCGCCGGCGGGCGCGGGCGGCTGCTGCTCGTCTCCGGCAGCCCGGGCATCGGCAAGTCGGCCCTGCTGCGGGAGCTCACCGCCCGGGCCACCGGCCACGTCGGCACCGGCACCGGCGTCGACGGGGAGGCGCCGCCGGTGTTCCTGCCCTGGGCGCAGATCCTGCGCGGGATCGCCGAGTCCGGCGCGAAGGCGGACCTGGCGGTGGCGTTCGCGCCGTACGGGAACCTGCCCGCGGTGCTCGACCCGACCCTGAGCGAGACGCTGCCGCTGCCGGCCGCGGAGCGGCTCGCCGACCCCGACCTCGCCCGCTCACGGCTGTACCAGGGCATCGTCGATGGCCTCTGCCGGCTCGCGGCGGCCGGGTCCCAGCACGCGCCGCTCGTCCTCGTCGTCGACGACGCGCACTGGCTCGACGCGCCGTCGACCGTGCTGCTCACCATGTTCGCCAAGGCGCTGCGGCGCAGCCGGGTGCTGCTCGCGGTCGGCTACCGCGAGGCGGAGCTGGCCCCGGACGCGCCCCTCGCCGGTGCGCTCGGTGAGCTGCTGACCGACGCGTCCGCGGTACGACTGCCGCTGCACGGCCTCGACGCGCAGGGTGTGGCCACGCTCGCCCGCGCGGTGACCGGCGAGGACGTGCCGGCCGAGACGGTGGCCATGCTGGTCGACCGGACCGGCGGCAACCCGTTCTTCGTCGTCGAGCTGCTGCGGGTCCTCGCCGCCGAGCACACCCTGGAGCCCGAGCACGTGCCGGTCCGGGTGCAGGAGGTCGTCCGGCGCCGGCTCGCCAAGCTGCCGGGCCAGGTCAACGCCGTGGTCGCGGTCGCCTCGGTGCTCGGGCGCGACGTGTCGGTGCCGGTGCTGCGCGAGGTCGTGCAGATCGACGAGCTGGCGCTGTTCGACACCCTCGACACCGCCGTCGTGTCGGGCGTGCTCACCGCGACCGACGACCCGGGCCTGCTGCGCTTCTCCCACGACCTCGTGCGGCAGACGGCATACCTCGACCAGGGCCCGCTGCGCCGCGCCCGGCTGCACGCCCGGGCCGCCCAGGCACTGCGCGACACCGGCCTGGCCACCGCGGCCGACCTGGCGACGCACCTGCGGGCCGCGCTGCCGGTGCTGTCGCCGTACGAGGTGGTGCCCGCGCTCGCCGACGCGGCCCGCGAGGCGTACGACCGGACCGCCCACGAGCAGGCCTCCGCGATGCTGGAGGAGGCGCTGGGCATGGTGCACCGCGCACCGGCCAACGAGAAGCGCGACGCCGCCGAGCTCGACCTGCGGATCCGGCTCGCGTACATGCACCAGGCCACCGACGGCTACCTGGCGCCGGTGGTCACCGCGCAGTACGCCGCCATGGAGCCGCTCCTGCTGCGGCTGCGCGGGCGGCCCGTCCTCGACGTGCTGCCGGCGCTGTGGGGGTACGCCTCCTTCCAGACGGCCGCCGGGAACACCGCCCGGGGCGTGGAGGTGGCGCGCTCCGCGACCGCCGGCGGCAGCGGCGACCCGTGGGCCGCGCTCGTCGCCGAGGTCCACGAGGGCGCCGCCGCGCTGAGCGAGCTCGACCTGGTCCGGGCCAACAAGTGCTTCGAGACCGCGCTCGCCGCGCTGCCCGCCGGGGACCTGCCGGTCTTCACGATCGTCAACTGGGACCCGGTGATCGGCGCGCTCGCCCCGGCCTCGATCGCGGCGAACCTGCTCGGCGACTTCGACGCCGCCGACCGGCACCTGCGCGCGGCCCGGGAGCGGGCGGCCCGGGTCGGCGAGCCGTTCCTCGACATGTACGTCGCCAACTACGCGGCCGTCGTCGCCGCCGACCGCTACGACGCGGCGGCGACGCTGGCGGAGGCCAGGGCCACGCTCGCCACCGCCGAGCGGGGCGGCCACCGGGAGTACCAGAGCCTGGCCGGGATCGTCCTGGGCTGGGCCGAGGTGCGCTCCGGCGACCCGTCCGGCCTGGAGCGCATCGACGCCGCCCGGGAGCACCTCGGCGACACGATCCTGCGCTTCGGCCGCCTCCAGGCCCTGCACGCCGACGCCTGCCTGGCTCTCGGCCGCACCGGGGAGGCCGCCGCCGCCGCGGGGGCCGCCCTGGAGCGGGGCCTGCCCGGGCAGAGCGGGTTCGCCGAGCCCGACCTGCGCCGCATCCGGGCGCTCGCGCTCGGCGACCGCGCCCTCGCCGAGGAGGCGCTGTGCCGGGCCCGCGAGCTGCAGTACGCGGCGGCGGTCGCCCGGGCCGAGGCCGCGCTCAGCTCCTGGTGACTAGCTCCTGGTGACTGCTATCGGCAATCCCTGCTGGATGTCGAGCAGCGCCCGCTCGCCCAGCGGCGCCGCCAGTTCGACGCTCAGCGTCCGGGGAAAGCCGATCGCCGTGCACGCCTCGTCCGCCGCGTGCGGGTGGGTCACGATGATCACGACGACGGCGTTGGCCGACTCGACGACCTCGCCCGTGTAGTCGGCGCCGCACGGCACACTGGCCGGCCCCTGGCTGCCCACGAACACCACGGTCAGCGTCGTGCCGGCCGCGTTCACGCTCGCCGAGTCGATCGGCAGCCCGCCGGGCGCGTTGAACGGGTCCCACGACGGCGGCGTGACGGTGACCGCCGCCGACGCGGCCACGGCCGGCCGGGTCACCCGCACGGCCGTGTCCCGCAGCGTGTACTCCCAGGCCGGCACCGTCGCCGGCCCGCGCGTGGTGCTGATCTTCGCGGTGGTGAGCCGGGCGCCGGTGACGGTCAGCGGCGGGCAGCCGCCGCAGTCGCCCCGGGGGATCGCCGCGAGGCTCGCCTCGGCCCCGACGAGCGGCACGTCGAGCGTGGCCCCGCCGTCCCAGGTGACGGTGCCGGTCGCCTGCGGCGGCGCCGGCAGCGCACCGCCGGCCACGACCTGCCCGGCGAGCAGCGACGCCTTGTTCTCCTCGCGGCCGGCCTCCCAGTCACCGACCTGGCCGGTCAGGTCGCCGACCGGGACGAACCGCTGCTGCCCGCCGGCGGTGCGCACGGCCTCGTCATACCGGGCGAGGGCGTCCCGGGCCTGCTTGCGCAGGCGGTCGGGGTCGTCGCCGGGCCCGCCGATGCCGTCGCCGCCACTCCCCGCGCACCCGGCGGTCGCCGCCGCCGTCACGACGAGCAGGGTGATCCACAGCGCCCAGATCCGTCTCATGCCGATGGGACGCCGCCGCCCGCCCATCGGTTCCCGGCGATGCTTACCACTAGCTGGGCTCGTCGCTCACCCGCTCGGGCTGAGGCTCACGGCGATCCCGACGACCGGCGGCCGCCGCAGCCGCAGCAGCCGCGCGAGGGAGTTGCCGACGCGCGAGGTGAGGTACCGCCGGGCGAGCAGCCGCCGCGCGTGCTGCGTGCCGGCGTCGTCGAGCAGCCGCGCGGTCCCCTCGGCGCTGACGGCCCCGGGCGCGACCCGCCCGCGGATGTCGCACGCGGTGACGAGGACCCGCGGGTCGTTGCGGATGCGCTTGACCTTCCAGGCGTCGGCGTTGGAGACGATGAACAGCTCCCCCTGGTCGGGCACATGCCACACGGCCGTGGCGACGGCCGTGCCGTCCTTACGGTACGTGGTGAGGCTGACATATTTGGAGCGCCCGAGCTCCTCGACGGCCGTCATCCCCACAGCGTACGTCTTAGGCCCTGTCCGGGTCGGCAGCCAGCGGGACCGGCGCGGGGACCTCGCAGGTGCTGGTCACGGTCGTCGTCGTGCCCGTTGCGGCGGCGGAGAGCAGGGACTCCATCACGTCCAGGACGTGGTAGGCCAGGTCGGCCGACGCGCGGGGTTGCGTGCCCGTGCGCAGGGCGCGGGCCAGGTCCGCCACGCCGTAGCCGCGGGCGGCGTCGCGGTAGCCGGCCAGGTCCGGGAGCTTCGTCCACTCCCGGGTGGCGCCCGCGAAGCGGTGGACGTCGCCGGCGAAGCCGTTCGGGTCCGGGACGTTCAGGGTGCCCTCGGTGCCGTAGACCTCGATGCGGGGCAGGCGGCCCGTCCAGGCGTCGAAGCTCATCATCAGGGTCGTCAGGGCGCCCGACGCGTGCTCCAGGACGCCCGTCACGTGGGTCGCCACCTCGACCGGGAACGTGACGCCGTCCAGGGTCGTGCGGGTCGGGCGCGGGGTGGACGCCATGCCGGTCACCCTGCGCACCGGGCCCAGCAGGTGCACCAGCGCCGTCAGGTAGTACGGGCCCATGTCGTACAGCGGGCCGCCGCCCGGCTCGTAGTAGAACTGCGGCGACGGGTGCCAGCGCTCGTGGCCCGGGGTGACCATGAAGGCGGTCGCCGCGACCGGGACGCCGATGTCGCCGGCCGCCAGGGACGCGCGGGCCGTCTGCAGGCCGGTGCCGAGCACCGTGTCGGGGGCGCAGGCGACGGTGCGCCCGGCCGCTGCCGCCGCTGCCAGCACCTCGGCGGCCTCGGTGGTCCCGGTGGCCAGCGGCTTCTCGCCGTAGACGTGCTTGCCGGCGGCGAGGGCGGCGAGCGCCACGGTCGCGTGGGCCCGCGGGACGGTGAGGTTGAGCACCGCGTCCACGTCGGCGCAGGCCAGCAGCTCGTCGGGCGGCACCGGCAGTACACCTGGAAGATCCGCGGCCAGCGCGGCCGCGCGGCCGAGGTCCAGGTCGGCCACCCGGGTCAGGCGGACGCCGGGCAGCCGGGCGAGGGTCTCGGCGTACGCGGCGCTGATCTTGCCGGCGCCGACGATGCCGACGGTCAGCGGCTCGCCCATACCAGGCCCCTCCGGATGATCTCGTCGTGCTCGGGGACCTCGAGGTCCTTGAGCTCGTGCCCGACGGTGGTCACGAACACCCGGCCGGCGCCCCAGCGGGTCGTCCACACCACCGGCATCGCGACCCCGTCGACGTCCGTCACCGCGTGGACCTCGATCGACGGGTCGACGTGGACCCGGTACTGCTCGGTGTGCACCGTGAACGGCGGCAGGCCGGCGACGACGGGGTGGTCGCTGGTGGGGCGCACGTCGTACGTGACGAACTCGGGCGGGTGGTGCACGAACTGGCCGCCCGTGATGCGCTGGTAGTCGGGCGCGGCGCGGAAGGCGTCGATCAGGCCGCCGTGCCAGCCCGCGAACCCGGCGCCGGCGTGGACGGCGCCCGACAGCCCGGCCAGCTGCTCGGCGGTGATCGTGCCCATCGTCCAGCACTGCACGACGAGCGAGGCCCGGCGCATGAGGTCGGCATCGGTGTACACGTCGAGCGACTCGGACGTGACCACCTCGGTGCCCTGGGCGCGCAGCCAGGCGGCGTAGCGGTCGGTCGCCTCGACCGGCCGGTGCCCCTCCCAGCCGCCACGAACGACGACGGCGAGATCCATGCGCATGATCATAGATCGGCACCGCGGTTCCTGGCGCGTGCAACCGAACCCGGGGGTGATGCGCACCTAGGGAGTGAGGAGGTGCGATGCCCGACGGTGAGAGTGAGGACCAGCGCCAGTTCCGCGAGTACTTCGTCGCGCGGCACGAGGCGGTACGGCGGACCGCGTACGTCCTGTGCGGGGACTGGCACTGGGCCGACGACCTGACGCAGAACGCGTTCATGCGGCTGGCCGTCGCGTGGCGGACGGTGCGCGACCGGGAGGCGCTGGACGCCTTCGTGCGGACCTGCCTCGTGCGGGCCTACCTGTCCGACGTCCGGCGGGTCTGGCGGCGGCGGGAGCAGTCGGTGGCCGACCTGCCCGAACACCCCCGCGACGGCGACGACACGGCGAGCCGGGTGGCGTTCACGGCGGCGCTGCGGCGGCTGCCGGCCCGGCAGCGGGCCGTCCTGGTTTGCCGGTTCTACCACGACCTCGACGTCGAGGCGACCGCCGCCACGCTCGGCTGCTCGGCGGGGACGGTGAAGAGCCAGACCGCGCGCGGGCTGGCGAAGCTGCGCGACCTGATCGGTACGGACGGGGCGATGACGACGGTGGGTGAGGGGCGATGACCGGACTGCGGACGAGGTTCGAGGAGCTGGCCGGCGCCGACGGGCCGCCGACGCGGCTGAGCGCCGACGGGGTGTACCGCAAGGCGTGGCGCCGGCACCGGCGGCGGCGCGCGGTCGCCACCGCGGTGGTCGTGGCGGTCGCCGCCGGGCTGGCGCTCGTCACGCTCCGGACGGGGCCGGACGCGGCGCCGCCGCCCCCGACACAGGTGCGCACCGGCCCGGTGCTCTCGGCGACCGCCACGGACGCCCAGCACCTGTACGCCGGCGTGCGCGGCTGCGACGGCTGCCCGGCGAAGCTGCTCGGCTCCGACGACGGCGGCCGCACCTGGACCGTGCGCCAGGAGGACTTCGGCGACGGCCAGGTCGAGGCCCCCGCCCCCGGCGTGCTGATGCGGACCACGAACACGCCGGGCGACGAGACCGGCGAGACCGGCCCGAAGCTCATCTGGCACAACCACGTCAGCCTCGACGGCGGCCGCACGTGGCGGGAGCTGGTCCTCGCCGACGAGGAGGTTTCCACGGTACCGCCGCAGGGCTGGCTGCAGTGCGCGCCGGTCAGGCGGGCGGAGGACCGGTGCCGGCTGCTCGCCGTCGACCCGGTGGCCGGACGGATGGCGCCCCTCGCGAGCCAGCCGGACCTGTCGGTGTACGCGGTGTCGGAGCGGCCGGCCTCGCCGGGGATGTGGGTCTCCGGCTACATGTTCAGCCCCGACCGCCGCCCGGTCGTCGCCTTCACCCCGGACCGGGGACGCACGTGGCGGGTGCACGTCTTCGACCAGCCGGGTGCCGAGCTGGCGGTCGCGTCGTCGGCCGACGGCCGCACGGGGTACGCCGTCCTCTCCACGAACACCGACCCGGATGCGACCCCGCCAGCCCGGTTGGTCGTGGAGGTCCAGCAGACCACCGACGGCGGCGCGACCTGGCGCCCGGTCGACCCCGGCCACACGCTGCCGATCGGCGAGGGCTACTACACCAGCGGGGACACGTACGTCGCCGCCGACGGCAGCCACGTCGTGCTCATCCGCGACGACCGGGCGCCCCGCTGGTATGTGAGCTCCGACCAGGGCCGGCACTACCGCAACGAGCGCCCGGACGGCCTGCCCGAGCGCATCACGGTGACCGGCCTGCACGTGCAGGTGCAGTCGGCGGTGCCGGGCGTGTACCTGGCCTTCGACGGCGACGCGGTGTACCGCTCGGAGGACGGCCGCCGCTGGACCCGCATCCCGGTGCCACACGAGTAGCCCGACACGCCGCCATTCGGTCAGCATTTGCCAACAAAAGGTGCAAAAGGTGCATACGATCGCAACTGGCGTCGCACGGGGCGACACCTCTTCGGTAACAGGAGCGGGGCGGCGTGCTTCGGGGCGGACACAGGGGAGGGCGGGCCAGGTCCCGCCTGGCGATGACGGCTGCGGTGATGGTGGCGGCGGCGGGTTTGGCGGCGACGGTACCGTCAGCGCCAGCCGGCGCCGCCCCGGACACTCCGGCCGCGTCGCCGCCGGCGGCGTCCGGCGGCGGAGCGAAGAAGGCGGACGGCGGCGCGAGGAAGCCGGCGAAGACCAATGCGTCGCCGAGCCCGTCGACGGCCGCAAGCCAGGCCGGCGCGGCGTCCGCTTCAGCGGCTGGTTCAGCGGCTGGTTCGGGCGGCGCGGCGGCCGGTGGGAACGGCGCGGCGGGTGCGAACGGGGCCGCAGGCGGGAACGGTTCGGCCGGTGCCGATGGGGCCGCCGCCGGCAACGGCACAGCGAAAGCTGACGGCGCGGCCGGGGCGAACGCGGCCGGGGCGAACGCGGCCGGGGCGAACGCGGCCGGGGCGAACGCGGCCTCGGCCGGCGCGGCTGCCGCCGCGAACACGGCCGCCGCCAACGGGGCGGTCGGGGCCGCGGCGGCCGATCCCGGTGGCGTGGGGGCCGCCGCGGCGGCGACCGCGCGGGTGCGGGGCCGGGCCTGGAACGACAGCAACCGCGACGGCATCCGCTCGGCGGGCGAGCGTGGCATCCGCGGCCTGCCCGTCCTCGTCGTGAGCGCCGGCGAGCTCAGCGCCGCCTCGGACGCCGACCTGGCCCAGCAGCTGCGCGACCACCTGCGCCGGCGTCAGGCCGGTGCGTCGGCCGCGGCCGGGATCGACCTGCGGGAGGCGGTGACCGGCGCGGACGGGACCTACGACGTCCCGGCCGTCGCCGCGGGGACCGTGGTGGTCGCCATCGGTACCGGGCCCGTCGACCCGGACGGGGACATCTCGTCGGTCCAGTGGGCGTTCAGCCGGTACGCCCGCGGCTCGGACCGCTCCCGTGACTCCGACTTCGTGCCGGTGGCCGACCCCGGGCAGCCGGTGACCGCGGGGATCTCCGCCGCCGTGACCGCGGCCGGCGGGACGACGGTGGTGCTGGACGCGGGGATGTACCGGCGGCCGATCCTCGCCGTCACCGGGGCCAACGTCGCGGTGATGACGCTGACGGGCGGGCTGCTGCTGGTGGCCGGCCTGCTGCTGGTCCGGCTGGGCCGCCGCCGGGTGACCGCGGTGGCGTAGCCGGGAAGGCCCGGGGCAGGCGCTGCTGCCCCGGGCCGGCTCCGGTCAGGAAGCGGACGGTGACGGTGACGCCGACGCCGACGGCGACGCCGCGGGCGGGGTGTAGGGGATGGCGCTGCCCTTGACGTACTGGTCCCAGCTGATGTCCCAGTCGGTCCAGCCGTTGCCCCACTTCACGTGCTCCTCGGTGTTGCGGATGATCACCGGGTCGCCGATCAGGGTGTTCTTCCACAGCCACTCCGCGTTGGCCGCGGACAGGTTGGTGCAGCCGTGCGAGACGTTGCGCTTGCCCTGGTCCTTCTCCGACCAGGGGGCGGAGTGGAGGTACTCACCGTCCCAGGTCAGGCGCTGCGGCCAGTACACCTTGGTGCGGTAGCCGTCGGCGGAGTCGTTCGGGACGCCGAAGGACGCGGAGTCGAACCACTCCCACTCGTTCTTGATCATGACGATGAAGTGGCCGCTCGCGGACGGGCTGGACGGCTTGCCGAGGCTGACCGGGCAGGTGCGGATGACCGTGCCGTCCTGGGTCACGGTCAGCTGGTGGGTCTTGTTCTCGACCTCCATGAGGAACTTGCGCCCCACGGCGGCCTCGAAGGTGACGTCGCGCTCCCCGTACCACTTCCCGCCGACCGGCAGGCCGCCGACGGCCGCGCGCACGGTGAGCTTGGTGCCCGGCTGCCAGTACTCCTTGGGCCGGAAGTGCACCTCCTTGGCGTTGAACCAGTGCCAGACGCCCTCCTGCGCGGGGCTGCTGACGACCGAGAGGCGCTGCTGGACCGCGACGCGCTGCTCCTTGGCGACGTCGACGCCGAAGTTGATGATGACCGGCATCGCCACGCCGACGGTCTGGCCGTTGGCGATGATGCTCGACACCTTGGCCAGGCTGCCGGGCTTCTTCATCGTGGTGAACGCCGCCGAGGCGGTGACCGCCTGGCCGTCGTTGCCGGTGACGGTGACCCGGGCCTCGTAGGCGGTGCCGTACTTCAGCTGCTGGCCCGGGATCCACTGCCCGGCGACCTGGTGCGGGACCCCCGGCACCTGGGCCCCGGCCGCGTCGACGAAGACCACCTCGGTCTTCGCGGCGTTGGTGGCGGCGACCGCGACCTCGACCGCGGTGTGCACGTTGGCGGCGCCGGCGGCCGGCGCGGTGATCTGCGCGGTGGCCGGCGGGATCGGCGAGGAGCTGGGCGACGCGCCCGCGCCCGAGGTGCCGCCGGACTTGGCGTCGCCGGGCTTGGCGGTGCACGCGGCGAGCACCGAGGCCCCCGCGACCAGGAACAGGGACCGGCGGGTGGTGCCGCGCGGGACGTCGGACGTCATTCGGGATGCCTTCTGGACTCGGCCGGGATCACGTTGGTTAGACGGGGTGAAGGTGGTCGTCGGTTGCGTCACGATCTGGTATCGGAAGCCAGGCCCGCAGCGTCGCGAACGGGTCTGCTCCGGCGCGGACCGCGAACGTCAGCGTAGCGCTGCCGAGCCGGGCGACCACGTCGAGTGCCGCCGGGCCGGCGACGGTCACCACGCGCAGCTCCGCCCCGGCCCCCGACCGGAACGTGAACTCCTGGTGGAACGGCACCGAGCGGCGCACCCCGGGCAGCGGGCCGGTCTCCAGCGACGCGTCGACCAGCCGGAACCCGAGCCGCCGGACGGCGTCGAGCACGCGCTGGTGCCCCAGCAGCGGGTGGACGTCGATCGGCTCGACCGCCGACTCGCCGAACGCCGCCGTGCGCAGCAGCACCGAGACCGCCGGGATCGGCCGGGTGAGCGGCGTCTCCCACGGCAGCGGCAGCAGGAACGGCACCGAGCGGGCACGGCCGGCCGGCACCGGCGACGCGACCGTGATCCGGTGCCGGATGACGGCGACGCCGGAGCGCGTCTCGACGCTCAGCGTGACCTCGCCGGGCGGCAGCGCCGTGGCCCCGGCGCGCACGTGCACCTCACCGGGGACCAGGGTGCCGGGCCGTACACACGGCTCATGCAGCACGGCACGTATCATCACGGGACAGTAGCACGTGTCACTGTACGGTTCACACCGCTTCGAGCAGGCGCGGGTCGTTCACCGCGACCGCAGCATCGGGGGGTAGAGGACCGTGGCCGCGCCGCGCGTGTACAGCTGGGCCGGCCGGCCCCGCTCGCCGGCGGTGGACCGGCCGGTGGGCTCGACGAAGCCCTCCGTCGACGTGGCCTTGCGGTGGAAGTTGCGCGGGTCGAGCCGGGTGTCCCAGACCGCCTCGTACACCTGCCGCAGCTCGGCGATCGTGAACTCCGGCGGGCAGAAGGCGGCCCCGAGCGGGGTGTACTCCAGCTTCGCCCGGGCCCGCTCGACCCCGTCGGCGAGGATGCGGGCATGGTCGAACGCGAGGGCCGGCAGCGCGCTGACCGGCACCCACTCGGCCCCGGCGGCGTCGCTGCCGGCCGTGGGCGCCGGGGCGTCGGGCAGCAGCGCGAGGTACGCCACCGTGACCACCCGGCCGCGCGGGTCCCGGCCCGGCGTGCCGTAGCTGGCCAGCTGCTCGAGGTGGCCGGGCGCGGCGATGCCGGCCTCCTCGGCCAGCTCGCGGGCGGCGGCCGCGTCCAGGTCCTCCTCCGGCAGCACGAAGCCCCCCGGCAGCGCGAAGTCGCCCCGGTACGGCGGGATCGCGCGCCGGATGAGCAGCGCGCTCAGGGCGCCGTCGCGGATCGTGAGCAGCACCAGGTCGACGGTGACGGCGAACGATGTCATGTATTTATCACCACGTTGACGAGAAAGGGTTCAGGCGAATATCGTCAGCCTGACGATAACTTACCGGGAGGTCCACCATGGCGGACGTGACTCGCCGCTTCTTCCTGCGCCACCTGCGCGGGGCGCCGACCAGCTGGGTGCGCCACCACGTCCAGGGGCGGATCCGGCACGAGGGCATCGGCCAGTCGTTCTGGTACCGCCCGCTGACCGCCGTGCTGTCCGAGGTGCCGATCGACGACCGCGAGCTGCCGCTGCTGTTCCACGCGCGGACCAGCGACTTCGCCGACGTCACCGTCCAGGCCACCGTCACCTACCGCATCAGCGCGCCGGCGACCGCCGCCGAGCGCCTCGACTTCTCCGTCGACCCCGGCAACGGCCGGTGGCGCGGCCAGCCGCTCGACCAGGTCGCCACGCTGCTCGCCGAGCTGGCCCAGCAGCCGGCCCTGGACCTGCTGGCCCGCCTGGCGCTCACCGAGGCGCTCACGGCCGGCATCGCCCCGGTCCGCGAGGCGGTCACCGCGGCGCTCGGCGGCGACCCGCGGCTGGCCGACACCGGCGTCAGCGTGGTCAGCGCCCGGGTCGTGGCGATCCGGCCCGAGCCGGACCTGGAGCGGGCGCTGCAGACCCCGACGCGGGAGGCGGTGCAGGAGCAGGCCGACCGGGCCACGTACAGCCGGCGGGCCCGCGCGGTCGAGCAGGAGCGCGCGATCGCCGAGAACGAGCTGCAGAACAAGATCGAGCTGGCCCGGCGCGAGCAGCAGCTCGTCGAGCAGCACGGCGCCAACTCCCGGCGCAAGGCCGAGCTCGACGCGTCCGCCGCGCTCGTCGTCGCCCAGGCGACCGAGGAGCGCGCGCAGGTCGCCGCGGCCGGCGCGGCCGAGCGGGCCCGGATCGCGGCGGCGGCCGAGGCCGAGGCCGACACGCTGCGCAGCGCGGCGCGCGCCGAGGGCGTACGGTCCGTCGGCCTGGCCGAGGCGGAGGCCGAGGCGAGCCGCCTCGCCGCGTACCGCGACCTGCCGCCGGCCGTCCTGCAGGCCCTCGCCCTCAAGGAGCTGGCGGGCCAGCTGCCGGAGATCGGCCAGCTGACGGTCACCCCGGACGTGGTCACCAACCTGCTCGGGCGGCTGTCGCGATGAGCACCCTGGCACCGCGGGTGGTGCTGGTGTCGCGGCGCAGCGAGCTCGACGAGCTGCTCGCGCGCCACGGCACCCGCGCCGCCGCGGCCTACTTCCTGCGCCAGCGGGGCCGCGACCTGGCCGAGGTCGAGGCCCGTCACCGGGCCCTGGAGGCCGCGCTCACCACGGTGGGCGCGGCCGTCCCGGCCGACTGGCGGCGGGGCCGGCTGGACCGCGAGGACCTGTCCCGGTTCCTGTTCGCGCCGGAGGACGTCGTCGTCGCTGTCGGGCAGGACGGGCTCGTCGCCAACGTGGCGAAGTACCTCGACGGCCAGCCGGTCCTCGGCGTCAACCCGGAGCCGGAGCGCAACCCCGGCGTCCTGGTCCGCCACGCCCCGCCGGCGGCCGCGCGGCTCCTGCCCCGGCTGTCCACTGTGGACGCCGAGCTGCGGACCATGGTGTCCGCCCGGCTCGACGACGGCCAGGAGCTGATCGGCCTCAACGAGGTGTACTTCGGGCACCCCACGCACCAGTCCGCGCGGTACACCGTCTCCACCCCGGACGGCGGGCGCGAGCGGCACTCGTCCTCCGGCGTGGTGGTCGGCACCGGCACCGGCGCCACCGGCTGGTGCTCGTCGATCGCCCGCGAGCGCGCCGACGCCCCGGCGCGGCCCGCGCCCGGCGAGGCCGCGCTGACCTGGTTCGTGCGGGAGGCCTGGCCGTCGCCGGCGACCGGCGTCACCCTCACCGCCGGCCGGCTCGGCCCGGACGAGCGCCTGGAGCTGTCCGGCGAGAGCGAGCGCCTGGTGGTGTTCGCCGACGGCCTGGAGGCCGACCGCCTGGAGCTGGCCTGGGGTCAGCGGGTGACGATCGGCGTCGCCGCCCGCCGGCTGCGGCTCGTGACGTAGAGCACGGGCCGGTTCGGGACCTTCGACCCTGACCGGTCGCGACGCCGGGCCGCGAGACTGCGGTACATGGACGCGCTGGATCTCGCGCGGTGGCAGTTCGCGGTCACCACGGTGTACCACTTCATCTTCGTCCCCATCACGATCGGTCTGTCCGCGCTCGTCGCCGGCCTGCAGACGGCGTGGGTGCGCACCGGGCGGCCGGAGTACCTGCGGGCCACCAAGTTCTGGGGCAAGCTGTTCCTGATCAACTTCGCGATGGGCGTGGTCACCGGCATCGTCCAGGAGTTCCAGTTCGGCATGAACTGGAGCGCGTACTCGCGGTTCGTCGGCGACATCTTCGGCGCGCCCCTCGCCATCGAGGGGCTGCTCGCGTTCTTCCTGGAGTCGACGTTCCTCGGGCTGTGGATCTTCGGCTGGGACCGGCTGCCGAAGAAGGTGCACCTGGCCACGATCTGGCTCGCCTCGATCGGCACGATGTTGTCGGCGTACTTCATCCTGGCCGCGAACTCCTGGATGCAGCACCCGGTCGGCTACACCGTCAACGCTGAGCGCGGGCGGGCGGAGCTGACCGACATCGTCGCGGTACTGACGAACTCCACGGCCCTGGTGACCTTCCCGCACACCATCACCGCGTGCTTCCTCACCGCCGGCGCCCTCATGCTGGCCGTCGCCGCGTGGCACGTCCGCCGCGACCACCAGAGCGAGGTGTTCCGGCCGGCGCTGCGCCTCGGCGCCTGGGTCGTGCTCGTCGCGGGCGTCGGGGTGCTCGTCACCGGCGACCTGCAGGCGCGGGTCATGACCGAGCAGCAGCCGATGAAGATGGCGGCGGCCGAGGCGCTCTACGAGACGTCGGAGCCGGCGTCGTTCTCGGTCTTCACGATCGGCTCGCTGGACGGGCGCTCGGAGCTGGCGTCGGTGCGGATCCCGTCGCTGCTGTCGTTCATGGCGACCGGCTCGCCGTCCGGCTCCGTCGAGGGCATCAACGACCTGCAGGCCGCGTACGTCGAGCGGTACGGCGAGGGCGACTACGTGCCGTACGTGCCCGTCACCTACTGGTCGTTCCGGCTGATGATCGGGTTCGGCGCGCTCGCGATGGCGGTCGCGGCGGTAGCGCTGTGGGCCACCCGGCGCGGGCGGCGGCCGGCCGGGCGGTGGCTGTGGATCGCCGCCGTGTCCGCCGTGGCGATGCCGCTGCTGGCCAACTCGTTCGGCTGGATCTTCACCGAGGTCGGCCGGCAGCCCTGGACGGTGTTCGGCCTGTTCAAGACCGCTGAGAGTGTGTCGCCGACGGTGTCCACGGCACACGTCGCGACCTCGTTGATCGTCTTCACCCTGCTGTACGGCGGGCTCGCCGTCATCGAGCTGATGCTCATGCTGCGCTACGCCCGGGCCGGCGCACCGGAAATTGTCGTACCCGAGTCGGATGATGCCTCCGACGAGGACCGCCCGCTCGCCTTCGCCTACTGAGGGAAGCACCGTCATGGAACTCACGACCGTCTGGTTCATCCTCATCGCCGTGCTCTGGGCGGGCTACTTCCTGCTGGAGGGCTTCGACTTCGGCGTCGGCATGCTGCTGCCGGTCCTCGCCCGCGGCGAGCGCGAGCGGCGCCTGCTCATCAACACCATCGGCCCGGTCTGGGACGGCAACGAGGTCTGGCTGCTCGTCGCCGGCGGCGCCACCTTCGCGGCCTTCCCGGAGTGGTATGCCACGCTGTTCTCCGGCTTCTACCTGCCACTGCTGCTCATCCTCGTGGCGCTCATCGTGCGCGGCCTCGCATTCGAGTACCGGGGCAAGGTCGACAGTCCACAGTGGAGGAAGCGCTGGGACCTGGCGATCGTCGTCGGCAGCTACGTGCCGGCGCTGCTGTGGGGAGTCGCCTTCGGCAACATCGTGCGCGGCGTGCCGATCAACGCCGACCACGAGTATGTCGGCGGCTTCTTCAACCTGCTCAACCCCTACGCGCTGCTCGGCGGCCTCACCACGCTGTCGCTCTTCCTGCTGCACGGCGCCGTCTTCCTGGCCCTGAAGACCGACGGCGACGTGCGGGTGCGGGCCGGCCGCCTGGCCTACCGGCTGGGCTTCCCGGCGGTCGCGCTCGCCGGCGGGTTCCTGCTGTGGACGCAGCTCACCCACGACGACGCGTGGGGCTGGGCGCTGTCCGGCGCCGCCGCCGTGGCCCTGGTCGGCGCGGTCGTGGCCGCCCGGGCCCGGCGCGAGGGCTGGGCGTTCCTGGCCACCGGCGCGACGCTGGTGACCGCCGTCGCGGCGCTGTTCGTGACGCTGTTCCCCGACGTCATGCCGACCACCCTGGCCGGCGGCGACAGCCTCACCGTCACCAACGCGGCGTCGACGCCGTACACGCTGAAGGTCATGACCGGCGTCGCCGTCTGCTTCACCCCGATCGTGCTGCTGTACCAGTCGTGGACGTACTGGGTGTTCCGCAAGCGGCTGCGCGTCGAGCACATCCCGGTGCCGCACCCGTGAGGCCGCTCGACCCGCGGCTGCTGCGGTATGCGTCGGCGACCCGCGCCTACCTGGCGCTGTCGGTGGTCCTCGGCGTCGCGCTCGCCGCCCTCGTGGTCGCCCAGGCGACGCTGCTCGCCGACGGGATCGTCGCGGTGTATCTCGGCGGCGCCTCGCTCGCGGCGCTGACCCCGACGCTCGGCTGGCTGGCCGCGGTCGTCGCGGCCCGGGCCGCCGTCGCCTGGGCCCAGGAGGTGGCCGCGGCCCGCTCGGCGGCGGCCGTGAAGCGCCAGCTGCGGGCGCGGCTGTTCGCCCACGTGGTCGCGCTGGGCCCGGGCGCGCGGCGCAGCGGCGACGTCGTCACCCTGGCGACGCGGGGGCTGGACGCGCTCGACGCGTACTTCGCGCGGTACCTCCCGCAGCTCGTCCTGGCCGCCCTCGTGCCGGCCATCGTCCTGACCCGCATCGCCCCGGCCGACCTGGTGGCCGCCGCCACCATCGCCGTGACCCTGCCGCTCATCCCGGTCTTCATGATCCTCGTCGGCCGGCACACCGAGGCGGCCAACCGGCGCCAGTTCCGCCTGCTGGCCCGCCTCTCCCACCACTTCCTCGACGTCGTCGCCGGCCTGCCGACCCTGCGCGTCTTCGGCCGCGCCCGCCGCCAGGCCGCCATCGTCGCCGAGATCAGCACCCAGCAGCGCCGCGTCACGATGCGCACCCTGCGCGTCGCGTTCCTGTCCTCGCTCGTGCTCGAGCTGCTGGCCACCCTGTCCGTCGCGCTGGTCGCGGTCGGCATCGGCCTGCGCCTCGTCGACGGCGAGCTGTCCCTGGCCACCGCGCTGCTCGTGCTGATCCTCGCCCCGGAGGCCTACCTCCCGCTCCGCCAGGTGGGCGCCAACTACCACGCCAGCGCCGAGGGTCTGGCCGCGGCCACGGAGGCGTTCGACCTGCTGGAGACCCCGCCGCCGGCCTCGGGCACGGCGTCGGAGGGCACCGGGGCCGCGCCGGCCGGCCCGGTGGGCGCGATCCGCTTCGAGGGCGCGGTCGTGCGCCACGAGGGCCGCGCCGAGCCGTCCCTGCCGTCGTTCACCGCCGAGGTGCGCCCCGGGGAGCTGGTCGCCCTGACCGGCCCGAGCGGCTGCGGCAAGTCCACGGCCCTGGCCGTCCTGCTGGGTTTCGCGCCCCTCGCCGCCGGCCGCATCCAGGTCGGCGGCACCGACCTGGCGACGCTGGACCTCACGGCGTGGCGCCGGCAGGTCGCCTGGCTGCCCCAGCGCCCGTGGCTCGGCGCGGGCACGATCGCCGAGGCCATCCGACTCGGCGCCCCGGACGCCCCGGACGCGGCGCTGCGCACCGCGGCGGCCCGGGCCGGCGCCCTGGACTTCATCGAGGCCCTGCCGGCCGGCTTCGCCACGCCGCTGGGCGACGGCGGCGCGGGCCTGTCGGCCGGCCAGCGCCAGCGGATAGCCCTGGCCCGCGTCTTCCTCCGCGACGCCCCGGTGGTCCTGCTCGACGAGCCCACGGCCGGGCTGGACGCGGGGACGGAGGCGTCGATCCTGTCCGCGATCCGCACCCACGCCGAGGGCCGCACGGTGATCCTGGTCGCCCACCGCCCGTCCCTGGTCGCCCTCGCGGACCGCGAGATCGCCTTCCCCGCTCCCCGCACCCTGGCCGCGGTGACCCCATGACCGCCCGAACCGTCCCGCCGCGCCTGCGCACCGCGCTGGTGACGGCCCGCTGGCTCGGCCCGCTAGGGCCCCGCCACTCGCCCCCGACCACCGTCGCCTGCCGCCCCACTCCGTCGACCTCCGTGGCCGCCCGCGGCGACGCCGTCTCCGCACCGCTGCCACGCGGCATTCCCCGGCGTCCGGCGGCCGGGCGGCGGTTCCGGGCAGTGTGGGGCCTGGTGCGGGCGGTGCGGCCGGCCGCCGGTGGGCTGGTGCTGGCCG
>NZ_JAHYSG010000145.1 GCF_022095675.1 Dactylosporangium sp. AC04546 | reverse complement strand
GCGCGCCGCCCGCCGCGCCGCCCGTAGGCCGCCCCCATCCGCGCCGATCTTGGAGTTGTGGCGCCCGATTTATGCGACATATCCACACAAAGCCGGGACCACAACTCCAAGATCGGCGCGGGCGGTGCGGGCTAGGCGGCCGGGAGTGGCTTGGTGCCCAGGTCCTTCAACGAGGCCGTCAGCTTGCTCTTCGACGAGACGTTGAGGAAGCAGTGCGCGACCCGGTCGCCGAGCTTCCACTGGTTCGCGGTCAGCCCGGTCCAGAACGTGTAGACGTCACCCCGCTCGTACAGCTGGAGCTGCGAGAGGCCCAGGAACGCCGCGATCTTGCCGTAGCAGCCGTCGCTGGCCAGCTCGTTGAGCCGTTTCGCGTCCGGGTAGGCGCCCGCCGCCGCGGTCCACGTGCCGACGAACTCGGTGTCGTGCGGCTCGGTGCAGCCGACCGGCGTGACGGCCTCGACCGTGCGGTAGAAGCCCTCCGGCGAGACGTCGCTGCCGTCCAGCCGCACGCAGGTGAGGGCGAGCGGCTTCGGATCCTTCAGGCCGTCCTTGAGGCTGCCGGTGCGTGCCTTGGGGGCGAAGAGATCGTCCTCGGCCTCGGCCAGCCCGCACAC
Organism: Dactylosporangium sp. AC04546; assembly: GCF_022095675.1. GTDB lineage: Bacteria > Actinomycetota > Actinomycetes > Mycobacteriales > Micromonosporaceae > Dactylosporangium. The sequence continues at coordinate 27,321 of NZ_JAHYSG010000145.1, read as the reverse complement.
GTACTGCCGGGCCCCGCCCTTCCAGGCCGCCTCCTTCGGCAGCGAGAACCAGGGGAACAGCCGCCCGGTGTGCCAGTCGGCGCCCACATAGGCGGTCGCGGCCTTGCTGCACTCGGCGTAGGCGGCCCGGCTCGGGTCGCTGTCCCAGGCCGGCGGGGCGGCGGCCGCCGCGGCCGGCCCGCTGAACGTGCCGACCAGGACGACCTCGGCGGTGTGCTCCTGCGCGCAGTCGACGGTCGTGACCGGCGCCGCCGACGGCTCGAACGCGCTGATCCCGCCGCCGGTCACGCAGGTGCCGACGGCCGGCACCGTGTAGGACGCCGAGGGCTGGGCGGCCCAGCCGTTCACCAGGTCGCCGTCGGTGCCGGCCGGCTTGGCGCAGCCGGCGAGCAGGAGCACCGCCACCAGGGTGAGGGCGCGCACGGCGCTCAGCCGTTTCCGGTCGCCGTGGAGCCCGTGCTGCACGCCGCGCCGGGCTCCATGCTGGCCGTCTGCCGGTACTTGCGGATGAAGTCGTCGATGCGGTCGTCGTCCGCCGAGGACACCCGCAGCTGGTAGCCCCAGGCCTGCAGCGACACCGGCGACGACTGCCCCGGGAACGGGCTCATCAGCAGGTAGTCGTTGCCCCGCACCCGGTCGGCGAGCTTCTCGACCTCCGCCGGGCTCAGGCTCGGCTGGTAGGTGATCCAGACCGCGCCGTGCTCCAGGCTGTGCACGGCGTTGCCGCTGCCGATGGGTTCGGCGTAGATGTCGCCCTTGCACTGCTGCCACACCTGGTGGTGCGGTCCGCCGGCGGGCGGGGTCATCGGATAGTCGATCTGCTCGTCCTGCGGCCGGTGGTCCTGGGAGAGCCACTCCGGGTGCTCGGTGCGGTAGTCGATGACGCCCGGGATGGCGTCGTCGCCCGACGAGCCGGGCAGCAACGGGCCGTCGTCGCGGAGGAGCCAGAACACGCCGGCGATCCCGGCCACGCACATGAGCGCCAGCACGCCGGCCACGGTGGCGACCGCGATCACGACCCGCCGGTCCTTACCGCCGGCCGGCGCGGGCCCTTGACACGGGGCCTGGTACGGGGGTGGCGGATACTGGCCCGTCATGCGCCAGACCCTACCGGAATGTCAAACATCCGACGCAATTGCCCGGGGTCCCGCCACCGTGGCCAGGGCGGCGTGCCCGCACGACCGTCGATGTTAGGGTCGGGCCATGCCGGCCGAGTGTGCGATCGACGACTGCGGTGTGCTGGCGATCGGGCGCTGCCGCGAGTGCGGCCGCGCCTTCTGCATGTCGCACCAGGCCCACAACGAGGTCACCGGCGAGGGCTACGCGGCGCTGTGCCTGCCCTGCCTGGGCCGCCGCCAGCGCCCCCGCGCCACCACCGAGACGCAGGCCGACCGCGACCGCCGGTGGCTGTCGTCGGGGCAGGCGGCGCTCGACCTGTACGCGGCGGGCGTCGCGCCTGTGCCGATCGTCGAGCACCGCTCCCGCTTCGTGCCGTCGCGCCTCGGGCGCCGTCGCGAGGAGATCCACGAGGTCGAGGTCGGCGCGCTCTGGGTGCTCGGGAAGTTCGCCTGGACCGAGATGCAGGAGATCCCGGAGACCCGGGACTGGACCACCGGCCTGCTCGCCCACCCGACCGGCGGGTATCCGGTCGCGATGGTCGCCCGGGCCGTGGCCCGCTGCCGCGTGTCGGAGGGCGTGGCCAAGCTGGTGCGCGACGCCGCCTACGGCGACAGCTGGACCCAGCTGGAGCGCGCCGAGATTCCGAAGATCGCCGCCGTGGTCAAGGAGCTGATCTCGGGGAAGCCCTAGCCCAGGGCGCGCAGTGCCTCCAGGTAGCGCGGCGGCGCCAGCGTCGGCGCGTCGCCCCGGAACGCCGCTTCGACCTCGGCGTCGCCGGCCAGCCCGCCGGCCGACGCCGTCACCTCGGCGACGAGGGCCCGCACGATCGGCGCGTCGCGCCAGTCCGGGTGCTCGGCCAGCAGGCGCAGCGCGACCAGCGACTCCTCGATCTCCCCGACGCACTCGAAGGGCTTGTGCGCGGTCAGGCCCATCAGCTCGCGATACCCCTCGAGCTGGGAGAGGTCGGTGAAGATGTCGGTGCCGAAGATCCCGACCAGGCGCTCGCGGCCGGTGAACGGGGCGAGGGCCAGGAACACGAACCGGCACTTCGGGCAGTGGCCGCACCACCGGTCGCTGGCGTCGCGCTGCTTGAACGCCTGGTTGCAGCTGGTCACCACCGCGTCGTAGGTGGTGAACTTCGCGAACAGCGCGGCGATGTGCAGCTCGGACAGCCCGCGCAGCAGTGAGAAGTACGCGTCCTGGAGCCCGGCGTGGGCGAGCAGCGCGTCGCGGAGGTGGGCCTCGGCCGGCAGGCCCTTGGACCACTGGTGGTTGATGTCGCGGCCGAGCCAGCTCAGGTTGGGCACCGAGGCCGAGCTCTCGTTCGACATCACGACGGGGCCCAGGCCGTGCATGAGCGAGGTGGCGACCGCGATCAGCGAGTTGATCGCGGTGACGGGGATGTGGCCGTTGTACGCCCCGGCGGCGTTGAGCTCGCGCATCCGCGGGTCGAGGGACCGCTTGACGGCCCGCACCGGCTGCGGGGAGACGGCCATGACGGACTTGATGATCGCGTTGGGGTTGACCGCGAAGAGGACGGGGTCGAGCCCGCCGTACTGCAGCGCCTCCATGCTGACGATGGAGTCCTTGCCGCCGCCGACCGCGGTGAGCGGCGGCCCGGCCGGGACGTGCACCGAGGAAAGCGAAGCGGCGTGCGGCAGCACCGGCTCGATCGCCAGGTCGAGCACGTAGGGGAGGTCGTTGCGGTACGCGAACTCGCCGAGCCCCTCGTGGAACAGCGCGTTGACCCAGGGCAGCGCGCCCTCGGCCAGCGGCGTGCCCAGCTCCACGCGCTTCGGCGCGGCGATCTTGTAGTACGACGTCGAGGCGGCCACGTAGAGCAGGTCGAGCACGCGGTCGAGCGCCGGGTGGAGCACGCTCGGCGGGCCGAAGTCGACCGTCTCCGTGAGCACCAGGTCACCGAGCGCGTAGTGGAAGCGCGCGACACCGGTCGTGGGGTCGAACTCCCGCCCGGGAAAGCGCAGCGCCTCGGCATCCATCACGGCGCCCATGGTAGCCGTCACCGGAACGCGGCCAGCACCTTCGTCATCGGCTCGACAGACGCCGGGTCCGCCAGCCGGACCATCACCTCGCTCACCCCGGCCTCGGCGAGCTGCCGGAACCGGCCGACGTGGTCCTCGACCGTGCCGGCGTTCACGGTGGCCAGGTACGCCGACCGGCTGCGCCGGCCGCGGCCCCGCTCGACCAGCTCGTCGAGGTGGCGATCGTCGGCACCCACCAGCGCCGACGTCAGGTGGGTGAGCCCGGTCCGCGGGTTGTAGCCGCGCAGCACCTCGGCCTTGCGCCGCACCGTGGCCAGGTCGCCCAGGACGTTGGCGGCGTCGGCGTACGAGGCGGCCAGCCGCAGCGTGCGCCGCTCGCCGTTGCCGCCGACGATGATCGGCACGTGCTCCTGCACCGGCCGCGGGTAGCACATGGCCTCCGGCACGGTGATCGCGCTGCCCTCGAAGCGGGGGCTGCCCTTGCCCCACAGCAGCGGCAGCACCCGCAGCGCGTCCTCCAGCAGCGCGTACCGCTCGGCGACGCTCGGGAACGGCCAGCCGTACGCGACGTGCTCCTCCTTGAACCAGCCCAGCCCGAGCCCGCAGACGGCCCGCCCGCCGCTGAGCACGTCGAGGGTCGCCACGATCTTGCCGAGGTGGGCGACGTTGCGGTACGTCACGCCGGTGACGAGCGTGCCCAGCCGGACCCGCGAGGTGCAGGCGGCGATGTAGGCGAGCGTCGTCCAGCTCTCCAGGAAGTCGTCCCAGGCCCGGCCGAGCTGCGGGATCTGCCGGAAGTGGTCCATGACGTAGATCGCGTCGAACCCGGCCTCCTCGGCCTGCGCGGCGCTCGCCCGCACGTCGACGCCCTTGAACTCGCCGAGGTGCAGCCCGAAGCGCAGCCTGGCCGGGTCGTCGGCCTGCCGCTGCGCGGCGGCGGGAGCCTCCACGAAGGCGGCCGGGACGGTCCGCACCGCCGTCTCCGTCAGCACGGCGGCGAAGCCCTCGTCGGGCAGCGCGGGACGGGTCTGCGCCCAGGCGCGCAGCTGGGCGGTCAGCGCGGCGGCCGGGATCCGCTTCGTGTCGCGGGCCCGGTTGCGGGCCCGGCACTCCTCCGGCGGGGTGTCGAAGGCGACCGCCACGCACGGCAGCCCGTGCGCCGCCGCCAGCTCCCGCCAGCGCGCCCGGCGGCCGGCGTCGAGCCCCAGCGTGTCGATCACGGTCGTCAGCCGGCGCCCCACCCGCTGCTCGACGACCGTGTCGAGCAGCGCGAACGCGTCGGCGCTGGCGGTGATGTCGTCCTCGCCGGCGCCGACCAGCGCGCGCAGCCGGTCGCTGCTCACCACCCGGTCGGCGGCGAAGTGGGTGGCGGCCCAGGTCGACTTCCCGGACGCGCCCGGGCCGACCAGCACCACCACGCACGGGTCGGGGAGCGTCAGCACGACCCGAGTCTGCCAGAGGAGAGGGCTACGACATCAATGCGTTACATGACGCGCCAATCTGCGTAATCAAACTGTCGACAATCGACAGCATGCTCGCGATTGCCGGTCTCCGCACGGCGTACCTGCGCGGTGAACTGAAGCCCGCCGAGGTGGCCGACCGGGTCGCCGCCGCGCCGGCGCCGCCGGCCGTGTGGATCAGCCGGGTGCCGGAGGAGGCGCTGCGGGACCGCGCGGCCGAGCTGGGCCGGCGGGATCCGCGGGAGCTGCCGCTGTACGGGATCCCCTTCGCGGTGAAGGACAACATCGACGTCGCCGGCCTGCCCACCACGGCCGCCTGCCCGGCGTTCGCCTACACCCCGGCCCGCTCCGCGCCGGTGGTCGACCGGCTGCTCGCGGCCGGCGCGCTGCTCGTCGGCAAGACCAACCTCGACCAGTTCGCCACGGGCCTGACGGGCTCCCGCTCGCCGTACGGCGCGGTCGAGAGCGTCTTCGGCGGCGGCCTCATCGCCGGCGGGTCGAGCTCCGGCTCGGCCGTCGCGGTGGCGGCCGGCCTGGTCGCGTTCGCCCTCGGCACCGACACCGCCGGCTCGGGCCGGGTGCCCGCCGCGCTCAACGGCATCGTCGGGCTCAAGCCCACCCGCGGCCTGCTCAGCACCGCCGGCGTGGTGCCCGCCTGCCGCTCGCTCGACTGCGTCTCGATCTTCGCGCAGGACGCGGCCGACGCCGCCGCGGTGCTGTCCGTGGCGAGCGGGCCCGCGGCCGACGATCCGTGGTGCCGCGTTCATGAGGCGGCAGGTGTACCGCCGGAAGCCGTGCGTCTCGGTGTGGCCCGCCCGGAGACCCTGGACTTCGACGGCGACCGCGGGCAGGCCGAGCGCTACGTCGCCGGCTGCCTGGCCCTGGCCCGGCGTACCGCGAGCGCCGACCCGGTCGACGTCGGGCCGCTGCTGGAGGCGGGCGGGCTGCTGTACGACGGGCCGTGGGTCGCCGAGCGCCTCGCCGACCTGGAGGACTTCCTGCGCGACCACGGCGCCGACGTGCTGCCGCTGACCCGCGGGATCATCGAGGGCGGCCGGCGGTTCAGCGCGGCCGACACGTTCCGGGCCCGGCACCGGCTCCAGGAGCTGCGGGCCGCGACCGCGCGGCTGTTCGAGCGGATCGACGTGCTGGCGCTGCCGACGATCCCGACGACGTTCACGCTCGACGAGATCGCCGCCGAGCCGCTGCGGCGCAACGCGGTCCTCGGGCGGTTCACGCAGTTCGCCAACCTGCTCGACCTGGCCGTCGTGACGGTCCCGAACGGCCACACCCCGGACGGCCGCCCGGCCAGCCTGTCGCTGATCGGCCCGGCGTTCACGGAGCCGACGCTGCTGGGCCTGGCCGGGGCTCCGGTCGCCGCGACCGGCACGGAGATCGCCGTCGTCGGCCACCACCTGCGCGGCGAGGCCCGCAACGGCGAGCTGGTCGCCCTGGGCGGCCGGTTCGTGCGCGCCACCCGGACCGCGCCCTGCTACCGGCTCTTCTACCTCGCGACCGGCGTGCCCGGGCTGGTCCGCGTGGCCGACGGCGGGGTCGCCATCGAGGTCGAGGTGTGGAGCGTGCCGCCGGCCGCCGTCGGCGCGCTGCTCGGCAGCGTCCCGCCGCCGCTGTCGCTCGGGCACGTGTCGCTCGCGAGCGGCGAGCGGGTGACCGGGTTCCTGTGCGAGGCCTACGCGACCGCGGACGGCCTGGACATCAGCGCCAGCGGGGGCTGGCGGGCATTTCGTGCTTTGGAGGCGCGATGACTGCAACGATCGGCCCGGTTGTCGGCGCACGACCGTACGCCTGGCCCTATGACGGCTCCGTGCCGGTGGACCGTACGGCGCTGCTGTGCATCGACTGGCAGACCGACTTCTGCGGGCCGGGCGGCTACGTCGACAGCATGGGTTACGACATCGAACTGACCCGGGCCGGCCTGCCGGCCACCGCGAAGCTGCTCGACCACGTCCGCGGCCTGGGCATGCTGGTCGTCCACACCCGCGAGGGCCACGACCCCGACCTGTCCGACCTGCCGGCGAACAAGCGCTGGCGATCGGCCCAGATCGGTGCCGAGATCGGCTCGACCGGCCCGTGCGGGCGGATCCTGATCAAGGGCGAGCCCGGCTGGGAGATCGTCCCCGAGGTGGCGCCGGCGCCTGGCGAGGTCGTCGTCGACAAGCCCGGCAAGGGCGCCTTCTACGCCACCAACCTCGACCTGGTGCTGCGCACGCACGGCATCACGCACCTGATCCTCACCGGCATCACCACCGACGTCTGCGTGCACACCACGATGCGCGAGGCGAACGACCGGGGCTACGAGTGCCTGATCCTCTCGGACTGCACCGGTGCCACCGACCCCGCCAACCACGCCGCCGCCCTGCACATGGTCACCATGCAGGGCGGGGTCTTCGGCTGCGTCGCCACGTCCACGGACGTGATCGCCGCCACGGCTTCCTAGGAGCGTCCACTGTGGCCATTCTCGACGCGCTACCCGGCCCCTACACCTTCGACCCCGCGACCACGGCGCTGCTCGTCATCGACATGCAGCGCGACTTCCTCGAACCCGGCGGCTTCGGCGAGACGCTCGGCAACGACGTCGGGCAGCTGCGCCGCACGATCGAGCCGACCGCGGCGCTGCTCACGGCCTGCCGCGCGGCCGGCCTGCCGGTCATCCACACCCGCGAGGGGCACCTGCCCGACCTGTCCGACTGCCCGCCCGCGAAGCTCAACCGCGGCGACCCCAGCATGCGCATCGGCGCGCCCGGGCCGATGGGGCGGATCCTGATCCGCGGCGAGCACGGGCACGACATCATCGACGAGCTGGCGCCCGCGCCGGGCGAGCCGGTGATCGACAAACCCGGCAAGGGTGCGTTCTACGCCACCGAGCTCGGCGAGCTGCTGACCGCGCGGGGCATCGTCAGCCTGGTCGTCACCGGCGTCACGACCGAGGTCTGCGTCCACACCACCGTCCGGGAGGCCAACGACCGCGGCTACGAGTGCCTCGTGCTGTCGGACTGCGTCGGCTCGTACTTCCCGGAGTTCCAGGAGACCGGCCTGAAGATGATCGCCGCCCAGGGCGGCATCTTCGGCTGGGTCGCGTCTTCGACCGCGTTCATCACCGCTCTGCAGGCTTCGTTACAGAGGACGTGACGACATGGCTTCTTCGACCACCGCCCTGAAGGTCCCGTGGTGGGTCCGCGGCGACACCAACGCGTTCTTCGGCTTCGGCGTCAACGTGCTCGTCAACGTGCTGACGCTGACCTCCCTGTGCCTGTTCGTGGTGAAGCTCAGCGAGCGGGACGTGTTCCACGCGATCCTGCCGGCACTCGGCATCGCCCTCGTCGCCGGCAACGTCTACTACACCTTCCTCGCCCGCCGCCTGGCCCGCCGCGAGAACCGGACCGACGTCACCGCCCTTCCCTACGGGCCGAGCGTCCCACACATGTTCATCGTGATCTTCGTGATCATGCTGCCGGTGTACCTCAAGACGAACGACGCCACGCTCGCCTGGAAGGCCGGCCTGGCGTGGGCCTTCATCATCGGCGTCATCGTGCTCATCGGCGCCTTCGTCGGCCCGTGGATCCGCAGGTACGCGCCGCGCGCCGCGCTGCTGGGCACGCTCGCCGGCATCTCGATCACGTTCATCTCGATGCTGCCCGCGGCCCGCATGTGGAACCTGGCCTGGGTCGCCCTGCCGGTGTTCGCGCTGCTGCTCATCGGCCTGCTCACCGACACCAAGCTGCCCGGCAACTTCCCGATCGGCCTGGCCGCGCTGCTGCTCGGCACCGCGATCGGCTGGATCGGCGGTGCGATGGACGGCAACGCGGTGAGCGCCGCCGCCGGCGAGATCGGCTTCGCCCTGCCCGGCCTGCACCTCGACCTGCTGTTCTCCGGCCTGTCCGACGTGGCGCCGCTGCTCGCGACCGCGATCCCGCTCGGCGTCTACAACTTCACCGAGGGCATGTCCAACGTGGAGAGCGCGGCCGCGGCCGGCGACAACTACAACCTGCGCTCGGTGCTGCTGGCCGACGGCGCCGGCGCGATCATCGGCGCCGCCCTCGGCTCGCCGTTCCCGCCGGCCGTCTACGTCGGGCACCCCGGCTGGAAGAAGGCCGGCGGCGGCAGCGGCTACTCGATGGCGACCGGCGTGGTCATCGCGGTGCTCTGCTTCCTCGGAATGTTCGGGCTGCTCGGGGCCATATTCCCGCTACCGGCGATCGTGCCGATCCTGCTGTACATCGGCCTGCTCATCGGCGCCCAGGCGTTCCAGTTCAGTCCGAAGGCCCACGCCGCCGCGGTCATCGCGGCCCTCGTGCCCAACATCGCGCAGTGGGCGACCAGCCAGATCGACAACTCGCTGGCCGCGGCGGGCACGACAGCGGCGACGGTGGGCAACGCGGCCCTGGAGGGCAACGGCGTGGTCTACAACGGCCTGCTGGTCCTGGGCCAGGGCGCCATCCTGGCCGGCCTGGTGTTCGGCTCGATCGTGGCGTTCATCATCGACAAACGCTTCGTCCACGCGGCGATCTTCGCGGCTTCGGGCGCGCTGCTGGCCTTCGTGGGCCTCATCCACGGCGAGAAGGTCGACTGGAACGCCAACGGCCCGGTCGCCCTGGGCTACCTGTTCATCGCGGTGGTCTGCGGCCTGTTCGCGTTGACCCGCCCCGAGCCCCGCCCGAAGGAGGCCGACGAGCTCGAACTGGACCGCATGGAGGGCATGGCGGAAGCGCCCACGTCCCCGGCCCCCACGCCGGCCCCGGCGGCGTGACCGTCCGTGGAGATCAACCGGCCGGAGGTCGTCGCCGAGGTCACCCAGTGCTTCCTCGACTACGAGAAGGCGCTGACGGTCAACGACGTACCGGCCCTCACGGAGGCGTTCTGGTCGTCGCCCGAGGTGAGCCGCTTCGGCATCGCGGACCGGCAGGCGGGGGCGGCGGCGCTGGCCGCCTGGCGGGCGGCCCAGCCGCCGCTGCCCCCGGGCCGTCGGCTCTTCGAGACGGTGGTGACCACGTTCGGCGCTGACCTGGCCACGGTCACCACGCTCTTCGACTACCCGGGCCAGGCCGCACGGCCGGGCCGGCAGTCGCAGACGTGGGTCCGGCTGCCCGAGGGCTGGCGCATCGTGCACGCCCACGTCTCGCACGAAACCTGACCGCGGCCGGCACGCGGCGAGGGCGCCCACCGGCAGGGGTGCCCTCGCCGCCGCACACTGCATCGACCCTGATACATCGTTCCTGATGTATCAGATTTGATGCATCATTGCTGATGCATCAACAGTGCGCCTGCTCGCTCAGTGCGCCGCCGCCATGTGGCCGCGGCCGGAGCCCTGGTGCGACAGCTGGTAGGCGGCGATCAGCAGCAGGATGCCGCTCACGATGGCGTACAGGCCGATCGCCCAGGCGATCACCAGCGCGCCCGCCTCTGGGCGCACCATCACGAACAGCCCGGCCACGATGGCCAGTGCGCCGATGAGGGCCAGCGACCAGCCTCCGTGCTGGCGGGTCGCCAGCCACAGGTCGGCCAGGCCGGTGAGCACCGCCCAGACGCCGACCATGATCGCCAGCACGATCGCCGTGATACCCGGCCACACGAGGGCCATGATGCCGATCACCAGGCCGACCACGCCGGCCACCGCGCGGGCGGCCCGTGGCCCGCCGCCGTCGGCGAAGCCGGTCACCGGGTTGGACGGGCCGGGCGCCGGCCGGATCGCGTGCACGAGCTGCTCGATTCCGGTGACGATCGCGAAGATGCCGAACAGCAGGGCCAGGGCGATCACCGTGACGCCGGGCCAGATCACCGCGAGGATGCCGAACACGATGGCGAGCACCCCGCGGATGCCCAGCAGCCATGCTTCTCTTTTGAGCATCGAAGTCCTCCTCTATACAAAGCATCGGCTTCACGCTCGCCGCAGGCGGTCCTCCAGCTCGTCGATGCGGTCGAGCAGGTCGAGGACCACGCCGACGGCGGCGTAGTTCAGGGGCAGCCCGTCGTGCAGCCGCCGGATGCGGGCGACCGTGTGCAGCTCCCGGGCCGGGAACCAGCGGTTGCCGCGGACGTCGACGACGGGTTCGATGAGGCCCAGCGTGACCAGCCGGTCGACGAGCTCGGGGTGCAGGCCGGCCGCGGTCGCGAAGCTCTCGAGGGTGAGGTACGTCGGGCGCACCAGCGCGTAGCTCGTCATGGCGCGTCCTTCGTGCCGCGCGGGTCGAACGTCGACCCCGCGGCCAGCTCCTCGAACAGGCGCCGTTCGCGCTTCGACAGCCGGGCCGGAGCCACGATGCGTACCTCGGCGAACAGGTCGCCGGGCACGCCCCGCGGATGCGGCAGGCCCTTCCCGCGCAGCCGCAGCCGCCGCCCCGACGACGACCCGGGCGGCACGTCCACCTGGACGTCGCCGGCGGGCGTGCCCACCGGGACGGCCGCACCGAGCGCGGCCTCCCACGGGCTCACCGGCAGGTCCACCATCACGTCGCGCCCCTCCACCTTGAAGTGCGGGTGGGGCGCGAGCCGCGCCACCAGGTACAGGTCGCCGGGCGGCCCGCCCCGCGGCCCGGCGGCGCCCTGGCCGGCCAGCCGGATACGCTGCCCGTCGACGACGCCGGGCGGGATGTTCACGCCGTACTGGCGCGGCCGCCCGGCCGGCCCGGGCAGGGTGATCCGGCGCCGCCCGCCGAGGTAGGCCTGCTCGACGCTGATCGTGAGCTCCGCCTCGGTGTCGACGCCGGGGCTGCCGCCGAAGCCGGTGAACCCACCGCCGAACAGGCTGCCGACGAGGTTGTCCAGATCGAGGTCCACGGTGGACGGCGGCACGGGCCGGGTCTCCCGGTCGTACCGGCGGCGGTGCGCCGGGTCCGACAGCACGTGGTACGCCTCGGTGATCTCCTTGAACCGGTCCTCCGCCCCGGGCTCCCGGTTCACGTCCGGGTGGTGGCGGCGGGCGAGCGTGCGGTAGGCGTGCTGGATCTCGGCCGGGCCGGCGGTGCGCGGCACGCCGAGCACCGCGTAGTGGTCACGGATGTCAACCGGCATGGACGGACCTCCTGAGGCTGACGCCCGGGGCGCCGCAGCGCCCCGGGCGGGTGTCAACCGGTGCTGAAGTCGGCGTCGATGACGTCTTCAGCGGCAGAGGTGGACTCGGCGGAAGCGGCAGCGGGACTCAGCGCGTAGAGCTGCTGCCGCAGGTCCTCGGTGAGCTGCCGCACCCGTTCCAGCGGCGCCTGCTCCTTGAGCGCCTGCCGGGCCTCCTCCACGAGCATCTGGGCACGGGCCCGCTGGTGCTCCTGGACCTGCTCGCCGAGCTCGCCGAGGCGCCGTTCGACCTGGTAGGCGGCGCTGTCCAGCTCGTTGCGGGCGTCGATGGCGCGGCGCGCCTCGGCGTCCTGCGTGCGGTACTGCTCGGCCTCCCGGACCAGCCGGTCGACCTCGCTCGACTCGAGCGTGCCGCTCTCCGTGATGGTGATCTTCTGCTCGGTGTCGGTGTCCTTGTCCTTCGCCGAGACGTTGAGGATGCCGTTGGCGTCGATGTCGTACGTGACCTCGATCTGTGGCATCCCCCGCGGCGCCGGGCGGATGTTCTCCAGCCGCATGCGGCCGAGCACCCGGTTGTCCGCGGCCTTCTCCCGCTCGCCCTGGAGCACCACCACGTCGACGGCGGGCTGGTTGTCCTCCGCGGTGGAGAACACCTCGCTACGGCGGGTCGGGATCGTCGTGTTGCGCTCGATCACCTTTGTCATGAGGCCGCCGAGTGTCTCGACGCCGAGCGACAGCGGTGTGACGTCGAGCAGGACCACGTCCTGCACGTCGCCCTTGAGCACCCCGGCCTGGATCGCCGCGCCGAGCGCGACGACCTCGTCGGGGTTGACGGTCATGTTCGGCTCCTTGCCGCCGGTGAGCCGCCGCACGAGCGCCTGCACCGCCGGCATACGGGTCGCCCCGCCGACCAGGATGACCTCGTCGAGGTCGGCGTCCTTGACCCCGGCGTCGGACATCGCCTGCCGGACCGGGCCGTTGGTCCGCTCCAGCAGGTCGTGCGTCAGCTCCTCGAACTGGGCCCGGGTCACGGTCGCCGTGAGGTGCTTCGGGCCGTTCGCGTCGGCGGTGATGAACGGCAGGTTCACCTGGGTCTGGCTGACCGACGAGAGCTCGATCTTGGCGCGCTCGGCGGCCTCGGTGAGCCGCTGGAGGGCCTGCGGATCGCTGCGCAGGTCGATGCCCTGCTCCCGCTTGAACTCGTCGGCCAGGAAGTCGACGAGCCGGTGGTCGAAGTTGTCGCCGCCGAGGTGGGTGTCGCCCGCTGTGGCCCGCACCTCCACGACGCCGTCGCCGACGTCGAGGATGCTCACGTCGAACGTGCCGCCGCCGAGGTCGAAGACGAGCACCGTCTCGTGCCCCTTCTTGTCCAGCCCGTAGGCCAGCGCCGCCGCGGTCGGCTCGTTGATGATCCGCAGGACCTCCAGGCCGGCGATCCGGCCGGCGTCCTTGGTCGCCTGCCGCTGGGCGTCGTTGAAGTACGCCGGGACGGTGATGACCGCCTCGGTGACCTTCTCGCCGAGGTACTTCGACGCGTCGTCCGCCAGCTTCCGCAGGACCTGCGCCGACACCTCCTCGGGCGACAGGTGCTTCCCGCGTACCTCGAACCGCGCCATCCCGTCGGGGCCCTCGACGACGCTGTAGGTGACGGTGCGGTTCTCCTCCTCGACCTCCCCGAACCGGCGGCCCATGAACCGCTTCGCCGAGTAGATGGTGCCCTTCGGGTTGAGCACCGCCTGGCGGCGGGCGAGCTGGCCGACGAGGCGCTCGCCGGTCTCCGTGTACGCGACCACCGACGGGGTGGTCCGCGACCCCTCCGCGTTGGGCACGACCGTCGGGTGGCCGCCCTCGAACGCGGCGATCACCGAGTTCGTCGTGCCGAGATCGATGCCGACAGCCCTTGGCATGTCCCGTCCTCTCGTCCGTGCGTGTTCAGGTGTGCAGGTCTGTTCAGGTCATCGAGCTGCGGCCCACCTGGCCCGTACTGCCGGTGCCGGTGGTGCCGGCGGCCCGCTGACTGGCCGGGCCGGGGCGTGACTGCCCCTCCTTCATCTGCTTGGCCTGCGCCGCCGGGGTCTCGCCGGCGGGCGGCTCCCGCCTGGGTTCGCGGGGGATGGCTTCTCGGGGGATCGGTTCGCGGGAGGGCGCCTTGCGGGTCTGCACCTCGATCCGCCGGGCCCGGGCCCCGCGGGCCTTCGGCGCCCGGATCGCCAGCACCCCGCTGTCGAGGTCGGCCTCGACGCCGTCCGCGTCGATCTCGCCGGGCAGGGCGACGAGGTACTCGAACTCGCCCTGCTTGCGCGACTGGTGCCGCAGCAGGCCGGTGCGCTGCCGCTCACGGAAGCGCCCGGTCACCCGGATCTCGTTGTCCCGCAGCTCGATGCTCAGGTCGTCGGCGTTCGCGCCCGGCAGGTCGAGGTCGATGAGGAAGGCGTCGTCGGTCTCCTCCACGTCGGCGGGCACGCTGCCGCCGGACGCCGGGAACATGGCGGCGAGGGGCTGCCGGTGGGGGCGGCTGACCAGGAGTGTCATCGGGGATCTCCCAACGATGAGACGGCCGGTGTACCAGGCCATGCTGGAAGCCCTCGGGGTGACACGGTCCCACCCGTTCCGGATGAGCGGATCCGGGCCTCCGACAGCCGTCCCCGCTGAGTGATGGCCGCTCACCTGTGCGCCCGGCAGCGTTCGCCGCATGTACGAAGACGTGTTCATCGCGGAGGTACGTGAGAAGGCCGGGCTCGCCGACGATCGGGAGGCCCGCCAGGCGGTGCGCGGAGTGCTGCATGCGCTGGCCAACCGGCTGCCCGACGGCTGGGTGCACCACCTCGCCGCGGAACTGCCGCCGACGCTCTCCGAGCCCCTCTGGTCCTTCCAGCATCTGTACGACCAGGAGGTCCACATGGACTTCCTGGCCGACGTGGCGGCCCGCGCCAAGGTGCCGCCGGAGGAGGCCGCCCGCGTGGCGCGGGCCGTGTTCGCCACGGTGGCGAGTGCGTGCGACCCGGCCCTGCTGCGGCGGATCTACCAGCCGCTGACCAGCGACATCCTGGCCCTGACCGAGCCGGCCGGGGCCCTGCTGCCCGTCTGAGGACGACCTACTGGATGTACGAGCGCGCGCCGTGCTCGTCCAGGGCGGCCAGGACCGCCGGCGGGTCGCGGCGCGCGACGGCCTCGAAGAGACGCTCATGCCGGTGCACGCCGTCGTGCGCCGGCGCCACCTCGGCCTCGCGCCGCAGGTTGAGCGCCATGTACAGCTGGATCTTCACCAGCACCGCCTCGTAGACGGCGACAAGCTGCCGGTTGCCGGCCAGCGCGACCACCGCCACGTGCAGCTCCCGGTGCGCGGTCGCCATGTCGTACCGGTCGCCGCGGGCGTCGGACTCCTGCATCGCCTTCATCGCCGCCGCGACGCCGGACAGGTCGGCATCGGGCGGCGTCGTTGTCACCGCGTGCCGCTCCAGGACGTCGCGCACCGCGTAGAGCTCCTTGATGTCGACGTCCGAGAGGGTCGCCACCCGTACCCCGCGCCGCGGCACGTGCTCGACCAGCCCCTGCTGGGCCAGCAGCCGCATCGCCTCGCGCAGCGGGGCCCGGCTGATCCCGAACCGGCGGGTGAGCTGCTCCTCGACCAGGCGCTCGCCCGGATCGGCGCCGCCGCCGAGGATCTCCCGGCTCAGCCGGGACACCGCCAGCTCGACCAGGCTCGCGCTGGCCAGCTCCTCGGGCTCGGACCTCATCGGACCAGTGTGGCAGACGTGGTACCGGGGGCCGGTCGACGGTGATCAACCGGTGGTGTGGGTCTGGCCGACCGGGGGCAGAAAAGTGTCGCGCGAGGGCGGTAGCCTGCTGGGCATGACGCAGCCACCGTATGGACCCGACCCGTACGCAGCGAACCCGTATGGCCAGCCGAGTCCCTACGGGCAGCAGCAGCCGTCGCCGTATGGGCAGCAGCCGCAGTACGGGCAGCAGCCGCAGTACGGGCAGCAGCCGCAGTACGGGCAGCCGGCGCTGCCCGCGGCCCAGCCGCCGATGTCGGCGCCGCCTGCCTCGGGCCCGCCCGGCTCCGGCCCGCCGTATTCGCCGACGTACCAGCTCCCGGTCTCCGGCGTCCCGACCTCGGGCGGCTACGACCCCTACGGCCAGCCCGTCTACGGACAGCCGGCCTACGGGATGCCCGTCGCCGTCGGCGTGCCGGCCTACGACCCGTTGACCGGCCAGCCCTACTCGGACAAGAACAAGCTCGTGGCGGGCCTGCTCCAGCTCCTGCCCGGCCTGCTGTTCGCGCTGGGCGGTATCGGCCGGCTCTACGCCGGCAACATCGCCCTCGGCGTGACCCAGCTGAGCCTGAGCATCGTCGTCGGCTGGGGCGGCTTCATCTGCGGCTTCTTCCTCTGGTTCATCTTCCTCGGGTTCATCCCGTGGATCATCACCGGCGGCCTGTGGCTGTGGTTCATCATCGACGGCATCATGATGCTCGCCGGCCGCCCGGTCGACGGCCAGGGCCGCCCGCTGCGCCCCAACTGATCCCGCCCCGGCCGTCCTGCGTCGTCGGGCGTCACCGGCCTCGTCGGCGATGCACGAGCATCTCCGGCGGGCCGAGGAACCGATGCCCGACCACGCACCGCAGATGCACATGCTCGACCGGCCCGTCGGTGCTGGCGACCCGCCCCTGCGAGCGTGAGGTCGCCGGCAACCCGCACTCGGGACAGTCCACCAGCTTCGTCGTCATACCCGGGTGCACGCCGCCGCCCGCGCGGCGGCTCAGCACCGTCACGAACCCGACCGTGGCAGGTTGACCCCGCGGATCGACGCGTCCAGCACCTCCGCCGTGTGGGCCAGGCGGAGGGTGGCGCCCGCCTGGGACAGGCCCGAGGCGATCTGCATCAGGCAGCCCGGGTTGGCCGTCACCAGCACCTCGGCGCCCGTGGACAGCACGTTCGCGGCCTTGCGGGCGGCCAGCTCGGCGGCCGGCACGGGGTTCAGGATGTTCCAGATGCCGGCCGAACCGCAGCACACCTCGGCCTCCGGGATCTCGTGCAGCACCAGCTCCGGGATCTCGGTGAGCAGCCGGCGGGGCTGCGCGCGCACGCCCTGGGCGTGGCCCAGGTGGCACGCGTCGTGGTAGGCGATCCGCAGCCGCAGGGGGTGGCGCGGGGCGGCCGGGCCCAGCTCGACCAGCACCTCCGACAGGTCCCGGACGCGCAGCGACAGCGCCGTGGCGCGCGGGTCGTCCGGCAGCAGCTCGCCGAGCTCCTTCAGCGAGGAGCCGCAGCCGGCCGCGTTCACGACCAGGTAGTCGACGCCGGTCGCGGCGAACGTGTCGACCAGAGCGCGCGCGAAGCGCTGGGCCTCCTCCCTGCGTCCACTGTGGACGCTCAGGGCGCCGCAGCAGCCCTGCGCCGGCGGTACCACCACGTCACAACCCTCCGCGGCGAGCACGCGGGCCGTGGCGGCGTTGACCCCGGGGAAGAACGCGTGCTGCACGCAGCCGGTCAGCAGGCCCACGACCGCGCGGCGGCGGCCGACGGCCGGGACGAACGACGGGAGCGGCACGCTGCGGCGCACCGGCGGGGCCAGGTCGGTCAGGGTCGACAGGACGGGCGGCATCAGGCCGCGGAAGGGGCGGCCCAGCGCCTGGTAGACGCGCAGCGGCGCCTTCGCCAGCGCGAGCCGGGAGCGGTACGGGAACAGGGCGAAGATCGCCTCGCGCAGCAGCCGGTCGGCCCGGCCGCGCGGGACCGCCTCCTCGACCTGGACGCGGGTCTGCTCGATGAGCGTGTCGTACCGCACGCCCGACGGGCAGGCGCTCACGCAGGCCATGCAACCCAGGCAGGCGTCGAAGTGGCCGGCCATCGTCGGGGTGAGCGGCTCGCCCTGCGACTGCTGGAGCATGAGCTGGATGCGCCCGCGCGGGGAGTCCATCTCCTCGCCCCACAGCACGTACGTCGGGCACGTCGGCAGGCAGAACCCGCAGTGGACGCAGTCACCGATCAGTTCGTCACGGGTCCGGTCGGTCATCAGATACCACCCACGAAACGGCCGGGGGCGAGCGTGCCCGCGGGGTCGAACTGCTCCTTGACCCGGCGCATGAGGTCGAGGCCGTCGACGTGGCCCCACACGTCGACCCGGCCGCGGACCGCCGGGGGCGCGGTCAGCACCACGCAGTGGCCGGCGCCGGCCCGGGTGGCCGCGCGCAGGTCGCTCACCACGCCGGCGACGACGCCCGGGTCGGTGCCGCCGGGCAGGCCCGCGTAGAGGACGCCGGTGCCGGCCGAGCCGCGCACGTGCAGCCGCGCGTCGTGCAGTTGGGCGGTGACGCCGGCCGCGGTCAGCAGGTACGGCACCCGGGACAGCGCCGTCGTGAGCTTGATGCCGACGTCGCCCGGGCCCCAGGGGTAGCGCCCCCAGCCCGGCGGCGGCGAATCGTCCGCCGTCGCGCCGTCGCCGAGCAGCTTGGCGAGGTCGGCCGCGCGCCGGTCGACGCCGGCCGGCACGCCCTCGACGAGCGCGGTCACGGTCATGGGGGCGGTGTCGACCTCCAGCGCGCTCGGCACCACCTGCGCGCCGAGGACCGCCGACAGGGCCAGCCCGGCCTCGTCCGGCCCGTCGACGGGCACCGAGACGAAGCGGCGGGCAGCCGGCAGTGGGTGGAGGCGGAAGGCGCACTCGGCGATCACGCCGAGCGTGCCGTACGACCCGGCGACCAGCTTGCCGAGGTCGTAGCCGGCGACGTTCTTGACGACCTTGCCGCCGGCCCGGGCGACCACCCCGTCGGCACGGACCACGGTGACCCCGATGAGCAGGTCGCGGACGGTGCCGTACAGCATCCGCCGCGGCCCGGACGCGTTCACCGCCACCGTGCCGCCGACGGTCGCGCCGGGCAGCGGCTCGTCGAGCGCCAGCTGCTGGCCGGCCGGGCGCAGCGCCTCCTGCACCTGGTGCAGCGGCGTGCCGGCCCGCACCACGGCGACCAGGTCGCCGGCGGCGTGCTCGACGAGGCCGGTCAGCTCGCCGGTCTCCAGGATCAGGTCGAGCCGCTGCGGGGGCAGCGCCCAGTCCTGGCGGGTGCCGGCGCCGCGCACCACGAGGGCGAGCCCGTCGGCCGCGGCACCCCGCACCACGTCGGCGACCTCCGCCACCGAGACCGGCGTCGCCACGGCGGCGGCCGGCACACCGCCGATGTCCCCACCGGCGCCCGCAACTGCTGTCATGCTCAGAACACCTCCGCGACGCCGGCCTCCTGGAGCGGGTGCGGTCCCTTGCGCCGTCCGGGGACCTCGCCGCACAGCCGCGGGGTGGGGAACACCTTGCCCGGGTTCGCCAGCCCCCGCGGGTCGAACGCACACCGCACCAGCTGCATCGTGTCGAGGTCGTCCTCGGAGTACATGCGCGGCAGGTGCTTGGCCTTGTCCACACCGACGCCGTGCTCGCCGGTGATCGAGCCGCCGTGCTCGACGCAGATGTCGAGGATGGCGCCGGAGACGGTCTCGGCCCGCTCGGCCTGGCCGGCGACCGCCTCGTCGAACAGCACGAGCGGGTGCAGGTTGCCGTCGCCGGCGTGGAACACGTTGGCCACCCGGACCCCGTGCTCGGCGGCGAGCTCGCTGATGCGGGTCAGCACCTGCGGCAGCGCGGTGCGCGGGATGACCCCGTCCTGCACGATGTAGTCCGGGCTGATCCGGCCGACGGCCGCGAACGCCGACTTGCGCCCCTTCCAGAACAGCGCCCGCTCGGCGTCGTCGGCCGCGATGCGGATCTCGAAGGCGCCGTTCTCGCGGCAGAACCCCTCGACCGCGTCGAACTGCGCCGCCACCTCGGCGGCCGGCCCGTCGAGCTCGACGATGAGCACCGCGCCGGCGCCCTCCGGGTAGCCGCAGTGCACGGCCGCCTCGGCCGCCTCGATCGCCAGGGCGTCCATCATCTCGACCGCGGCGGGCACGACGCCGGCGGCGATGATCGCCGAGGTGGCGGCGCCGGCGTCGTCGGTGCCACGGAAGGCGGCCAGCAGCGTGCGGACGGTCTCCGGCAGGCGCACCAGCCGTACCGTCACCTCGGTCGCGATGCCCAGCGTGCCCTCGGAGCCGACGAACGCGCCCAGCAGGTCGTAGCCCGGTGCGTCCGGGGCCCGCCCGCCGAGCCGCACCAGCTCGCCGTCGGGCGTGACGATCTGCGCGCCCGTGACGTGGTTGGTGGTGAAGCCGTACTTCAGGCAGTGCGCACCGCCCGAGTTCTCCGCCACGTTCCCGCCGATCGAGCAGATCTGCTGGCTGGAGGGGTCGGGCGCGTAGTAGTAGCCGTGCGGGTTGGCGGCCCGGCTGACCTGGAGGTTGATCACGCCCGGCTCGACCACGGCCCGCTCGTCCTGCGGCGCGACCTCGACGATCGAGCGCAGCTGCGAGGTCACGATCAGCGCGCCCTCGGCGTGCGGCAGCGCACCGCCGGACAGGCCGGTGCCGGAGCCGCGGGCCACGAACGGCACGCCAGCCGCGGCGCACGTCCGCACCGTGAACGCGCACTCCTCCGCGCTGCGCGGCAGCACCACGATCCCGGGGATCACGCGGTAGTGGGCCAGCCCGTCGCATTCGTAGGTCCGCAGCTGCTGGCGGTCGGTGAGCACCTGGTCCGGCCGGAGCCGGGCGCGCAGCGCGACCGCCAGCGCGTCGAGGCTCATGGCATCCGTTCGTACGCCGGCAAGGTCAGGAAGTCAACGAAGTCGTCCGCCACGGCCACCTCCATGAACAGCGCGCGGGCGGCGGTCAGGTCGCCGCCCAGCTTCCCCAGCTCCTCGCCGGCGACCCGTTCGACCAGCTCGCGGGTCACCGGCTCGCCGGTGTCGGCGAGCGTCACGTCGTTGTGCAGCCACTGCCACACCTGCGAGCGGGAGATCTCCGCCGTGGCGGCGTCCTCCATCATGTTGTTGATCGCGACGGCGCCGGTGCCCTTGAGCCAGGCGTCGAGGTACTGCACGCCGACGCTCACCGCGTTGCGCAGCCCGGCCTCGGTCTGCTGCCCCGGGGTGTCGCCGACGGCGAGCAGGTCGTCGGCGGTGACCCGCACGTCGTCGCGCCGCCGGTCGAGCTGGTTGTCCCGGTCGCCGAGCACGCCGTCGAAGATCTCCCGGCAGACCGGCACCAGGTCCGGGTGGGCCACCCAGGAGCCGTCGAAGCCGTCGCCCGCCTCGCGGGTCTTGTCGGCCGACACCTTCTCCAGCGCGACCTTGTTGACCTCCGGGTCGCGGCGGCTCGGGATGAACGCCGCCATGCCGCCGATCGCGTGCGCGCCGCGCCGGTGGCAGGTGCTCACCAGCAGTTCGGTGTAGGCCCGCATGAACGGCACCGTCATCGTCACCGAGTTGCGGTCGGGCAGCAGGAAGTCCTTGCCCCGCATGCGGAACTTCTTGATGACGCTGAACATGTAGTCCCACCGGCCGGCGTTGAGCCCGGCCGAGTGCTCGCGCAGCTCGTAGAGGATCTCGTCCATCTCGAACGCGGCCGGGAACGTCTCGATGAGCACCGTGGCCCGGATCGTGCCGAGCGGCCGGCCGAAGCGCTCCTCGGCAAAGGTGAACACCTCGTTCCACAGCCGGGCCTCGAGGTGGGACTCCATCTTGGGCAGGTAGAAGTACGGCCGGGTGGCCAGGTGGTTGTGGAAGAAGTACAGCCCGAAGTCGACCAGCGAGCCGGACGTCCGCTGCCCGTCGACCAGGATGTGCTTCTCGGGCAGGTGCCACCCGCGCGGGCGCACCACGATCGTCGGCCGCGGGCCGTCCGTCAGCTCATACCGCTTCCCCTCCGGTGAGGTGAACGCGAGCGACCCGGCGACCGCGGCGCGCAGGTTGAGCTGGCCCTGGACCACGTTCTCCCACAGCGGGGTGTTCGCGTCCTCGTGGTCGGCGAGCCAGACTTTCGCGCCCGAGTTGAGCGCGTTGATGGTCATTTTCGCGTCGGTCGGCCCGGTGATCTCGACGCGCCGGTCGACCAGCCCGGGGGCCGGTTCGGCCACCGTCCAGTCGGCCTCGCGGATCTCGCGCGTCTCCGGCAGGAAGCCCAGTGTCCCGCCGGCGGCGAGGGCGGCTTGGCGCTCCTTGCGGGCCTCCAGCAGCTCCAGCCGGCGGCCGTTGAACTCCCGGTGCAGATCTGCCAGGAAACTCTGAGCCTCTTCGGTGAGGATCTCGGCGAAGGGTTCGGTGAGCGGTCCGGTAATCTCGACGCCCGTAGCGTTGCCCATACCCTGACCTTAGGCCAATCTCCGGGGCCCCGGGGCGTGCCACATAGCGTGTGATATGGGAAGCTCTGCCGAACCGTCATCGGGTCCATACTCAGGTCCATCGAAACGTCGGGCCGTCCAGCAGGGGAGTCGTCGAACTGTGAGCGATCGGGGCAGGAGCCGCCGCACTGCGAGGTCGACCAAGGCCACCCCGCCGAAGGCCGTGGCGCCGGAGCAGGAGACGCCGGAGGAGACCCCCGTCGAGGCATCCGTCGAGGCGCCGGATACCGCGGACCTCGTCGGTACGACGGAGGAAGTTTCGTCCACGGAGCCGGACGGGTCCGCCGAGGATGCTTCCGGCGATCCGGACGAGGGCGACAAGGCCGACGAGGCTGACAAGGCCGACGAGCCGGACGCATCGGACGCATCGGATGCATCGGACGACGCGGCGCCGAAGGACCAGGACAAGAAGGCCAAGGCCGACGTCAAGAAGGGCAAGGGCGCGCCCCCGCCGCTGACCAAGGCCGACAAGCGCGCCGCCGCCCGCAAGGCCGCGCAGAAGGCCGCCAACCGCCGCAGGATCTTCCAGGGCATCGCCGGCACGGTCATCGTCCTGCTGGCCGTCGGCGGTGCGTTCGCCGGCGTCTGGTACTTCGGCGACCGCGCCGAGGAGCGCAAGACCAAGTGCAAGCCGGCCGCCGAGGCCGCCTACCCGCCGCTGCTCGGCGGCTTCGACAAGCGGCTCGCGACCGAGCCGACGGTCGAGAAGGGCACCGACGAGGTCAAGAACACCCAGAAGACGGTCCTCATCGAGGGCCCCTGCAAGGCGGTCAAGCCGGGCCAGACGGTGACGGTCAACTACATCGGCGTGACCTACGCCGACGGCAAGATGTTCGACTCGTCCTGGACGAAGAAGCAGACCGTCGACTTCGGTGTGGGCATGAAGCAGTCGGGCAAGCAGCAGCAGGTCATCACCGGCTGGGACGAGGCCCTGGTCGGCGTGAAGGTCGGCAGCCGCGTCCAGCTCGACATCCCGGCCAAGGACGCCTACGGCGAGACCCCGCCGCAGGGTGCCCCGGCCGGCACGCTCCGCTTCGTGGTCGACGTGCTCGATGCCAAGGACGCCGACGACACCGGCCTCGGCGGCCTCGGCGGCTGACCGGAGGTAGCTTCGGACGGGTGCACGCTGTCCTGCTCACCGGCGCTACCGGCGGCCTCGGCCGCTGGTTGGCGCCGCGGCTCGGCGCCGCCGGGCTGACCGTCCTGCTGCACGGCCGCGACAAGGCCGGAGTCGACCGCGGGGTCGCCGAGGTCCACGCGGCCGGCGGCCAGGCCGAAGGGTTCGTGGCCGACCTGGCCAGCCTCGCCGAGATCGACGGGCTGGCCCAGGCGGTCGCCGGCCGCGACGACCTGACCGTCCTGGTCAACAACGCCGGCGTCGGGTTCGGGGCGCCCGGCGCCCCGCGAGAGCTGTCCGCCGACGGCTACGAGCTGCGCTGGGCGGTCAACCTGCTCGCACCGGTCCACCTCACCCGCGCGCTGCTGCCGACCCTGCGGGCCAACGCGCGCTCGAAGGTGGTCAACGTCGGCTCGCTCGGGCAGGCGCCGATCGACTTCACCGACCTGCAGCTGGAGCGGAAGTACGACGGGGTCACCGCCTATCGGCGGGCCAAGCTCGCCCTCGCCGTGTGGAGCTTCGAGCTCGCCGAGCACGAGCAGCGCCAGCACACCGGCGTCGCGGTCAACTGCCTGCACCCGGCCACGTTCATGGACACCGGGATGGTCCGCGCGGCGGGCCGGCCGCCGGCGTCGACCGTCGACGAGGGCGGCGCGGCGACGCTGCGGCTGATCCTGGAGGAGCACGGCACGGGCGCCTTCTTCGACGGCACCGAGCCCGCGCGGGCCCACCCCGACGCCTACGACCCCGTGGTGCGCGACCGGCTCCGCGCGGTGCTAGCCGGGTTCTGAGGCGAGCCGGCGCAGCCGCTCCACGACGCCCGGATGCGGCCACGAGCGCAGCCGGTACCGCTCCGGCCGCACACCCGGCTCCGGCTCCAGGTCGACCTCGCGGGCCACGTCGTCCCAGGACACCACGAAGGTCTCGGCGTCGTCGTCGGAGAAGGCCACGTAGTCGGCCCGCGGTAGCAGGGTGTCGACGCCCTCCGCCCAGCTCGCGACCGAGAACACGCGGCCGTCGCGGTCGGCCACGATCAGGCTCGCCACGAATGCGTCCGACTCCAGGTGGGCCCCTTGGGCCGCGTACTCGTTCGCGGCCAGCACGACCTCCGAGCGGTGCACCGCCGGTTGCAGCGGGTCGCTGTCGGGCACCGCGTAGGGGATCACGGCGCCGGTGTCGTCGACGGTGTAGGCCATGGTCGAGATCGGGCGGGCGGCCTCGCGGTACTCCTCCTCGATGAGCTCGAAGAGTTTGCCGATGCCCTCGTGGTCGCGGGCCAGCACCACGCCGGTCGTGTCCGGCACGAACGCGACCGGGCGGCCGCCCAGGTGGCGCTCCTGCCCGGCCAGCCAGCCGTCGACCAGCAGGTGGGACGCCCAGTACGCGTCGCCGGACTCCACCATCCGCACGATCGACGGCTGGTCGTCGCTCTCCGGGCGGGCCGTGCGCTCGGCGAGTTCGGCGAGGTTGGCACGGGCCCGGTCGTAGACGGCGCGCTCGGTGACGCCCCAGGACGACAGCTGCGCCTCGGTGACGTACATGATCGAGGCCGGCTGGTCGACGACCACGAACTCGGCGATGAACGGCAACGCCGGCCGGCGCAGCGGGCGCGGCGCCCCGCCGGGCGTGCCCAGGCCGAACGACTCCGAGCGCAGCAGCGGCCGCAGGAGGTCGGCGACGTCGGCCCAGCTGGCCGGGGCGCCCGGGTTGAACACGACGGCCGACAGGAACGCGGCGATCCGCTGCCGGCGCTCCTCACGGCCGGCGCCGGCGCACTCGCGGTACAGGTTGCCGAGATAGGCCAGCGACGGCGCGGCCGTCTTCGAGTCCCGCCGCAGCTGGATGGCGAACTGCTCGGGCAGGTAGCGGGCCTCGGCGACGCCGGCGTCCCGCACGGCCGTCAGCACCTGGCGGGCGAACCGTTCCTGCGGCGACCCCAGCAACCTGTCCATCAGCCCCATGTGGCTGCACGGTACCCGATCGGCCGCCGAGGTTTGGACCCGTCACCACCGGCAAGCCGTGGGTTATGACGAAGCAGACCGTCGGCGAGGCGATCATCGCGAGGCTGGCCGACTGGGGGGTCGACACCGTGTTCGGGCTCCCCGGCGACGGCGTGAACGGCCTGATGGAGGGGCTGCGGCGCAACGCCCGCCGGGTCCGGTTCGTGCTGGTGCACCACGAGGAGTCCGCCGCGTTCATGGCGTGCGCACACGCCAAGGCGACGGGCCGCCTCGGTGTGTGCCTGGCCACGTCCGGCCCGGGCGGCATCCACCTGGCCAACGGCCTCTACGACGCCAAGCTGGACCACGCGCCGGTGCTGGCGATCACCGGAATGCAGGAGTCGGGCGTCCTCGGCACCGCCTACCAGCAGGAGGTCCACCTGGACCGGCTGTACGAGGACGTCGCGGAGTACAACGAGCCGATCGTCAACCCGGTCCAGGTGCCCGCGCTCGTGGACATCGCGGTGCGCACCGCGCTGGCCCGCCGCGGCGTCGCCCACCTCACCATCCCCAACGACGTGCAGGTCGCCACGGTCGGCGACAACCCCTACGAGGAGGTCGGGCCGGTCCGCGAGCCGGCGACCGCGCCGGTGTGGGTGCACCCGCCGGTCCGCCCGGCCGACGACGACCTCCAGGCCGCCGCCGACCTGCTCAACGCGGGCGAGCGGGTGGCCATCCTGGCCGGGGCCGGCGCCATGCGGGCCGGGGCCCTGGTGGAGCTGACCGCCGACGTGCTCGGCGCGCCGATCGTCAAGTCGCTCATGGGCAAGGCCGCGGTCCCGGACGACTCGCCGTTCACCACCGGCGGGCTCGGGCTGCTGGGGACGGCGCCCAGCGAGGACCTCATGGACGAGTGCGACACCCTGCTCATGATCGGGACGAACTTCCCGTACACCAAGTTCCTCCCCGAACCCGGACAGGCCCACGTCGTCCAGATCGACACCGAGGCGACCCGGGTCGGCACACGCATCCCGACCGACGTGCCGCTGGTGGGCGACGCCGGGGCCACCCTGGAGTCTTTGCTGCCGCGGCTGCGCCGGCGTGAGGATCGGCGGTTCCTGCAGCGGTACCAGGACAAGATGCGCGACTGGCGGGAGCGCATGACGGCGCTGGAGGACCCGGAGCGCGACCCGATCGCCCCGCAGTTCCTGGCCCGCGCCCTGGACCGGGCGGCCGCACCCGACGCGATCCTCTGCTGCGACTCCGGGACGGTCGCGACCTGGGCCGCGCGGCACTGGCAGGTGACCGGCCAGCGGGAGTTCTACCTGTCCGGCACGCTCGCCTCGATGGCGCCGGGCCTGCCCTACGCGATCGCCCTGCAGCACGAGTACCCCGGCCGCCAGTGCATCGCGTTCGTCGGCGACGGCGGATTCGCGATGCTGATGGCGGAGTTCCACACCGCCGCGCGGTACCGCCTGCCGATCAAGGTCGTCGTGAACAACAACAACGCGCTCGGCATGATCGTGTGGGAGCAGATGGTGCTCGGCTTCCCGGAGTACGGCGTCCGCTTCGGCGACCCGACCCCGGACTACGCGGCCTGGGCCCGCGGCTGCGGCGGCTTCGGCGTGCAGGTCGCCCACCCGTCGCAGCTGCCGGGCGCGCTGGCCGAGGCCCTCGCCTTCGACGGCCCGGCGCTGCTGGATGTGGCCGTCGACGCCGACGAGCCGCCGATGCCGGCGAAGGTGACGTACCAGCAGGCGGTCCGCTTCGCCGAGGCGTTCCTGCGCGGGCAGCCGCACCGGGCGAGCATCGCCACCACGATCCTCAAGGACCGGATCACGCGGTTGAAGAGCTGAGGGGCTACTCATGCGGTCACAGCGGCGCAGCGCGCGCGGCACGGTCGGGCACCCGTACAGCGCCTTGAACCTCCGGCTGGCGCTGGCGGTGTTCGGCTTCGTCGTCAGTACGGCCCTGGGCGTTCTGGCCTGGGCGGCGGGGTTCGGCTGGCTGGCGATTCTGCTGTTCGCGCTCGCTGTGACCGCGCTGGTCGACATGATCGTGGTGGAGTTGCGCCGCCGGGCCCGCCGTCGCGAGGGCGGCGGCCGCGGCTCGCTGTTCGAGTAGCCCGATCGCTTCTGATGCATCATTTCTGATGCATCACGCTGGTCGCATCGGTTTTGATGCATCAACCTTGATGCATCAGAAGCGCTGCACTGGCGGTGGATGGCGGAGGTGGCGACGGGCGCGGGCTCGTCGGCGGGCGCGGCTCACTGTTCGAGCGGTGCACCGAGCCTGATGCATCGCGTTTGATGCAGCATTTCTGATGCATCAGGCTTGATGTATCAGAAACGCTGCGTCGGCAGTGGTGCCGGGTGTGGGCCCAGCGG
>NZ_JAHYSG010000144.1 GCF_022095675.1 Dactylosporangium sp. AC04546 | reverse complement strand
ACGCGGGCGCAAGAAGACGCGGGCGCAAGAAGACGCGGGCGCAAGAAGACGCGGGCGAGCGAGAGCCGGCGAGAGCGAGAGCCGGCGAGAGCGAGCGGGCGGGTTAGAGCCGGGTGCAGCTCCGGCGCGCGCGTCCTCGTGACGGCCGGGGCCTGCGGAGCGGGCGGGCGAGAGCGGGCGGGCGGGTGGCCAGCGGCGGCTAGCATCGCGGCCGTGGTGATCTCGAAGCGGGCCGTGCGCATAGGCGGGCTCTGTGTCGTCGGTCTAGCGCTCGGGCTCGCGTTCGGGATTCGGGCCGCCAGCGGAGAGTACGTCGAGGCCAGCGGGCCGATCGCGCAGTACTCCGGGACCGCGCTCTACGCGGCCATGATCTACGGCGGGCTGCTCGTCGTCTGGCCGCGGCTCGCGCCGATCGCCGCCGCGGGCGGGGCGCTCGCGTGGTGCTGGGGGGTCGAGTTGCTCCAGCTCACCGACCTGCCCCGGAGCCTATCCGCGCACAGCCTCGCCGCGCGGCTGGTGTTCGGGGTGGCGTTCGACTACGTCGATCTGCTCTGGTACCCCGTCGGGGTCGTGCCCCTCGCCCTCGTGCACCAGTGGCTGCGGCGGCGTCGTTGAGCCGGCCACCCAGATGCCCAGCAGCGCCGGGACAAGGGCGACCGTGAACGCTGCCAGGTAGCCCGCCGGGGTGTCCACCAGGAGCGCGAACAGGGAGCCGCCCACCGCCAGGACCGTCGTCGTGAGCAGGGCGTCGCCGACCTGCAGGGCCGAGCTGTTCGCGCCCTGCGTGCCCGGCGCGGACAGCGAGAGGACCAGCGACGACATCGTCGGGTAGGCCAGGCCCATGCCGAAGCCGCCGATCGACCAGCCGGCCAGTACGACCGCCACCGGTACCGACGGCAGGATCAGCAGCAGCGCCGACACCACGCCCACGGCGATCGCGATCAGCCCCAGGCGCAGGCGGGCCGCGGTGGCCAGGCGCTGGGCCTGGCGGGCCTGCACCCAGGAGCCGGCCGACCAGCACAGCGCGCCGGTGGTCAGCGTCAGGCCGGCCAGCGTCGGGCTCAGGCCGCGCTCGCGGGTCAGCAGCAGCGGGATGAAGACGTCGGTCTGCACGAAGGCGGCGCCGGCCAGGCCGCGCAGCAGGACCACGCTCGGCAGGCCGCGGGCGGCGGTGAACGTGCCCCGCGGGAGGAGCCGCGGCGCGCAGAAGACCACGCCGGCCAGGCCGACGCCGAGGTACACCAGGGCCAGCAGGTCGATCCGCTGACCGCCGAAGTACAGCAGGCACAGGCTCACCGCGGCGCCGACCGCCCACGGGACGCGGCGGTTGACGGCCGCGGCCGCCGGTTCGCCGCCGATCGTGCGCACCTGCGGCCAGATCATCAGCGTCGCCGGTACCGACGCGATGGCCACCAGCAGAAAGACCCAGCGCCAGCCGAGGTGCTCCACGATGACGCCCGCGACCGTGGGGCCCACGACGGCGGGAAGGACCCAGGCCGCGGCGAAGGCGGAGAAGATCCGCGGGTGCTGCTCGTTCGGGTACGCGCGACCGACGACCACGTAGGCCGCCACGGTGAACAGGCCGCCGCCGAAGCCCTGGACGAGCCGGCCGGCGACCAGCGTCCACATCTCCGGGGCCAGCCCGGCGACCAGCAGGCCCAGGCAGAACAGCGCCACCCCGACCAGCGTCGGGCGGGCCGGGCCCTGGCGGTCGGCCCAGCCGCCGGCGAGCACCATCGCGACGACGCTCGTCGCGAGCGGGCCGCCGAAGGTGAAGCCGTACAGCGCGAGGCCGTCGAGGGCCCGGGCGACGGTCGGCATCGCCGCCGTCACGGCGACCGCCTCGAAGGCGGCGAACGTGACCAGCGAGACCATGCCGATGGTGAGGGCGCGTCGGTTCTGCACGTCAACAGGGTGCAACTTCAACCCCTCTTCAGGTCAACTTGTAATGCCAACAGTTGTTGGCCTACAGTTGTTGGCGAACGAGCGTTGGCATCGAGGAGGAGCCATGAAGACCGTCATCGTGGGCGCCGGGCCGACCGGGCTGCTGCTCGCCGGCGACCTCGCCGCGGCCGGGGTCGACGTCACCGTGCTGGAGCGCCGCGGCGCCGAGTCGAACCTGACGCGGGCTTTCGGCGTGCACGCCCGCACGCTGGAGCACCTCGACGCGCGCGGGCTCGCGGAGGAGCTGATCGGGACCGGCGCGGCGGTGCGGAGGCTGCGGCTGTTCGAGCGGGTGCGCATCGACCTCGGTGTGCTGCCGTCGCGCTTCCCGTTCCTGCTGATCACCCCGCAGTACAACGTGGAGAGGCTCTTGGAGGAGCGCGCCGTGAAGGCGGGCGCCCGGCTGGTGCGCGGCGTCGAGGTGACCGGCGTGCGGCAGGACGCCGGCGGGGTCGAGGTGACCACCGGCGACGGGACGTTCGCGGCCGACCACGTCGTCGGGGCCGACGGCGTGCGCAGCGTGGTCCGCTCGGCGCTCGGCGTGCCGTTCCCGGGCAGGGCGGTGCTGCGCTCGATCATGCTGGCCGACGTGCGGCTGACCGACGCGCCGGCGGACACGCTGGCCGTCAACGCGAGTGCCGAGGGGTTCGCGTTCGTGGCACCGTTCGGCGACGGGTGGTATCGCATCTTCGCCTGGGACCGGCGCACCGACCTGCCCGACGACGCCCCGCTCACCCTCGACGAGATCCGGGAGGTGACCCGCAAGGCGCTCGGCTCCGACTTCGGGATGCACGAGGCGCGCTGGATGTCCCGGTTCCACAGCGACGAGCGCCAGGCGCCGCGGTACCGCGTGGGCCGCGCGTTCCTCGCGGGTGACGCCGCGCACGTGCACTCCCCTGCCGGCGGCCAGGGCATGAACACCGGGCTCCAGGACGCGGCGAACCTCGGCTGGAAGCTCGCCGCGACCGCGGCCGGGTGGGCGCCGGACGGCCTGCTCGACTCGTACGAAGACGAGCGGCACCCGGTCGGCGCCCTCGTGCTGCGCAGCAGCGGTGGCCTGATCCGCCTCGCCATGCTCCAGTCCCGGGCCGCCCGTGCCGGCCGTGACCTGCTCGGCGGTGCGCTGCTGCACGTGCCGACCATCATGCGCAAGGCGGCCGGCACGGTGTCGGGCATCGGCATCGACTACCCGCACGCCCCGCGGCAGGAGGACGTCACCGTGGCGTCCGGGCAGCGGCTGTACGAGCTGCTGCGGTCCGGGCGGCACGTGCTGCTCGGCCCGGCGCAGGTGCCGCCCGGTTATGCCGACCGGCTCGTCGCCGCCGCGCACGACCGCTGGGCGCTGGTGCGGCCGGACGGCCACACGGCCTGGACGGGTACCGAGCGAGACGCTGCCGTCGCGCTCCGCCGACACCTCGGCGAGCCACGGTGACATCGGACACCTCGCCCTTGACATGGGAGCGTTGATCGATGTGTCATGCCGGTCACAGAGCGGTTCTCGTTGGGTTGCCGCCGCCAATTGGCCGACGCACGGGGACGACGGAACGCTTGCGAGACGTGCCGGGCCCCGCGCCGCCACGGGGGGCCCGGCACCCTCATCCGTGCCGCAGTCTGGGCTGGTCGCCCTTCTTCTCGACGACCACGAACTGGCCCATCATCCCCTCGTCCTCGTGGCGCAGGACGTGGCAGTGGAACATGTAGGCCGTCGTCGGGTCGGCGTAGTCGGCGAACCGCGCGATGACCGAGTATCTGCGGTGCGGCTCCAGGAACAGCGTGTCCTTCCAGCCGCCGAGCGGCTCCGGCGGCGCCGCGCCGTCGACCGAGAGCACCTGGAACTGCACGTCGTGGATGTGGAAGCTGTGCGGCGTGTCGTGGCCGTTCTTCACGTTCCACACCTCGGTCGTGTTCTTCACGACGACCGCGTCGACCCGGTCCATGTCCATGCCCTCGCCGTTGATGTCGCGGCCGGAGAACGTGAAGTCACGCTTGGCCGCCGCCTGCTTCGGGTCGAGCCGCGGCGTGTCGACCAGCGCCGCCGGCAGCTCGGGGCTCTTGCGCAGGGTCTGCGCGGCGCGCAGCTGGAGCACGTCGAAGGAGTCCTCGCCGCCCTGGAGTTTGCGGTTGCCGAAGTCGAAGTCGGGCAGCGGCCGCTCGCTGCGCAGCGCCACCCGCTCCCCCGGCTTGAGGGCGACCACGATCTCGGCCCGCTCCCCCACCGAGAGCCGCAGGTGATCGGTCATGTACGGGCGGGCGAGCAGGCCGCCGTCGGATCCCACCATGGCGAACTGGCGGCCGCCTTCGAGCGTGAAGTTGTAGACGCGCGCCGTCGACCCGTTGAGCAGGCGCAGGCGGACGCGCTCGGTCTGCACGTCGAGGTACGGGCCCGGGGTGCCGTTGACGAGCAGCTGGTCGCCCAGCACGCCGATGTCGCTGCCGAACCGGTCGTCCATGGACAGCTGGCTGCCGTCGAACGCCTTGTCCTGCACGACGACGGGCACGTCGTCGACGCCGTACTCGCGCGGCAGCTGCGTGCTGTCCGTCGCCGGGTCGTCGACGATGAACATGCCGGCCAGGCCGCGGTAGACCTGCGCCTCGGTCCGCTCACTCGGGTGGGGGTGGTACCACAGCGTCGCCGCCGGCTGGTCGAGCTTCCACGCCGCCTGGAACGTGCCGCCGCCGGCCGCGATCGGGCGGTGCGGGCCGCCGTCGGCCTGGGCCGGCAGGTGCATGCCGTGCCAGTGCACGGTGGTCGGCTCGGCGAGCCCGTTGTGGATGTTCACCACGACCTGCTCGCCGCGCTCGGCGCGCAGCGTCGGCCCGAGGTATGCCCCGTTGTAGCCCCAGGTGCGGGTGGCCCCGTGGCCGAGGTCACTCTCGCCGGCCTGGGCCTTGAGCTCGAAGACGCGCCGGCCCTGGCCGTCCACGGCGGACTCGGCCAGCGGCGGGATCTTGAGCGCGCGGTCGAAGCTCACCTTCCCGATCGTGTTGATCGACGTCCGGCTGAGAGCCCAGGTGATCACGGCGACCCCGCCCCCGCACAGGACCAGCAGCAGGCCCAGCCCGCCGAAAAGCCACTTGCGCACGGTCGTCGTCCTTCCTCGCGTTGATAAGTAGTACGTCTACATGTAGCCGTCCTTGCGCTCGGCGCGCCAGACGCGCGCGGACAACCCGGGGAAAGGTCAGGGTCAACCCCCACTCGCCGGATCACGGCCGTCGGCATACTGAGGTGGTGGTGATGCATGCTGGCCCGATCGACGTGTATGTCGCCGCGCTCCGCCGCACGCTGCGCGGCCCGCGCGCGGCCAAGGCCGACCTGGTGACCGAGGCGCGCGACAGCCTCGTGGACGCGGCCGAGCACTACGAGGAGGGCGGCCTCGACCGTCTCGCCGCCGAGCGCCGGGCGGTGGACGAGTTCGGCGCGGTGCACGAGCTCGCCCCCGACTATCAGCGCGAGCTGGCGCTGGCCCAGGCCCGCCGCACGGCCCTGATCGTGGCCGGCGCGGTCGCCGCCCAGTCCGTCATCTCCGAGATGGCCTGGCGCAGCGCCTCGACCGGCTGGTCGTGGGAGCCGGACCGCTTCTACGCGGTGCTGGCCAACACGGTCGACTACGCGAGCTACGTGGTCTTCGCCGTCGCCCTGGTGACCGCCCTGGTCTGCGGCATCGGCACGCGGTTCGTCACCGTGGGCCGCCGGTTCGCCCGCGCGACGGGCGTCGCGACCCTGGCCGCGGTGGCGTTCTTCGCGATCGGCGGCATGCTGCTGTCGGCCCTCAGCCCGACCTGGGACACGGCCGTCGTGATGCCCGGCTCACCGCTCCAGCTGGTGTCGAACGCCCTGGCCCTGGCCCTGCCGGCCGGCATGATCTTCTCCGGCCTGCGCAGCATCCGCGCGGCCACCACGGCCCGCGCCTGACGCCCGCGTCAGGACAGGAACAGGGCGCAGACCTTCGGCAGGTGCTTGCGGACGGCCTGGTCGTCCTCGTCGTCCCAGTCGTCCGCCGCCAGCGGGGCCACCTGACCGGTGCGGGCGCGCAGGAGCATCGGGTAGTCGTCCTCCTCGCCGTACAACTCCTCGGCCAGGTCCTCGACCTCGCGCGGCGCCAGCTCGTGGGCCGGGAGCTCACCCGCCGCCACCGCGCGCACGACCGGGTCGTCCGCCAGGGCGTCGGGGTCGGCCACGGCGCGCTCGTAGACGTCGCGGCCGCGGGCGATCAGGCCGTCGACGAACGCGTCGGCGAAGCGGGCCACGATCCGGCCCGTGGCCCACATCGCCGGCGAGTTGGCGCGGGCCTGGAGCTCGGTGCGGCGGGCGTCGAAGTTGAGCAGTTCGCTCTTGTCGAGGGTGGCCAGGCGCATCCGCAGCGCGGCGGTGAAGCGCTCCGCGAAGCCCGGCGTGACCCGGTCGCCGGCGGCGGACCGGGCCCCGTCGATGATCGACCAGAAATTTTCGCTGTCCACGGCAACGAAGTCTGTCATCCCCGCGCACCAATTGCCCAACCCGCGCCCGACGGGTCAGGCGGGCACCAGGTCCAGGAAGCCCAGCACCCGGTTGATCCGGCCGTCCGGGGCCAGGGTCACCACGTCGAAGCCGGCCACCTCGGCCGCCCCGCCCGGCTGGGCTCCCTCCCAGCCGAAGCGGGCCTGGTCGTGGTGCCCGTCGACGGCGCCGGCAAGCCTGAGCACGTAGCCGGGCAGCTGCGCCTGGACCGCGCCGATCACGCCGTCGATCGCGGCCGGGCCGGCGACCGCGGCCATCGGGTCGACGAAGGTCGCGTCCTCGGTGAACAGTTCATCGATCGCCGCCCGGCGCGTGGTGGGGTTCGTGTCGTTCCAGATCTGGATGTACCGCTCGGCGAGCTTCTCGTAGTCCGTCATGCCCAAGAGGCTGCCCGGCGGTGGGGCACCCCGTCGATTACGCGAGAGGTAATGGCCGGGCCGCCGCGGGCCCTCCTACGATCGAGGTCATGGACGTGCGGCCGGTGGGGGTACTGCTGCGGGAGTGGCGCGAACGGCGCAGGCTGAGCCAGCTGGAGCTGTCCATCCAGGCCGACATCTCGACGCGGCACCTGAGCTTCGTGGAGACCGGCCGTTCGCGCCCGACGAGCGCCATGATCCTGCGCCTCACCGAGCAGCTCGACGTGCCGCTGCGGGAGCGCAACGCGCTGCTGCTGGCGGGCGGCTACGCCCCGGCGTACCCGGAGGGCCGGCTCGACGGGCCGCAGCTCAACGAGGTCCGCGCGGCACTGCGCCAGGTGCTGGCCGGGCACGAGCCGTATCCGGCGGTGGTCGTCGACCGGCGCTGGAACATGCTCGACGCGAACGCGCCGATCGCCCGGCTGATCGAGGGCGCCGCCGCCCACCTGCTGGCGCCGCCGGTGAACGTGCTGCGGCTGTCGTTGCACCCCGAGGGGCTGGCGCCGCGGATCGTCAACCTGGCCGAGTGGCGGGCCCACCTGCTGAGCCGGCTGGAGCGGCAGGTGGCCGCGAGCGGCGCCGAGGACCTGCGCGAACTGCTCGACGAGCTGCGCGGCTACCCGGGCTCCTCCGCGGCAGCGGTGGCGCCGAAGGGCCCCCAGGACGTCGTGGTGCCGTTCCGGATCCGCGTCGAGGGCGGCGAGCTGCGCTTCTTCAGCATCACGGCGGTCTTCGGCTCGCCGCTCGACGTGACCGTCTCGGAGCTCGCGATCGAGTCGTTCTTCCCCGCCGACGAGGCGACGTCGGCGGCGCTCCGGCGCCTCTGAGTGGTGGCACGTTTCCGGGATTCGGTGGTCGGTGGCCGACCGTAACGTTCTATCCATCGCAAGGCCACACCACTTCCCGGATCGGGTCCTGAGCCGATAGGCCCCGACCACACCAGCCAGAAGGAGCGCACCATGAGCGAGATCGAGACCTACGACGACCCGCAGGGCGTCGACTACGAGCACTACGAGGCCGGCGCGGAGAGCGGCGAGCTCGACCAGCTGCACCAGGCCTCGGGCAGCGAGTCGGACTACCAGAGCGACTTCAACGTCTACGAGCAGGACACCGAGTCGGCCGAGTCCACGGACTTCCAGCAGGGCCACCACGTCCTGGTCGAGAACCCGGACGGCAGCCGCTACGAGGAGACCGACTACACGAACTACAGCAACGACACGTACGACTCGAACCACATCTTCGCCGCCGAGGGCTCGGAGTCCTCGCACGAGGCGCAGTGGAGCGAGCTGGACGCGCTGCGCGAGCGCTTCGCCTCGGAGCACGTCGCGGGCACCGAGTACCACGGTGGCAGCGAGCTGACCGCCAAGTAGTGGTGTTTTCTAGCTCCACGGGCTTCGCCCGCGGTTCCGTGGGGGGTTCCCACCCCACACCCCCCATGCGCCGCTGCGCGACGCACTATTTGTTCCACGGGCTTCGCCCGCGGGTCGTGGGGGTTCAAGCCGACCGACGCACTCGGTTGTTCGACTTCGTTCGGGTGTCCGGGACTGTCCGGACATTCCCGGCCACCCGAACGAAGTCGAGCATCCGGGTGCGTTGCCGTTTGTCCACCTTCCGACCTCGCCTTGATCACCCGCCGGACACGCGCCCACAATGCCGCGCATGGGTCTGGGCGATCTCCTCGCAATGCGGCGCCACCGCCGCCAGCAGCGCCACCACAACAAGAAGCGCAAGCGGGACTGGTGCGACTGCGGCGATCTCGACTTCTGCGACTGCGACTGCAACCCGTTCATGCTGGGCTCGCTGCTGAGCCTGATGGCCGTCGCCGCGCCGACCCGGCCGCCCCGCGCGACGGCGAGCGGACCGGGCCGGGCCGGCATGGCGGCGATCCGGGGCTACCAGCGCTGGCTCTCCCCGCACCTGCCGACCCGGTGCCGGCAGATCCCGTCGTGCAGCGCCTACGGCATGCAGGCGGTGCAGCGGTACGGGCTGGTCGAGGGCTCCCGGCTGACCGCGGCCCGCATCAAGCGCTGTAACCCGTCGACCCCGCGCGGGACGCACGACCCGGTGCCCTGATCAGGTCCTCGACCTGAGCGCGCAGGGCCAGGAACGCGGGCGTCCGCTTGACCGACAGGTCCCGGTCGGCGGGCAGCTCGACCGGGACGACGGCCGTCACCCGGCCGGGGTGGCTGGCCAGCACGACCACCCGCCCGCCCAGGAACACGGCCTCCTCGACGTCGTGGGTGACCATGAGCACCGTCGTGCCCGTGTCCTGCCAGACCTGCCGCAGGAAGACCTGCATGTCCTCCTTGGTCTGCACGTCGAGCGCGCCGAAGGGCTCATCCAGCAGCAGTACCGCCGGTTCGCACGCCAGCGCCCGGGCGATCGCGACCCGCTGGCGCTGCCCGCCGGACAGCTGCTTGGGCAGCGACCGGCGGAAGGGCTCCAGGCCGGTCTCGGCGAGGTACCAGTCGACGCGGGCCAGCCGCTCGGACCGGGTCAGGCCGAGCAACTCCAGGCCGAAGGCGATGTTCCGCTCGACGGTCCGCCAGGGGTAGACGGCCCCCGACTGGCAGACCAGGCCGCGCTCCGGCCCGGGGCCGGTGACCGGCGCGCCGTCCAGCGTGACCGCGCCCGACGACGGCGGGAGCAGCCCGGCGACGAT
Source organism: Dactylosporangium sp. AC04546 (assembly GCF_022095675.1). Lineage (GTDB taxonomy): Bacteria > Actinomycetota > Actinomycetes > Mycobacteriales > Micromonosporaceae > Dactylosporangium. The sequence continues at coordinate 18,695 of NZ_JAHYSG010000144.1, read as the reverse complement.
CGACAGCAGCGTCGACTTGCCGGAGCCGCTCGCGCCGACGACGCAGACGAACTCGCCGGGCTCCACGCGGAGCGAGACGTTCTCGAGCGCGGGCGTCGATCCGAAGGTACGGCCGACGCCGTCCAGGGCCAGCATCAGACCCACCGTCCGATCCGGTTGCGGGCGAGGCGCAGCAGGACGTCGGTGAGCACGCCGATCACCGCGATGACCACCAGGATCGCGAAGATCTTGTCGGTCTGGGTGAACCGCTGCGCGAGCAGGATCCGCTTGCCGAGGCCGGTCTCGCTGTTGACGAGCTCGGCCACCACGACGAGGTTCCACGCGGCGGCGAAGTTGACCCGCACCGCGTCGACGAGGCCGGGCAGCGCGTGCGGGACGATGACCTTCGCGAGGACCTCCCGGCGGCGCGCCCCGAGCGTGTAGGCCACGTCGAGGAAGTCCCGCGGCACCAGGCGTACCACGTCCGCCACCATCAGCATGTTGAAGAACACGGTGCCGAGGAAGATGAGCGCCACCTTCGGCGGCTCACCGATGCCCAGCCAGATCAGCAGCAGCGGGGTGAACGCCGCCGCCGGCAGGTAGCGCAGCAGCCCGCTCAGCGGCTCCAGCACCGCGTTGGCCGCGGTGAAGCTGCCCATCGCGATGCCGAGCGGCACCGACACGAGCACGGCCAGCCCGAACCCGTACAGGATCCGCTGGACCGTGGCCCATGTGTCGGTCCACAGCTGCCCGCTCGCCGCCATGTCCAGCCCCGCGCTCCACACCTCCTGCGGCGTGGGCAGGAACCGCGGGTCGACGGCGCCGGCCGCGCCGAGCAGCAGCCACGCGGCCAGCGGCAGCAGCACCGACAGCGTGACGAGCACGGCCCGCGTGGTCGCGGACAGCGGCGCCCGGATCGCGAACGCCGCCCGCGGCGGCCCGATCGGCCGCCGGCGGGGCAGCGGCCGCCAGGACGCCCGGGTGGACGGCTTGGCGGCGGTCACGGTCACTGCACGGCCTTCACGAACTTGGGCTCGAACAGCCCGTCGAGCGGGGGCTTGGCGTCGACCAGCTTCGTGCTCACCAGGAACTCGGCGATCTTGTTCGCCTGGAAGTCGAGGTGCTTCGCGTCGCTGCCGGCCGTGAAGGCCTCCAGGTTCTGCTCCTTGGTGAAGATGGTCGTGCCGGCGTCGTAGGTCTGGTAGTCCGCGTCGGAGACGCCGCCCTTCTTCGCCATGATGCTCACCGCCTCGGCCTTGTTCGCGGCGATCCAGGCGAGCGTGTCGAACCAGGTCTGCACGACCGCCTGCACCTGGTCGGGGTGGTCCTGCACGAACTGCGACTGGAACGACAGCGTGTCGGGGATCGCGCCCGGGAAGTCCTTCGACGTGGCGATGGCCGTGCTGCCCGAGCGGCCGAGCGCGGTGGTGGTGAACGGCGCGAACACGCCGACCGCGTCGACCTGCCCGGCCACGAACGCGGCCGCGGCGGCGTCGGTGAGCAGCGGCGTGAACGTGACGTCCTTCTCGGTGAGCCCGGCCTTCTCCAGCGCGAGCAGCAGCAGGTAGTGGTCGACGGTGCCCTGCTCGGCGGCGACCTTCTTGCCCTTGAGGTCGGCGACGGTGGCGATGCCGGGGGCGGCGATGATCTGGTCGTTGCCGGTGGAGTTGTCGTTGACGAGGACGATCGTCTGCTTCGAGCCGCCGGACACCGACGACAGCGTGTCGTTGAGGGTCTGGCTGTTGCAGCTCAGGTTGCCGGTCGCGAGCGCGTTGAGGCTGTCGGTGTAGCTGTCGAAGTACTTGAGCTCGACGGTGACGTTGTTCTTGGCGAAGAGGCCCTTCTCCTGGGCGACCTGCCAGGGGAACCAGCCCGGCCAGGCGGAGAAGCCGAGGGTGATCTTCGCGGAGCTCTGTCCGGTTTCTTCCTCCTGGCCGCAGGCGGCGAGGAGGGCGGCGCCCGCGGCGCCCAGCAGGAGCGAACGACGCTTCATGAGGTCCTCCGGGGAAGGTGGCCGGCGCGCACCAGGCAGCCGAGGGTGTCGCAGATGACGCGGGTCGCGATGAGCGCCGTGATCTCCGCGTTGTCGTACGGCGGGGAGCACTCCACGACCTCGATGCCGGCCAGGGGCTTCTCCGCGATCAGCTGGATGAACTTGAGCACCTCGCGGGGCAGGAACCCGCCCGGCTCGGGCCAGCCGGTGCCCGGCACGAACGCCGCGTCGAGGCAGTCGACGTCGAACGACAGCCAGACCGCGTCGGCGCCGTCCCAGGCCACCTCGAGGGCCTTCTCCGCGGCGGCCTCGATGCCCATCTCCACGCAGTCGGTGACGGTCATGATGGTGGTACCGCGCTCGCGCCCGACCTTCACGCCCGGGCGGGGCGCCTGCCAGCCGCCGATGCCGATCTGCACGAGGTTCTTGGGCGGCACGTTCGGGATGTCCGTGGCGTGGAACCACGGCGTGGTGTGCATCCGCTCGTCGAGGTCCGTCTCCTGGGTGTCGACGTGCCGGTCGAAGTGGATGATGCCGAGGTTGCCCTGGAGGTGCTGGGCGACGCCGCGCACGGTGGGGTAGCCGATCGAGTGGTCGCCGCCGAGCACGACCGGGAACGCCCCCGACTCGTAGACGTGCGCGACGGCCTTGGAGATCTGGTCGAACGTCTTCTCGATGTTCGCCGGGATGGTGAAGATGTCGCCGAGGTCCGCGATCGTGATGGACTCGCGCAGGTCGACGCCGAGCTCGAAGCTGTACGGGCCGTAGAGGGCGGAGATCTTGCGGATGCCCTGCGGGCCGAAGCGGGTGCCGGAGCGGTAGGTCGTGCCGCCGTCGAACGGCGCGCCGAGCACGGCGACGTCGTACTCGCCGCAGCGGCGGACGTCTTCGAGGTACGGCGCCTTGAGGAACGTGTTGATGCCGGCGAAGTGGGGCAGCTCGCCGCGGGAGAACGTCGGGATGCGCTTGTCGACGATGGAGTCGGCACCGGGCAGGCCGAGCTCCAGCCCGCGCGCCACCTCCTCCTCCCACTTGGTGGTCGGCAGCTCGGCCTCGCGCTCGACGGCGTAGCGGGCCTCCGGCCCGTAGTGGTTGTGGAACAGACCCACAGACAGTCCCTTCCGGGTTGGCTGTCCGGCCGCGGAGCAGCCGGAAGCGTCGGCTGTCTCCCGGGCTTTTGTCCCGCCGTGGAACGCCCCCATCCCTGCGGGGCGCCTGCACCTCTCGGACCAGCCGCTCCCTGCACAGAAGCGCGGAACCCTAGGCGCGCCTCACCATCGGTGAGTCGATGCGAGTAGACGCCCGCGCCGTTACTGCCACTTTGCCCGTCTATTGCGGCGCTGTAACCAGGAGGTCGGTGATCGCGCGGGTCGCCGCGAGGTCGTCGCCGAGCGCCGTGACCAACGTGCCGCCCGCGGCGAGGGGCATGATCTCGGGGAGCTTGTGATCGACGGTCCTCGTCGTCACGAGGCCCGCGTAGACGCGGTGCTGCATGACCGCCGGGTTGTCCTCGAGGGTCACGTCGCTGCGGTGGAACGGGCGGCCGGCGCGGCGGACCGCGGTGCTCAGCCGTACCTCGCCGCCCTGCTCGCCGTGCCGCCCGCGAACGACCTCCTCGCGCCACACGAGCGTGGCGTCCCCGGCGAGGTCCACTGTGGACTCCGTCAGGTGGCGGCAGTTCGCGGCGGCGATCGTCGGCTCGGGCAGCCACAGCAGGGTGCCGGCCACCGAGGCGTGGATCGACAGCCGCGACCAGGCGCCGTCGCGGCCGGGCAGCGCGATGCTCGCCGCGACCGTGCGCACGACGAGCAGCGCGCCCGGGCCGACCTCCAGCTCGATGCTCAACTCGTCGCCGCCGAGCGGGCCGGCCGCGCCGCCGACGAAGTGCACCTCGTTCGGGCCCGTACGGCGGGGCAGCAGCGGCGCCTCGCCCTTGAGGACCGTCAGCCGCCCGCCCTCCTCGGCCACGACCCGGGCGGCGGCCCTCACCGCACCAGGCTTCGGATCCAGTCCTGCACGGGGGCGGCGGTCTTGTCCTCCACCAGCGACAGGAACACGGTCGGCAGGTCGCCGCGGCGGGCGGCCGCGTCGCGCGCCATGACCCCGAGGTCGGCGCCGACCAGCGGGGCGAGGTCAGTCTTGTTGATGACCAGCAGGTCGGCGCTGGTCACGCCGGGGCCGCCCTTGCGCGGCACCTTGTCCCCGCCGGCCACGTCGACCACGAAGATCTGCTGGTCGATCAGGCCCTTGCTGAAGGTCGCGGTGAGGTTGTCGCCGCCGCTCTCGACCAGGATCACGTCGAGCGGGCCGAGGCTCTCCTCCAACTCCTCGATCGCGTCGAGGTTGGCCGAGATGTCGTCGCGGATCGCGGTGTGTGGGCAGCAGCCGGTCTCGACGGCGCGGATCCGCTCGGCCGGCAGGACGCCGTTGCGCAGCAGGAAGTCGGCGTCCTCGGTGGTGTAGATGTCGTTGGTGACGACCGCGAGGCGCAGGTCTTCCGAGAGGCTGCGGCACAGCGCGGCGACCAGCGCGGTCTTGCCCGAGCCGACGGGGCCGCCGATGCCGATGCGCAGCGCGCGCTCGCCGTTGTGCAGCGGCGCGTGCGGGTCGACGTCCGGGTGCGGATGGGTGTGCGGGACCTCGCCGGGTCCGTGCTCGTGCGGGTGTCCGTGTTCAGCTTGCAAAGAGCCTTACCTCCCATGCGGCGTGTTCCTCGGCGGAGATGTCGAGCAGCGGCGCCGATGCCGCCGGTAGCTCCGCCGCGGGCCCACGCGTGAATGCGGCGGCCGCGCGGGCCACCTCGTCACACTCGTCCCCGAGCGCGGCGAGCAGCCCGTGCACCTGGTACGGGTCGAGCCCGAGGAGGCGAACGGCCGCGCTCGCGGGACCCGAGATCGAGTGGTACGCGCTGAGCAGCGCGGTCTCACCGGGCGTCACGCCGGCGGCGTCGGCCACCACGCCGAGCGCGACCGGCTGCGAGACCTTCGTCCGCGCCGCCCGCTCGACCTGCTCCCCCGGCCAAACCACCCGAGCCGCGCGGATCAGCGACCGGCCCTGCCGGCGAGCGGCGAGCCGTTGAGCGGGCGACGGCGTCCGCGCATCGAGCTCCTCCTCCAGCTCGTCCATCATGAACGGTCGCGCGCAGGCAGCGGCCGCGAATGCCGCGCCGACGAGCCCCACGGTGTGCAGCCGTCCGCTGAGGAAATCCCGCAACCGATCCAAGTCGCGCACCCGGCCGGCCTGGACCGCCGCCTCCAGGCCGCCCGAGTGGGCGTGCCCGCCGGAGGGGAACCGGCCGTCGGCCAGGATCAGCAGCTGGGTGTAGGCGCGCATGATCAGAACAAGAAGTACCGCTGCGCCATCGGCAGCTCGGTGACCGGATCCGGCTCGACCACCTCGCCGTCGATACGGACCGTGAACGTGTCCGGCTCGACCTCGATCCTCGGCAGCGCGTCGTTGCCGGGCAGGTCGGCCTTGCCCCGGCTCCGCGTGTCGGCGACCGCGGCCAGCTTTCGGCGAATGCCGAGCCGGTCGGCCAGCCCGTCGTCGAGCGCCGCCTGCGCCACGAACGCGAGGCTTGTCGCGGGGGCGGCGGTACCGTAGGCGCCGAACATCGGCCGGGACAGCACCGGCTGCGGCGTCGGGATCGAGGCGTTGGCGTCGCCCATGGCGCCCCAGGCGATCGCGCCGCCCTTGATGACGACGTGCGGCCGGACCCCGAAGAACGCCGGGTCCCACAGCACCAGGTCGGCCAGCTTGCCGACCGCCACCGAGCCGACCTCGTGGTCGATGCCGCTCGCCACAGCCGGGCAGATCGTGTACTTCGCGACGTAGCGCTTCGCCCGCTCGTTGTCGGCCGGCCCGTCGCCCGGCAGGGCGCCGCGCCGCTGCTTCATCACGTGCGCGGTCTGCCAGGTGCGCAGCACCACCTCGCCGACCCGGCCCATCGCCTGCGAGTCGGAGCCGATGATGGAGATCGCGCCCAGGTCGTGCAGCAGGTCCTCGGCCGCCATCGTCGAGGGCCGGATCCGGCTCTCCGCGAACGCCAGGTCCTCCGGAACGCTGGGGTTCAGGTGGTGGCACACGATGAGCATGTCGAGGTGCTCGCTGAGGGTGTTCCGGGTGTACGGGCGGGTCGGGTTCGTCGACGACGGCAGCACATTCGGGTGCGACGCGACCGTGATGATGTCGGGCGCGTGCCCACCGCCGGCGCCCTCGGTGTGGTACGCGTGGATGGAGCGCCCGGCGATCGCGCGCAGGGTCTCCTCGACGAACCCGGCCTCGTTGAGCGTGTCGGTGTGGATGTTCACCTGCACGCCCGACGCGTCGGCGACCCGCAGGCAGGCGTCGATCGCGGCCGGGGTGGTGCCCCAGTCCTCGTGCAGCTTGAAGCCGCCGGCGCCGCCGCGCAGCTGCTCCCACATCGCCGCTTCGGAGACGGTGTTGCCCTTGCCGAGCAGCAGCACGTTGACCGGCCACGGGTCGAGGGCCTCGAACATCCGGGCCAGGTGCCACGCGCCGGGCGTGACGGTCGTGGCCTTGCTGCCCTCGGCCGGTCCGGTGCCTCCGCCGACGATGGTGGTGATACCGCTGGCGAGCGCCTCCTCCAGGATGAGCGGCGCGATGAGGTGCACGTGGCAGTCGATGGCGCCGGCGGTGAGGATCCGGCCGTTGCCGGCGATCACCTCGGTCGACGGCCCGATCACCAGCGCCGGGTCCACGCCGTCCATCGTGTCGGGGTTGCCGGCCCGGCCGATGCCCACGATCCGGCCGTCGCGGATGCCCACGTCGGCCTTCACGATGCCCCAGTGGTCGAGCACGATCGCGCCGGTGATGACGGTGTCGGGGGTGCCCTCGGCGCGGGTCGCCCGCGACTGCCCCATCGACTCGCGGATCACCTTCCCGCCGCCGAACACCGCCTCGTCGCCGCCCACGCAGTGGTCGTGCTCGATCTGGATGAACAGGTTGGTGTCGGCCAGCCGCACCCGGTCCCCGGTCGTCGGGCCGTAGAGGTTCGCGTACCGGCGGCGGTCGAGCTCGGTCACAGCGGTCCTCCAGCCTTGCCCCGCAGCCCGGGGACGATCCGGTGGCCGGCGAGCGGCACCAGCACGACCTCCCGGGCCACGCCGGGCTCGAAGCGCACCGACGTCCCGGCTGGCACCGCGAGCCGGTGGCCCCAGGCGCGGTCGCGGTCGAAGTCGAGCGCGTCGTTGGCCTCGGCGAAGTGGTAGTGCGACCCGACCTGCACGGGCCGGTCGCCGGTGTTGTTGACGCTGAGCCGCAGCTCCGGCCGGTTGTGATTGATCACCACGGGCCCGTCGCCGGGCACGATCTCGCCGGGGATCACGGGATCGGGTGGTGGACGGTCACCAGCTTGGTGCCGTCCGGGAAGGTGGCTTCCACCTGCACCTCCGCGAGCATCTCGGGCACCCCTTCCAGCACGTCGTCCCGGCCGAGCACATGCCGGCCGGCCTCCATGAGGTCGACCACGGTCCGCCCGTCGCGCGCCCCTTCGAGCAGGAAGGCGGTGATGATGGCGACGGCCTCGGGATAGTTGAGCTTGAGCCCGCGGTCCTTGCGCCGCTGCGCCACGTCGGCGGCGACGTGGATCAACAGGCGCTCCTGCTCGTGGCGGCTCAGGAACAACGCGGTCCTCCCGTCGGGACGGTAGTGGCGGGGATGGTGTCACCCTGATGTTTCACCCCGATTACACCTCGCACCGGGTGTCCGACGGTGGCCTCGCACGGGGGAATGAAACGGAAAGGCGCGCAACCAGGGCGTGTTAGGCTCCAGCCCTGGACTGGCCCGGTGGGCTGTAGCTCATGGTCAGGGCCCCATCACCTAGAGAGTTGCGGCATGAGCAATCACCGGTCCGTGGTCATCAACGGCGACCTGGGCAGCGGGAAGAGCACCGTTTCCGTGGAGCTCGCCGGTCGGCTGGGTCTGCGCCGGATCAGCGTCGGCGACATGTACCGGGAGATGGCCCAGCGCCGCGGCATGACCGCGCTCCAGCTCAACCTGCACGCCGAGCTCGACGACGCGATCGACAGCGCCGTCGACCAGCTGCAGTCCGAGATCGCGAAGTCCGGCGAGCAGCTCATCGTCGACAGCCGCCTCGCGTGGTTCTTCTTCCACGAGGCGTTCAAGGTGCACCTCATCACCGAGCCCAACGAGGCCGCCCGCCGCGTGCTCGCCCGCCCGCACAGCGAGGTCGAGAACTACTCCTCGCTCGAAGAGGCCAAGACCAACCTGCGCAGCCGCAGCGAGAGCGAGCGGATGCGGTTCCTCACCCGCTACGGGGCGGACAAGTTCCGGCTGCGCAACTACGACCTGGTGTGCGACAGCACCCGGGCCCGGCCGGACGACATCGTCGAGCTCGTGCAGGCGGCCTTCGAGGGGCGGCTCGGCGGCGACATCCTCCGCGAGAAGCCGCCGCTGCTGCTGCTCGACCCCATGCGGGTGTATCCCACGCGGGAGCTCGACTTCCCGGCGCCGACCGACGGGGTCACCGTCCCCGAGGCGATGGAGCCGCTGACCATCGGTCACTCAGGGCCCGACTACTACGTGATCGACGGCCACCGCCGGCTCAGCGCGGCCGTGCAGGCCGGGCTCCGTCTGGTCCCGGCCAGCCTGCTCGCCGAGGGCGAGGAGGCGGTCACCAACCGGCTCAGCGCCAACGACTACTTCCGCGCCCACGTCACGCGCGACGTCGTCGACGCGTGGGAGCGGCTGCACAAGATCGAGCTGCCCGTGCCGGCGCACAACCCACCCGAGGTCCACGCCGGGTACTGATTGAGTACCGCTACTCAGGCGGTCCGGAAGCCGGCCGCCTGAGACTGGTCCGCATGACGACTCCCGTGCCGCCGAGGACCACCGCCGCATTCTTCCTGCAGTCCGCGCTGTCGTTCGCGGTCGCCCTCGGCGGCGTTGCCGCCGGAATCGCATATCTGCCCGTCGACGGGTGGATGCGGGCCTTTCTCGCCGTCGGGGTGCTCTACACCGTCACGTCGGCCTTCACGCTCGCCAAATGCATCCGTGACCGGCAGGAAACCGAGTCGGTGGTGCAACGCGTGGACCAGGCCCGGCTCGACCGGATTCTCACCGAACACGACCCGTTCCGCGCGTAAGGGCTATTCCTTGGCGCATTGTCGATGCGCCGGCGGCCGCGATTCACACCGGCAAGGGAATGTCCTACCACCCCCGGCGGCCGCCCGCCGCTCGGCGCCGCCCGCTCCGCACGGCCAGCGAATTCACTCGTACCGCACAAATCCCCCCTGCCTGCTGTGCCCGATTTACCCGTACACCACGGATAATCCGGGCATAGCGGCACGTGCCCGATCGACGGTCTGCTACATCACATCCGCCACCACTAGGCCAAACAACTACGTAGCTGTATGGTTCACGGCATCACGAAGCTGGCGAAGATCGCCGCTTCCGCGCCAGAGGCGCCAGCGTGATCTGGGCCACTCGTTGCCCGCGTCGATATGCCCGATCCGACGGATTCATGCAGCTTTCCAGTCGTGCTGCTTCTTAGGCCGGACTTAAGAATACTAAAGGTAGTGCTTCCGGCACGTCCCAGGGTTTCATTCGCCCGCCGAACCATGGCATGCTTCGGACCGGCAAACGTTACGCAAGGTTGTGGGCAACGCACATAAAGCCGATCATGGTGTGTCAATCTGGGCATTACCTGAGGAGAATTCGGCTGCGTTTCCCGCAGACATACGAAGTCGAAGGAGCGGAACGCCAACCGACTTTCACGCCGAAAAGCTCCGACTGGCCACAACGGCCGTCGACTGACGGATGTCGACTGACCGGGAGGATTCCCAAAGCATGAACCCGCAGGACGCATCGCTCAGCGTCGCGCACAGCGAGCTCGACGAGCACGACCAGCACGACCGGCTCCCCCAGCCGAAGTACACCGGCCGCAGCCCGTTGCGCCGCGCCGGTGTCGGCGTGATGGCGGTGGCGCTCCTGGCCACCGGCGGCCTCACCGCCTGCAAGAACCTTCCGGCGACCGGCGCCCAGCCCCGCCCGACGGTCAGCGACCAGCCGTCGACGTCGGCCGGCCCGACCGCCTCGGCGTCCCCGATCGCATCGGCGTCGCCGTCGGCCTCGGCCTCGGCGTCGCCGACCAAGAGCGCGACGACCAAGCCGCCCACGAGCGGCGGTGGCGGCGTGCCGCCCACCTACACGGTCGCGGGCTTCCCGGCCGAGAACAACACCGGGTACCCGAAGGGCCTGGCGGGCGACACGCGCAAGAAGGTGACGCTGACGCCGTACACCGGCCCGATGACCATCACGGTTGCCGGCACCGTCATCGACGGCAAGGACATCAATGGCCACCTGGAGATCAAGGCCAAGAACGTGACGATCCGCAACAGCCGGATCCGCGTGGCCAACGTTCAGGCCGTGACGTCCACCGACGACAATGCGAACCTGCGCATCGAGGACACCGAGATCGACGGCCAGGGCAAGGACGCCTCCACCGGCGGCATCGCCCTCATCGGCCGCACCGGCTTCACCCTCCTGCGGGTCAACGCCCACGGTTCCGGCGACATCCTCCGTATCGACGGCACGGGCACGGTCCAGGACTCCTGGCTGCACGACCCCAACGGCGTCGGCTCGGCCCAGCACAACGACGTCATCCAGTCGACCAACGCGAAGTACATCCGGATTCTGCACAACCGGCTGGAGAACCAGCACACGCAGACGTCCTGCATCCTGCTCAAGGCCGACATCGGCTCGATCAGCGACGTCGTGGTCGACAGCAACCTGATGAACGGCGGCGGCTACTCGTTCTACTGGTACGACGCCAACTACAAGATCACCAACGGCAGGGTCACGAACAACAAGTTCATGCGCGCCTCCGGCGGTGGCTTCTGGCCCAAGGGTGGCTACTACGGCACCCAGGCCTTCTCCGCCTCGACCATGCCGCAGTGGAGCAACAACACCTGGAACGACAGCGGACAGCAGATCAGCCCGTAGTCTTCGCGGGACCATCAGTCAGGGGCGCGACCCGGCCTCCGGGTTGCGCCCCTGGCTGTGAGCGGTGAAATCAGGCGGTGGCCTGCAGGCCGTTGACCTCGACGACCACCGACTCGGCGGCCGCGACCGCCTCGGCGGCGGCCATGACCTCGATCGCGGCCAGCGGCTCGACGGCGGCGAGGGTCTCGACGGCACTCCGGCGGCAGCGGACGATCCGGGTGCGCACGACCGGGGCGCGGCCGACCGCGGCGCGGCGGCGAGCCCGGTTGATCAGGCCCACGAGCGGGGCACCGGCAAGGAAGAGCACGGCGAAGGCGGCGACGATGGCCAGCGGCACCCACGACGAGCTGGCGATCGCCTCGCCGCCGAAGTGGCCGAGCAGCGCACCGTACGACGCCCAGAGGGTCGCGGCGATGACGTCGTACGTGGCGAAGCGGCGGGTCGACACGCCGTTGCGGCCGGCGTACACAGCGGTGATCATGCGGCCGGCCGGCACGAACCGGCAGAAGAGCACGGCCAGGAAGATGTGCTTGCGCATCGCCTCGGTCAGCCGCAGCGTGATCGCCCGCGGCTTGCGCCGGCTGGTGAGCCGGGTCGAGTCGCGGTGGGCGAGACGCCGGCCGACGAGGAACGCCATCAGGTCACCGGCCACGACACCGGCGGCGCCGGCGAGGACGAGCAGGATGAGCTGGACGTGGCCGGTCGCGGAGAGGATGCCGCCGCCGATCATCAGCGCCTGAGCGGGGATGACCGGGATGAACGCGTCAACAGTGAGGAGGACGAGTACGACGCCGTAGAGCACGCCGGGCCCGCCCACAAGATCCAATATCGCGTTCACCATGCCGAGCTCGCCATGGAGTGCCCCCAAACCCCGTCACCAGCCGAGTCATTCCCCGTTGACCATGGCAACACGACTGCACCCGTCGCCATGCCCACCTTGGCATGATTGTGTCCCGCGTCTCCTTAGAAGCCGCTGAGAACACACGTACCCGCAGGTGGGACCCGGGGCGTGGAGGCGTCTACCCGACCGTTTCGTCCACAAAACACCAGCGCCAGAACTCGCCCGGCTCAATCGACTGCATCACCGGGTGACGCGTGGTGAGGAAATGCTGCGTGGCGTGCCGGCGCGGCGAGGAGTCACAGCACCCGACGTGCCCGCAGGCGAGGCATTGCCGCAGGTGAACCCAGTCATGGAAGCCCATGGCCAGACATTCCGGGCAGCCCTCGAGCCCGACGGGCGGGTCGGCCTTCTCCGAGGCCGAGATGTGCTCACAACTCACGCCGCCTCCGCTTCGCTCCGGCAGCGCTCGCCCACGCTGCCCCAACGGTGAGCGGCCTCTCCGCTCCGAACCGCTCACTATTCATGGTCTCCGCGCTCGAGCAACGACTCTTCCAGGTCCATGTCCCGCTGCGCCTGGCGCAGCGTCTCCTCCGGGATTCTTCCGCTGTCGCGGGCCTGCCGGAACACCTCCCGCTCCGCGTTGAGCATCTCGCGCCGCAGACGGGCGTACGCGGCGGACGGCGTTTCCCGGTCCGAGCGGCCCAGGCGCTCCCAGGCCAGGTTCGACCGGCTCAGGGCTACCTGCCGCAGCCGCTCGACGACGCCCTCGGGCGCATCTGCCGCCACCTCCTCCAGCCGGCGCTTGCCGGCCCGCGAGGCCTCGTGCTGGATCGACGCCTCCGCGAGCGCGTCCTCCTTCTCGTCGTCCGGTGGCACCTTCAGCCAGCGGGCGACGGTCGGCAGCGTGGCTCCCTGCAGTACAAGAGTGGCAACAATGACGCCGAAGGCGAGGAGCACGAAGAGCCCGCGCGGGTAGGCCTCGCCGTTGGCCAGCTCGGTCGGCAGCGAGAGTGCGGCCGCCAGGGTGACCGCGCCCCGCATGCCGGCCCAGGAGATGACGGCGGGCGCGGCCAGGGGCGGCGAGGGGTCGCGGCGGCGCACCCGCGGGATGAGGCGGGTGAAGTACGTCGTGGGGAACAGCCAGGCGATCCGCGCGACGATGACGACGCCCACCACCGCCACGAGCGCGCCCATGGTGAACCAGAACGACCGCTCGACCTCCATGATCAGGGTGCGGATCTGCAGCCCGACGAGGAGGAAGACCGCACCTTCCAGGAGGAACTTCACCATCCGCCAGAAAGCGTCCATCTGCAGCCGGGAGGCCGCGGACATGAGCGTCGGCATCCGGTGGCCGAGCATCAGGCCGGTCACCACCACGGCGACCACGCCCGACGCGTGGATCGACTCGGCCGGCAGGAACACCACCCAGGGCGTGAGCAACGACACGGCGTTGTCGATGAGCGGGTTGGTGATCCGCTTGTGGACGAAGCCGACGACGATCCCGCCCAGCACGCCGATCGCGACGCCGCCGACGACCGCGACGACCGCCTGCTCGGTGATCGACCAGGCGTCGACCGCCTGCCCCACCGCCGCGGCGACGGCCACGCGCAGCGTCACGAGGGCGGTCGCGTCGTTGATGAGGCTCTCGCCCTCCAGCACCGTCACCACCCGGCGGGGCAGCCCGATCCGCCGGGCGACCGCCGTCGCCGCCACCGCGTCGGGCGGCGCGACCACCGCTCCCAGCGCGAAGCACGCCGCCAGGGGTACACCTGGCAGCAACATCTTCAGCGTGAACCCCACGGCGGCCGCGGTGAACAGGACCAGGCCGACGGCCAGCAGCAGGATGGGGCGCAGGTTGAACTTGAACGCCGGGACGGACGTCTCGAGCGCGGCGACATAGAGGATCGGCGGCAGGATGCCGAGCAGCACGACCTCGGGCTCGAGCTCGATCTCCAGCACCCCGGGGATGAACGAGATGCCGATCCCGACGATGACCAGCAGGATCGGGGAAAGCACGCCGATCCGGCGCGCGACCACCGACGTGGCCACAACGACCGCGATGAGTCCGACGACGTTCTCCAGCCCGTGCACGGGGCGAAGCCTATACAGCCCGCCGGTACGCGCCAGGGGCCACGCCTGAGAGACTGCACCCACATGTGCAGCGAGCCGTCACCTAGGAGAGGATCGTCCCTATGTGTGCGGCGCGACAAATACCTGGGCCCCTTGGATGGGTGTGAGCATGGCCGACGTCGGCACGACGGTGGACCCGCGCAAACAGCGGATCGGGCCATTCGCCGGAGAGCGCATCCGCGTGCTGCTCGTGGAGGACGACCCAGGCGACGCGTTCCTGGTGCGCGAGCTGCTCGCGGAGGCGGACGCGCCGTTCGACGTGGAGATCGCGCAGACCATGCGGGAGGCGCGGCCCCGCTTCGCGGGCGTGCAGTGCGTGCTGCTCGATCTCGGGCTGCCCGACGCGAGCGGCCTCGACGGCCTGCGGCAGGTGCTGGTGTCCGCCGAAGGTACCGCGGTGTGCGTGCTCACCGGCCTGGAGGACGAGCACCTCGGCATCGCCGCGGTCGCCGAGGGCGCACAGGACTACCTGGTCAAGGGCTCGGTCGACGGGGCCGGGCTGTCGCGGGCCGTCCGCTACGCGGTCGAGCGCAAGCGCGCCGACGAGAACGCGCGCCTGCTGCGCGAGTCCGAGCTGCGCCAGGCCGAGTCGGCCCGGCTGGAGTGGGGCCTGCTGCCCAAGCCGCTGATGGACGGCGTCTCCGCCGACCTGTTCTCCATCTACCGGCCCGGCCGCGACCGGGCACTGCTCGGCGGCGACTTCTTCGACGCGATCGGCGTCGACCGGGGTGCCCGCCTGCACCTGCTCATCGGCGACGTGTGCGGCCACGGGGTCGACGAGGCCCCGCTGGGCGTCGCGCTGCGGGTCGCCTGGCGGGCGCTCGTGCTGGCCGGGGTGCCCGAGGAGCAGATCCTGCCGTCCCTGGAGCAGGTGCTGGTGAGCGAGCGGCGCTCCGACGAGCTGTTCGCGACGGTGGCGGTGGCGACCGTCGACCTCGCCGCCGGCTCCGCGCGGATCCGGCTGGCGGGCCATCCGCCGCCCATCGTGCTCGGCGGCGGCCGGGCCGAGCCGGTCGACGTGGACCCCGGGCTGGTGCTGGGCGTCATGCCGGGCCTTGACCGCCCGGCCAGCGAGGTGGCGCTCGGACCGCCGGGGTGGTCGCTGTTGCTGTACACCGACGGCCTGATCGAGGGCGCCGCCGGCCCGGACGCGGACGCCGGGGAGCGGCTCGGCGTCGACGGGCTGTGCCGGGTGCTGGAGCGTCCGTCCCGTGTGCTGGCCCCTGAGCTGCCGGCCTGGCTGGCCCAGCAGGCGGAGGCGCACAACGGCGGGCCGGTGTCCGACGACATCGCGGTACTGCTGCTGAGCCCCCGAACCCGATGAGGATGCCATGACCCCAGCCTCCTGGTCGCTCTGGCGGCGGATCATCGCGCTGTGCGCGATCGTCGCCGGGCTGCTCGGCCTGATCGCCGTGACCGCGACGATCACGGCGACGGCCAACCGCACCGACAACAACAAGGTGATGGACCGGCTCACTCCCGCGCTGGTCAACACCGAGCGGCTGTACTCGCAGCTGCTGCGCCAGCAGACCAGCACCCGCACGTTCGTCCTGACCGGCCGGGACTCCGATCTCGACACGTACCGCGACGCCCAGGAGCAGGAGCGCGCGATCCTGGCCGACACGGAGCGGCTGCTGTCCGACGAGCCCGTCCTGCTCACCGGGGTGCGCGACGTTGCGGCGGCGACCCAGCGGTACCGCAGCGAAATCACCGAACCGCTGATCACCGAGACAAGAGCGAGCGGACCCAACCCCGAGCGCGCCACGCCGAACGACCAGTCGCGGGCCGTGTACATGGCCGCCTCGGACCGCATCAACGCGCTGTCCCAGGCCCTCACCGTCCGGCGGGACGACGTCGCCAAGCGGGTGCGCTCGACCAGCGGCACACTGATCCTCCTGCTCATCTTCGCCGCGGTCGTGGTGGTCGTGGCCGGCGCGGCGCTGGCGCTGCTGCTCCGGCGGCTGGTCACCCGCCCGGTGACCGACCTCGCCGCCGAGGTGCGGCGGGTCGCCGGCGGCGACTACGACCACGAGATCCTCGGGACGGGGCCACCCGAGCTGGCCGCGCTCGCGAACGACGTCGACACCATGCGCCGGCGGATCAACGCCGAGCTCACCGACGTGCAGGACGCCCGCCGGCTGGTCGAGGAGGCCAACCGGATGCTCGAGCAGCAGGCGGCCGAGCTGACCCGGTCGAACCGGGACCTCGAGCAGTTCGCCTACGTCGCCAGCCACGACCTGCAGGAGCCCCTGCGGAAGGTGGCGAGTTTCTGCCAGCTGCTCCAGCGGCGGTACTCCGGGCAACTCGACGAGCGGGCCGACCAGTACATCGGCTTCGCGGTCGACGGGGCGCAGCGCATGCAGCGGCTCATCAACGACCTGCTGGCGTTCTCCCGCATCGGCCGGCTGACCGCCGGGTTCACCGACGTCGACCTCAACAAGGTGGTCGTCGACGCTACCGCACAGTTCGACGCCCAGCGGGAGGCGACCAGCGCCGAGATCGCCTTCACCGACCTGCCGGCCGTGCGCGGCGAGGAGCCGCTGCTCGGGGCGCTCTTCGGCAACCTGATCGGCAACGCGATCAAGTTCCGCCACCCGGACCGGGCGCCGCGCATCGCGATCGACTGCCGGCGGGTCGACAACGAGTACGAGATCAGCGTCGAGGACAACGGCATCGGCATCGAGCCCGAGTTCGCCGACAAGGTGTTCGTCATCTTCCAGCGACTGCACGCGAAGGAGACGTACCCCGGGACGGGCATCGGGCTCGCCATCGCGAAGAAGATCGTCGAATACCACGGCGGACGGATCTGGATCGACCCGGCGCACCGCGAAGGTACGCTGTTCCGGTTCACGCTTCCGGTGCCCGAGCCGGCCGCTGCCGACGTTCCCCTGATCGAGGAGTCTGTGTCATGACCGCGCCCATGGAAGCGTCCCTGCCGATCGAGGTGCTCCTGGTGGAGGACGACCCGGGCGACGTGCTTATGACGCAGGAGGCCTTCGAGGAGCACAAGGTCCGCAACAAGCTCAACGTCGTGCAGGACGGCGAGGAGGCGCTCGCCTACCTGCGGCGCGAGGGCCGGTACGCCGAGGCGACCCGGCCGGACCTGATCCTGCTCGACCTCAACCTGCCGCGCGTCGACGGGCGGGAGGTCCTCCAGTCGATCAAGGAGGACCCGGACCTGCGCCGCATCCCGGTCGTCGTGCTCACCACCTCGCAGGCCGACGAGGACATCATGCGCAGCTACTCGCTGCACGCGAACGCCTACGTGACGAAGCCGGTGGACTTCGACAGCTTCATCGCCGTGGTGCGGCAGATCGACGAGTTCTTCGTGAGCGTCGTCAAGCTGCCGCCCCGCGGCTGATCTTTACTGGAGCTTCGCCACCTTCGCGAGGAGGAGCGCCTCGGCGACGCAGACCCGCTCGAACTCGCCGAGGTGGAGGCTCTCGTTCGGGCCGTGCGCGCCGGTGTCCGGGTCCTCGACGCCGGTCACCAGGATGGCCGCCTTCGGGAACATCTCCTGGAAGGTGGCGATGAACGGGATGGACCCGCCGACGCCCATGTCGACCGGCGCGGCGCCGTCCCACGCCTCCGTGAACGCCTGCCGCGCCGCGTCGTACGCCGGCCCGGTCGCGTCGATCACGCACGGCTCGCCGAGCTGCTCCAGCTCCACGCTGATCTGCGCACCCCAGGGCACGTGCTTGCGGAAGTGCGCGATGAGCGTGTCGTAGGTCGCCTGGGCGGTGTCCCCGGGCGCGATCCGCATGCTGAACTTCGCCTTGGCGGCCGGGATGAGCGCGTTCGGCGCGCCCGCGGTCGGCGGCGCGTCGATGCCGAGGATCGAGATGGACGGCCGGGTCCAGAGCCGCTCGACGAGCCGCCCGCTGCCGATGAACCGGACGCCCTCCAGCATCCCGGCCTCCTCGCGGAAGCGGTCCTCGGGGTAGTCCAGCGGCGCCGACTCGGTCCGCACCAGCCCTTCGACGGCCACGTCCCCGTTGTCGTCGTGCAACGAGGCGATCAGCCGTGACAGTGTGATCAGCGCATCGGGCACGGCCCCGCCGAACATTCCACTGTGGACGGCCTTCTCCAGCACCCGTACCTCGACGAAGCCGTTGACGATCCCGCGCAGCCCGGTCGTCAGCGCCGGCTGGCCGATGTCCCAGTTGCCGGAGTCCGCGATCACGATGACGTCCGCCGCGATGTCGTCGCGGTACTCGCGCAGGAGGTCCTCGAGCGACTCCGAGCCGTACTCCTCCTCGCCCTCGATGAAGAGCACGACCCCGACCGGCAGGTCGTCGCCGAACGCCCGCAGCGCCGCGATGTGCGCCATGACCCCGGCTTTGTCGTCCGCGACCCCGCGGCCGTACAGCCGCCCATCGCGCTCGACCGGCTCGAAGGGGTCGGTCTCCCACTTGCTGGCGTCACCGATGGGCTGCACGTCATGGTGCGCGTACAGCAGCACCGTCGGCGCCCCGGGCGGCGCGGGCCGACGCCCGATGACGGCCGGCTGCCCACCCTTCCGCACGATCCGCACGTCGGGCACGCCGGCTCCCCGCAGCAGCTCCGCCACCGCTTCCGCCGACCGCTCAACCTGCCCATGATCAAACCCAGCAAAGGCAATCCCCGGAATCCGCACAAGCCGCTCCAGGTCGGCCCGCACGCCGGGCATCTCCCGCCGGATCGCGGCGCGAAGTTCTTCCTCGGTGAGCACAGTCATGCTGTCGAACTTACTGCCCCGATCTTCGCCCTCACCCCACAACCCCACAC
>NZ_JAHYSG010000143.1 GCF_022095675.1 Dactylosporangium sp. AC04546 | reverse complement strand
GGCGATCTCGGGTGAACCGTTTGGTGCCGGGCTCGCGTGGAGGGCGGTGGTGCCGAGTGGCCGGCCCCCGGGCAGGGCGTGTGAGTCAGGTCATGGGCGGTTTTGTTGAAGTTTCAAGATCTGCGAGCGATGCTGGTCCGTGAAACTTCAACAGCTGGGGGCTGGCATGGCGGAGGTTCGGACGCGGGTCAGCGTGCCGGTGCGGTTCGCGGACGGGTACTCGACGACCGCGGAGGTCTTCACCTTCACCGGGCTCGCCGACGGCAAGGAGCACCTCGCGCTCGGGCTCGGCGACTGGCGGGCCGCCGCGGCCGCCGGGCGGGCGCTCGTGCGGCCGCACAGCGAGTGCCTGACCGGCGACGTGTTCGGCAGCGAGCGCTGCGACTGCGGGCCGCAGCTGCGCGAGGCCGTGGAGCGGATCGCCGGCGAGGGCGGGCTGCTGCTGTACCTGCGACAGGAGGGGCGCGGCATCGGCCTGTACGCGAAGCTCGACGCCTACGCGCTGCAGGACGCCGGCCTCGACACGTACGCGGCCAACGTCGCCCTCGGCCGGGGCGAGGACGAGCGCGACTACACCGCCGCCGCGCAGATGCTGCTGGCGCTCGGGGTCGACCGGGTCCGGCTGCTCAGCAACAACCCCGACAAGGCGCTGCAGCTCGACGCGCTCGGCGTCGACATCGTCGAGCAGGTCCCGACGGGCGTGCACCTGTCGGCGGCGAACGTGCGGTACCTCACCTCGAAGCGCGACCACACGCGCCACACCCTCGAACTGCCGCTCGCGGGCTGATGATGGTCCCGTGACGGACGAACCGCGCTGGCTCAGCGGCCCCGAGCTGCGCACCTGGCTGAACCTGACCCAGGTGCTCATCCAGCTGCCCGCCGCCCTCGACCGGCAGCTGCGCGACGACACGGGCATCCCGCACGCGTACTACCAGATCCTGGCCATGCTCAGCGACCGCCCGGGCCGGTCGATGCGGATGACCGACCTGGCCCGTGTCGTCGGCACCACGACGAGCCGCCTGTCCCACGCCGTGACCAGCCTGGAGCAGCGCGGCTGGGTCCGCCGCAGCGCGTGCGTCACCGACCGCCGCGGCCAGGTCGCCGAGCTGACCGACGAGGGCATGGCGGTGCTGGAGGCGGCGGCCCCGGGCCACGTGGCCGAGGTCCGCCGCCTGGTCTTCGACCACCTCACCGGGGCCGACGTCGACCGCCTCCGCGAGATCACCGCCAAGCTGCTCCCGACGCTGACCGACTAGCCCGAGGACGAGCCGGCGGGGTCGCGCCGCAACCAGCTAGCCGAGGTCGTGGAGGCGGTCGCCGAGGTCCGTCCGGCGGTACAGCAGGCGGCGCCCCGTGCGCGCACCCACCGCGAGGCCGGCGTCGCGCAGCGCCGTCAGGTGGTGTGACGCCGTCGCCGGGGCCAGGCTCAGGGTCGCGGCCACGTCGCCGGTGCTCGACGGGACCGCGAGCAGCGACAGCACCGCCGCCCGGGTCGCGCCCAGCAGGCCGGCCAGGGCCGCCGGGGGCGGGAACGGGGCCGCCCACAGCGCGCCGTAGGCCGCCGGCGGGTACCACAGCGCGCGGCCCGCGCCGGACTCCATGACCCACGCGTGCGGGCCGGCGAAGCCCGACGGGAGCAGTGCCAGGGCATGCCCGTCGAGGGACCACGGCGGGTGGTCGCCGTCCTTGAGGTAGTCGAGGCGCAGCGCGTCGGGGTCCCACCGCAGGCGCGGGTGGAGGTCTGCGAGCAGTGACCGCGGGCCACGCGCGGCCGTCAGCTGCGCCCGCGCGGCGATCTCCGCCTCGGCGGCCGACCGCAGCCTGGGCCAGACCGGGGCGACCGCGATCCGATGATACCGCTCGATCTCCCGGACCAGCGAACCCAGCACGCCGGCCGGGTCGTGCGACGGTACGCCGGCCGCCGTGAGCTCGGCCTCCACCCGCGCGAGCGGCGTCGCCGCGATCCGCCGCAGCTCCTCGGACAGCCGGGGGCGCGGCGTCGCGGGGACCGGCGTCAGGAAGTCCGGCACCACACCGGTCGGCGGGTCGAGGACGGCCCAGAACGTGCCGAGCCCGGCCCTCGCCACGTCGCCGGCGACCCGCTCCCGCCACGCCGCGAACGGCCACGCCGTGCCCCGCAGCGCGAACGTGCTCGTCACCACCTCCGCCATGGGCGAGTGCGCGAACCGCACCCCGAGCAGGTCGGCGGCGGTCAGCTCAAGCCGTTTCACCCGTCCATCCTCGCTCGCGCCGGGGCCGCGCGCTGAGGCCGTGGCTGGACAGTGGTGCGCGGGGGAGGGTTCGGGCCGCGGGGTGGTGGGTCCGGTCGGTGGCCGGGGCTGCGGGGCCGGGGCCGCGGGAGGGCGTTGGATTCGAGCAGGGTCGAACGCCTCGGTGGCGGGCCGGCGGCGTCCGTACGGTGCGGCCCCATGGAGTACACCACCCTCGGCCGGACGGGGCTGACCGTGAGCCGGCTGTGCCTCGGCACGATGAACTTCGGCTGGCAGCTCGGCGAGGCCGACAGCCACGCCGTCCTCGACCGCGCCCTCGACGAGGACATCAACTTCGTCGACACCGCCGACATGTACGGCGCCCGCGACTACGAGGGCACCAGCGAGCAGTACATCGGCACCTGGTTCGCCCGCACGGGCCGGCGCGACGAGGTCGTCCTGGCCACCAAGGTCTACCAGCCCATGAGCGACCGGCCGACGGACCGGGGCCTCTCCGCGCGCCACATCGTCATGGCCTGCGAGGCCTCGCTGCGCCGGCTGCGGACGGACCGCATCGACCTCTACCAGATGCACCACATCGACCGCCGCACGCCCTGGGAGGAGATCTGGCAGGCGTTCGACGTGCTGGTGCGGCAGGGGAAGGTGGTGTACTGCGGCAGCTCCAACTTCGCCGGATGGCACCTGGCCACAGCGCAGGCGGCGGCCGAGCGCCGGGGGTCCCTGGGCCTCGTGTCGGAGCAGCTGAAGTACAGCCTCATGACCCGCCACGTCGAGCTGGAGGTCGTCCCGGCTGCGGTGGAGCTCGGCATCGGCCTGCTCCCGTGGTCCCCGCTCGCCCAGGGCCTGCTGTCCGGCGCCCTGCGCAAGGAGCGCGAGGCGGCCCCGGGCCGCACCACGACCCACGCCGCGCCCCGCGTGCAGGAGCACCGGGCCGTCCTGGAGCGCTACGAGCGGCTGTGCGCCGAGCGCGGCCTGGAGCCGACCACGGTGGCCCTGGCCTGGCTGCTGTCCCGCCCGGGCGTGACCGCCCCGATCATCGGCCCGCGCACCCCGGAGCAGTTCGACCTGGCTCTCAAGGCCCTCGGCACGACCCTGGACGACGACACCCTGGCCCGCCTGGACGAGCTGTTCCCGCCGATCGGCAAGGGCGGCCCGGGCCCCGAGGCCTGGGCCTGGTGAAACGGTGGGGCGCGCGACCGTGCGCCCCGCCGGCGTCAGCGCGACCGCAGGGCGAGTGACGTCATCGCCTCGTGGAGCTGGGGCTCGGTCAGCGGCGGGACCGGGAGCGGGTGGGCGGCGGCGGGGCGCAGGCCGTCCAGGAGCAGGGCCAGGGCGCGGCGCCACACGTCCGGGGCCACCCCGGCGGTGGCCCGCACGACCATGGACGTCGACCACATGAGCAGCGGCAGGTCCTCGACGGTGAAGTCGGCGCGCAGCACGCCGGCCCCGTGCGCCCGGGCGACGATCTCGCGGACGAAGTCCAGCTGGGCGTCGCAGAGCGCGGTCAGCTCGGCGGCGTCCGGGAAGCGGCGGGACATCGCGTCGTCGAGGGCCGGGTCGCTCGCCTGCAGCTCGCACATGCGCACCACGTAGCCGGTGAAGCCCTCCCACGCGTCCGCGCAGGCCAGCGCCTCGGTCCGGGCGGCCTCCAGGCGGGCCGCGACCAGGCCGGGCATCACCGCGTCGATGAGGGCGTCGCGGCCGGCGAACCGGTTGTACAGCGTGCCGGGGCTCACGCCGGCCCGCCGGGCGATCTCCTCCAGCGGCGCGTCCAGGCCGCGCTCGTGGAACACCTCCACGGCGGCCGCCGTCAGCCGCTCCAGGTTGCGTTGCGCGTCCCGCCGCAGTGCCACCCCGCCGCCAACCCCTAACTTGACACGTGCCTCAACTTCGTTGCTACGCTCGTCCGGCAGAACTTGAGGAGAGCGTCAACTTTCTCGGAGGAGTATCGCATGTCCAAGGTCATGGCTGTGTTCGGCGCCGGCACCGGGCTCGGCGTGTCGGTCGCGCGGGCGTTCGGGCGCGACGGGTACCGCATCGCCCTCGTCGCCCGCAGCGCCGCACCGCTCGAGGAGCGGGCCGCCGCGCTGCGCGCCGAGGGGATCGACGCGGCCGCGTTCCCGGCCGACCTCGCCGACCCGGACGGCGTCGCGGGCCTCGTGGCCGCGATCACGGCGCGGCTCGGCGACATCGACGTCGTGCACTACGGGCCGGCGCCGACGGAGCGGTTCACGGCGGCCCGCGAGCTCGACCCGGACCGGCTGCGCCGCTACCTCGACCTGTACACCCACACCCTCATCGCCCTCGTCCAGCAGGTGCTGCCGGGCATGATCGACCGCGGCGACGGCGCCATCCTCGTGACGCAGGGCGTGACGGCGGTCCACCCGCGGCCGTTCCTCAGCGGCTTCGGCCCGGCGATGGCCGCGACCCGCAACTGGCTCGCCGCCCTGCACGGCGAGATCGCCGGCCAGGGCGTCCACGTCGCCACGCTGAACGTGGCCGCGATGATCGCGGGCAGTGAGGGCCACCGCATCTTCGTGGCCGACGGGGCCGCGGCGGGCGTCCCGACGGTCGACCCGGAGTTCCTGGCGGGTCTCTGGCAGCGGATGTACCGCGACCGCGACCGCTTCGAGGAGACCTACCCCGCGGTCGGGTGATGCTCGTCGAGCACCGCGTCGGACAGCGCGGGCCAGGCCTCGGCGGCCCAGTCCCCGAAGTTGCGGTCGGTGAGGCAGGCGCAGGCCAGGCCGGCCACCGGGTCCACCCAGAGGAAGGTGCCCGTCTTGCCGAAGTGGCCGAACGTCGACGGTGAGTTGCGGGAGCCCGTCCAGTGCGGGGACTTGCCGTCGCGCAGCTCGAAGCCCAGGCCCCAGTCGTTCGGGTCCTGGCGGCCGAAGCCCGGCAGCACGCCCGAGACGCCCGGGAACTGCACGCTCGTGGCCTCCGGCATGAGGTCCTGGGCCAGGGTCGGGCGCAGGAGCTCCTCGGCCAGCAGCGCCAGGTCGGACAGCGGGCCGACCGCGCCGGCCGCGGGGGAGCCCTCGAGGCCGGTGGCGCCCATGCCGAGCGGGCGCAGGACCGACTCGGTCATCAGCTCGGCGAAGGTGCCGCCGGTGCGGGTCAGGACGAAGTCGGCGAGCAGTTCGAAGCCGCGGTTGGAGTACACCCGCTTACGGCCGGGGGCGGCGAGCTGCTGGTCCTCGTCGAACGCGACGCCGGAGGTGTGGGCGAGCAGGTGGCGGACCGTCGAGCCCGCCGGGCCGGCGGGCTCGTCCAGGGTCACGTCGCCGCGGTCGACGGCGACCAGCACCGTCAGCGCGGTGAGGAGCTTGGTGACCGACGCCCACGGCAGCGCCACGTCCGGCCCGGTGCGGTCGCGGACGCCGTCGGCGTCCACGACCGCTACCGCTGCGGTGTCCACGGGCCAGGTCTTGACGATGTCGAGTGCGCTCACCCGACTGAACCTACGGCAAGGCGTTGAGGAACGGCTCGTGGGCGTTCATGAACTCCCAGCCGTAGTAGCGGTCCCAGTTGATCGACCAGGTCATCAGGCCCCGGAAGGCGGGCGTGGTGCCGCCGCGCAGCGTGTACGAGCCGCAGCCGGAGCCCTTGACCAGGCAGTTGACCGCAGCCTGGACGACCGCCGGTGACACGTAGCCGTTGCCGGCGCTGACCGCGGCCGGCACGCCGAACGCGATCTGGTCGGCCCGCAGGCCGGGGAACGTCTGGCCGGTGTTCGCGACCGGGAAGCCGGCCTTGAGCATGTCGGTCATCGCGATGTGGAAGTCGGCGCCGCCCATGGTGTGGTACTGGTTGTCGAGCCCCCAGATCGGGCCCGAGTTGTAGTCCTGGACGTGCAGGACGGTGAGCGCGTCGCGCAGCGCGTGGATGACCGGCAGGTAGGAGCCGGCCCGGTTGTCGCCGGCGCTGGTGCCGCCGTAGAACTGGTAGCCGAGCTGCACGAAGAACGTCTCCGGCGCCATGGTGAGCACGAACTTGGTGCCGTAGCGGGTCTTGAGCGTCTTCAGCGCCGAGATGAGGTTCACGATCACCGGCGTCGTCGGGTTGCGGAAGTCGCTGTCACCGGCGTTGAGGTACAGCGAATGCCCCTCGAAGTCGATGTCGAGCCCGTCGAGGCCGTACTTGTCGATGATCGCCGCCACCGAGGACACGAACGCGTCGCGCGCCGCCGTGGTGGTGAGCTGGACCTGGCCGTTCTGGCCGCCGATCGAGATCAGCACCTTCTTGCCCTGCGCCTGCTTGGCCTTGATGGCGGCGATGAACTCGGCCTCCGACTCGACGTTCGGGCACTCGGCGACCGGGCACTGCCGGAAGCGGATGTCGCCGGAGGTGACGCTGGTCGGCTCGCCGAAGGCCAGGTTGATGATGTCCCAGGCGGCCGGCACGTCGGCCATGCGCACGTAGCCGGAGCCGTTGGCGAAGCTGGCGTGCAGGTACCCGATGAGCGCGTGCTTCGGCAGCCCGGTCACCGGGGGCTGGCTGGTGGACGGCGACGGCGAGACCGACCGCGACGGCGAGGGCGAGGCCGAGGCGGAGGCCGACCGGGACGGCGACGGGGACGCCGTGGTCGGCGACGTGGTGGGCTGGCCGCCCGGCCCGTCGAGGGAGATGTCGTCGGCGTTGTAGGCGCCGGTGCCGTACCAGCCGTGCACGAACACCTGCACCGACGTCTGCCCGGCGGTGGTCGTGAACGGCACGGTGAGCTGGGTGTACGCCGACGCCGTGGTCCACGTCGACGCGCCGCCGGTGACGCCGAGGTACACGTAGCTGCCGCGCACCCAGCCCGACAGCGTGTAGGCGGTGTTCGGCTGCACGGCCACGGTCTGCGTGCAGTTGGCGTTGTCGGAGGCGGTGGCGTTGCCGTTGAGCGCGTACGAGCCGGAGCGCACCGGCGTGGTGACCGCACCCGACCCGCTGCCGGTGCACGACCAGCCGCTGAGGTTGCCGCTCTCGAACCCGGGGTTGGTCAGCAGGTTCGCGGCGTAGGCGTTCGTTGTCACGAGAAGGGCGGCGGCCAGGGTGACCACGGCGCCGGCGGCAAGCAGGATGCGGTTGCGTTTCATGGACGGACCTCCATGGACGGTGGCCGCCATTATTAGGTTTGTTAACTGTTCTTGTCCAGAGCGGGGCGACTTGACGGAGTCTATTCACTCGATGAATAGTGGTCCGCATGTCAGCGCCGTTCGTCCTCCTCGGGCTGCTCGCCGGCGGTCCGCGGCACGGCTACGACCTCAAGCACGCCTACGACCGGACCCTGCCGCGGGCCAAGCCGCTCGGGTTCGGCCAGGTGTACGCCACCCTCGGCCGGCTCGAACGGGACGGCCTGGTCAGCCAGTCCGGCCAGGAGCGCGAGGGCGGCCCGGACCGCACCACGTTCGCGCTGACCGAGGGCGGCCGGGAGAAGCTCGCCGAGTGGCTGGCCGCCGTCGAGGAGCCGGCGCCGCACGTGGCCAGCGCCCTGCTCGCCAAGGTCGTCGTCGCGCTGCTGGCCGCCGGGCCGCAGCAGGCGCTCGCCTACCTCGCCGCGCAGCGCCGGGCGCACGTCGACCGGCTGCGCGAGCTCACCCGGGCCAAGTCCCAGCCCGGCGCCACCGTCGGCGACGTCATCGCCGCCGACTACGCCATCGCCCACCTCGACGCCGACCTGACCTGGCTCACCGCCACGATCGAGCGCGTCACCCAGCCGTACCCGGGGGAACCGTCATGATCCTTTCCGCGCGAGGGGTGGTCCGCTCGTACGGGCCGACCCCCGCCGTCCGCGGCGTCACGCTCGACGTCGCCGAGGGCGAGATCCTCGCCATCACCGGCCCGAGCGGCTGCGGCAAGTCGACGCTGCTGCACTGCCTGGCCGGGATCATCCGGCCGGACGCGGGCGAGGTCACCTTCCACGGCCAGCGCGTCGACCAGCTCTCCGAGGCGGCCCGCTCGAGGCTGCGGCGCACCAGCTTCGGCGTGCTGTTCCAGTTCGGGCAGCTCGTCGCCGAGCTGTCCGCGGCGGAGAACGTCGCGCTGCCGCTGCTGCTCGCCGGCACGGGGCGGCGAGCCGCGCGGACGGCGGCGCTGGCGTGGCTGGACCGCGCCGGCGTCGCCGACGTCGCCGACCAGCGCCCGGGCCAGATGTCCGGCGGCCAGCAGCAGCGGGTCGCGATGGCCCGGGCGCTGGTCACCGAGCCGGCCGTGGTGTTCGCCGACGAGCCGACCGGCGCCCTGGACACCGTCTCCGGCGAGCAGGTCCTGGGTCAGCTCGTGCGGGTCGCCCAGGAGCACCGCACCACGGTCGTCCTCGTCACGCACGAGGCCCGCGTCGCCGGCTACGCCGACCGGGAGCTCGTGCTGCGCGACGGCGTCCTGGACGACAGCGGTCTCGGCATCGCCGTCCCGGGCGGGAGGCACGGCCGGTGAGCCCGCTGACCCTGGCCCGGCTGTCCCTGGCCGGCACCCGCGTCGACACGGTGCGCGTGGCGCTGACCGCGCTCAGCGCCGCCCTCGCCGCGCTGTCGGTCCTCGCCGCCCTCAACGTCCTGGCCATCGGGCCGCTGATCCAGGGGCACGTCGGCTCCGACCGGTGGGCCCAGCAGTACAGCAGCGCCCTGCTGCGGGAGCCCGGCCTGCGCCCCGGCGTGATCCTCACCTTCGTGCTGCTGACCGTGCCGGTCTTCGCCCTCGCCGGGCAGTGCGTCCGCCTCGGCGCGCCGGCGCGTGACCGGCGGCTCGCGGCGATCCGGCTGGCCGGCGCCACCCCGCGCCAGGCGGTGACGGTGGCGGCCGCCGAGACCGGCATCGCCGCGCTCATCGGGTCGGGTCTCGGCCTCCTGGTGTACCTCGGGGGCCACCGGCTGCTGGACAAGCCCGACGCGCAGGGGAAGCTGGCGCTGCCCACCGACGTCCTCCCGCCGGTCGGGCTGATCGCCGCCGGCGTCGCGGCCATCCCGATCGTCGCCGCCCTGGCCGCCGCGCTCGTCATGCGCCGGGTGACGGTCGGCCCGCTCGGCGTGGTCCGCAAGGCCCGCCGCGAGCGCCCGCCGGCGATCTGGGCCGGCCTGGTCCTCGGCATCGGCATCGCCCTGTTCACCGGCCTCGGCCCGATCGTGAAGCTCGCCGAGAAGCACAAGATCACCTGGATCGCCGACTGGTTGCCGGTCCTGGTGTACGGCGGGGCACTCATGGCCGCGTTCGGCGTGGTCCTCGGCACCGGCTGGCTGTCGTACACCACCGGCCGCGTCCTGCACCGCTACGCCCGCCGCCCCGCGCCGCTGCTGGCCGGCAGCCGCCTCATGGCCGACCCGTGGAGCGGCTCGCGCACCCTCGCCGTGCTGCTGGTCTGCGTGGTGTTCGCCGGCGGCGTGGCGTGGACCCGCTCGTGGTTCGCGGCCGAGGACCGCATCCGGGTCCAGTACCAGCGGATGGTCGACCCGCTCCAGGACCCCCAGTCGGACCCGTTCTACCTCAACACCGTCGCCCTGATCGACCTGGCGGTCCTGATCGGCGTGGTGCTCGCCGCGCTCGGCATGCTCGTAGCCCTCGCCGACGGCATCCTCACCCGCCGCCGCGCGTACGCCGCCCTGGTCGCCACCGGCGTCCCGCGCCCGGTGCTGGCCCGCTCGATCCTCTGGCAGGCCGTCGCCCCGGCGGTCCCGGCGATCCTCGTCGCCCTCACGGTCGGCGCCGGCCTGATGGCCTCCCTCGCCCCGGACGTCACCGCGGGCGGCGGCGGGTCGGCCACCTGCATCGGCACCGAGGAGCAGTGCCGGACCACGCCGGTAGGCGACCCCACGGTCTGGCGGTACACCGAGGAGGCCCGGCTGCACCACGCCGTCCCGGTGCCGTGGGCCGAGCTCGCCCGCGACGGCGGCATCGCCCTGGCCGCCGTCCTGGCGATCGTCGCGATCGGCCTGCTGTTCCTGCGCGCCAGCACCGACCTGGAGGAGATCCGGGTGACCTGAGCCGGGTGGTAGGGCTGTCCCCACCGCCGGTCGGCGGGTTCACGGGATCGTTCCTGGCGCCCCCGGTCCATAGCGTCGGCAGCATGCAATCCAGGGAGCATGTGAGCGGGATCGCGGCCCGGTTCGCGATCTGGAGCGCCCGCCATCGGGCGCTCGCCATCATCGGCTGGCTCGTCTTCGTCGTCGGCGTCACCGTCCTCAGTGGACACCTCGGTACTGTCCAGGCCAAGGACGCCGACTTCGGCAACGGCGAGTCCGGCCGGGCCGACAAGGTCATCGCCGACGCCGGGTTCCCGGTCCGCGAGGCCGGCGAGATGGTCATCGTCCGGTCGCAGTCCACTGTGGACGACCCGGACGCGCAGGCGGCGATCGCCGAGGTGCGCACGGCGGTGCAGGCGACCGGCGCCACGGGGCCGGTCGGCGAGCCGCTGCGCTCGGAGGACGGCCGGTCGGCGCTGCTGACGTTCACCGTGCGGGGCGACCCCGAGACGGCCAAGGACCGGGTCGGGCCGGTCCTCGACGCCGTCGCCGCGGTCCAGGCGAGGCATCCGCAGCTGTACATCGGGGAGGCCGGCGACGCGAGCGGCGACAAGCTCATCGGCGACGACCTCGACGAGGGCCTCAACCGGCTCTCCATGCTGTCGATCCCGGTGACGCTCGGCATCCTGCTCGTGGCGTTCGGCGCGGTCGTCGCCGCGCTGCTGCCCGTGCTCCTCGCCGTCACCGCGGTCGTCGCCGCCGCCGGGCTGCTCGCGTTCGCCAGCCGCCTCGCGCCGGCCGTCGACACGACCATGCACGTGATGCTGCTCGTCGGCCTGGCCGTCGGCGTCGACTACTGCCTCTTCTACATCCGCCGCGAGCGCGACGAGCGCCGCGCCGGCGCCGACCGCCACCGCGCGCTCGTCGTCGCCGCCCAGACGTCCGGCCGCTCGGTGTGGATCTCCGGCCTCACCGTCATCGTCGCGATGGCCGGCATGTTCTTCACCCGCGACACCACGTTCGTGAGCTTCGCCGTCGGCACCATCCTCGTCGTGGCCACCGCGGTGCTGGGCTCGCTGACCGTCCTGCCGGCGCTGCTGTCCGCACTCGGCGACCGGGTCGACTTCCTGCGCATCCCCGGCCTGTACCGCAAGCGCACCGAGGGCCGCGTCTGGAGCGCGATCCTGCGCCTCGTGCTGCGCCGCCCGCTCGTCTCGGCGCTGCTGGCGACCGCGGCCCTGGGCCTGATCGCCTTCCCGGCGCTCGACCTGCGCACCAAGGGCGAGGGCGTCGAGGACCTGTCCCCGTCGGCCCCGATCACGAAGGCGTTCGTCGCCATCCAGACGGCGTTCCCGGGCGGCAGCGACCCGGCCGAGGTCGTGGTCCGCGCCCAGTCGGTCACCGGCCCGGCCTTCGACGCCGCCGTCGCCGACTTCACCAGGCAGGCCCTGGCCACCGGCAAGCTCCACGAGCCGGTGACGGTCGAGGTCAACCCGGCCGGCACCGTCGCCGTCGTGCGGGTCGGGCTGTCCGGCAGCGGCTCCGACCGCGCCTCCGAGGAAGCCCTCTCGGTGCTGCGCGGCACGGTCGCCCCGGCGACCCTCGGCACGCTGCCGGGCGCCTGGGTCGGCGTCACCGGCGGTACCGCTGGATCGAAGGATTTCAACGACCAGCTCGCCCGCAGCATGCCGGTCGTCTTCGCCTTCGTGCTGGGCCTGGCCTTCGTGCTGCTGCTGGTGTCGTTCCGCTCGGTGGTCGTCGCGGTGACGGGCGTGGTGCTGAACCTGCTGTCGGTGGCCGCGGCGTACGGCATGCTCGTGTACGTCTTCCAGTACGGGCACTTCGAGTCCCTGCTGGACTTCCGCGCCGCCGACGGCATCACGAACTGGATGCCGCTGTTCCTGTTCGTGATCCTGTTCGGCCTGTCGATGGACTACCACGTCTTCGTGGTGAGCCGCATCCGCGAGGGCCACGACCGCGGCCTGCCGACCCGCCGCGCCGTGTCGGAGGGCATCACCCGCACCGCGGGCGTGATCACGAGCGCGGCGGCGGTGATGGTGGCGGTCTTCGCCCTGTTCGCGACGCTGCCGCTGGCCTCGACGAAGCAGCTGGGCGTGGGCCTGGCCGCGGCGGTCCTGCTGGACGCCACGATCATCCGCGCGGTCCTGCTCCCGGCCGTGATGGCCATGCTCGGGGAGCGCAACTGGTGGCTGCCGCGCTGGCTGGGCTGGCTCCCGCAGGTCGCCCACGAGCCCCCGGCCCCCACGGCGGACCGCGAGCTGGTGACGGCCGCCCGCTGACCGCGGACGCGCGTTGAGAGCCGGCACCCCGCGGGTGCCGGCTCCTCAGCGCTGGTTGCGCTCCTGGATCGCGCGTTCGAGGTTGCGGCGGGTGATGACGATGCTGGGGTCGTCGGGGCCGAGGACTCGTCGTTGGTCGGCGAGAACCCGCTGGAAGCCGGCGATGGCCTCGTCGAGCCGGCCCGCCGATCTGCAGGCGTAGGCGAGGTTGTGCCGGGTGATCAGTGTGTTGGGATGATCGGGGCCGAGGATTCGCAGGTCATCGGCCAGGACCTGTTCGTAGCCGCGGATGGCCTCGTCGAAGCGTCCGGCTGACTCATAGGCGTCCGCCAGATGGTGGCGGGCGCTGCGCACCTGCCGATCGTCGGCTCCGAGCGTCCGCGCGCCGTCGGCGAGGACCTGCTGGAGGCAGGTGATCGCCTCGTCGAACCGGCCCGCCCGGTAGTAGGCGAAGCCGAGGTTGTGGCGGGTGGCGAGGTTGTCGGGGCTGTCGGCGCCGAGGATGTGCAGTGAGTCCTCGAGCAGATCCCGGTAGCCGGCGATGGCCTCGTCGAACCGGCCCGCCGACTCATAGGCGTCGGCCAGACCGTGGCGGGTCTGCAATGTGTCGCGGTCGTCGGGTCCGAGGACCCGGAGCCGGACGGCGAGGATCAGCCGGTACTCGGCGATGGCGTCGTCGAAGCGGCCCGCCGAGTCGAAGGCCTCCGCCAGGCTGTGGCGGATGCGCAAGGTCTCGGGGTTCTCGGCTCCGGCGAAGGTGTTGCCGGCGTCGACGGCGTCCTCGAGGATCGCGATCGCGCGGCCGGGGTCACCGACCTCGCGCAGCGACCGGCCGGCCCACTCCAGGCGCGAGATCAGCAGCGCACCGGGCTCGGCGATGTGCCCGCGCAGCGTCAGGACGTGGCTGACGATCTCGTCCAGTTCCGCACGGCGTCCGAAGAGCTCGATGTCCGGCATCCCGGCCGCGAGCCGGTCGATGAACGCCACCGCCTGGTCCGTCGGCAGCGGCGGATCGGCGCCGGGGAGGCTGTACAGGTGCCGGATCGTGCGGCCGGTGAGCCGGTGCAGGACCACCACGACGGCGTCGTGCCGTCCCGTGCTGCTCAGCGTCACCAGCGACGCGCTGGCCAGCGCGTCCAGCGGCGGGCCCACGCGGCCGGTCAGCTCCAGCGCCTCGGCGGCCCGCTCCAGCAGGTGGCGCGACACCCCGTCCGGTGACAGCAGGGCCAGCGAGCCGAGCAGCCGGGCCGCGTCGCCGGAGGGGTCCCAGCGGGCCAGGCCGGCCACGGTCAGGGCCGTCGCCTTCAGCACGCCCGGGTGTTCGGTCCCCGGCCGGCGGCGGAGTGCCTCATCGAGTTCGTGGCGGTCCAGCATCGCCAGGTACGCCGCGTAGGAGAGGCGGTTCGCCGCGATGTAGGCCCCCGCCTGGGCCAGGCCCAGCGGGAGCCAGCCCAGCTCCTCGCCCAGCCGCCGGGCATCCTCCGTCGCCGCCAGGCCCGTAGCGGCGGTGAGGAACGACAGGCCCTGCGGCGGGCTGAACATGCCGACCTGGACCGGTGTGAAGCCGGTCGCGTCCGCGAAGTCCTCGCGATTGGTGGTCACCAGGATCTTCGTCGTGCCGGCCCTGGGGACGTACGGCGTCACCGCGTCCGGGTCGTCGACGTTGTCGAAGACCACCAGCCGGCGGCCGCGGTCCTGGTTCTGCAGCCAGGTCACCACCAGCCTGGCGAGGACCTCCGGCGGGTCCGTCGCGGTGTCGCCCAGGTCCAGGTGCCTGGCCACCAGGGCGAGGTCGGCCACCGGGCCTGACTCGGCGTTGATCCAGACCACCAGGTCGAAGCCCTGGTCGGCGCAGGCGCGGGCGTACGCCGCGGCGAGCTGGGACTTCCCGGCGCCGCGCAGGCCCGGCAGCGCCACCAGGGCGGCGCGGCCCTTCGTGCCCATTTCCGTGCGGAGGGCGCGCAGCTCGGCCGGGCGTCGCTGGAAATGCGCGGCCGGTCGCGGGATCGAGCCGAAGACCCGCAGGCCCGCCTCCGGCGTTGGGGCGTCCGTCGTGCCGAGGCGTTGCAGGACCACCGCGGCGAGCACGACGACCGCGGCCAGTGCGACAGTCGCCGTCCAGGCCACCGCGGCGTTGTCGGCCCACGAGAGCCAGCCGGGCAGGCGGCCGGTGGCGATGTTCGTCGCGGCGCTCAGGGCCGCGGCGAGCATGGTGCTCGTGCCGGCGAGCAGCGCCATGAGCCAGTTGCGGGCGGTGCGACGGCGGCCGGCGGTCATGTCGTCATGGTCTCAGTTCGTGACCACCGCATCACCCGGCCGAGTCGGTGCGTCATTCCGGCTGATCATGTACGGCAGGAGGCCGCCGCTCGGGTGAGCGGCGGCCTCCTGTGCGCGGGTCAGACGTGCGCGGGCTCGCGCTCCGGCTCCGTGGCCAGGTGGTGGCGGAGCTTCTCCCCCTCGATGTCCACGTTGGGCAGGAGCTTGTTCAGCCAGCCGGGCAGCCACCAAGCGGCGCGGCCCAGGAGCGAGACGATGGCCGGGACGATCGTCATGCGGACGATGAAGGCGTCGATCGCCACGCCGATCGCCAGGGCGAAGCCCATCGACTTGATGACCGGGTCGTCGACCAGGATGAAGCCGGCGAAGACCGACGTCATGATGATGGCCGCGGCCGTCACCACCCGGGCGCCGTGGCCCATGCCGCTGATCGTGGCCTCGTGCGCCGACGCGCCGTGGACGTAGTCCTCGCGCATCCGCGAGACCAGGAACACCTCGTAGTCCATGGCCAGGCCGAACAGGATGCCGATGAGCAGGATCGGCAGGAAGCTCACCAGCGGGCCCGGGGTGTCCAGGCCGACCAGCGACGCCAGGTGGCCCTGCTGGAAGACCGCCACCGTGATGCCGAACGTCGCGCCCACCGTGAGCAGGAAGCCGGCCGCGGCCTTCAGCGGTACCAGGATGGACCGGAAGACCAGCATCAGCAGCAGGACCGAGAGGCCGACGACGAGCAGGAGGTACACCGGCATCGCATCCGACAGCTTCTCCGACACGTCGATCCCGACCGCGGTCTGCCCGGTCAGCGCGATGTCGGCGCCGTCGATGCCGCGGACCTTCTCGCGCACGGCGTGGACGAGGTCCTCGGTCGCCGCGTCGGTCGGGCCGGTCTTCGGGATGATCGCCAGCAGCTGCGTCTGCTTGTCCTGGCTGAGGTTGGCCGGCGCGACCGCGATCAGGTTCTCGGTGCCCTGGAGCCTGGCCATCGCGTCCTGGGTCGCCTTCGCGGTCGTCTCCGCCGAGTCCGACGACACGACCATCAGCAGGCGGCCGTTGAAGCCGGGGCCGAAGCCCTCCTCGATGAGGTCGGCGGCCTCGCGGGCCGGCGTGCCGACCGGGCCGGCGCTCGCGCCGGGCAGCGCGATGCGCATGTCGGCGGCCGGGAACGCGAGGGCGGCGAGGCCGACGACGCCGACCAGGATCACCGGGATGCGCAGCCGGGTGATGCCCCGGGCCCACCGGAAGCCGAAGTTCTGCGTGTGGTGCGCGACGTTGCCGCCGGTGACCTGGCGCTGCTTGCGGGGCAGGACGCGCCGGCCGGCGAACGCGAGCAGGGCCGGCTGGAGGGTGATCGCCACCAGTACCGCGACGGCGACCGTGCCCGCCGCGGCCAGGCCCATGACGGTCAGGAAGGGGATGTTCACGACGGCCAGGCCGGCCAGGGCGATGACGACCGTGGCGCCGGCGAACACGACCGCGGAGCCGGCGGTGCCGACCGCGCGGCCGGCGGCCTCCTCCGGTTCGAGGCCCTCGACCAGGTGCTGGCGGTGCCGCGAGGTGATGAACAGCGAGTAGTCGATGCCGACCGCGAGACCCAGCATCAGGGCGAGGACGGGCGCGGTGCTGGTGAGGCTGATGACGCCGGACAGCGCGTAGAGCCCGGCCATGCCGGCGCCGACGCCGAGCAGCGCGTTGAGCATCGTCATGCCGGCCGCGACCAGCGAGCCGAACGTCACCAGCAGCACGACGAGGGCGATGGCGACGCCGATGCCCTCCTTGCCGCCGACCTCGGGCTCGGCGTTCATGACCTCGCCGCCGTGCTCGACGCGCAGGCCCGCCTGTTGCGCCGCGGCGCCGCTGGCCTCGTAGGCCGAGCGCTGCTCGTCGGTCACCTTGTCGGCCCGCTCCTTGAACTGCACCGTGATCATCGCGTACTGGTCCTTCGAGACCGCCCCCGTCTGGAACGGGCTCATCGCGCCCACCACACCGGGCAGCTTGTTGGCCTCCAGGACCAGCGCGTCGATCGCGTCCTTGTTCGCGGCGACGGTCTGGCCGTCCGGCACCTTGACGACGATCGTGCCGGTCGCGCCGGCCGCCTCCGGGAACTGGGTCTTCAGCGCGTCGATGGCCCGCTGCGACTCGGTGCCGGGCATCGTGAAGTCGCTGGACGTCGGCCCACGGAACGCGGCGGCCGCGCCGCCGAGCGCGCCGAGCACGACGATCCACACGATGAGCACGAGCCAGCGATGCCGGAACGAGGCGCGACCCAGCCGGTACAGCACAGTTGCCATGTCCGTGTCCTTATCCTTCAGGGGCGAGGACGCGAGCGGCCGCCGCGATGAGCGCGGCCCGCAGGTCGTCGTCGGAGTAGTCGGTGCAGTCGAACGCGACGGCCGCGGCGCCGGCGAGCACGAGCTTGGCCGCGACGTGCGAGGCGGCGGTGCCGGACGGCCCGGTCAGGGCTTCCTGCAGCCGCTGGGTCATCAGGTGTACCTCCTGGAACTCCGGCTGCTGCAGCAGGCCGGGGAGGTCGCCGTAGATGACCTGGATCTCCTTGCGGTAGCGCAGGACCAGGTCGACGAACCCCTCGATGGCCGCCGTCCGCGCCGCGCCCGGCCCCAGACCGGCGAGCCGCGCGTCGAGCTCCCGCAGCTCGGCGATCGCCGGCGCGCACATCTCGGTGAGGATCGCTTCCTTGCTGTCGAAGTGGTACAGCAGCGCGGCCTTGGAGCAGCCGACCTCGACCGCGATGTCGTGCAGCGAGGTGCCCTTGAACCCGGCGCGGGCGAACTGGCGCGCGGCCGCGGCCAGAATCTCGTCACGCGTGTTGCTCCGAGCCATGGTGCACCTCCCGGCGCTCATCATGCCTGACCGATCGGTCAGAACCTGACCGATCGGCCAGCCTTGAGAGCGACCTCACACCGCCCTCCCAGCTCCTGTTCACCTGAGTCTGGTGCCGATCTGGCCTGGCTGATGCCCAATTTCGCCACCAAAATCACGACATTTCGGTGAGTTGGGCGGGTGTGGCGGGCCGGTTGGCGACTGCGCGGGAGCTGGCCAACGATGTCGGATGTATCGGAAATGTCGGTCGAGGATGATCGAGGTCCGCCCGGTCCCATGATCGAGGGCGCGTGCTGGTTGCCATGACAGCCGGAACACGCCATCGATCATGGAGCCGGGCCGGACCGATCTTGATTCGAGCTCGCCGACACACCTTTCGGGTGCGTTCCCGCCGCCGGGTGCGATCACGCGCGGCTGCCGGCGCCTCTTCGGAGGCGTTGGTCGATCCACCTCCGCCTGGGGGGTAGATCGGCCAACGTCGAAGCGGAGCCGCGGGCCGTGCGGGGCGTTCGAGGCTGCCGTCGCCCGGGCTCGTGAGGCGGTGTGCGTACAGGGGTTGACGCGCCGCGGGGGAGGGCCGTTATCGTTCCGGTTTGGAAACAGCGTTTCCCTCCCGGAGGTGTCCGCTTGTACGCCGACGTTGAAGCGTTTGCCGGGCGGCCGCCCGTCCGCGTGCGGATCGGGGCCGCCGCCCCGCTCGGGTGGTGGGCGGCGATCTGTGTGGCGCTCGTCGCCTGTATCGACCGGGTCGAGGCCAACCTGCTCGCCGGGGCGCTCAGCCAGGTGCAGGAGGAGTTCGGGTTCGGCGACGCCGCTGCCGGGGCCATCCCCACCGCCTCCGCCGTCGCCGGGATCCTGCTGCTCATCCCGGCCGGGCGGCTCGCCGACACCGGGCGGCGGGGACGGATCATCGCCGGCGTCGTCGCCGTCTGGGCGCTGCTGACGCTCGGGTCGGGGCTGGCCACCGGGTACGCGATGCTGTTCGCGCTGCGCGTGGCGCTCGGCGGGGCCGGCCAGCTGTACAACCCGCCCGCCTCCAGCCTGCTCGCCGACTACTTCCCGCCCGGCAGCCGGGCGCGGGCGTTCGGGCTGGAGCGGGCCGGGTACTTCACCGGGCTGCCCATCGGCGTGCTCGCCGGCGGTGCCATGGCCGAGGCGTTCGGGTGGCGGCTGGCGTTCGTGCTCATCGCCGTGCCCGGGCTCGTCGTCGCGCTGCTGTGCCTGACCATCCGGGAACCCGTGCGGGGGATCGGCGACCACATCGGGCGGCTGCAGCAGAGCGCGGAGCCGGCGGTACACCAGGAGATCGAGCAGGATGCGACGCCGGTCATGCAGCAGATCCGGCAGCTGCTGCGGATCCGGACGCTGCGCGTCGTCGTCGCCGGGTTGACGATCATGTTCTTCGGGCTCGGCGGGTTGTACTTCTGGATGCCGAGCTTCTACCAGCGGCGCTACGACCTCGACGAGGCCGCCGCGGCGGCGATCACCGGCGGGGTCGGGCTGGTCGGGATCGTGCTCGGGATGCTGCTCGGCAGCCGGCTCGGCGACCGGTACCACGGCCGGCGGCCCGGGTGGCGGCTCGCCCTCGGCGGCACCGCGCTGTTCATCGGTACCGCCGGGCTCGCCGGCTCGCTGCTCATGCCCGCACTGGCCGCGCAGTCGGCGCTGTACCTCGTCGCCAACGCCGGGTTCTCGGCCGCGATCCCCAACCTGACCGCCGCCAACGCCGACATCGTGCCCGCCCACCGGCGGGGCATGGGCTTCGCCGTGCTCCAGCTGGTGGTGACGCTCGGCGGCGCGGCCGGGCCGTGGCTCATCGGCCTCGCCTCCGACGCCACCGGCTCGCTCACCGAGGCGTTCGCGGTGCTGCTGGTCCCGCTCGGGATCGGCGCCTGGATCATCGTGCGGGGCCGGCGGCACTTCGACGCGGACGTGCTGGCGGCTACGACGGCAGCGCCGCCCGTACCGCGCTGAGCAGCGCGTCGGCGTCGGCCGTGGTCGTGGCGGGGTTGACGACGCAGGCGCGCAGGGCGAACGCACCGTCCACAGTGGTCCCCGCGAGGTACGCGCGGCCGGACGCCTGGACCGCGGCGAGGACCTGCCGGTTCAGCTCGTCGGACCCCGCGACCCGGAAACACACCACGCTCAGGCCGTGGGCGAGCAGTTCCAGGTTCGAATCACGAGCAACGGCCGCCGCGAGATGGGCGGCCACCGCCAGGTCGTGCTCGATGAGCGCGCGGTAGCCGGCCACGCCGAGGTGCTTGAGCAGCGCCCACACCTTCAGCGCGCGGAACGGCCGGGTCTGCTCGAAGCCGTACTCGCTGAACCACGGGTCGCCCTCGGCGCGCAGGTACGGCGGGACGAGGCTGAACGCGTCGCGCGCGAGCGAAGGGTCGCGCAGCAGGACCAGGCCGGCGTCGACCGGCGCGTACAGCCACTTGTGCGGGTCGAGGGAGACGCTGTCGGCGCGCGCCAGGCCGGCCCGGGCGTCGGCGAAGCGGTCGAGGAGCAGCACGGCCGGGCCGCCGTACGAGGCGTCGACGTGCAGCCAGACGCCGTGGGCCGCGCAGACGTCCGCGATCGCCGCGAGGTCGTCGATCTCGCCGGTGTTCACCGTGCCGGCCGTGGCCATGACCGCGACCGGGATGCCCGCCTCCGAGGCCAGCATGCGATCGAGCGCCGCCGGGTCGAGACGGTGACCCGCCGCCGCGTCGCGGCCGGGCTCGCCGCGGCCCGGCACGATCCGCACGTGCTCCGAGCCCAGGCCGAGCAGCTCGGCCGCCTTGCGGGCGGAGCCGTGGCCCTCGGCGCCGAGGTACAGCACGAACGGCCGGTCGTGGCCCTGCAGCCCGCGCGCCCGCACGTCGATCCCGGCCCGCGCGGCGGCCCGGTGGCGCGCCACGGCGAACGCGGTGAGCGTCGCCGTCGAGCCGCCGCTGACCAGCAGTCCGCCGGCGCCGGGCGGGAAGCCGGCCAGCTCGGCGAACCAGCGCACCACCTCCCGCTCGACGTGCACCGCCGCGTGGTCGCCGCCGGCCACGCTCGGGTTCATCGCGGCCGCGATCGCGTCGGCGGCCACGCCGAGCGGGTGCGGCGGTGAGTTGACCCAGGCGAAGAAGCGCGGGTGGCCGTTGCCGAACGGGTGCGGCATGACCCGCTCCGCGATCTCGTCGAGCACGGCGTCGGCGGGCGTGCCCGCAAGCGGTACCGCCGACGGGGCGAACCGCGGCGGGCGCCACACGGGACCGTCGGGCAGGTCCGCGAGGTAGCCGTGGACGAGGTCCGCGACGCGGCGGCTCAGAGCCGCATCGCCAGGTAGTAGACGCACGGTTCGCTCCCGGGGTTGGCGAAGGCGTGGTGGCGGTCGCCGGCGTAGGCGGCGCTGTCGCCGGCGTGCAGCTCGAGGGGCTCCTCGTCGAGGGTCAGGCGCAGGGTGCCGCGTTCGATCCCGATGTACTCCAGGGAGCCCGCACCGTGCGGCAGGAACACACCGGCGTCGACGTGCGGACCGAGCGTGGTGCGCATGAACTCGAACTCGACGCCGGGCAGCACCGGGCTCAGCACCCGCCGCTCCCAGCCGGCCGGGTCGCGGGCGACCTCCTGCTCGTGGTGGCGCAGCACGGTCGTGCCCGCGGGCCGCTCGTCCTGCAGCAGGCGCGCGATGCTGGTGCCGAGCCCGGTCGCGATCCGGTCGAGCACGAGCACGGTCGGCGTCCGCCCGCCCCGCTCGATCTCCGACAGCATGCTCCGGCTGACCCCGCTCGCGCCGGCGAGCGCGTCGAGGGTCAGCCCCCGCCGTTTCCGCTCCGCCCGCACCCGCTCCCCGAGCGCCTCGACGTCCACGCCTCCACTATAGTGGAATACCTCGGCGGACGGCAGCCTCCAGGCCGGCCGGGCACGGGGCGCCGTGCAGGGCGTCGAGGGCGAGCAGGGCCGCGCCCGCGACCGGCGGCGCGTCGAGGATCGTGATGGCCGCCCGCGGGGACAGCGCGGCGATGCGGGCCGTCACGTCGTCGTGGAGCTGGGGGTGGCGGGCGGTGAGGACGCCGCCGCCGAGGACGACCGCGTACGGCTCGGCGAGCAGGCCGAGGCGGCCGGCGGCGACCCGCACGAGGGCCTCGATCTCGTCGGCCAGCCGGCGCACGACCCGGGAGGCGACGCCGTCGCCGGCCGCGGCCACCGCGAACAGGACCTCGCACAGCTCGTCGAGCCGGTCGGCCTCCAGCTCGCCGAGGTGCAGGGCGACGCTGACGTCCTCCACCGTGGACTGTCCGAAGTGGAGCCGGACGGCCTCGGCGAGGGCGGTGGCCGGGCCGCGGCCGTCCTCGGCGCGCGCCGCGTGGTACAGGGCGAGCGCCGCCAGGTGCTGGCCGCCGCCCCAGTCGCCGGTGAGCTGGCCCAGGGCCGGGAACCGCGACGTGCTCCCGTCGGCGCGGCGGCCCACGGCGTTGATCCCGGCGCCGCAGACCACGCCGACCGCGTCGGGCTCGGCGGTGCCGGCCCGCAGCAGCGCGAACAGGTCGTTGTCGACGGTGACCCGCTCGGCCAGGCCGAGCGCGCCGACCTCGGTGTTGAGCCGCTCGACCTCGACCGGCAGGTCGGCCCCGGCGACGTACACCGACAGCTGGGCCAGCGGCCGGTCCGGGACAGCCGTGCGGGCCTTGGTGACCAGCTCGGCGAGCGTCGCCAGGGCGACCGGCCAGCCGACCGCGTGCGGGGAGGTGGTGGGGCCGGTGACCCGGGCCAGGATGCGCCCGTCGGTGTCGCCGAGGACCACGTCGGTCTTCGAGTTGCCCCCGTCGGCGGCGGCGTAGAGCAGCGCCGTCACGACAGCCACGCGAGGTGGTCGCGGTTGGCGGCGAGCAGCTCGTCGGTGAGCCGGGTCGCGGTGTCGTGCTGGCCGACCAGCGGGTGCGCCAGCAGCGCGCGGTACACGCGGTCACGGCCGCCCTTGACCGCGGCGTCGACGGCCAGCTCCTCGTACGCCGAGACGCCCGCGACCAGCCCGGCCAGCTCCGGCCGCAGCGGTGGGGCCGGCACCGGCCGCGCGCCCTGCGCGCCGACCCGGCAGGTGACCTCGATGACCGCGTCGTCGGCCAGGAACGGGAACGTGCCGTCGTTGCGGACGTTGACCGCGTGGATGCCGCCGTCGTCCTGGTGCAGCGACGCGATGAGCCCCACGGCCGCCTCGGAGTAGAACGCGCCGCCGCGCTGGCCGAGCAGCTCGGGCTTGGTGGTGAGCGCCGGGTCGCGGTACATCGCGAGCAGCTGCCGCTCGATCTCGGCCACCCGCTCCCCGCGGGTCGGCTGCCCGAGCTCCTCGCGGACGACCTCGTCGTGGCAGTAGAAGTACCGCAGGTAGTACGACGGCACGTTGCCGAGCGCGGTCAGGACATCCGGCGGGAGCTGTACCTCGGCCGCGATCGCGTCCCGGTGCGCCGCCAGCAGCTCGGGCAGCCGGTCGACGCCGTCGACGTAGGCCGCCCGCTCCCACGTGAGGTGGTTGAGGCCGACATGGTCGAGGGTGACGGCCTGCGGGTCGACGCCGAGCTGCGCGGCGAAGCGGCGCTGGAAGCCGATCGCCACGTTGCACAGCCCGGCGGCGCGGTAGCCGTGGTCGAGCAGCGCGCGGGTGACGATGCCGACCGGGTTGGTGAAGTTGACGATCCACGCGCCCGGGTCGGCCCGGCGGGCGATGTCGAGCACCACCGGGACCGTGCGCAGCGCCTTGGCGAAGCCGCCCGCGCCCGTCGTCTCCTGGCCCACGCAGCCGCAGCCGAGCGGGAACGTCTCGTCGCTGATGCGGGCCGTCTGCCCGCCGACCCGCAGCTGGATCACGACCGTCGCCGCGCCGGCGAGGGCGTCGTCCACGTCGGAGGTCCAGCGCAGCGTCGCCGCGCTGCCGTGCGTGCGCAGCAGCCGCTGCGCGAAGGCCCCGACGACGGCGAGCCGCTCGGCCGCCGGGTCCAGCAGCACGATCTCCGACGCGAACGGCGCCAGCCGCGCGAAGCCGTCGATCAGCTCGGGCGTGTAGGTGGAGCCGCCGCCCACCACCGCGATCTTCAACCCTTGACTCCTGTCACTGTTTCACTGGGAGCGCGTCGACTGTAGTAGCGTCTCGCGAACCGCGAGGACCGCCGCGTCGGCCGCGCCGAGCAGGGGCGCGTCGTCGTCGACGGTGCTGGCCGCGACCGCCGTCTCCAGGGGCGCGGCCCGCGCCATGGCCTTGGCGACCGCCTCGGCGAGGGGCGCGCCGCCGGCCCGGCCGGTCTCGCCGCCGAGCACGACCAGCGGCGGGTCGAGGATCGCCACCACGGCGGCCAGGCCGGGCGTGATCCGCTCGGCGAGCGCGCCGAGGTAGGCGGCGCTGCCGGCACCGTGCTCGGCCGCGAGCGCGGCGACGGCCTCGGGGCCGACGAGCGCGTGGAAGTCGCCGGTCCCCATCGGGATGTAGCCGACCTCGCCCGCGCCGCCCCGGGCGCCGCGCAGCAGCCGGCCGTCGCCGAGGTCGATCGCCAGGCCGAGGCCGCCGGCGCCGAGCCACAGCAGGGCGAACGCGCCGGCCCCGCGGGCCGCGCCGTGCGCCCGCTCGGCGCGGGCGGCCAGGTTGACGTCGTTGTCGATCTCGACCGGCGCGCCGGCCGCGCGCCCGAGGTCGTCGACGAGCCCCGGCCGGCTCCAGCCGGGCACGTCCACGTGGTGGATGACCCGGTCGCGGGGGTCGAAGGCGCCGGCGACCGCGAGGTGCACGTGCGCGACCGGCCCGCGGCCCACATCCGCGGCGGCGCACAGCGCGTCGATCGTCTCGCCGACCGCCGCGACCGGGTCGGTCCGGGTGAAGTCGACCGGCCGGGCGAGACGGCTGCGCCGCTCCCCTCGCAGGTCGTGCAGGGCCGCGGTGACCGACGGCGCGCCGCTGCCGGCGGTGTCCCGCACCGAGATCGCGACGGCGTAGGCGGCGTCCGCGTCGACCGCGTAGACCTCCGCGTTCGGGCCCGGCCGGCCGGTCTCCTCGCCGGCGACGACGACCAGCCCGGCCTCGGTGAGGCGGC
The DNA here is from genome assembly GCF_022095675.1 of Dactylosporangium sp. AC04546. Lineage (GTDB taxonomy): Bacteria > Actinomycetota > Actinomycetes > Mycobacteriales > Micromonosporaceae > Dactylosporangium. The sequence goes on along the minus strand of NZ_JAHYSG010000143.1, from coordinate 3,915 downwards.
GAACCGCCTCCGACACGGTCGGCTTGGACAGGCCGGTGAGCTGCTTGAGCTCGGCCCGGGTCAGGCGGCCGCGGTCGAACAGCAAGCCGAGGGCGGCGGCCTCGTTGAGCGCCTTGAGCAGCTTGGAGGAGCCTCCGACGACCACGGCTCGCCCCTCCGCACTAATAGGAAGATTGCTTAACAGTTGCCGAGAAAGGTAAGGGCCGCGCTGGCATCGTGTCAACAGGCCCGCGCGTGGCGCGTGGCAGAATCGTGCGGTGCAGGTCGCGATGCTGGGCGCCTTCGAGGTTCGCACGGACGACGGCGTCCTGGCCGACGTGCCCGGCGCCCGCCTGCGCGCCCTGCTCGCCGCCCTCGCGCTCGACCCCGGCCGCGTGGTCCCGAAGGCGACGCTCGTCGACTGGCTCTGGGGCGAGCGCCCGCCCGCCGACGCCGCGAACGCGCTGCAGCGCCTGGTGTCCCGGCTGCGAAAGGCGCTGCCGGACGGCGTGGTCGAGGGGCACACCGACGGCTACCGGCTGCGCGTCGATCCCGGCGCCGTCGACACCGCGCGGTTCGAGCGCCTCCTCGCCCAGGCCCGCACCGCCGAGGGCGCGCACCGGGTGCGGCTGCTGCGCGAGGCCCTCGGCCTGTGGCGCGGTGGCGCCATGCAGGACGTCGGCCTGCCCGACAGCGCGGCGTTCGACGCGGCCGTCACCCGGCTCGACGGGCTGCGGCTGACCGCCCTGGAGGAGCTCTACGACGCCGAGGCCGGCCTCGGCCGCGGCGCCGAGCTGGTCTCCGAGCTGACCGAACTGGTGGCCGCGCACCCGCTGCGGGAGCGGCTCGTCGCCGCGCTCATGCGCGCCCTCGCCGCGGCCGGCAGCAACGCCGAGGCGCTGCTGGTGTACGAGCGCGCCCGCGACGCCCTGGCCGCCGCGCTCGGCGTCGACCCGGCGCCGGAGCTGGCCGCGCTGCACGTCGCGCTGCTGCGCGGCGAGCTCGGCCGGCGGACCGAGCTCACCGGCGACCGCCGCAGTAACCTGCGCGCCGAGCTGACCAGCTTCGTCGGCAAGGACGCCGACATCGCCGCGCTGCGCGAGCTCGTCGCCGGGCACCGGCTCACCACGCTGGTCGGGCCGGGCGGCTCGGGCAAGACCCGGCTGGCCACGGAGACCGCGCGCACGCTGGTCGGCGACCTGCCGGACGGGGCCTGGCTGGTGGAGCTCGCCCCCGTCGGCGCGGACGGCGACGTCGCGCAGTCGGCGCTCGCCGGGCTCGGCCTGCGCGACGCGCTGCTCGGCGGGCCGCCGCAGGCGGAGCCGGTGCAGCGGCTCATCGCCGCGCTGCGCGACCGGGAGGCGCTGCTCATCCTGGACAACTGCGAGCACGTGATCGAGTCGGCGGCGACGTTCGCGCACCGGCTGCTCGGCGAGTGCCGGCGGCTGCGGGTCCTGGCGACGAGCCGGGAGCCGCTCGGCATCACCGGCGAGGCGCTGTGGCCGGTCGCGCCGCTGGCCGTGCCGGACGCCGACGCCGGCCCGGGCGAGATCGAGGCCTCGCCGGCCGTGCGGCTGCTGCGGGACCGGGCGGCGGCGGTACGCCCCAACCTCACGGTCGACGCCGGCACCCTGGCGACGATGGCGCGCGTCTGCCGGGCCCTCGACGGCATGCCGTTCGCGATCGAGCTGGCCGCGGCCCGGCTGCGCACCATGTCCCTCGACCAGCTCGCCAACCGGCTCGACGACCGGTTCCGGCTGCTCACCGGCGGCAGCCGCACCGCGCTGCCGCACCACAAGACGCTGCGCGCGGTGGTCGACTGGAGCTGGGAGCTGCTCACCGACGCCGAGCGGGTGGTGCTGCGCCGGCTCGCGGTGTTCGCCGGCGGGGCGAGCCTGGAGGCGGCCGAGCGGGTCTGCGCCGGCGCCGGGGTCGAGCCGGAGCAGGTGCTCGAGCTGCTCACCGCGCTGGCCGAGAAGTCGCTGCTGCTCGCCGGGGGCGACGGCGGGCCGCGGTACCGGATGCTCGAGACCATCAAGGAGTACGCCGGGCACCGGCTCGCGGAGGCGGGGGAGGCCGACCTGGCGCGCCGCGCGCACCTGGCCTGGTGCACCGAGCTCGCCGAGACCGCGGACCCGCACCTGCGCCGCGCCGAGCAGCTGGAGTGGCTCGCCACGCTGGAGCTCGAGCACGACAACATCGCCGCCGCGATGCGCGGCGCGCTCGCGGCCGGCGACGCGCACGGGGCGATGCGGCTCGCGGCGGGCGCCGGCTGGTACTGGTGGCTCGGCGGGCGCAAGGCCGAGGGCATGGAGCTGCTCACCGCGGCCACCAAGACCCAGGGCGAGGTGCCCGACGAGGTCCGGGCCACGGTGTACGCGCTTGTCGTGCTCTTCGTGGGCTCCGGGCGCGGCGACGAGCACTCGGCGGCGGAGTGGATCCGCGAGGCGTACCGGCTCGGCCGGCGCAGCGGGTCCCGGGACCCGCGCGTGGCGTTCGCCGCCCCGCTGGAGCGCATGCTGCACGCGCCGGACGAGATCCTGCCCGCGTTCGAGGCGCTGCTGGAGCACGCGGACCCGTGGGTGCGCGCGCTGGCCCGGCTGCACCTCGGCAAGACGCGGATCATGCGCGGCTACGGCGGGCGCGACGCGGACGCCCATCTCGAGACCGCACTGGCCGAGTTCCGGGCGATCGGCGAGCGGTACGGGATCTCGTTCGCGCTGACCGAGCTTGCGAACCGGATCGCCATGCGCGGCGAGCTCGCCGGCGCGTGCGAGCTCTACGAGCAGGCGATCGCGGTCATCACCGAGGTCGGTGCCCTCGACGACCTCATCCGGATGCGGTCGCACCAGGCGGTGCTGTACTGGCTGCTCGGCGACCTGTCGGCCAGTGCGGCCACCATCGCCGAGGCGCGCCGGCGCGCGCAGCGGGTCACCTGGCCGGACGCGCTGGCCGAGCTGGCCCTGGCCGAGGCGATGCTCGCCCGCTGGCGCGGTGACGCCGGGGAGGCGCGCCGGCAGCTCGGTGTCGCGATGAGCAGGTTCGGCGCCGAGGCGCATCGCCCGTACATCCGCGCCGCGCAGCAGGACCTGCTCGGCTACCTCGCCGGCGACCTCGGCGAGTCCCGGGCGTGCCGCGCGGCGGCCGTCGCGGCGGCCGCCGAGGCGGGGCACCCGCTGTCGGTCGCCCAGGTGCTCGTCGGGGTCGCGGACCTGGCGCTGCGCCGCGAGCAGTACGCGCAGGCGGCACGGCTGCTCGGGGCGAGCGCCGGCGTGCGGGGGCTTGCGGACCGGTCCAACCCGGACGCGGCCCGCATCGAGCGGGCCGCGCGGCAGCACCTCGGCGACGCGGGGTTCGCCGCGGCGGTGCGGGAGGGCACCGGGACGGGCTGGGACCGGCTGGCCGAGGCCACCCTCGCCGGGTGAGTCAGCCCACGAAGTCGAACGACGAGGGGTAGGAGTCGTACCCCTGGGTGGAGATGTCGTGCTGGAGGGAGCCCTCGTACGACGACGCTCCCGCGCTGATCTCGATGACCACGTGACCGCCGGCGGCCAGGGTGATCTGGCCGGCGTGGACGGCCGCGGTGCACACCGACGAGTCCGTCGTGTACGGGCCGGAGCCCCACACCGTGATGATCGTGCCGTCGGCCGGGCAGGCGTAGCCGATCTTCTTGCCGGGACTCCCGGCGAACTCCTCGGCGTTGCTGTCCCACCGCACGTCCGGGTACTCCAGGTCGGCGGTGACCGAGGACTGCCCGCCGTCACCGCCGCCGCCGTTGCCGTTGTCGTCCGTGTTGAACAGGCGCAGCGCGCCGTACACGCCGGCGCCGGCCACGGCGAGGACCACGACGAGCAGCCCCACGAGGAGGGCCGGGTTGCGCCGCTTCCCGGCCACCGGCGCGGGGCCGGGAAGCGGCGCAACCCGGCCCTCCTCGTG
>NZ_JAHYSG010000142.1 GCF_022095675.1 Dactylosporangium sp. AC04546 | reverse complement strand
CGCCCACGCCGCGGCCACTCCCACCGCCCCCGGCCGGCGCCGTCGCGGAGGCGCCGGCCGTTTCGCCGCACCTGCCCGGGGCGGCGACCACACAGCCAGGGGCCATCCGAGCGACGGGCGGAAACGCAGACGTGTGATGCGCCGGCTACTCCGGCGCGGCCAGCGCCTCCGAGAGCAGCTCGACGATGACCGCGCTGTCCGGCCGGTCGGCGGCGAGCCGGCGGGCCGCGGCGGGCCATGTGCTCGCCGGCAGGCCGTAGCGCACGACGAGCGGGTACAGCCGGTCGACCGGCCAGCCGGGGCCGGCGAGCAGCGCGTCGAGCATCCGCACGTCGGCCACCGGCGGGCGGTGCGTGGCCACGAGCCGCAGCAGTCGCTCGCCGTGCTGTCGCAGGCAGTTCAGGCCGTCGCGGCCGGCGGTGAGGAACCAGTCGCTCACCGCCCGCGACGGCGGGGGACCGCCGGTGGTACCGAGGGTCTCCGCGACGAACGCGCCGTCCGGTCCGGCGAGCAGCGGCAGCCAGGCCGGGCCCCACCGGTCGACGACGGCCGGTGCCTGCGGCTGCCGCTGGGCGACGATGGCGGCGGTCACCGCGCACGGGATGCCGTGCCGGCTGGCGAGGACGGACAGCACCCGCAGCCGTTCGTCGGGGCAGTCCGCGAGCAGCGGCCCGAGCGCGCGCAGCAACCGGTGCTCGCCGGGGGTCTGCCGGTGGCCGCGCACGGCGCGGGCCTGAGCAACCGTCATGCCGTGGCCGAGCACGAGGTCCAGGCAGGCCGCCGGGTCCTCGTCGTTGATCAGCGCCTGTACCGGCTCGCCGAGCAGGACCGGCCAGCGGTCGCCCTGCGGGTGCCGCAGCAGCATCGTGGCCAGCGCCACGCGCTGCCTCGGGAAGATCGCCCGGCCGGCGAGCTGGCCCAGGCCGGGCCGCGCGGCCAGGCCGGCCAGCAGCTCCCGCTGCTCGCCCGCGGTGAGCTCCAGCGCGCCGCCGTCGGTGCCGAGCAGGTCGCCCAGCACCCGGCGGCGCAGGCGCGGGCCGTCGACGGCCCAGACGCGCAGTGCGCCGGGGTGTTCGGCGAGGTGCCGGACGCAGTCGATGAACCGCTTGCCCTCGCCGAGGTGGTGGCGCAGCCACTGGAGCGCCGCGGCGCTGGTGATCCGGTTCGTGATCTCCTCGGAGGGCGCGAGCCGCAGGTGGGTGTTGACGACGTCGTCGATGTCGAGCCCGAGCTGCTGCGCCAGGCGGCTCAGCGCGGCCAGCTGGGCGCCGCTGAGGTCGGCGGCCTTGCCGGCCCGCACCACGCGGGCACCGAGCCGGCCGACGAGCGCGGTGGCGTCGGGGTAGTGGGCGACGACCCCGTCGATGTCGAGGCTGTCGAACTCGCGCAGCCAGGCCGCGGCGAGCTCGGGGTGCCGCCAGACGGTCGGCCACTGCTCGGCCGGGATGTCCAGGAGCGTCCGTACCACGTAGCGGGGCTCGCGGCCGACCGCCGCCGCCAGGTCCAGCACCGCCCGCGGGTCGGTCATCGGCGGCCGGTCCCGTTCGGCGATGAGCGCCCAGCCCAGCCCGAGGTTGCCGATCTGCTCCGGGCCCCGCATCCCGTCGAGCAGGATCTCCCACGCCTCCGGGGTGTACCGGTCGAGCAGGTCGAGATCCTCGGCGTCGGCGATGCGGCCGACCAGGGCGCGGAATTCGCCGGAGGCGAGCCGGCCGGCCAGGTGCTGCAGGCTCGGCGCCGGGATGTCGCGCAGGGCCTGCACGGTGGCGTCGTCGAGTGCCGACACCAGCTCGGCGAGGTCGTGCGGGGCGTGGCCGGGCATGGCCGTGACCATCCGGCCGAACAGTCCGAGGCGCTCGATGCCGGCGCGGTCGCGCAGCGACTCGTCCATCGGCCGGCCGCCGAGCGTCAGGTTCGGGTCGTACGCCTCGGCCAGCCGGGGCGCGGTCGGCAGCAGGCGCCCGGCCGTGACGTCGAACAGGTCGTCCGGGCTGCGGCCGATCAGCGCGGTCATGAGGTCTTCGCGCAGCGGTCCGGCGGGTGGCATGCCGCTGAGGATGGGCGCGGCCCGCTCCACGTTGGCCTTGATCCGCCGGACGGTGTCGCGGTGGAACGCGGGCCGGCTCAGCAGCAGCCGAACGCGGAGCAGCAGTTCGGTGTTGCCGCCGAACTGCTCGGTGAGGAAGTTCAGGATGCCGCGCAGGTCGACCCGGTCGCCGCTGTCGTCCGGCGCCCACGCGCCGGCCCAGCCGGCGGCGAACGTCCGGCGCTGCTGCGCCCGGCCGCCGCCGGTGGCCATGTCGGCCCGGAAGTCGTCGAGCCTGACGTCGCGCAGGTACGGCAGGGTGCTCGCCGGACGGCTGGCGACGAGCGGCGGGTCGGGGTCGTCGGGGTCGATCACGTCGGGCTTGGTGCGGCGCAGCTCGCCGCTGGCCAGCGGGGAGCGCCCGGCGATGACGTACCGTGCGTCCGGGATGTTGGCGGCGAGCCGGCGGGCGATGGTGGCGAGCTGGTTGGGCTCGACCAGGATCCATCCGGCGGCCGACAACATCGAGGCGAGTGGCATCGTCCATATCTCGGTGCGGATCGCCGCGATCCCGATGACGTCCGGGCCGTGCTCGACCATCAGCCCCAGGCGTACCGCCTCGGGGTTGATCTCCAGGTTCGGTTGCTGCGTCCGGCGTGGCGCCGGGCTGCCGATGCCGGGCACGATCGTGGCGCCCACCGGGGGCAGGCCGGTGCCGGCGACGTTGCCGACGGTGTCGATGCGTACCGCGATCCGTTCGCCGGAGCGGTAGTGCTGCCGCAGGTCGATGCGGGCGCCCTGCGGCACGTTGGCGGCCTTGGTCCGCTCGTAGCCGATGCTGACGACCCAGTCCTCGCCGGCGGTGTCGATGGCGGCCTTCAGGACGCTGTCGTACACCTCGGTGATCGTCGCCGACAGCAGCTGCCCGCGCAGTGAGTACACCCACTCCCGGCGGGTCTGCTGCTGGGCGCGGCAGGCCCGGTCGTCGTAGATGACCACGGCCCGGGCCCGGCGCAGCCGGCCGAGACCCTCGGCGCGCTCCTCGACGCGGGCGGCGGCCTCCAGCCCGGCGGCCAGCTCGCCCTCGTGCAGCTCCGGCAGGGCCGAGAACCCGGCGTACGCGAGGTACTCGCCGAGGTCGCGGCGGTCGTGCACGCGTCCCCACGCGGCCGGGGCGAGCCCGCACGACATCCATCCGAGCAGGCGCAGCAGCGCCCGGATCTGGGCCTTGCGCCAGGCGGCCGGGCCGGCCAGCCGGCCCGGGTAGTCCTCGCCGATGAGCAGCGCCGTCGGCAGCGACATGCCGCCGGCGTCGGGAACCTGGCCGGCGGCCGGGCGGTACAGGTGCCGGCCGATGCCCACCAGCCGGACGCTGCCGCGGTTGTAGATGAGGTGGTCCGGCGAGAGCTCGATCGGCGTGAAGCCCTCCCCGGCCACCGCGTCGAGGAGCTGGCCGAGCGCCACGACCGAGCGCAGCGCCTGGGCCGGGCTGAACCGGCCGCCCTCGGCGAGCATCAGGCCGAGGTCGTCGTACCGGGTGACGCGGTCCAGGGACCGCTCGGACACGCCGGGCGCCCAGGACGTGACCAGCGCCGCCGGTAGCCGGGCGTCGTCGACGATGTCGAGCACCACCGGCGTGGTGGGGGAGCCCAGCGCGAGGAACGACAGCGCCGAGCGGCGCTCGGCGCTACTGCGGAAGCGCCGCAGGGCGCCGTAGATCTCCTCGTCGCGGTCCCGGACCATGTCGACGTTGTTGGGTGCCCGCCCGGACCCGTTGGTGGCGGGAGGGCGCAGGTAGCCGGGGCGCTGCAGGATCCGCCGTACCCCCCAGACCCGCCCGGACCTGCCGGTGTACTCCTCCGTCGCCATATGCGGCCCCTTCCCGGCGTTTGCGGCTTCAGGTCCAGTCGTCCGAGGTCAGCAGGCCCGACAACACCTCGGCGTTGCGGGCCAGTGCGAGGTCCGCCGCGACCAGGCCCGCGTCGCGGAAGCGGGTGTTGGGCGGGGCCATGCAGCTGGCGATGACGGTCGTCAGGATCGGTCCGTAGCCGAGGCTGCGCAGCACCTTCTTGCCGTCGGCGTGCTCCTGCTTCGAGCCGTACAGCTGCTCGCGGGTGCGGTCGTCGAGCCGCTGCAGGCCGGCGGCCTCGGCGAGCGTCGCACCGAACATGTAGATGTCGAAGCGTTCGTCGGCCGCGTCCCGCTCACGCTGGCCGCCGACGCGGACGGGCGGCGAGTAGGGCTCGGTGGTGAGCTGGATCTGGGCGCCCTGCTCGACCGCGCCGTCATAGTCGATGAGGATGTACCGCCAGGGCGGCCCGAGGACGAGGATGTTGCCCGGCTTGATGTCCGCGTGCACCCAGTACCGGCTGCGGCCGCCGTCGCGGGCCCGCCACTCGCCGTGCAGCGCGGCCAGTGTGTCGCAGAGCTGTGCGGCCAGGTCCAGCAGCTCGAGCTCCCGGAACCGGCGCCCCTCGGCCTTGCGCTCCTCGATGATCGTGCGCAGCGTGCTGGCGGCCTCGGCGCCGACGCCGACGAACTGCTGCACGGCGAAGAGCTCGTCGCCCACGTCGGCGTGGCCCATTGCCCGCTGCGCGGGCGACGGGTCGTGCACGGTCGTGACGACGACCGGTGCCTGCTGGTTGAGCTGGGTGGCCCGCCGGACAGCCTCGACGCCCTGGCGGATCTGCGCGTTGTTGCGCTCCAGCGCGATCGTCGCGCGCTGCGGCTCGTTGAGCGCCTTCACCGGCCACCACAGGCCCTTGAGCACGCCGTAGCCGCCGGTCCAGGTGTCCCGGACGAGCAGCGTGTATCCCTGCCCGGCGGTCGCGAGCCGGCGGACGACTTCGAACCGGCCGTCGCCGTAGGCCGCCGGGAGGTACGTCATCTGCAGCGGGTCGCCGGGGTTGACCAGCGGCACCAGCGTCTCGTCGCCGCTCACGACCCGGCCTGCCCGACGTCGATCAGCAGCCGGACGTCGCCGGGACCGAGCACGACCTCGTCGCCCGGCCAGAGGGGGTACTCCAGCTGCGGCGCCATCCGGTTGTCGGCCGGCAGCCCGTCGGCGCCGAGGGCCGGGTTGACGAAGCTGACGTTCGTCGTGTTCAGGTGCACGGCGACGGGAAGGCCGGTGTGGTCCAGCGCGAGGCGCAGATGCTCGCCGCTGATCTCGCGGGCCGCGTCGCGCGACAGCCCGCCGGTGACGTCGACGACGTGCGGGCGGCGCGACGACCCGCGCCCCATCTCCATTCCCTCCGTCGGGACGACCATCGTCCACTGGACCCGCGTGCCGTGCAGCAGCGTCACGGTGGCGGGCCCGGTCACCACCGGCGGCTCCATCGGCTCCTCCCTCGCCTCGTGCCGGCAGACCCAGCAGTAGTAGCGACCGCCCTGCCGGACGATGTTCGCCGGTCGCAGGATCTGGCCGCCGACCCGGCACTCGTCGGTCGTGTTCGTGCATCGCCACTGCTGGTCGCCGAGGTCACCCGGGTCGCCGGCCTTCTGGGCCCGGCGCCGGATGGCTTCGGCGATGCGCTCCGGGCTCAGCACCACCTCCGGGCGCCGGCGCAGTCGGGCCTGGTCGCCGTAGAAGAGGGCCTCGTACAGCCGGTCGCGGTCGCGGTGCAGCCATGCGTACCGGTCGGCGGCCCAGGCGAAGTTGTCGCGGCTGACGACCTTCGCGCCGTACTCGTCGGCGAGGCGGAGGATCTCGTCGTCGGCGTCGCCGGGCGCCACCGTCAGCCAGTGCTCGGCCTCCGCGGCGACCGCCCGCTCCTGGTCGACCAGACGCTCCCAGATCGAGGCGTCGATGACCGCGTGCACCTGGCCCTCCGGGTCACGGGCCCGCCACGCGTCGCGGACCGCGGCGACCCGGGCGAAGACGAACCGCTTCTCCTTGCTGCTGTACGCCACGTTCGACGCGTCGATCACGAGCGAGATCGCGGTCACCAGCGGCCGCCCGGCGGGCTCGTGCGCACGTCGTCGCCGTCCTCGTCCTCGTCGTCGAAGACCGGCGCCTCGCGGGGCTTGGGCGGTGCGATCGGCCGGTCGAGCAGGATGTTGCGCGGGCGGGTGGCTGCGCGGCTGGACGTCGACTGCGCGTAGTAGTGCTCGTCGATCGGGTCGGCGCCGGAGCGGATGCTGCGCAGCGCCGAGTCGTACAGCTCGACCTGCCGGCTCAGCCCGGCCTGCAGGGCCCGCTCGCGCGCGCCCGAGTACAGCCCGTCGTACTGGTCCGGCGGCAGGTGCGCGGCCCGTTCGCGTACCTCGTGGTCGAGGTCGATGCCGTTGATGAGGTCGAGTGTGGTGCCGTCGAGGTGGCCGTCGCGTTCGAGGCTGAGCTGGACGCTCGCCTCGGTCTCGTCCAGCACCAGGTCGCCGCGGGACCGCCGGATCTTCCCGGAGCAGCGCAGCACCGGCACCGGGGCGTGGTGGGAGCGGCCCGGCGCCTGCAGCCGCAGCGCGAACACCGGCCGGTCGTCGCCCGCGCCGACCGCACCGAGTTGCAGTGCGATCGAGGTCGTGTCGTCCGGGTTGCGCTGCCACGCGCGCTCCAGCCGCCGCCCGGACGGGTGTAGCTGGTAGACGCCCTTCACCGTGAAGAACGGGCTGACGGTGATCTCCAGCTCGCCGCCGGACGCGACGGCGTCCTGGCCCGCGGTGCCCACCTCGCTCATGAACGTGCCCATCGCCCGCTCGGCGTCGGTGTTCGTGCGGATGTGGTACGACGAGCCGTCGCTGGAGAGCTGCTGGAGCAGCGACAGGTTGGCGTCGACGCCGAACCCGATCGGCCGGGTGTAGATGTCGCGGGCGGCGGCGTCCGCGGTGATCCGGGCGAGGTCCTCGGGGCGGGTACGGCCCACGTTGGGCTCGCCGTCGGTGAGCAGCACGAGCAGCCGCGAGGTGGCGCTCGAACCGTCGAGGCACGCGAAGCTCTGCTTCAGGGCCGCCTCGATGTCGGTGCCGGTCGAGCCCGGCGGCGGCGCGGACGGCAGCCGCGACGCGAGGGTGTCGCGCAGGTCGGCCGCCCGCCCCCGGCCGACGAGCTGGGCGGTGTCGGCGAACAGGAGCAGGTGTACCACGGAGTCGTCGGCGATCGCGCGGAGCAGGGCGATCGCGCCGTCGCGGGCGAGGTCCCACCGGGTCGGCCCGGGAACGTCCTCGCCGAGGGCCCGTGACGTCATCGACAGGCTGGCGTCGAGGGCGATCGCGAACTCGGCCCGCACGTTCGGGTCACGGGCGAGCGGTGGCGTGCCGATCGCGACGGTGAACTCGTCCTCGACCGCCACCCGCTGTGGATCGACGACGATTTCCAGCTGTGGCATGACCGACTCCTCGTGGCGTCTCTGCGGTGTTCACTTCGACTTGAACTCGGCGACCAGCGCGGTGGCGTTGTCGAACCCGCCGTGCTGCTCGGCTCGCGTGACGAGATCGGCGGCGATGGCGGCGCCGAGCGGCCGGTCGTCGCGCGCGTGCTCGGCGGCGAGCTGGCACAGCACGTCGCCGAACCACTCGTTGCGGGCCCGTTGCACGGTGGCACCGTCGGAGGTCAGGACGAGCAGGTCGTCCGGGCAGACGGCGAACTCGGCGGTGAACGGCTCGTTCGCCGCGCCGCCCAGGTAGTGCGTGAGCTGTGAGTACCCGCCCCGTGCGCCGTGTGCGGCGCGCAGCGCGGCGGCGAACACCGTGTGCGAGGGCGTGAGCCGCCACGCGTGGAACGCGTCGCCGCGGGTCCGGCGCAGCAGCCAGGCCGAGGAGTCGCCGACCGAGGCGAGCTCCGCCCGGCCGGACCGCTCGACCCCGACCAGTACGGAGGTCGTGCATCCGTGGGTCGCCGCGATGACCGCCGTGTCCGCCTCGTGCAGCAGCTTGGCCGGGGCGGTGCCGGCCGGCCAGGCCGCGCCGATACGGTCGCGGGCGGAGGTCGCGGCGAGCCGGCCGCTGCCGTCGCCGTCGCCGGTCGCCCCGTCGAAGAGACCGAGCCGGAGGTACCCGTCGGCCGTGACGGAGCTCATCGTGACGTCCTCGTTGTCGAGTTCGCCGCGGCCCCGGGCCTTCTTGGAACCGACCCCGGTCTCCACGTAGCAGCGGGCCGCGACCGGGCCCGCGGGTCGCCGGCCGAGCGTCTCGGCCAGCGAGCGCAGCGGTCCGGTGTCGCCGGCCCGGGCGTGCTCGCGCAGCAGCAGGTTGACGACGGCGTCGAAGCCGGCCGGCAGCTCGCCCGCCGCTACGTCGGCGAGCCGCCGGATCTCGCCGGGGTCGGCCGGGCGGCGGCCGAACGCGGCGTGGGTCAGCGCGACCGCCAGCGACTGCTGGTCCCGTCGCCAGCCGACCTGCAGCGACATCTCGTCGAACGAGCCGATCCCGGCGTACAGCAGGCCGGCGGTGTCGTAGGGCGGCGTCACGAGCAACTGCCAGCCGTGCTCGGGGCTCCAGCGCACCCCGTCGGGCAGCAGGCTGCCGGCGCCGGTGTCGGGGAACATCGTGCCCAGCACCTCGGCGAGGCTGTGCAGCGCGCTCATCGGCTGGTGCAGGGCCTCGCGTGGCAGTTCGTGCAGGGGCGCCGCGATGCCGGCGGGCCAGTGGACCGTGACGCGCGGCCGGACCACCGGCGCGAATCCCGGCGTCTCCTCCGGCTCGTCGTCCTCCTCGTCGGCCTCGGGCTCTCCGTCTCCGTCGAAGGCCGCCTCGTCGTCGTGCTCCTCGTCGGCAGGTTCCTCGTCGCCGGGCGTGCTCTGCGGCGCGAGCGGCTCCTCCACCTGCTCGGGCTCAGGTGCGGGTCCGGCCGCGGCGGCCGCCGGCTCGCCGGGGGTGGTCACGACACCGTCCAAGCCGCGAACGCCAGCGACACCAGGGTCAGCAGCGCGCCGCCGAACCCGTACCCGGCGCCGCCACCCTGGCGCAGCTGGCGGACGGTCGCCTCGAGGTCGCGGATCCGCTGCTCCTGCTCGGAGATGCGGCGGCGCAGATCGTCCTGGTCGGCCCAGGCCTGGCGCTCCACCTCGCCGATGCGCTGGTCCGCGGCGGCGCGGTAGTGCTCGGCGGCGTCGCGGACCCGCCGCTCGGCGTGCGCGCTCGCGTCGGCCGCTTTGCGCTCGTACCGCTCCCGGACGTCGGCGAGGCCGTCGTCCACGAGCGACCGCAGGTGCGGGTCGACACCGGCCGGGAACGGCATGGCCCGCGGGACGCCCGCCGGGGCGGCCGGCGCGTCGGGGCGGTAGAGCGTCAGCGGGTCGTCGCCGACCCCGGCGGCCAACGTGGCCTGCGGCACCGGCACCACCTCGGCGGTCAGCCGCGCCGGGTCGAGAATCCGGATCGGGCGCCAGCCGTAGATGCCGTCGGCGGGCGTCGCGACCAGCGTCACCACCTGCCCGGCGCCGAGCGTCGTGCTGGTCCGCTCGACCTTCGCCCACACCGTGTCGCCCGCGTTGAGCACCGAGGCGGTCGCCTCGGGGCTGGGACGGGCCGAGTTCGGGGCCGCCTGCCGGGGCACGGTGGCGCCGGCCTGACCGGGCTGGGCCGCCGGCCGTCCGTCGAGGACGCCCCAGGCGTCGCGTCCTGCGGTCGGGCGCGGCGGCGGGTCGGCGGCGCGCGCGGCTCCTCCGTCGAGCGTTCCCCAGTCACTCATGCTGGACTCCATCCATTGACGCCGGGAAGATGAACCCGCCCCGGCGCAGAAATTACCGGAGTGATTCCGGGTGCCGCTACCGGGCGTACCCTGCAGGAGCCGGACGACGGGGAGTTCAGTGGACGATCATCTCACTGCGGATGTCAGCACCGCCGACTATGTGCTCGACCTTTCCAATATTCTGCGCAATACCAGGCTGGGCGGGACCGCGGCGGCGGACGTCCGCCGGCTGGCGCGCGTGCGCACCGCGCTCCAGCAGCACGACAACGACGACGACCTGCGGTTTTATGCGGTCGCCGACGGGAGCCTGTTCAGCGCCGGGCTGCACCAGGGGGACCGCGACGGGCTGCGCAGGCTGCGCCGCTGGCGTGACCGGGGCCTGGTCGAGGTGGTGCCGGACGCTGACGGCCGCATTCTCGAGATCAGCGAGGTGACCGGACTCAGAATCGTGTCCGGCGATCGCTTCCGCAATTGGCGCGATCAATACGGCTGGTTGCAGGGAAATCATGACCGCGTGGTCGAGGTGATCCCCGGAGAGGACGGCGCATTCCGGGTGCGCGCGGTCGAGATGGGGTTCGTCTCGGACACGGACATGAGCCGGCTTCAGGAACAGGACCAGTTCAAGCGGCAGGGGCTGCTGGCGGGCGAGCGGCGGCGGCCGCGGTTCGACGTGGTCAGCCGGCTGTGGCGGTGTGCGGACCAGCGCTGCCATCTCTACGACGGGCGCGGCGTCGTGGTGATGCTCCCGCGGCTGATCGGCGGCGTGGCCACGTGCGAGATCCACCGGACCCCGCTCACCGACGCCGGGCCGCGACCCCTCGTGGCGCAGCTCAAGGTGCTCGTCGACGGCGCCTGCGCGGCACGGTTCCCGCTGCCGGAAGGGTCGGCGGTCGCCGTCGGCCGGGCACCCGGCGCCGGTGGGGTGAGCCTCGCCCGGCTGCTCGGCGGGGAATCGGTGGGCACGGACGTCAGCCGCACCCACGTTCGCCTCCGCCTCCTGGGCGAACGCGTCCTCGTCCGCGATCAGAGCACCTACGGCACGAAGATCCGCCGACCGGCCGGCCCGGACGCGCCGGTGAGCCTGGAGCACGACGTCGAGTACGTCCTGCAGCGGGAGGAGGTGCTCCTGCTCAACGAACGCATCTCGCTGACGCGCAGCGGCCGCAGCTTCCCGAGCGAGCTGACGGCGCGGTGGTCGGCGGCCGACTCCAGTTCCAGCCCGGTCACCCGGACGGCCGACGGCACCGACCCGCCCGCGTAGTCCCGGCGCGGACCTCGGACAGGCGGGTGCCGGCGCGGTCGGCAGCACGTTGCGCGACGGCCGCGCGCCCGTCTCAGCCGACCACGGCCACCCCCGACTGGGCCTCGCCGAACTCCCAGCCGGCCAGCAGCTTGCGCCGGCCGTTGAGGACCGTGGTGCCGGTCGGCCACTCGTCCGCGCCCAGGTAGCACGCGCCCGCGTCCCGCGACCAGAACGGCTCCAGGCAGTGCAGGCGCAGATGGTCGCGCAGCTGCGGCGGCTCGACCTCGGCCAGCGCCGTCTCCCAGCCCTCCTCGACCCGCCGCATGCCTCCCGGGGCGAACGAGGCCAGCGCCGGCAGGCGGTGCGTGAACGTCGCCATGCGCATGGCGTCGTGCAGGGTGCCGTCCGTGGCCAGGCGCAGCAGCGCCGAGATGTGGTAGTTGAGCCGCTTCGCCGAGCGGGCCGTCAGGTCGAGGCCGTGGCGGGTGAGCAGCTCGCCCAGGTCGGCGCCGCGCACGAGCATGTCGGTGTCGAGCGCCCGCACGTCTTCGAGGAACGCCGCCGGCAGCACGTCGTCGGCCCACTCGACCGCGAACAGCGAATCGGCCAGGTCGAACTCCCAGGCGAGGGCCTGATGGTCGTCGTCGAGGTAACAGGCGTCGACGGCCGGTAACGCGACCGGTGCGGACGAGGCGAGGGCGGCCGGGGTCAGCCAGGGGGCCGGGAGCAGGAACTCGTCGAGGGTGTCGCCGCCGTAGTAGGCGTCGTAGGAGCCGGCGGGGAAGTCGGGCCGCCCGAGCAGGACGGCGAACGCAAACGTCAGGTCCACGCCACGCAGTCTGCCCGATGGGTACGACAAAAACGGGGCGAGGACCAGGCGCGGTCCCCGCCCCGTTGCGTTCAGGACGGGGACACCGGATGCCGGGTCCAGTGCAGTCCGTCCGGCGAGGTGTACACCGCCGCCCGGTCGACCAGGAGGTACACGCCGGGCGCGTCGTTGCGGACCGGGTGGGCCAGGCCGGTGGCGGTCTCGAGCCCGGTCACCGGCGCGGGTTTGGAATAGGTCCCGGTGGTCCCGGCGTACCACTCGGCCGGGTTGTCGACCACGGTCTGCACGACGAGCGTGCCGTCGGCGGTGACGAACGACGCCTCGCCGTGCTGGACCCACGGCAGGGTGCCTGCGGGGTCGGCCCGCTGCCAGGTCTGCCCGCCGTCGGTGGTGCGGTACACCAGCAGCCGGTTCTGGCCGTTGTTGACGACGATCGTCACGACGGCGTACGCGGTGGTGCCGTCGGCCGTGGCGACGCTGACCGACTGGTTGTTGATGTCCTGCGGATAGTCCGCCTCGTCCTGCCCGAGCACGCGCGTCGACCACGTCCGTCCGTCGTCGGAGCTGATGGAGACCGCGGGGCGGTTACGTGGCAGGACAAGTCCGGCGACCCACAGCCGGGTGCCGGCCCGTGCCGTCGTGATGCCGGTCGGGATGATCGTCGGTGGCTGCCTGGCGAGCATCTTCGCCGTGCCCGTCCTGCCGTCGACCGCATACACGGCGCACCGTGCCACACCTGAGTTGTCCTCGTAGCACGCGGCCCAGCCACCGTTCGGCACCGCCGGGACCGTGCCCGTCGACTGCCGCAGGTCCGTCCAGTTCCGGCCGCCGTCGGTGCTGAACCGCCAGGTGGAGACGTCCTTGCTGGTGAACGTGGCACCGAGCACGCCGGGCGCGAGCACGGTGAGCATCGAGGGGTTGTCCCGCTTGCGCTCCGTCCAGGTGCGTCCGCCGTCGTCCGAGCCGTAGAGGACCCTGACGCATGTGGCGGGGTCGTCGGAGGGACACCGCCGCAGGATCGCGTACAGGTGGTCGACATCGGTCGCCACGGCCTCCTCGACGGTGCCGTCGGTGGGGAGGATCGGCTGGCCGCTCGGGCTCGTGGCCGGCGATGCCGTCGGGTCGCTGGCCGCCGGTGCGGGTGAGCCACGGTTCGGCCCGCCGCCGGCCACGCCGAGTGCCACCGCCACGGCCAGCGCCGTGAGGCCGGCCCCGGCCGCGGCCGCGACCCGGATGCGTGCCCGCCGGCGCCGCCAGGCGGTGGCGTACACCTCGTCGCCGCTGAGCCTGCTCGGTGGTGCCGGATTGGCCACGGCGTCGTTGAACCGCTCACGCAAGGAAGTCACGGGCGTCCCCCGTCATCGTCGCCGGCAGCCGCTCCAGGTCGTCGCCGAGCAGCGTTCTCAACCGGGCCAGCCCACGCGACGCATGGGTTTTGACCGTTCCCTCCGAGCACCCCAGCGCCTCGGCGGTCGCCGCCACATCAAGGTCGTGGTAGAAGCGGCAGACGAGTACCGCCCGCTGCCGCGGCGCGAGCTCGCCCAGCGCCGCGATGAAGGCCGTTCGTGCCGTGGACTGCTCCATCGCGTCCGGCCCGGCCCGCGTGTCCGGAACGTCGGCGTGCGAAAGCTCCCGGCGGCGCCAGGCCCGGCGTGTCTCGGCCAGGTACGCCCGCAGGAGACAGGTTCGCACGAACGCGTCCAGCGCGCCGTGATCTCGTACCTTGCGCCACCGCAGGGCCAGCCGCATGAACGCGGTCTGCGTCAGGTCGTCGGCCCAGTGCCAGTCACCGCACAACAGGTACGCGGTGCGCCGCACCACGTCCCGCCGGGCTGCGAAGTACTCGCTGAACTGCCGCTGGTCCCCGAACGCATCACTCGCCATGAACACCTCCTCGCCGGATAGGTGCCAGGCGGGCCGGCATCCGGTTGACACGCGCCGGCAGGTTTTTCGCGGACGCTGTTCAGGCGCGGGCCAGCTGGGCGGTGAGCTCCTCGGCGAACGCGTCCATCAGCGGTGAGCGCGGGGCGCGCCGGGTGGCGACGTACCAGGTCCGGGTCATGGGTTCGGCGCCGATCTGGACCAGTGCGAGGCGGTGGGAGTCGGCGTACGGCGCGGCGACCCAGTTGGGCAGGATCGTCACGCCCTGGCCGCCGGCGACCATCTCGATGACCAGGTCGGTGATGACGGGCATGGTCGTGATGCGGGCCGGGTGGGCCTGCGGCGGGAGCGGCAGCGGGGTGGAGGGGATCCGGGTCTGGTCGTAGGCCTCGTAGAGGATCAGGTGCGCGTCGGCGAAGTCCGGCGCGGTGAGGTGGGGGCGGGCCGCCCAGGGGTGGTCGGCCGGGACGACGGCCACCATCTCGTCGTCGAAGGCGCGGGTCAGGTGCACCCGGTCCATCTCGCGGTCCGGCTTGGTGACGAGGGCGACGTCGATGCGGTCGGCGAGCAGCGCGGGGACGGGCGCGTCGTCGGGGACGGACTCGATGCGGACCTCGGCCTGCGGGTGGCGCTCGCGGAAGGCGCGGATGACGGGCGGCAGCCACTGGAAGGTGGTGCTGCACTGGGCGGCGAAGCGGACCCGGCGGTCGTGGCCGTCGCGCAGCTCCTGCAGGTCGCGCATGGCCGAGCCGAGCTCGTTGAGGACGTGCTGCGCCGCGACGAGCATGCGCCGGCCGGCGGCGTTGGGGACGAGCCGGCGCCCGGTGCGGTCGAACAGGGGCATGCCGAGCCGGTCCTCCAGGCGGGTCAGGCGCTGGCTGAGTGCGGGCTGGCTGACGTACAGCCGTTCCGCCGCGGCGGTGAGCGACCCGGCGTCGGCGGTGGCGGCCAGCAGTTCGAGGTCGCGCAGCTCAACACTCATAAGCTGAACTTATCGCACCCTGCGAACCTCGACGTAGTGTTATGAGATGGTCCCGCACAAATCGGGGTAGCCAGCGCCGGAGGCGTGTGGAGGCACCGTATGGGAACAGGCGCAAGCCGCGCCGAGGTCGTGCACGACAGCGAGCACACCAGGGTCACCCGGGTCGTCGCCGCCGGGCATGCGCTCATCCGCAAGCAACCGCTGGGCCCGGACGCGCCGCGGCGGGTGCAGCACGAGGCCGCGATGCTGCAGCGGCTGCGCGGGGTGCCGGACGTCGCCCAGCTGGTCGACGCGCCGTCGCAGTCCGGGGCCATCACGATGGCCGACGCGGGTGACACGACCCTGGCCGGACTGGCGAAGCCGCTCCCCGGGCGTGAGCTGCTCAGCCTCGCCACCCGGCTGGCCCGGGCGGTGGCGGCGATCCACCGCCGCGGGGTCATGCACCGCGACATCACCCCGGCGAACATCCTCATCGCCCCCGACGGCGCCCCGTGCCTGGTGGACTTCTTCCTCGCCACGCCGTTCGCCGAGATCCGGCCCGACTTCACCCACCACACGCAGATCGTCGGCACGCTGGCCTACCTCGCCCCGGAGCAGACCGGCCGCACCGGCCGCGCCGTGGACCAGCGCGCCGACCTGTACGCGCTGGGGGCGACGCTGTACGAGCTGGCCACCGGCGCCCCGCCGTTCGGCGCCGGCGATCCGCTGCGGCTCACCCACGACCATCTGGCCCGGGTGCCGGAGCCGCCCGCGCGGGTGAACCCGGCCGTGCCGGCCCCGCTGTCCGAGATCATCATGCACCTGCTGGAGAAGGAGCCGGACGACCGCTACCAGACCGCCGACGGCGTGGTGCACGACCTGGAGCGGCTCCTGGCCGGTGGCCCGGGCGGGGTCGCCGGCCTGCGGATCGGCGCACACGACGTGCCGCTGCGGCTGCTGCCGCCCTCGCGCCTCGTCGGCCGCGACCGGCAAGTGGCGGCGCTGCGGGCGGCGCTCGAGGACGCGACCGCCGGCCGGTGCCGTGGCCTGCTCGTCACCGGACCGGCCGGGGTGGGCAAGACGGCGCTGGTCGACGAGCTGCGGCCGCTGGTCGCCGGGCGGGACGGCTGGTTCGTGGCCGGCAAGTTCGACCAGTACCGCCGCGACCCCGCGTTCAACGCCGTGCACCAGGCGTTCCGGGCGCTCGGCCGGCTGCTGCTGGCGGAGCCGGAGGAGACGCTCGCGAAGGTTCGGGCGCGCATTCTCGAGGCGGCCGGGACCAACGCCGGGCTGCTGACGGCGATGCTGCCGGAGTTCGCGACGCTGCTCGGCGTGCCGCCCGACACCGGCGACCCGCTCACGGCGCGGGCCCGCGTCAAGCAGACCTCCGCGGAGGTCCTGCGCGCGGTGGCCTCCCGGGAACGCCCGCTCGTGGTGTTCGCCGACGACCTGCAGTGGGCCGGGGAGATGGCCCTCAGCCTCCTCGACGAGCTGTTCAGCGCCGAGCCGGTCGAGGGCCTGCTCCTCGTCGGCACGTACCGCGACGACGACGCGTCGGCGCTGGCGACGGCAGTGGCCCGCTGGCGGGAGCTGCCCGCGGTACGCCACCTTCGGCTGACCGACCTGGACGAACGCGGACTCGGCGCGCTCGTCGCGGAGGTGCTGCACGTGGATCCGGCGCGGGCGGCCGGGCTCGCCGCGACGATCCGCCCGTACACCGCCGGCAACCCGCACCGGACGGTGGAGCTGCTCAACGTGCTGCGCTCCGACGGCGTGCTGACCGCCGGCCCGGACGGCTGGCAGTGGGACGACGCGGCGACGCAACGGCACCTGCACCGCTCCGAGCCGGCGGGCCTGCTGGCGGCGCGGTTCGCGGCCCTGCCCGCACGGTCCCGGCAGGTGCTGGAGGCGATGGCGTGCCTCGGCGGGCGGGCCGAGGTCCCCCTCCTGCAGACCGCGACCGGGGCGACGGCCGAGGCGGTGGAACGCTCGCTCCTCCCCGCGCTCGACGAGGGGCTGCTCGTCATGGGCTCCGGCGTCGACGGAACCGTGCGGTTCCGGCACGACCAGACCCGCGAGGCCGTCCTACGGTCGATGACCCGCCGGCGCCGCCGCGCCCTGTGGCTGTCCATCGCCCGGCGGCTGTCCGGTGTCCCGGAGCTGTACGCGGTCGCCGCCGACCACTACCTGCCGGTCATCGACGCGGTCCACGAGCCGGCCGAACGGCGCCGGGTCGCCTCCCTGCTGCGGCAGACCGCCGCCCAGGCCGCGGCGATCGGCGACCAGGCGACCGTCGATGCCACGCTGGCGGCGGCCCTGCCGCTCATCGACCCGGCGGATACCGCCGCGTTGGCCGACGTGCACACCGCCCGCCACGCGGCGCTGTACGGACTCGGGCAGCTCGACGACGCCGACGAGGAGTACCGCACGATCGCGCGGCTGCGCCCCGACGTCGTCTACCGGGCCGCCGCGACCGGCGTGCAGATCAGCAGCCTCACCCACCGCACCCGGTTCGCGGAGGCGGTCCGGCTGGGCACCGACTCGCTGCGCGCGCTGGGCATCTCCGTGCCGGAGCCCGACCGGCTCCCCACCGAGCTCGACCGTCAGCTCGGATACCTGCACGAATGGCTGGAGCGGCCCGCCGACGCGGACCGGGCGGAGCTCATGGACCCCACGCTCACCGCCACCGCCTACGTGCTCAACGCCGTCATCGCCGCCGCCTACTTCGGCGAGGACTACGCGACCCACTGCTGGCTCGGGCTGGAGGCGCTGCGGATCTGGGCCGAGGACGGCCCGCACCCCGCCCTGATCGGACCGGCGACCGTCGCCTGCACCGCCGCGGTCCTGCTCGGGGACTACGCCGCCGCGTACCGGGCGGGCCGGCGGCTGCTGGCCGAGAGCGAGGCGCGCGGCTACCAGCTCGGCACCGCGCGGGCACGCGTGCTGCTGGCCGCGCAGAGCCACTGGTTCGAGCCGGCCGAGGACGGCGTGCGGGCCTGCCGGGACGCCCGCGACGAGCTGATCTCCGGCGGCGACCTCGCCTTTGCCGGCTACACCTACTACCAGATCGTGTCGGAGCTGGTCGACGTCGCGCCGACGCTCGCGGAGCTCGGCGCCGAGGTCGAGGCCGGGCGCGCGTTCGTCCGGCGCACCGGCAACGAACTGACCGGCCGGGTGCTGGACAGCTACCGGTGGTTCGTCGCGGTGCTGCGCGGCGAGCACGTCGCCGACGTCGGGCTCGAGGAGCCGCCCGCGCCGTTGCCGGACCATCTCACCCGCGGTACCGCGGCCGCCATCTTCGACGACGGGGCCGGTCTGGAGCGCCACAGCGCCGCGGCGATCGCGCTGCTGCGCAACGGCCTCGGCCCGTACCCGACCGACACCGCCTACCTGCTGCGCGGTCTCGCCCTCGCCCGGCAGGCCCGCGACCGCGACGACGGCGACCGCGCGGCGGTCCTGTCCGAGCTGGCAGACATGACGGACTGGCTGGCCGCCCGCGCGGCCGACGCACCCGGCAACTTCCTGCACCTGCTGCGGCTGGTGGAGGCGGAACGGGCCTGGGCGACCGGGGACTTCTCCGCCGCCGCCCTGACCTACGACGCGGCCCTGCGCGCGGTGGGCGACCAGCAACGGCCCTGGCACCGGGCGCTCATCACCGAACGCGCGGCCCGGTTCCACCTCAGCGAGGGCCTCGAACACACCGGCCGCGCCCTGCTCACCGAGGCGCGCCAGGCGTACCTCGAGTGGGGCGCCACCGCGAAGGTCGACCAGCTCGACTGGGCGTTCCCCGCGCGCGGGCCGCAGCCGCACCCGCCCGGCGAGCCCGGCGCGAACGGCGAGCAGCGGGCCGTGATGACGACCGGGACACTCGACCTGCTGGGCATCCTCGCCGCCTCCCAGGCCCTGAGCTCGGAGACCGACCTCGAACGGCTGCACTCGCGGGTGACCCGCGTGGTGAGCGCGATGACCGGCGCCACGCATGTACAGCTGCTGCTGTGGAGCGACGACCGGCAGGACTGGCTGCGACCGGCGCCGGGCGGCGACCGCGCACAGCCGATGTCCGTCGTCCGCTACGCCCAGCGGACCGGCGAGCCGCTCGTCGTCGACGACGCCACCCGCGACGACCGCTTCGCCCGCGACCCGTACCTCACCGGCGTCGCCTACTGCGCGCTGCTCGCCGTGCCGATCGTCAGCCGCGGCACGCTACGGGCGATGCTGCTGCTGGAGAACCGCCTC
This sequence comes from Dactylosporangium sp. AC04546, assembly GCF_022095675.1. Taxonomy (GTDB): domain Bacteria; phylum Actinomycetota; class Actinomycetes; order Mycobacteriales; family Micromonosporaceae; genus Dactylosporangium. The sequence continues at coordinate 10,109 of NZ_JAHYSG010000142.1, read as the reverse complement.
ATCCGGGGCGCGTTCACCGCCGGGCGGCTCGAGGCGGTCCGGCTCATCGCCGGCCAGCTCGCCGTGTCGCTCGACAACATCAAGGTGTACCGCGACTTCCGCCGCATCGCCGACGAGCAGACGACACTGCGGCGGGTCGCGACGCTCGTCGCCCGCGGGACCCGACCCGAGGACGTGTTCACCGCCGTCGCCGACGAGATCTGCGCGCTCTTCGAGGCCGAGGAAGCCGTGATCGTACGGCACGAACCCGACGGATCGACAACCGTCATGGGACGCCACGGGCCCTCGGCCGCGCGGCACGCCGCGACCGTCGCAAGCCCGATCGTCGTCGAGGGCCGCGTCTGGGGCGCCATCACCGTCGGGTCACGCGACCGGCGGCTCCAGCCGCAACGCCTGGCCGACTTCACCGAGCTCGTCGCCACCGCCATCGCCAACGCCGACAGCCGCGCGGAGCTCACCACCTCACGGGCCCGCATCGTCGCCGCCGCCGACCACGCCCGCCGGCGCATCGAACGTGACCTGCACGACGGCGCCCAGCAGCGGCTGGTCACGCTGGCCCTGGACCTGCGCGCCGCCCAGGAGGCACTGCCCGCCGGGTTCGGCACGCTCGCCGCCAGGCTCGACGACGCCGTCGGGGAGGTGAGCGGGGCGCTGGACGAGCTGCGCGAGGTCGCCCACGGCATCCACCCGGCGATCCTGTCGGAGGGCGGCCTGAGCACGGCGCTGCGCACGCTCGCCCGCCGCAGCCCCGTCCCCGTCCACCTCGACGTGCGCACGCAGGTCCGCCCGCCCGAGCACGTCGAGGTCAGCGTGTACTACGTGGTCGCCGAAGCGCTCACCAACGCCGCCAAGCACGCACACGCCTCAGCGGTGACCGTCACCGTCGACACCGTCGGCTCGACCCTGCACCTCGCGGTCCGCGACGACGGCACCGGCGGCGCCGACTTCGCCCACGGCACCGGCCTGCTCGGCCTCAAGGACCGCGTCGAGGCACTCGGCGGCCGCATCACGATCGACAGCCCCCGCGGGGGCGGCACCAGCCTGCTCGCGCAGTTTCCGCTGGGTGGGCCACCGGCCTGACGGGGCCGGCGGGTGCCCGCCCACCTCCTCGCCCACGGCGAGTTCACGTCGCGTTCCGTTCGAAATCCGGACATCGACGCAGATAAGTTCAACTTGGCTCATGAGGCTGGCTTCGCCCGTACCTGAGCTGAGGAGAACCTCGTGACAGAGATCAACTTCGGGGCGACGCGACGCACCATCCTCACCGCCGGGGTGACCGCCGGCGCGGCGGCCGTCCTGCTCCCCGCACCGCCCGCCCTCGCCGGCACCCCGTCGAAGGCGCTGCCCACCGACCCGTTCACCCTCGGCGTCGCGTCCGGCGACCCCGACCACGACGGCTTCGTGATCTGGACCCGCCTGGCACCCCAGCCGCTCGCCGAGGACGGCATGGGCGGCATGCCGAACCGGTCGTTCACCGTCCACTGGGAGGTCGCCGAGGACGACCGGTTCCACCGGATCGTCCGGCGCGGCGCGAGTCCCGCCGTACGGCAGTGGGGACACAGCGTCCACGTCGAGCTCGCCGGGCTGCGGCCGAACCGCGAGTACTGGTACCGGTTCCGGGTCGAGCGCTACCTGTCGCCGGCCGGCCGGACCCGGACCGCGCCGCACCCGTCGAGCCTTGTGCCGTCGCTGGCGATGGCGTTCGCGTCGTGCTCGCAGTACGAGCACGGGTACTTCACCGCGTACCGCCGGCTGGCCGAGGACCATCCCGATCTCGTGCTGCACCTCGGCGACTACCAGTACGAGTACAAGGCCGGCGACTACGTGGCGCCCGGCGGCAACCCGCGCGACCACCAGGGCCCCGAGACGGAGACGCTCGCGAACTACCGGCAGCGCCACGCGCAGTACAAGGCGGACCCGGACCTGCAGGCGGCGCACGCCGTCGCGCCCTGGGTCGTGGTGTGGGACGACCACGAGGTCGACAACAACTGGGCCGACGAGGTGCCGGAGCGCCCGGACATCCCGCAGCCGAACTTCCTCGCCCGGCGAACCGCCGCGTTCCGGGCGTACTACGAGAACATGCCACTGCGCCGGACCTCGGTGCCCCGCGGGATCGACCTGCAGCTGTACCGGCGGGTGCGGTGGGGCGCGCTGGTCAACTTCCACATGCTCGACACCCGCCAGTACCGCGACGACCAGGCCTGCGGCGACGGCTCGAAGGTGTGCCCGGAGGCGGCGGCGCCCGAGCGCACGATCACCGGCGCGGCGCAGGAACGCTGGCTCCTCGACGGGATGCGCCGCTCCGGCACGCGCTGGGACGTGCTGGGCCAGCAGGTGTTCTTCGCCCAGCGCGACACCCTCGACGGCCCGGACAAGCGGCTGTCGATGGACGCCTGGGACGGGTACTCGGCCAACCGGCGGCGGGTCACCCAGGGCTGGATCGACGCCGGGGTCCGCAACCCCGTCGTGCTCACCGGCGACGTCCACACGCACTGGGCGGCCGACGTGAAGCTCGACTTCGACGACCCCGCCGCGCCCGTCGTCGGCTCCGAGCTGGTCTGCTCGTCGATCACCAGCGGCGGTGACGGAGCCGACTCGGACCCGGCCGACAACGCGACCGTCAAGCTCAACCCGCACGTCAAGTTCTACAACGCGCAGCGTGGCTACGTCCGCACGACGATCACGCCCGAGCTGCTGACCGCGGACTTCCGAGTCGTACCCGTGGTCAGCGCGCCCGGCGCGGCGGCACACACCCGGGCCACGTTCGTGATCGAGGACCGTGTCCCCGGCGTCCACCAGACCTACGACCGGCCGCGGGACAACTGACCGGCTGAGCAGTACAGGGCGGGGGCCGCGGCCGGCCCCCGCCCCGCTATCGAACGGAACCTACGGGAAACTCACCACATTGGACGGTACGACGTTCGAGGCCTGCGCCGCCGGCCCGGTGTCGTTGATGACGTGCGTGATCGAGCCCTTGCCGAGCGACACGGTCAGCACGCTGTGGAACTTGACGTTCGGGTTCACCGGTACCTCGAACGAGTGGTACGCGGCGATGGAAGGATCGCTGGTGAACACGCAGTAGCTGCCCAGGCCCCACGCCTCGTGCGAGGTGACGTTGTTGGCGACCTTGTAGGCGGCGTAGCCGACGATGCCGTCGTGCGACCAGGCGGCCGCGCTCGGCGGGTCGTAGGGCAGCTCGTTCTGGAAGAAGATCGTGCGGCCGCCGTTGCCGTTCCAGATGACGTTGTACTTGTTGAAGTGCTCGACGAAGAGCCCGTACGCCATGACGTTGTTGCCGTTGACGACCAGGCCCGTGTCGGCCGGGTTGGTGGTCCAGCCGGCCCCGTCGCCGTGGTCGGCGCGCCACGACCAGATGTGGTCGATGATCGTGTTGTGGTTGTTCACCACGAGCGCGTTGGTGACCTTCGCCGCGCCGGCGCCGCCGACGCGCAGGAACACGTCGGAGAGCAGGTTCGGGTTGGCGGCGTGGTTGCCGGTGGCACCGGCCGGGCCGACCTGCAGCAGGGCAGGGGAGTTCGTCGGGCCGGCGTCGAAGAGCAGGCTGGCGATCTTGACGCCGTCGACGTCGCCGACCTGCATGGGCAGCGCGCCGTTGTCGGCCACGATGGTGGCGTAGCCGAGGCCGAGGACGACCGTGTTCGCGCGGTTGATGTTGACGGTCTGGTTCAGGTGGTACACACCGGGCGTGAACAGCAGGTTCAGGCCCTGCGCCACGGCCTGGTTGAGGGTCGCGGCCGTGACGCCCGGCTTGGCGACGTAGAACTGGTTGATCGACAGCGACGTGCCCGGCGTCTGGCCGTTGATCCAGGTCGCGCCGCTGGAGTTGGTGCGCAGCGACGGGACGAACACCCGGTAGGCGCCGCTCGCGTCGGCGTACAGGTACGGCTTCTCCTGGCTGATCGGGCTCTGCGCGACGGTGGTGTACGGCGGGTTCGGGAAGCTGGTCGCCGGGGCGCCCTGCACACCGGAGAACACCATGTTCCAGACCGAGCCGTTCCAGCTGCCGATCGTCGAGTCGCGGGTGAACCACTGCTGCTGCGAGCAGGGGTTGATGTTGCCGCTGATCCGGCTGTCGGCGATGTAGCCGCCCGAGGCCCAGCCGCAGTTCGGCGAGGCGAGGGTCATGCCGCCGTGCACGTCGATGCGCCGGAACGGCGCGGCCTGGGCGACGGCCCACCGGTCGACGCCGTTGACCGGGTAGATCGACAGGTTCTCGGCCGAGCGCCAGAAGTTCTGCGTGGCGTTGCCGCCGAACCAGCCGGCGTCCACGGTGATGTCGCCGTTGATCTTCACGTCCTGCGGGTTCTGGCCGAGGCCGTTGATCGACGTGTAGAAGCCGATCTGGGCGTTGAGGCCGTTGTAGGTGCCCGGCTTGAACAGGAACTGGTAGCGGCCCGGGCCGAACTGGGCCTGCTCCTGCTGGGTGAAGATCTCGTCGAGCTTGGCCTGGATCGAGGCGCTCGACATCGACGGGTCGAACACGATCACGTTCGAGCCGAGGTCACCGCCGCCCGGCAGCTGCGGCCCACTGGGAGACGTCGAGGGCGACGGCGAGTTCGACGTCGGCGCCGTGCCGCCCACGTTCACGACCAGCTCCCAGATCGAGTAGCCGTAGCCGGACCCGCGAGCCGTGCCGTAGACCCGCAGCCAGCGCCCCGAGCCGGACAGGCCCGACAGCACCTGGTTGCCGCCGGTACCACCGGTGACCGTCTTGATCGTGGTCCAGTTCGCGTTGTCGGTGGACGTCTGGATCTGGAAGTCCTTGCCGTACGCGGCCTCCCAGTTGATCGTCACCTGGCAGACGCTCTGCACCGAGCCGAGGTCCACACGCAGCCACTGCGGGTCGCTGAACACGCTCGACCAACGAGTACCGGCGTTGCCGTCGACGGCGGCCGAGGCCGGGTTGGCGCCGGCGTTCTCGGTGCTCGACGCGTCGGCCGGGCGGCCCTGCGCGGCGTTCACGGCGGTGTTGCACGGTCCCGCGGTGGGATCGGTGCCGAACGAGCCGTAGACCTGGAACTCCCACAGGGAGTAGCCGTAGCCGGTCGCGCGGGCGGTCCCGTACATGCGCACGTACCGGCCGCTGCCGGTCACGTCGTAGGTCTGCGTGCCGCCGGTCGCGCCCGTGACCGTCTTGATGTCGGTCCAGGTGTTGCCGTCGGGCGACGTCTGGATCTTGAACGCGGTGGCGTAGGCGGTCTCCCAGTACAGCTTGACCTGGGAGATGCTCGCGGTCGCGCCGAGGTCGACGCGCAGCCACTGGGGGTCGGCGGCCGCGCTGGACCAGCGGGTGCCGGTGGTGTTGCCGTCGACGGCGGCCGATGCGGGGGTGCCGCCGTTCTCGTCGGAGGACGACAGGGCCGGCTTGCCCTGCGAGATGAGCGTGTCGGCGGCGTTGGCGGTCAGGGTGGTCGTCACCGCGTACGTCGCGAGCAGCAGGAATGTGGCGACGGCGGCGATGAGCAGAGTTCGGCGCCGGTGGCGGAGGGCCGTCGGCGGTACGGCGGTTCGCATGCTGTGCTCCCGGTGTCAGGGCAGGCGCCAGCGCCACCGCGAGGGTGCGGTGGTCCGGCCGGTGGGGGTCAGGCTCCGGGCCGCATGGCGGTGGCCGCGGAGCGATCGGGGCGGTTTTCACGGTACCGGGAGAGCGCTCTCCAAGGACTGAGCCTCACGCCCCGGGGCCCGGCTGTCAAGAGGTCACGACGAATTTTGGAGAGCGCTCTCCGTCTGCGCTGGCAGGGTTTCCGCATCGGCGACCATGCACTCGACGCCCGTGTCCTGCGCGAACTGCAGCAGGGCGTCCAGGAGCGCCCGATCCCGGCCGTTTCCCGCGCTGTTCCCGGTTCCCGGTCCGATCCCGGTCCCGTATCCCGGCGCGATCCCGTTTCCTGGTCCGATCCCCGTCCCGGTTCCCGCCGCGATCCCGTTTCCGGGTCCGTTCCCGATCTCGTTCCTGTTTCCTGGTCCGATCCCCGTCCCGGTTCCCGCCGCGACCCCGTTTCCGGGTCCGTTCCCGATCCCGGTTCCCCCTGCGTTCCCGATCCCGGTTCCCCCTGCGTTCCCGTTTCCCACGCCGTTCCCGTTCCCGTCCGCCGCGAGGAACGCCGGATCGAGAATCACGCGCGTGAACGGCAGCGCCGCCAGCAAGTCCAGCCGCACCTGCCGCGAACCGGTGTGGTCCAGCGCCAGCCCCGCGCCGTGGGCCCGCAGTTCCGCAAACACCGCCCGTACCGTGTCATCGTCGGCCAGCTGCGCAGCCGGAATCGCCAGCGTCAACCGCCTCCCCGGCACACCCGCCTCAGCGAGGACCCTCACCAGATCGGCCACGAACCCGGGCGCAACGAGCATCGCCCGCCCGATCTCCAGCGTCACCGGCGACACCCCATCCGCGGCCGCCAGGGCCCGACGCAGCTCACGCACCCGCGTCTCCGCCTCGGGCGTGGTCAACAACCCCGCCAGATCCGGCGTGTACCGCGCCGAACGCCCCTTACCCCGCTGCTTCGCCGCGTACATCGCGATGTCGGCATGACGCAGCAACGCGTGCGCGTCCTCACCCGCCTCCCGCACCGCCACCCCAACGCTGGCCCCGGCAGTGAGCACGTGCCCGTGCACCCGCACCGGCTCCCCGAGCGCGGCCAGGATCCGCTCAGCCACACCGTCACACTCAGCATCCGGCAGCAGCACCGCGAACTCGTCACCGCCGAGCCGCGCGACCAGATCCTCGCTGCGCACCGCCGCCGTCAACCGCCGCCCGACCTCCACGAGCAGCGCGTCACCGACCGGATGGCCGAGCGTGTCATTGACCGCCTTGAAGTCATCGAGATCGACGAGCACCGCCGTCCGCGCCGACTCCAGCCGCGCGTTGAACAGCGCCCGGTTCGGCAGCCCGGTCAGCGTGTCATGCGTCGCCTGCTCGTGCAGCAGCCGCTGCAGTGCGTTGTTGTCCCGGAACGTGAGCAGCTGCCGCACCACCACCGCGGCCGTCGCCGCGACCGCGCCGACCACGACCGGGATCGCGCTCTCCCCACGGGCGGCGACCCCGATGAGCAGCGCGTCGACGGCCGCGACAGCGAAGTACGGCATGACGCTGTACGGCCGGCGCCGGGCGGGCGGCGCCGCCATCGGCACGGCCCGGCGTGCCTGCACAACGCCCGCGATCGCGACGAGCACCGACTCCAGGGTGGTGATGGTGTTCGACACCCCGGCAAGGCGCGGGTCCTGCAGCACGGGGACCAGCGCCGACCCGGCCGCGCCGAGCAACACCACGCCACCGAGGGCACGCAGCGCGACCATGTCGACCGCACCCGTGCCGACGAGGATGAGCTTCACGACGGCGAGCACGGCGAGCAGGCACAACAGGCTCAGGACGAGCATCCCGAGGACCTTGGGCAGCTGCGCGTCGGTCTCGACCAGCGGGCGCAGCACGAAGTACCAGAGAAACGTCCCCGAACAGACGAGCACGGTCGCCGCGTCCAGGCCGAGTCGCAGCCAGTCGCCCCGGCTCCGGCTGCGCGTCGGCAGGCGCAGCAGGGCCCACAACACCAGTAGCAGCGCGACACTCAGCAACACAACGGCCCCGGTCAGCACCGGCCCGGTCCGCCGCCCGCCCAGACTCGCCTCGGTCAGCGGCTTCGTGGCTGGCGCGATGAGGAACGCGGCCACCGCCATATGCCGCCAGAACCGCCGCCCAGCCGCGGAGAGACTGCTCGTGCGGGAGGCCCGAAGCAGGAACCCGGCACCGATCGCGATCCCGAGGGCTCCCGGCAGCCACCCGAACACGGTCGGCGGGTCGGCCCCGGCAAACCGGGCGACGCCCCACGCGACGGCCGCGGCCAGCAGCAGCCCGTACACGGCCACCAGCCCGCGCACGCCGCGCTCCGTCTGCTCCACCGGCCGCCGTCACCGCCTTTCCTGGCCGTCGGATCCATTCGGCTGTGCCAGTGCAGATGTGAGCGGTTCGCGGCTAGGGTAGCGCCGCGCGGGTCACCATTGGAAGCTTTGTCCCAGGTCGTGCCCGGTGTTCGGATCGACGGGCGTCGGGCGCACCGGCAGGCGGTCTGCTGGTCTGCCTGGGCGACTCCCGCCTTGGGTTCGGGGGCCGCTTCACCCTCGCGGTGGCAGGTTGTGGTCTTGGTTTCCCGCTAATCGCCGATCAGGTCCCAGAGATTTCCGGCAACGTCTCTGAACACGGCGACGGTGCCGTAGCTCTCGGTTTTCGGTTCACGAACAAACTGAACATTCTTCTTGATTAAGGTGTTGTACCAGCTGTCGAAGTTGTCGACACGCAGGAAGAACGCGACCCGTCCGCCGGCCTGGTCGCCGACCCGCTGCTCCTGGAACTCACCGTCGGCCCGAGCGAGCAGCAGCCCCGTCCCACCTCCAGGCGGCCGGACGACAACCCACCGCTTCGGTCGCCCGTCGGTGGTGACCGAGGGCACGTCCTCGACCAGCTCAAACCCCAGGACGCCGACGAAGAAGTCGATGGCGGGGTCATACTCAGCAACAACCAGGGTGACGAGGTCAATCCGCACCCCATCGAGCGTAGGTGGGGTGGGGGATACTCCTGCGCGGGGTGGCAGGGCGATACGGTATGGTGTGCTGGCTGCCGCGGGCGAGAGCTGCGGAAGCACCGGGACGTAGCGCAGTTTGGTAGCGCACTTGACTGGGGGTCAAGGGGTCGTGGGTTCGAATCCCGCCGTCCCGACAGCGCAAGGGTTTTCGCAGGTCACAAGCCTGCGGAGGCCCTTTTTTCGTGTGTGAGCAGTTCGTCGAGGTCGAGCACGCCGCTGTTGGACCCCTTGACTCGACGGGTGACGAGATGCCCCTGCTCAAGATCGAAAAGCTCACCGAAGGCCTCGCCGGCGACTGGCCCGGACACCTCCGCGACTGGGACCGGACCCTGCGCGCCGCGAACCATCCGGAGACCACCCGCTACAACTACCTGCTCGCCGCAGCGCAACTCGGCCGGTATCTCGGCGAGCATTCCCCGGACCCCGACGCGGAGGACGCGGCCGAGGACCCGACCGACGTGACCAAGGCGCACGTCGAGCATTTCCAGGCTTGGGTGATCGAGACCCGTTCCGCCGCGACCGCCTTGAACAAGCACAAGGGACTGCAGCAGTTCTTCAAGTACCTCGTCGACGAGGACGAGATGGACCGCTCGCCGATGGACCGGGTGAAGCAGCCGAAGACGCCGAAGAAGCTCATCCCGGTCATGCGCGACGACGACACGAAGAAGCTGCTCGACGCGTGCAAGGGCAAGTCGTTCGTGAACCTGCGCGACGAGGCGTTGATCCGGCTGTACTACAACACCGGCGCCCGGCTGTCCGAGGTCGGCAATCTGTTGCTGACCGACCTGGACCTGAACACCGAGTCGGTGCGCTTTCACGGCAAGGGCGCCAAGGACCGGCGGGTGCGGTTCGGGCCGAAGACCGCCCGGGCGCTGAGCCGGTATCTGCGGCACCGCCGGAACGTTTTCAACCAATCTGATCCGCAGCCGCTCCCGAACGATCACCGGATCAGAACCGATGCGAACCAACACTTGCGGTGTGGGGACCGTGCTGCACGCCAGTGGGTGGACGGTCGAGTCGGTGTGGCTCGACCGCGATGGCACGGGGCCCCGGTCGTGGAACCGGGTTGTCGACCTGTGGGGCGGCGAACGGTGGTGTACGACGTCGCAGTTGCAGGAGCTGTTGCATCGGCACGGTCTCGACATCGGTGACCTGCGGTTCGCGTCGGTGCCGAGACGGGGCAGCGGCGGTGGCGATAAGTGCGAGTAGGGACCTGCCAGGTCCCGAGGGGGCAACCTGGTGAGCTGCCTTGGGACTGGACAAGCGCTGATGTGCGGCCGGGAGTTTGCAGCTCTAATTAGAACGCGGCGGCTCGCGCTACGTCGTACGGCGACAGGTCGGCGCGCACCCTGACGAGTTTCGTCCGGTGCCGCCAGCGACGGGCTTCGGTGCCGAACGCCAAGTCGACCTCGACTTCGACGACCACCTCGGGCCGGACGGGCACGTACGGGATTGGTCGGGTCCCGCCGAGCTGGCCGGCCCAGGTGGGTGGCAGTGGCTGCGGCCATGGGTGCTGGT
>NZ_JAHYSG010000141.1 GCF_022095675.1 Dactylosporangium sp. AC04546 | reverse complement strand
CTTCCACCCGGTCAGCATCGCGCTGGTGGCGTTGTAACCGACCCGTTCCCGCCGCAGCGTCCACGCCTCAGTACGGGCCTGCAACGCCATGTTGTAGACCAGCCGGACACACCCGAACGTCCGGACAAGCTCAGCTGCCTGCCCGGGACTCGGGTAGAAACGGTATCTGAACGCCCGCTTCACGGCCCCGGCCACGGCCCACACGATAGTGGCCTATCTCGTGAACCTAACGGTGACGCGCGGGTAGACGCCTGCCCGCCGTGGCGGCGGACCGGCTTTCGCTGCCCTGCTCCGCAGGGGTTCCGTTTCCTCCCCGGCCTGAAGGCCGGAGTATCCACGGAAGGAATCCGATGACCGGCGTCTCGTTCGACCGCATCAAGCAGCTGCTGTACACCCCGGTCCTGGGCGACGTGCTCGACCAGCTCGGCCGGCGGCACCAGATCCTGCCCCCGCACGTCCGTCCGCTGGACCCCGGCATGCGGCTCGTGGGCCGCGCCATGCCGGTGCTCATCGCCGACGCGTTCGGGCCGCAGGACCGGCCGTTCGGCCGGCTGACCGAGGCCCTCGACCAGCTCCAGCCCGACGAGGTGTACCTCGCCCGCTCCGGCCGGCTGGAGTGCGCCGCCTGGGGTGAGCTGCTGACCACCACCGCCCGCATGCGCGGCGCGGCCGGCGCCGTCATCGACGGCTACCACCGCGACACCCCGCGGGTGCTCGCCCAGCAGTGGCCGGTCTTCAGCCGCGGCGCCTACGCCCAGGACGCCGCGGTCCGGGCCAGGGTCGTGGACTACCGGATCCCGATCGAGATCGGCGGGGTCGCGGTCCACCCGGGCGACCTCGTCGTCGGCGACGTCGACGGCGTCGTCATCGTGCCCGCCGACGTCGAGGACGAGGTGCTGGAGCTGGCCCTGGCCAAGGCGACCAGCGAGAACAAGGTGCGGGCCGCGATCGAGGGCGGCATGTCCAGCACCGAGGCCCTCGCCACGTTCGGGGTGCTGTGATGCCTGGCCTGCGCAGCGCGGAATGGTTCGCCGCCGAGGGGCGCAACGGCTTCATCCACCGCTCGTGGATGCGCAACCAGGGCTTCCCGTCGGAGGTCTTCGACGGCCGGCCCGTCGTCGGCATCGCCAACACCGCCTCCGAGCTCACCCCGTGCAACGCCCACCTGCGCTCGGTCGCCGAGGCGGTCAAGCGCGGGGTGTGGGAGGCCGGCGGGTTCCCGCTGGAGTTCCCCACGATGTCGCTCGGTGAGGCGCTCATGCGGCCCACCACCATGCTGTACCGCAACCTGCTGTCGATCGAGGTCGAGGAGAACATCCGGGCCAACCCGATCGACGCCGTGGTGCTGCTCGCCGGCTGCGACAAGACGACCCCCGCGATGCTCATGGGCGCGGCCAGCGTCGACGTCCCGGCGATCATGGTGACCGGCGGGCCGATGCTCAACGGCAAGTTCCGCGGCCGCGACATCGGCTCCGGCACCGACGTGTGGCGCTTCAGCGAGGAGGTCCGCGCCGGCACCATGACCGCCGCCGAGTTCGCCGAGGCCGAGGCGTGCATGTCCCGCAGCCCCGGGCACTGCATGACGATGGGCACCGCCTCGACGATGGCCTGCCTGGCCGAGGCCCTCGGGATGCAGCTACCGGGCTCGGCCGCGATCCCGGCCGTCGACTCCCGCCGCACCGTCATGGCCCACCAGGCCGGGCGGCGGGCGGTCGCCCTGGCCCGCGAGGAGCTGCGGCCCTCGCACATCCTCACCCGGCCGGCGTTCGAGAACGCCGTGCGGGTCAACGCGGCGCTCGGCGGCTCGACGAACGCGGTCGTGCACCTGCTCGCCCTGGCCGGGCGGGCGGGTGTCGAGCTGGCCCTCGACGACTTCGACGTGCTGACCCGCGACGTGCCGGTGCTGGCCGACATGATGCCGTCGGGCCGGTTCCTGATGGAGGACTTCTACTACGCCGGCGGCCTGCCGGCGCTCATGGCCGAGCTGGGCGACCTGCTCGACCACTCCCCCATGACCGTCGCCGGCATCACGGTCGGCGCCAACCTGGCCGGCGCCACCTGCTGGAACCCCGAGGTCATCACCCCGCGCGACCGGCCGTTCCAGCCGCCGGGGGCGGGCACCGCCGTGCTGCGCGGCAGCCTCGCCCCGGACGGGGCCGTGCTCAAGGTCTCGGCCGCCTCGCCGCACCTGCTGCAGCACACCGGCCCGGCCCTGGTGTTCGACCGGATCGAGGACTACGCGGCCGTGTGCGAGGACCCCGAGCTGCCGGTCACCGCGGACACCGTGCTCGTGGTGCGCAACGCCGGGCCGAAGGGCTACCCGGGCTTCCCCGAGGTGGGCAACATGCCGATCCCGCGCCGCCTGCTGGAGCAGGGGGTGACCGACATGCTGCGGATCTCCGACGCGCGGATGAGCGGTACCGGCTTCGGCGCCTGCGTCCTGCACACCGCGCCGGAGGCGGCCGAGGGCGGGCCGCTCGCGCTCGTCGAGACCGGTGACCTGATCCGCATCGACGTGGCGCAGCGCCGGCTCGACCTGCTCGTCGACCCCGCCGAGCTGGCCCGGCGCCGGGCCGCCTGGACGCCGCCGCCGCGACCGGCGACGCGGGGCTGGACGTCGCTGTACATTGCCCACGTCCTGCCCGCGAGCAGCGGCGCCGACCTCGACTTCCTGGTCGGCGGCAGCGGCCACGACGTGCCTCGGCATTCACACTGAACCGCGGATAAAATCGACTATCGTTAGCACGGGGAGGAACCTGGGTTGGCCGACAACACACCACAGCGCGCCCCGCTCGTCACGGGCCTGCTGAGCGACCAGATCTACACCGCGATCCGCGCCGACATCGTGGCCGGCACCCTGACGCCCGGCGAGCGGCTGGTCGAGGCGGAGATGGCCCGGTCGTTCGGCGTCTCGCAGGCGCCGGTCCGCGACGCGCTGCGCCGGCTGGCCCACGAGGGCCTGGTGCTGCAGCTGCCGCGCCGCGGGACCTACGTCGCCGAGCTGAGCGACGAGCAGGCCCGCCGGTCGTACCTGGTCCGCGAGGCCCTGGAGGCGGTCGCCGCCCGCGAGTTCTGCGCGCACGCCCCCGACGAGGCGCTCGAGGCGCTCCAGGCGAGCGTCGAGCGGATGTTCGAGGCGTCGCGGGCCGGCGACCGGCCGGGCGTCATCGAGGCCGACGTGGCCTTCCACCGCTCGGTGTTCGAGCTGTCCGGCAACCCGCTGCTGCCGCGGATGTGGACCCTGGTGGAGCCGGTGCTGCGCGGCTTCACCGCGATCTCCAACATGGTGTACTTCGCCGAGGACGAGGTGGCCCGCTCCCACCTGCCCCTGCTCGACGTCTTCCGCGACCGCGACGCCGAGAAGGCGGCCCGGCTCGCCCAGGAACACGTCCGCGTCGTCTGGCAGCGGGTGGACGGCGAGCCGGGCACCTAGGTCCCGTCCTGCGCGGTCAGCTCGTGGTCGAGTAGACGATGATCCGCCGGTCGGCGCTCGCGGCGCCGGCCGGCGCCGCGGCGACCAGCGGCAGGGCTGCCACGACGAGCACCACCGCGGCCCGGATCGTGTATCTGGCCAGTCTCACGTTCTCCTCCTCTCAGGGTGTTGATCCCGCAGTGTCCGGGGCGGCGCCGGCAGCCGTCGTGCAAACCGCGTGCAGCGGGACATGGGCGCGGCGAACGATATTCCTGTGGGGAATTTGTATTCCTGACAGGAATGACGCGCTGCCGGACACCCCCGCGCCCGGCGGGTCACGGCGTGGCGCTGACGTCCAGGGCCTCGCACCGCGACCGGCGGGCACCGCCCGCGGCGAGTGAGGGGTCCGGCGGGCCGCGGTCACCTGGGCGGGCCCGCCGCGGCGGCCGCGGGTGAACTCGTCCCCGTTGTGCCGCGCCCCGGTATTCGCGTCGATACGTTGCGCTCACACGCACGTGGCGCGATCCAGGGGGAGGTCGCTGTGCCCGCTGGGCTCTACTCGCCGTTGCTGCTGCTCGTCCAGGCCGGCTGGCTGCTGGCGCCCGGCCTCGTCGCCGGGGCCGAGCTCGCCCGCCGGGACCTGATCGCCCGCTACCTCGTGGTGCCCGTCGCCGGGGTCGTCGGCGCGGTGCTCAGCTACGCCGCGGTCTGGATCTACCTCGCCAGCCGCACGGCCGGCGAGACCTACAGCTACCTCACCGCCGTGCTCGCCGTGGCCGGGGTCGCGCTGCTGGTGCTGCGGCCCCGGTACCGGGCGCTGCTCGGCTCGGTCGACGTGGCCGCGCCGCTGATCCTGCTGTACCTCGTGACGCTCTTCCTCGTCACCGCCACGTTCGGCTGCACGGTGCGCCCGGTGCTGAACGACCTCAACGAGGCCTGCCACCTCACCGGCCTGACCGGGGACAATGTCCTGCCGCAGTTCTTCGCCGACAACGTCCTGAGCGGCCATCCCCGCACGCCGATCTGGGACTGGCAGGCGAGCGCCCGTCCCCCGCTGCAGTCCGGCGCGGTCCTCATGCAGACCCCCGTCACCGGGCCGGGCCAGTTCCACCTGCTGGGGTACCAGACGCTCGCCGTGCTCCTGCAGGTGCTGTGCCTGCCGGCCGTGTGGGCGCTGCTGCGGGTCCTGCGGCTCAGCGGGTACCGGCTCGTCGCCGTGCTCACGATGTTCATGTTCACCGGCTTCTTCGTGTACAACAGCGTCTTCGTCTGGCCCAAGCTGCTCGCCGCGGCCATGACGCTGACCGCGTTCGCGCTGCTGTTCTACGGCCGCCCGGCCCGCTCGATGTGGGCCCTCGCCGGCGTCGCGGCCGGTGCGGGCCTGGTGGCCCACGCGGGCGTGGCGTTCACGCTGCTGCCGATGGGGCTGCTCCTGCTGTGGCGCCTGCCGTCGTGGCGGCACGCCGGCCTGGCCGCCGCGGGCGCGCTGGCCCTGCAGGCGCCCTGGACGGCGTACCAGCGCATCGTCGACCCGCCCGGCGACCAGCTGCTGAAGTGGCACTTCGCCGGGGTGTGGCAGCCGGCGTCGGGCCCGGACCGCCGCTCGCTGGGCGAAACGGTCGCCGACTCCTACGGCGACCTGAGCCTGGGGGAGATCCTGCACCACAAGTGGACGAACTTCTCGACCCTCTTCGGCGACCGGCTGCACGGCCCGCACCTGGCCGGCCCGGGTCCGCTGGGCATCCTGCGCGCGGAGGAGATGTTCTTCGTCCTCTTCGGCCTCGGCGTGTGCAACCTCGCGCTGGTGCCGCTGCTGGTGCCGGCGCTGCGCCGGCGGCTGTCACTGGTCCTCGACGTGGCGAGCCTCAAGCCCATGGCGGCGGTGGCCGGCCTGACCCTGGTGATCTGGCCGCTGGTGCTGTTCGGCCCGGGTGACCCGGGGACCAGCCCGACCATCTTCCAGGGCTCGTACGCGATGATGGCGCTGCTGTTCGTCGTGCTGGGCGCGGTGCTGACCGTGCTGCCCCGCCTCGCCACGACCGCGCTCGTGGTGGTGAACGTGACCTGGACGACCACGCTGTGGGTGGTGCTCGTCTGGGCCGGCCACCACGCCCACTGGAGCTACCTGATGCTCAGCGGCGCAAGCTGGCTGGCGGTGCTGGCCTTCCTCTGGTGTACCGCACGCTGGCTCGACGTGCCGGTCAAGGTCCCGGCCCAGGCGCGGACCGCCGTGGTCAGCCCGGCGCCCGCCGCCGGCCAGGTCACCCGCCGGCGGATCGTGTGGTCGACGCAGCGCGACCCGGGGCGACGCCGGCCGCTGCGACGGTGAGCGTCTCCATGTCGCGAACGCACGCCTCCAGCGCGGCCGGTGGGATGTGGTGGGTGTCGCCGCACAGGTCCAGCCGTACCGTGGCCGGATCGTCCTCGACGGTGAGGAAGAGCCGCTCGCTGGGCCGGTCCTGCTTCGCCATCCACCAGAACTCGCTGTGCGGCAGCGCCGCCGCGATCCGCTCGGCGGCCGGCGCCGGGCCGGTGCCGTCGGGGCTCGGCGGGCGGCGGTCGTTGAAGTAGCAGGCGATGTCGACGTTCGTGGCGGCCAGCAGCGCGTCGAGGTCGTTCGGGTCGTAGTAGGCGTGCTTGTACGCGGCGAGCGCCCGGCGGGCGGTGCCGGCCACGGCCTCGTCGAACGACCGGCCGGCGACGTCGAGGACGCACAGCGCGGGCTGGCTGACCGGGCTGACGGTGTCGGCGAGGCTGCGCCGGAAGCGGTTGCTGACCACGACCCGCACCACGACCGGGTGGATGCCGGTGGCGTTGGCGAGGGCCCGGGCGAACGCGGTGAGCAGCACGGTCGTGCGGTCGGTGCCGGTGCGCCGGGCGACGGCGAGCGCCGCGAGGTGCAGCGCGCGGGAGGTGAACCCCGCCTGCCAGTGCCGCGGCTCCCGCGGGTCGACCGCTCCGGGAAACCGTTCCGGTTCGATGTCCCTGAGAATCCGTTCCCAGTAGCGCAGCGCGGTCGCCGACTGCTTCCGCCCGGCCGGCGAGCGCTGCCACCCGGCCTGTTCGAGCGGCGGCATCGGCGCCGGCCCGGGATGGGCGGGTCGTCCCGCCTGCCGCCACCGGTCGAGCTCCCGGCCCAGCACGACGCCGCCGAAGCCGTCGTTGACGAGGTGGCACACGACGGTGACCTGATGGGTCAGCCGGCCGTCGCGCCGCACGACGGCCGTGCGGACCGGCCAGTCCCGCCCGAAGTCGAACGGCGCCTCGTGGAGTCGCCGGCTGACCTCCCCGGGGTCCTCGCCGTCGACGACCTCGATCGGCACGCTCCCCTCGGCGGACAGCACCTGCAGCGGCGGCCCGTCCGCCCGCAGCCGCAGCCGGGTCCGCATCGACGGGAAGCGCTCCATGACGAACCGCAGCTCGGCGGCGACGTCGTCGAGCGTGGTGCCGCCGGGCAGCGGCACGACGATGCCCATGGGCATCCAGGTCTGCTGGCGGAGCATGCCGCCCCACAGCTCCCGCTGCCCCCAGCTGAGCTCGCCGACCCCGCTTCCGGCGCCTCGGAACGCGACCCGCACGGCGCGCAGCTTACGGCGCCGCCACCTGTCCGGGCTGCACGGCGGACCGCGGAGCCCGGTCACGGCCCGCCGTGGCGGTGAAACTTCCACACGCCGGCCGAGATCAGGGCCGGCGACGGACGGGTCTCTTCACCGGGGCCCGGGAGCCCCTCCAAGGAGTAGCCGTCGCCTTCGCACCGGACAGCGCCGGGAGAACCTACGCGCGCCGATGTCCTGCCCGCAACCGGATTCAGTACTCCAGCAGCTCCCACGGCAGGACCAGGTCGGCCTCCGGGGCGCTGTGGGCCAGGGCGCTGCCGTACGACAGGCCGCGACGGGGCGGCCGGGCGGCGCCCGCGGGCCGGGGTCCCAGCTGGCGGGCCGCCTCCGCCAGGACGATGCCGGTGAGCAGGCGGTAGCGGCCCGGCTCGCCCGGGACGGCGACGCGGGCGAACTCGGCGTCCGGTGGCGCGCTCCAGCCGTCGCCGTCCGGGACGACGAGCACCGTGCCGGGGCCGGTCAGCTCGGTGCGGTGCAGGGGCGGCCCGTCCACGTCCGGGCCGCAGACGACCACGCGGGTGCCGGGCGGCGGGGACCAGGCGTCGCCGGCCGGGGCGACGCGCAGCGGGTTGCGGTGGCTGCGGGCCGCGGCCCGGGCCTCGGTACGCACCGGGCGCGGGGTACCGAACCACACCTTCTCGCGGTCGTCGACGGTGACGACCGGCCAGCCGAACGCGGCCGCCGAGCGCAGCGAGCTGCCGGCCTCGACGTGGTCGCGCAGGGCGGCGAGCAGCAGGGCCGGGCGGTGCGACTCGGGGCGCGGTGCGCGGGCCTGGCGGCGGCCGTGGGCGTCGAGCAGGTAGTACAGCGCGACGGCCGCGGCGGTGGCCACGTTGAGGGTGTTCACGCCGCGGCCGGGCATGGGGATGTGCACGGTCCGCGCCGCGGCGCGCAGGACGTCGGGCCGGATGCCGCGCCGCTCGTTGCCGACCACGACGGAGGCGCCGGGCGGGGCGGGCGCGGTGCGGTACACCGACTCGGCCCCGGGCGCGTTGTCCACCGCGACGATCCGTTGCCCGAGCAGCCCATCGGTGTCCACTGTGGATATGTCGGGCAGCTGCCCGGCGAGGCCGCGGCTGTCCCGGAACCCGCACGGCACGGCGAACATCCGCGCGGCCTCGATCAGCGCCGCCGCGTTGGCCGGGTTCTCCACGCCGTCGCCGACCAGCCTCACCACCGCGCCGCCCACTCCTGCCGGGCCCTGGCGGCGTACGCGTCCGCGCGCCGCTCGTGGTCGGCGGTGCGCATGGCGCGGGTGTGCCGCTTGCGCGCGGCGTGCTGGATCGTGTGGTGCCCGATCTCGTGCATGAGCCCGTCGAAGAGCACGAAGTCGCGCAGCGTGTCCCCGGGCCACCCGACCCGCGTGCCGGCCGGCCCGGTCTCGACCAGCGCACCCGCGCGCCCGAGCCGGTCGTCGGCGAGCCGGCCCGGCAGCACCCACGGCGGCGCGGGCTGCTCGAACAGCACCACGAGCCCGGGCACCCGCAGCGCGGCGACGACCGGCCCGGTCGCGCCCGGCGGTCGCTGCCGCAGCTCGACGCCGCGCAGGCCGTAGGTGGCGGCGGGCCCGAAGAAGTCCAGCACCCGCAGGACGTCGGCCGCGCCGGCCGGATGCGCGAACCCGCGCCGCGGCGGGCAGACCCGCACGGGCACGGTCGCGCCGGCCCGGCGGCCGGCCCGGATGGGGTACGGGTCGGTGTGCAGGCTACGACTCAACAGCGATCACCGGACCTGGATAGCACCCGCTCCGCGCGCCGCACCACCGGGTTTCGGCCGCAGCAGGTCGGCCACGGCGGCGATGCCGGGCTCGATGACGTGGCGGGACGTGTCGCCGAAGCCCAGCACCAGGCACGGGTGCCTGCCGCCCAGTCCGTACAGGCCGACGCCGCGCTCGCGGGCCCGGGCGGTCACCTCCGCCTCGTCGCTGCCCGGCGGGAGGTGGAGCACGGCGTGGAAGCCGGCGGCCAGGCCGGTGACCCGGGCGTGCGGTGCGTGGGTGGCCAGGGCTGCGACCAGGACCTCGCGGCGGGCGGCGTACTCGGCGCGGACGCGGCGCAGGTGCCGGTCGTAGCGGCCGGACTCCATGAGGATGGCGAGGGCGAGCTGGTCGACGCCGGGGCTGCCGCGGTCGGCCAGCTGCTTGCCGTGGGTCAGGGCCGCAAGGAGGTGGTCGGGGGCGAGGATCCAGCCGAGGCGCAGGGCCGGGGCGAGGGACTTGCTCACGGTACCGAGGGAGACGACGCAGTCAGGGGCGAGGCCCTGCAGCGAGCCGACCGGCTCCCGGTCGTAGCGGAACTCGGCGTCGTAGTCGTCCTCGACGATGACGCCGCCGCGGGTGCGGGCCCAGGCGATGAGCGCCTGCCGGCGCGGGCCGGACAGCACGACGCCCGTGGGCCACTGGTGGGCCGGGGTGACCAGGACGGCCTGCGCGGCGGTGCGGTGCAGGGCGGTGACGTCGAGGCCGTCGGCGTCGACCGGGACCGGCACCGTGGTCATGCCGGCGGCCGCGGCCTGCTCCAGCACAGTGCGGCCGGGGCCCGGGTCCTCCACCGCCAGGACGGCGGTGGGCAGCGCCCGCAGTACCACCGCCAGCGCCTGCGCCATCCCGGCACAGACGATGACGTGCTCCGGGCTCGCGGTGACCGCCCGCACGCGGGTCAGGTAGCCGACGAGAACCTCGCGGAGGCGCGGCTGGCCGGCCGGGTCGCCGTAGCCGAACGCGGCGTCCGGCATCGTCCGGCAGGCCTCGCGCACGGCCCAGGCCCAGTCCTCGCGGGGGACGAGGCCGAGGTCGGGGACGCCGGCCCGGAAGTCGGCGACCGCCGGCCGCGCGGGCGGCGGCGTGCGGGAGATCGACGGCGGGCTCTGCCGGGCCGCACCCGCCGCGACTCGGGTGGCCGAGCCGGGGCGGCTGGTGAGGTACCCCTCGGCCTGCAGCTGCGCGTAGCAGTCCTGGACCAGGCCGCGGGACAGGCCCAGCGCCCGGGCCAGCTCACGGGACGACGGCAGCCGCTCGCCGGCGGGCAGCCGGCCCGCACGGATCGCCGCCCGCAGCTGCTCCTCCAGCTGGGTCCGCAGCCCGGTCCCGCCCGCGCGGTCGATCGTGACGAGCAGCTCCGGGCCCGAACCGGCCCACTCCACAGGCATGAAACTGGACCTTACCAGTGACCCGGTTCCTCTCTAGCGTGGTCGACATGCACATCGACACCGCTCCCCGCCTGGTCACACCGCCGCTGCTGCTGCGGCTCGTCTCGGTCGCCGCGTCGTCGATCGGCTTCTATCTCCCGCTGTCCGTCGTGCCGCTGCTGGCCGGGCCGGCCGCCGGCCTCGCCACGGTGTCACTGCTCGCCGCCACCGTGCTGGTCGAGCTGGTCACGCCGCAGCTGGTGGCCCGGGCCGGCTACCGCTGGGCCCTCGCGGCCGGGCTGGTGCTGCTCGGCCTGCCGACCGTCGCGCTGTCCTTCGACGCGTCGCCGGCCGCGATCGTCGCCGTCAGCGTCCTGCGCGGCGCGGGCTTCGCCGTGTGCACCGTCGCGGGCGGCGCCCTCACCGCGACGCTCATCCCGGCCGGCCGGCGCGGCGAGGGGCTCGCCCTGGTCGGGCTGACCACCGGGGTGACCAGCCTGCTGGCCCTGCCGGCCGGCGTGTGGGCGGCGACCCGCTGGGGGTACACGCCGGTGTTCGCGGCCACCGCCGTCTGCACGCTGCTCGCGCTGCTGACGATCCCGGGCCTGCCGCGCCGCACGGCGGCCGCCGCGGAGGGGAACCGCGGCGTCCTCGCGGGCCTGCGCATCCCGGCGCTCACCCGCCCGGCGGCGATCTTCGCGGCGTCCACGACGGCGATCGGCGTGCTGGTCACGTACCTGCCGCTCGCCGCCGCCGACCTGCCGGCCTGGGTCGCCCCGGCCGCACTGCTCGCCCAGCCGGCCGCGGCCACCGCGGCCCGCTGGTTCGCCGGCCGCCACGGCGACCGCCACGGCCCGTCCCGCCTGCTCACTCCCGGCCTGCTGCTGGCCGCGCTGGGCACGGCCGGCCTGGCCGGCGGCCCGGTCCCGATGGTGGCCGGCGCGCTGCTGCTGGGCGCCGGCTTCGGCGTGCTGCAGAACGCCACGCTGACGCTGATGTACAACCGGGTCCCGGCCGGCGGCGAGAGCACGGTCAGCGCGATCTGGAACAGCGCCTACGACCTGGGCATGGCCGCGGGCGCGCTGGTGGCGGGGCTGATCGTCGCCTCGGCCGGCTACCCGGCCACGTTCCTGCTGACCGCCGCCGCGATGCTGCCGGCCCTGGCCCTGATCCGCCGCGACCGCAGGCCCGAACACATGACGCCGCAGTAGGCTTGCCGCGCAGTATTATGTGCCACATAATAATTCCGTGGCGAGTCCCGACGCGGTCGCTGCGATCCGTGCCTGGACCCGGCTCGACCAGGCCGTCGCGGCGTTCAACCGGCACCTGGAGCAGCGGCACGGCCTCACCGGTGCGCAGCTGGCGATTCTGCGGCTGGTCGCTGAGTGGGGGCCGGAACTGCCGCTCGCGCAGCTGCGCGAGCGGCAGGTCATGCACCCGGCGACGCTCGGCCAGCTGCTGGACCGGCTCGCCGCCCGCGGCCTGGTCACGCTCGCGCCCGACCCGGCCGACCGGCGCCGGCGGCGGGTCGCGCTCACGGCCGCCGGGCGGGAGTGCGTCGCGCAGGCGCCGCTCGCGGGGCCGGTCCGGCTGCGGCAGGCGGCCGCCGATCCCGAGCGGCTGCGGCGCCTCGCCGACGCGCTCGACGACGCCGTCGAACTGTTCGGGTTGGAGGAGTACGCACCGTGACCGAGCTGGAAGACCTCGTGAACATCGGGCCGGCGCTGGCCCGGGACCTGCGGGCCGTCGGCATCCCCGACGGCGAGACCCTGCGCGCGCTCGGCGCCGAGGCCGCCGCCGAGCACCTCGAAACGGCCGGGCTGCGCGACTGCACCCACGCCCGCCGCGCCCTCGACGGCGCGCTGGCCGGCGTGCGCTGGACGGCCAGCCGATGATCGAGGTGCTGGGCGTCGACAACGTGCTGTTCGGCGTCGGTGACCTCGACGCGGCCGTGGACTTCTACGGCGGGACGCTGGGCCTGCCGCTCGCGTTCCGCCTCGACGAGCCCGGCGTGGCGCTGTTCCGGCTGGGCCCGGAGACGCCGGGCCTGCTGGTGCGCCGCAGCGGCGGCCCGCAGCGGGCGCGGGTCTGGCTGGAGGTGCCCGACGCCCGCGCCGTCGCGGCCGAGCTGGGCGCCGACCCGTTCCGCGTCGCCACGGGGTGGACCGTCGAGGTCGCCGACCTGTGGGGCAACGTCGTCGGCTTCACCGACTACTCCACGATGCCCGAGCGCGGCCGCAGCGCCGTCGCGGGCTAGCCGGTCACCGGCCCGGACGCGCTGACCCTCACCACCGCGACACCGGCCGGGCCGGGCCGGCCGCAGGCCCGCTGACCCAGGTGAGCACGGCGTCGACGTCGGCGCGGGTCCACCCGACCGCCGGGTCGACCGGCACCAGCAGCGTCGGCGCCGCGCGGGCCGCCGCCCAGCGGCGCCCCGCCGGGGTGTGGTGGTCGTCGATCCAGGCGGCCGGCCGCTCCCCCGCCACGGCGGCGACCGCCGGAACCTTCAGCTCGGGCTCGAACGGTACCGCCGGCAACCGCACCACCGGCAGCGGCGGCACGCCGAGCAACGGCGGGAACCGGGTGTTGGCGTGCTCGCCCCAGCCGGTCGCCCACCACAGCTCCGCGGCCGCCGCCAGCTCCCGGACCCAGCCGGCGTGGGCCCGGCAGTACCGCACCGGCCCCTCCCCGTCGAAGCACACCTGCTCCGCATAGCCGTCGGGGCAGGCCGGGGCCGCGAACGGGTTCAGCACCCCGTCGAGGTCGAGGAACACCAGTGGTGACGGCATGGACGGATCGTCGGCGACGCGCGAGGATGCCGGCAAGGTGGCGGGGCGGGCTCATCGGCGGGGTCGTCCGGGGCACCGGTGGAGGAGTGTTCGTGGTCGGCACTGGTATCATAAATCAATTTGATGGAGGAAGCCCTGGGAGGAACGTGGAGAAGCGGCTGCCGACGAGGCGTGGCACCAACCTGCCAAGGATGGGCGACTTCAACGAATCGGTGGTGCTCGACGCGATCCGCAGGGTGCCCGACGGGCTCAGCCGCGTGGAGCTGGTCGACGTCACCGGGCTCTCCGCGCAGACGGTGTCGAACATCTGCCGCCGCCTGATCGACACCGGGCTGGCCCGCGAGGCGGGCACCCGAAGCTCCGGCAGCGGCAAGCCGCGCCGGCTGCTGCGGGTCAACGCCGGCGCCCGCTACGCGGTCGGCGTCCACCTCGACCCGGCGGTCGTCACGCTCGTGGTGCTCGACCTGCTCGGCACCGTGGTGGCCCGGGCCCAGCGGCCCACACCCGAGGCGGCCGACCCGGACCACACGCTGGTCGAGATGAGTGAGTCGATCAACGCGCTGATCCGCGACTCGGGAGTGGCCCGGGAGACGGTCCTGGGGCTCGGCATCGCCGCTCCCGGGCCGGTGGATGTGGCGTCGGGGCTGGTCATCGCGCCGCCCGAGCTGGCCGGGTGGGGGCGGGTGCGGCTGCGCGACTACCTGGCCGGGACCACCGGGCTGCCGGTCCTGCTCGACAAGGACGTCATCGCGGCGGCGGTCGCCGAGCGCTGGGCCGGCGCCGCCCGCGACACCGGCAACTTCCTGTTCTTCTACCTCGGCACCGGCTCCGGTATGGGCCTGGTCGTCGACGACGTGGTGCTGCGCGGGTTCTCCGGCAACGCCGGCGAGGTCGGCGGGCTGTACGCCGCGTGCACCACCAACGCCCTGGTCACCGAGGCGATCGAGCACGGGGTGCTGGGCCCGGAGTGCAAGCCGGCCGGGCCGCGCGACGCGGAGCAGAGCCTGCGGCAGCTGTGCCGGCACGCGGCGGCCGGCAACGTGACGGCCGGTGAGATCATCGACCGCTGGGCGGTGCGGGTCGGGCGCGGGGTGAGCGCCGCCGCGACGCTGGTCGACGCGGAGATGATCGTGTTCGGCGGGCCGATCTGGCCGCTGCTCGCCGAGCGGTTCACCGCGATCGTGCCGGGCATCGTGGAGAGCTCGCCGTTCGTGGAGCGGATCCACCCGACCGTCGTGACGACGACCGAGCTGGGCATCGACGTCGGCGCGATCGGGGCCGCGTGCCTGGTGCTCGACCAGATCCTCTCGGTGCAACCGCAGTCGCTGCTGCTGGGTTAGGGGCGGTGCGCGGCGCCGTCCACGCCGCGCAGCAGCGCCCAGCGGTCGTGCTCCAGGGGCGGCGGCGCGGGGTAGCGCCGGGCGGCGGCCTCGTCGAAGTCCACGCCCAGGCCGGGCGCCTCCGCGGGGTACAGCACGCCCCGCACCGGCACCGGCGCGCCCGGGAAGACCTCCAGGGTGGCCTCGCGGAACGCCGCCGCCTCCTGCACGCCGAACGCGGGCGTCGCGACGTCGAGGGCCACGTTGGCGGCCTGCCCGACCGGGCTGACGTCGCCCGGCCCGTGCGGCGCGGT
Organism: Dactylosporangium sp. AC04546; assembly: GCF_022095675.1. GTDB lineage: Bacteria > Actinomycetota > Actinomycetes > Mycobacteriales > Micromonosporaceae > Dactylosporangium. The sequence continues at coordinate 14,763 of NZ_JAHYSG010000141.1, read as the reverse complement.
GCGCACCCCGAACAGCTCGCACGCCGCGACCAGCTTGCGGGCCGGGGTCAGCCCGCCGAGGGTCGGGATCCGCAGCCGGGCGAAGTCGACGACCCGCTGCTCCAGCAGCGGCAGGAACCGGGTCACGTCGTCGAACAGCTCGCCCATCGCCAGGGGCACCGGGCCGGCCGCGCGCAGCTGCCCGAAGTGGGCGGCGTCCTCGGGGGCCAGGGCGTCCTCCAGGAAGTACAGCCCGGCGTCGGCGACCGCGGCGACCAGCTCGCGGGCCTGGGACGGCGTGAGCCGCTCGTGCGCGTCGTGCAGCAGCTGCACGTCGTCGCCGACGCGGCGGCGCACCTCGGCGAGCGCCGGCGGGACGTGCCGCAGGTACGCCAGGGAGTCCCAGACGCCCTGCCGGCCGCCGCCGCCGGCGCCGTACGTGTCGACGCCGGGCACCGCCACCTGCACCCGCACGTGCCGGTAGCCGGCCTCGACGGCCGCCGCCACCCGGTCCGCGATCCCGCCCGGGTCGGCGCCGTCGACGTGCGTGTAGGCCTCGGCGCCGTGCCGGGCCCGGCCGCCGAGCAGCGAGTACAGCGGGAGGCCGGCGGCCTTCGCCTTGAGGTCCCACAGCGCCACGTCGACCGCGCCGAGGGCGTTGCCGGCGATCGAGCCGCCCCGCCAGTACCCGCTGTTGAGCAGCAGGCGGTGCAGGTCCTCGATGTCGCCCGGGTCGCGCCCGTGCAGCAGCGGCCCGAGGTACCCGTCGAGGACCGCGCGGACGGCCAGCGTGCGCTGCGGGTCGCTGGCGCAGCCCAGCCCGTACAGGCCGGGCTGGTTCGTCTCGACCCGCACGATGAGGTACGGGCAGCCCTGCGGCGCGCACAGGAACGTCCTGACCTGCGTGATCCGTGTGCCGCCGCCCGTGTCCCAGGGCGCCGCCGCGAGCGGGGACATCGACCACCGCCTTCCCGAGAGCGTGTTGACACAGTACATCAATTCGATTTACGTTCCCCAGTCAAGCGGCGCAAGTCGATGCGCCCGGGACCAAAGGCTGGGCACCGTGATGACACCCCACCCACGCGCGTGGCGGCCAGCACTGGCCGCCTTACTGGCGCTCACCCTCGGGGCCGCCGCCTGCAGCGGCGACTCCGGCGACGGCGCCGCGGACGACAAGACGCTCACCATGTGGACCTTCAAGCAGTCGCACGTGAAGGCGCTGCAGAAGGTCGCCGAAGGATTCCAGAAGGAAACGGGCATCACCGTCAAGGTCGAGGCGTACGGCCCCGACGACGCCTACGTGACCAAGGTGCAGGCCGCGGCCCAGACCCGCAACCTGCCCGACCTCTTCGAGGTGCACACCACCGGCGACGACTTCGCCTTCGGCGCCGCCGGGCTGCTCACCGACCTGGCCAAGGACGTCGACGACGCCTGGCTGAACAGCTACCTGCCGCAGGTGCGCAAGGACGGCAGCGTCACCGACGAGTACTACCAGAAGTCCCTCGCGGAGGGCTCCAAGACGAAGGGCATCCAGCTCGGCCAGCGTTACAGCGTCCCGCTCACCGTCGGCACGTTCGGCATCGTCTACGCCAACAAGCAGCGCCTGGCCGACGCCGGCGTCACGAGCGCGCCCACCACCTGGGAGCAGTTCATCGAGGTACTGGCCAAGGTCAAGGCCAAGCACCCCGACAACGGCGGCGTCACCGTCGGCCTGAAGGCACCGACCACCGGCCTCGAGTGGTTCCTCCAGCCGATGGCCTACGGCCTGCTCGGCCCCGAGAAGTTCCGGGCCCTGTGGGGCAAGGACAAGGCGAGCAACTTCTCCTCCCCCACCGGCGTGCAGGTGCTGGAGACGTACGGGCAGGTCACGCCGTACTGGACGCCGGGCACCCAGAGCCTCGACATCGACGCCGCCGACCTGTCGTTCGTGCAGGGCAAGTCCACGTTCGACATCGGCGGCACGTTCACCCTCGCGTTCCTGGCCCAGAACGGCTTCGACGCCACCAACGTGCTGACGTTCCCGGTGCCCGCACCGGCCAACGGCGCCGTGAAGGACCTCAGCCTCGCGCCGTTCACCCTCACCGGCATGTCGGTCTCGGCGACGACGAAGAACCGGGCCGGCGCCATCCAGTGGCTCAAGTACCTCGCCAAGGCGGACGTGTCGGCCACGTTCGCGAAGGAGGCCCTCGACATCCCGCCCACCGACCTCGGCGCCGACCCCAGCGCCGCCGTCGGCCCCGCCATCGGCGCCATGATCAAGGCGTTCGGCTCCGGCCCCAGCGCGTACAACCCGGGCGACACGAGCTACCGCCCCAACGCCTACGACGGGCCCACCGTCGCCTCGGTGCTCATGGACTACAGCCCGCTGCAGAAACGGTCCGCCGCCGACGCCGCCGCGGAGATGACCAAACAGATCGACGCCTTCTGGACAAAACAATAATGGCGGTCGAGACGATCGCGGAGGGCCCGTCGGTGACCCGGCGGGCCCCGAGCGCCCGCCGCCGGCGCCGCTACCGCCGGTCGGACATCGCCTGGGGCGCCGCCTTCGTGGCCCCGGCCGTCGTCCTGTTCGCGGTGATGGGCGCCTACACCATCGGCTACGGCTTCTCGCTGAGCTTCGCGAGGTGGAACGGCTTCACCCCGACCTGGGAGTGGGTCGGTCTGCAGAACTACGCCGACCTGCTGTGGGCCGACCCGCGCTACGCGCCGCGGGTGCACGCCGCCGCCCGCAACACGCTGTGGGTGATGGTCGCGGTACCGCTGCTCACCGTCGCCGTCAGCTTCCCCCTCGCGGTCCTGCTCAACTCCGTGCGGCGGCTCAAGGGCCTGCTCCGCTCGGTGTACTTCCTGCCCCAGGTGACCAGCGGGATCGCCGTCTACTTCGCGTGGATGTACGTGCTGCAGCCGGACGGGGCGATCAACCTGCTGCTGCGCTCGGTCGGGCTCGGCAGCCTGCAACAGCCGCAGGGCTTCCTCGGCAACCCGTCGACGGCCCTGCCGACCCTCATCGTCATCACCGTGTGGTCGTCGGTGCCGATCGCGATGATGTTGTACCTCGCGGGCCTGCAGACGATCGACCCGAGCCTCGTCGAGGCGGCCCGCGTGGACGGCGCCGGCCCCTGGCACGCCACCCGCCACGTGGTGTGGCCGCTGCTGCGCCCGATCACCGCGATCGTCGTGCTGCTCGCCGTGCGCGACTCGCTGCAGGGCTTCCAGACGTTCCTCATCATGACCAACGGCGGCCCCGGCACCCACACCAACGTGCTCGGCCTGGAGACCTACAAGCACGCGTTCCTGTCCGAGCTCAACCCGACGCTCGGCCTGTCGAGCGCGCTGGGCTGGATGCTGTTCCTGGCCGCGCTGATCCTCGCCTTCGTCAACCTGCGCGCCATGCGGCGGCTCACGTGAGCGCCCGGTTCGTCGCCCGCGGCGTCGTCTTCGTCCTCCTGCTGCTGTACGCCGTGATCAGCGTGTACCCGTTCCTGTGGATGGCCTCCGCCGCGTTCAAGGACCAGTTCGAGGTCGTCGCGGGCGGCAACCTCATCCCTCGCCGCCCGACCCTGGACACCCTCGCCGAGACCTGGAACGAGCTGCACTTCTTCGACTACTTCCTGAACAGCCTCAAGGTCACCGCGCTGACCGTGGTGCTGGTGCTGGCGATCTACGCGGCAGCCGGCTACGCGTTCTCGGTGCTGCGCTTCCCCGCCAGGAAGGCGCTGTACCGCCTGTTCCTCGCGCTGCTGTTCGTGCCGGGCGTCACCGTCCTGCTGCCGATCGTGCTGCTGGAGCACAAGCTGAACCTGCTCGGCACCCACTGGGGGCTGATCCTGCCGTTCGTCAACGGCTCCGCGCCGCTGTCGATCCTGCTCATGACGAACGCGTTCGACGCGGTCCCCGGCGAGCTGCGCGAGGCCGCCCGCGTCGACGGCGCGAGCGAGCTGCGCATCTTCGCCACCATCTACCTGCCCCTGTCCCGGCCCGCCCTGATCACCATCGCCGTGCTCACCGCGATCCCGACCTGGAACGAGTACCTGCTCACGCGCGTGTCGCTCAACGACCCGGACAGCTTCACCCTGCCGATCGCGCTGCAGAACCTGCAGTCCGGCGCGGTGCTGCACTACAACGTCCTCATGGCCGGCGCACTCATCGTCGTCGTCCCGGTCATTGTGCTGTTCGTCGCGGCGCAGCGGTACATCGTCAACGGGCTGATGGGCGCGGTGAAGGCATGACCCCCGGAGGCACATCCATGCGACGGTTCCTCATCGCCCTGGTCGCGGTGCTCGTGGCCGCGGTCCTCGCACCGGCCGGCACCGCACAGGCCGCACCGGTGATGTACCCGCGCGGCGTCGGCGCCGACCTCGGCCCCTCCCCCGTCACCCTCGGCGCCCGGGTACTGGCCGGCGCCGACCCGGCCGGCCTGCGCACCGGCACCCTCGACGGCCGCGGCTACTGGCAGACCCAGGCCGCCGCGGGCACCACCTACATCGGCGTCACCGCCGACGCCGGCTACGCCGCGAGCGTCGCCGGCGCCACGGTCGTCGTCGTGGTCACCTACCGCGACGAGGGCACCGGGCAGCTGACCCTGCGAACGGGCGATCCCGATGGGCCCGGCGACACCACGGGGGTCGCCGTCCTCGCCGGGACGAACACCTGGCGGCTCGCGGCGGTCAGCCTGCCCGGTGCCGTGCTCGCCGACGAGCTGCGACTCTCCGCCGCGGACACCGACGTGACCATCGCCCAGGTCAGGATCACCACGACCGGCCCGCAGGCGCTGCTCGGCCCGGCCGCGACCGACACCGGCCTCAGCCCCCGCGCCGGCGACAACGAGGCCGGCCTGCGCACCGGCACGACCGCCGGGCGCGGCTACTGGCAGACCAACGCCGCCGCCGACCCGCCGGGCACCAACTACCTCTACATGAACGTCGCCGACGGCTACGCCTACGACAACACCGACATCGTCATGGTGAGCGTCGACTACCTCGACGCCGGCAACGGCACCCTGTTCCTGCACTACGACTCCCCCGGCGACGACCTCCCGTCGCGGTTCAAGCCGTCGCCGGCCGTCACCTACGGCGACAGCGGTACCTGGAAGACCCAGCACTTCGTCCTCGACGACGCGCTGCTGACCAACCGCACCAACGGCGCCGACTTCCGCCTCACCCACGACGGCTCCCCGGTCGAGCTCACGATCGCCGCCGTCCGGGTGACGGTCGTACCGCGGCAGCTCGACGCCAAGGCCGGCCTGCGCAGCCTCGTCGCGGCCGCGAACCTGGCGCTGTACGCGGCCCGCGAGGGCACCCGCGAGGGGCAGTACCCGCCCGGCGCCAAGGCCGCCCTCGGCGCCGCCGTCGCCGCCGCGCAGGCCGTGCTCGACGACCCGGCCCCGGCCGAGGAGCGGGTGGGGGCGGCGCTGCGGGCGCTCTACGACGCCGACCGGGCGTTCCGCGCGTCGGCCGTCGACACCGACCTGGCCCGCCACGCGACCCTCACCGCCAGCAGCACCGCCGCGGGCTCCAGCCCGGCCGCGGCGGGCGACGGCGACCCGGCGACCGCCTGGAGCAGCGGCAGCGGCGGCGGGCGCGAGTGGCTGCGGGCCGACCTCGGCACCGCCCGCCCAGTTGACGAGGTCGTCGTGCACTGGGGCAGCGGCTTCTCCACCGACTACACCGTCGAGGTCTCGGCGGACGGCACCGGCTGGACCGCGGTCGGGCGCAACGGCGCGAGCGGCGGCCCCTCGCGGACCCGCTTCCCCGCCGTCACCGCCCGCCACGTGCGGCTGAACCTCACCGGTCGCGCCACCTTCGACGTGGTCGCGCTGCAGATCCGCGACCAGCGCGACGTGGTGCCGGCGCCGCGGCTGGTCGCGACGCGGTACCCCACCGAGGACGCGGTGGTCGCGGACTTCGACGCCACCGCCTACGGCGCCGACCCGGCCGGCCGCCGGGACGCCACCGCGGCGCTGCAGGCGGCGCTGTGGGACTGCTACGACGCCGGCGGCGGCACGGTCTGGCTGCCGGCGGGCACCTACCGCGTCACGGCCACGGTCGAGGTGCCGGCGTTCTGCACGCTGCGCGGCGACCGCCGCGACCCCGACCGCGACCCCGACCGCGGCCACGGTGGCTACGGCACGGTCGTGTCGGCCGACCTCCCGCCGGGCGACGCCGGCCCGGTGCTGTTCCGCATCGGCGGCAGCGCGGGCGTCGTGGGCCTCACGACGTGGTACCCCCGCCAGAACGCGACCGACCCGGTGCCCTACAACTTCACGTTCGAGATCCCCGGCTCCGCCTGGGCGAGCGACGAGAACTACATGATGAGCACGGTCGCCGACGTCACGATGCTCAACTCGTACCGCGGGATCGGCATCAGCACCATGCGTGACGAGCGCGGCCGCCCGCCGGGCAACGGCCAGACCCACGAGTCGGCGACGGTCCGCAACGTGCGCGGCACGGCCCTGCTCGAAGGCGTCGAGGCGTACAACGGCGCCGACGTCGGCACCTGGGAGGACGTCCGGTTCAGCAACGCCTACTGGGCCGGCGCGCCGGCCGCCTTCAACCCGCCGCGGCGGGCCGCGCTCGACGCGTGGACCCGCGCCCACGGCACCGGGTTCGTCCTCGGCGACCTGGAGTGGGACCAGTTCTCCGACCTGGCCGCCGCGGACTACCGGGTCGGCATCCACGTCGTGCGGGGGCTGCGGGCCGAGTTCACCGGCGTGTTCGAGCGGGTGCGGATCGAGCGGACCGACGTGGCGCTGCTCGTCGATCAGTTCGACGCGCGGTGGGGCCTGGCGATGGCGTTCGCCTCGCTGCAGGGCGCGGTGGTCAACCACGGCGGCGGCTACGTGAAGCTCACCGCCAGCCGCGTCGACGGCCCGATCGAGGGCACGGTGTACCAGCTGTCCGGCCAGCCGCCGGCTGTGTCCGCCGATCCCGTCGCGTTCGGGCCGGCGCGCTCCGCCTTCTACGACGCGGGCGCCGCCCCGCACGGCAACGGCTACCTGCCGGCCCGGGACGCGACCGCGGCCGTGCAGCGGGTCCTCGACCGGGCCGGGCGCGACGGCGGCGGCGTGGTGTACCTGCCCGCCGGCTGGTACCGCCTCGACGGGCGGCTCGTCGTCCCGGCCGGCGTCGAGCTGCGCGGCGCCTCCTCCGTGCCGCACCGCGACGAGGACGGGCGCAGCGGAGGTACGGTGCTGCACTCGTTCGCCGGCCGCGGTAGCGCGGCGGCCGACACCGAGCAGGCGGCGATCACGCTGCGCGGGCCGCGGGCCGGGGTGAGCGGCCTGCGGGTCTTCTACCCGGAGAACAACCCGGTGGCGCCGGGCGGCCTGGTCGCCTACCCGTACGCGATCCGCGGCCAGGGCACCGGCGTCTACGCGGTGAACATCGGCCTGCCGAACGCCTGGAACGCGATCGAGATGACCGGCGACCGCTTCCTGGTGCGCAAGGTGAAGGGCACGTTCGTCCGGCACGGCGTCACCGCCGGGCCCGGCCGCGACGGGCGGATCGAGGGCGTGCTGAGCAACGGCAACACGTTCGTCCGCACCGGCTACTTCGTGCCGAACTGGGTCCTCGGCCGGGACCTGTTCCCGCAGGTGATCGACGGCTGGACCCGCAAGCACGCGGACCTCGTCACCGTCGACGGCGCCCGCCGGCTGACCGTGCGCGGGGTGTTCGGCTACGGCCTGCACAACGGCGTGGTCGTGCGCTCAGGCGACGTCCGGGTGGTCAACCTCGGCACCGACAACCTGGGCGCCGACGGATACAGCGTGCGGGTGGACGGCGGCGACGCCACGGTCGTGAACCTGATGCGCTACAACGGGGCGACGAGTGCCGGGCCGCTGTCGCTGTACAACACCATGGTCATCAACATCGTGGAGCATCAGGTGACGGTGGCGGCGGCCGACGGCGGGGGCCGGGTCCGGCTCGACGGCAACGAGACGCGGCCGGGCTGCTACGAGCCGGGCGCCGGGGTCGTCGCGACGGCGGTGCCGGCACCGGGCCACCGCTTCGTGAACTGGACCGTCGCCGGCGTCGAGGTGTCCACCGCCCGCCGGTACGCGTTCACCGTGACGGGCCCCGTGGCACTCACCGCGAACTTCGCCCCGGCCGCGTCGTGAAGGTCCTCGTGACGGGCGCCGGCGGCATGCTGGGCCGGGCCGTGGTGGCCGGCCTGCACGCCGCCGGCCACACGGTCCGCGCCCACGACCTCTCGCTGGTGGATTCGGTCGCCGACGACACGGTGGCCGGCGACCTGCGCACCTCGGACGGTCTCGACCGCCTGGTGGCCGGCGTGGACGCGGTCGTCCACACGGCCGCCATCCCGGCCCCGGTGCACGACGACGTCTTCGACAACAACGTGACCTCGACGTACCGCCTGCTGGAGGCGGCCGGCCCGGCGGGCGTGGCCCGCATCGTCTACGTGTCGAGCCTGTCGGCGGTGGGCCTGGCCTGGTCGAGCCGCGGCGCGTCGCCGCTGAGCCTACCGCTGACGGAGGACCACCCGTACGTGGGCGACGACCCGTACGGCCTGTCGAAGCAGGCGGGCGAGCTGGTGACGGCGACGGCGAGCAACCGCTGGGGCATCCCCGCGGCGAGCCTGCGCTTCCCGTTCATCGGCACGGGCGCCCGCCTCCGCCACCACCTGACGCACGTGGGCGAGGACCTGTCCCGCGACCGCGGCGGCCTGTGGGCCTGGATCGACACGCGCGACGCGGTGTCCGCGGTGGCGGCGGCGCTGACCCGCCCGCTCTCGGGCCACACGGTCCTGCACGTGGCCGCCCCGGACACGACGGCGGCGCTGCCGACGCAGGAGCTGCTGGCCCGCTACCACCCGCACGTCCCCGTCACGTCGGCGCTGCCGGCCCACACCGTCCCGGTAGCCACGGCCCGCGGCCACGAGCTCCTCGGCTTCACCCCGGCGCACGGCTGGCGCGACCACGTCTGACGGGTCAGCGGGACTTCGCGTTGCGCCAGTCGCGGGGGGTCATGCCGTACGTCGCGCGGAACGCCCGGCTGAAGTGGGTCGCGTCGGCGAAGCCCCACTGGTGGGCCACCGACGCGATCGTCCGGGTGCGCGATCTCGGCTTGGCCAGCTCGCGGCGGCAGGCCTCCAGGCGGTGCGTGCGCAGCCAGTCGCCCAGCGACACGCCCGCGCGGGACAGCACCGCGTACAGGTGGCGGACCGAGATGTGGTGGGCCGCGGCGATCCGCGCGGCCGTCAGGCCGTGGTCGCCCAGGTGCGTGTGGAGGTACTCCAGCAGCCGCACCTCCAGCGTCGACTCCATCGACGCCTTGCCCAGCGCCGGGTCGGCCATGCTGCTCAGCAGCGCGGCCCGCACCAGGTCGATGGTCGGCTGGGCCAGGCTGCCCGCGACCGCGCGGGAGCGCAGGTCCGGGCTGTCGGCGATCCGGCGCAGGTAGCCGGCGGTGAGCTCGGCGACCGGGTTGCCGGGGCCCAGGGCGCGGGCCGAGACCTCGCGCAGCGCCGGCTCGGGCAGGGCCAGCTCGGCGACCGGGATACGGAAGAAGTGGGCGTCCAGGCCGTGGTCGAACATCAGCGTGTACGGGTTGGTGGTGGTGTAGACGGCGAACTGGCCGCCGCGCAGCCGAGCGTGCCGGCCGTGCTGGGCCATCGCCGACTCGCCGGTGCCCTGCAGGGTCAGGAACAGCTGCGGCTCGGCCTCGTCGCGGGCCAGTCGCGGGCTACGGGTCACCGTCGTGGCCATCGAGCGCACGGTGAGCACCTGGACCGGGCCGGCGTCGGAGAGGGTGAGCTCGACGTCGATGTCGCCCGGGTCGTCGGGCAGGGCGATGTCGACCCGGACCACCCGGCTGCCCACCGCCTCCCGGACGGCGGCCGCGCGCTCCCGGGCCGGTGCCTCGGCGGCCTTCCACACTGTCGTCATCCGCAAACCCCCGCCAAGCATGTCCAGCCGATCGGCTGAGCACAACCACCGTGCACACCGGGCCGATCAGTCTGCACGCTGGGTCGATCGGGGTCAGTCACGATCGCAGCGCAACCAACACCGATGAGCAACACCGATGAGCAAGGGAGCGCCGCCGATGTCCGCTGAGCACGACCGCCAGCAGGTCGAGCAGGCCAACGCCAGTGGCCGGGTGCCGGCCGTGTTCGTCCACGGGCTGTGGCTGCTGCCCAGCAGCTGGGACCGGTGGGCGGCGGTGTTCGCCGAGGCCGGTTTCGCGCCCGTGCTGCCCGGCTGGCCCGACGACCCGCAGACCGTGGCCGAGGCCAACGAGCATCCCGAGACCTTCGCCGGCAAGACCGTCGGGCAGGTCGCCGACCACTTCGCCGGCCTGATCGGCGGCCTGACCCGCCGGCCGGTCGTCATCGGCCACTCGTTCGGCGGGCTGCTCGCGCAGATCCTGGCCGGACGCGGCCTGTCCTGCGCCACGGTCGCGATCGACCCGGCCCCGTTCCAGGGGGTGCTGCCGCTGCCGATCTCGTCGCTGCGCGCGGCCGCGCCGGTGCTCACGAACCCGGCGAACTTCCATCGGGCGGTACCGCTGACGTTCGAGCAGTTCCGGTACTCCTTCGCCAACGCGGTCGGCGAGGAGGAGGCGAAGCAGCTGTACGAGACGTTCGCGGTGCCGGCGCCCGGCGCGCCGCTGTTCCAGGCCGCGGTCGCCAACTTCAACCCGTGGAGCGAGACGAAGGTCGACACCGAGCACCCGGAGCGGGGCCCGCTGCTGCTCATCTCCGGCGAGCGGGACCACACGGTGCCGTGGGCGCTGACCAACGCCGCGTACAAGAAGCAGGCCCACAACCCCGGCGTCACCGAGATCGTGGAGATCCCGGGCCGCGGCCACGCGCTGACCATCGACAGTGGCTGGCGCGAGGTCTGCGACACCGCGCTGACGTTCGCGCGCCGGTTCGTGTCCCCCGAGTGAGGCGGCGCGGCGGGAGCCGCCGGGCTCCCGCCGCGCCGCGAACGGTCAGGCGGAGGCCGGCTTGCGCAGGGTCAGGGCGGCCAGCAGCGCGCCGGCGGCGGCGATCACCGCGGCGCCCGTGAACGCCGCCGAGTAGCCGTTCGTCAGCGCCGGCAGGTCGCCCAGCCGGCCCGCGCCCGCACCGGCCGCCACCGCCGTCATCGCGGCCAGCCCCAGGGCCGAGCCGACCTGGTAGCTGGTGTTGACGATGCCCGAGGCCAGGCCGCCCTCCTCGGGCGGCGCGGCGCCGATCGCGGTGCCCAGCGACGGGATGAACGCGAGGGACATGCCCAGCGCGGCGACCAGCGAGGCGGGCAGCACGTCGGCGGCGAAGCTGCCGGCCGGGCGCACGAACGCGAGCCAGGCGAGGCCGGCGGCGAGCAGCACGAGGCCGGCGACGACCATCGCACGAGGGCCGAAGCGGGCGATCGCCCGCGGCGCGACGACGATCATGCCGGCCATGATCAGCACGGTCATCGGCAGCAGGGCCGCGCCGCTCGGGAACGCGCTGTAGCCGAGGACCTGCTGCAGGTACAGGTTGAGGTAGAACCACATCGGGATCCACGCCGCGCCGAGCAGGAACTGGGCCAGGTTGGCCGCGGCCAGGCCCGGTGCGCGGAAGATCGCCAGCCGCACCAGCGGGTCGCGGCGGGTCGCCTGCCGGGCCACGAACGCGGCGAGGGCGACGACCGCGGCGGCGAGGACGAGCCAGGTCTCCGCCGCGCCCCAGCCGACCTCGGGGGCGCGGACGACCGCGAAGACCGCGGCGCCCAGCCCGGCGGTGACCAGCAGCGCGCCGAGCAGGTCCAGCGAGCCGGTCCGGGCGACGCCCGCGGGCATCACGGCGGGCGTCGCCACGAGCACGAGGACGGCGATCGGGATGTTGACGTAGAAGACCCAGGGCCAGCTGAGGTACTGGGTGAGGACGCCCCCGAGGAACACCCCGGCCGTGCCGCCGGCCGGTGCCGCGGCGCCGTAGAGCGCGAGGGCCTTGGCGAGCTCCCGCGGGGCGCCGCCGAACAGCGTCATGAGCAGGGTCAGTGCGGACGGGGCGATCAGTGCGGCCCCGGCGCCCTGCACCACTCGACCGGCCAGCTCCACCGCGACGCCGCCGGCCAGGCCGGCGACGAGCGAGCCGGCCAGCAGGACGGCCCAGCCGGTGGCGAACATCCGCCGGGCCCCGAACAGGTCCGCGAGCCGGCCGCCGAGCAGCAGCAGCCCGCCGAACGCGACCACGTAGGCGTTGAACACCCAGGACAGGTTGTCCGCCGAGAAGCCCAGGTCCTCGCGCATCCGCGGCAGGGCGACGCCGATGATCGAGGTGTCCATTATGACCATGAACTGCGCGAGGGCGATGAGCCCGAGAGCCCACCACCGCCGGGAAGCCGTCACCATTTCCAACACTCCTTCATACCCCCAGGGGGTATCCAGAACCGATGCGGAAATGGTTACCCCCGGGGGGTATGAAGTCAACCGTGCCGAGCGCCACACCCCGGTCGGGGGGCGTCAGATGTCGAGGTCCTCCACGACCGGCTCGTCGTGGATGGTCTGCACGGCGATCACGTACAGCTCCGCCGGCAGCAGCGCCTCCAGCTCCTCGGCCGTGTCCACGACCGAGAAGGTGGCCTGGGCCGGGGTGCGCATCCAGGCCTGGTCCGGCGACCAGTCGCCGATCCAGCCGCGCCAGCCGGTCGACCACCGCTTGCTGCGCTCCGCGTTGGGACCGACCGGGGTGTGCAGCTCTGACCGCGCGTGGTGCACGGCGAAGCGGCCCCCGCTGGTCCGGAACAGCGAGTATGTCTCCTGGCCCTCGTTGCTCGACGAGCTCCACTCGCCCAGCGCGACGCCGAGGAAGCGCTTGATCGAGGTCTTGCCGACGCCCACCTTCACGGTGATCTCGTCGAACCCGGCCCGCTTGGCCTCCTCGACCTCGACCAGGCGGCGCAGGCCCGTGATGATCGCGGCCGACAGGTTGCTGCCGGTCAGCTCCTGGGCGCGCTGGAGCAGCGGCAGGTCGTCGTCGGCGACGTAGATCGTCTTGTTCGGCATGCGCGGATCACCTCTGGACAGCAGTGTACTCATACGTGTAAGACTACGTACATGCATACGTACACAGCAGCCGTCGAGGTCGACGACCTCGCCGTGGCGTACGGGAAGGTGACCGCGCTGGACGGGCTGGGCCTGCGGGTCGAGGCCGGCACCGTGTTCGGGCTGCTCGGCCCGAACGGCGCCGGGAAGACCACGCTGGTGCGGGTCCTGGCCACGCTGTTGGCGCCGGCCCGCGGTACCGCCCGCGTCATGGGCCACGACGTGGTCCGCGACCCGTTCGCGGTGCGCCTGCGGATCGGACTCGCCGGGCAGTTCGCCGCCGTCGACGAGGTGCTCACCGGCCGGGAGAACCTGGAGATGGTCGGCCGGCTGTACCGGCTGCCCCGCGCCGAGGCCCGGCAGCGCGCGCGGGACATCCTCGAGCGCTTCGACCTCGCCGACGCCGCCGACCGGCGCGTCGGCACCTACTCCGGCGGCATGCGGCGCCGCCTCGACCTGGCCGCCAGCCTCACCGGCCGCCCGCCCGTCCTGCTGCTCGACGAGCCCACCACCGGGCTCGACCCGCGCTCCCGGCAGGAGCTGTGGGCGATCCTCGACGAGCTGCGCTCGGCCGGCACGACGGTCCTGCTGACCACGCAGTACCTCGAGGAGGCCGACCGGCTCGCCCAGCGCATCGCCGTCATCGACGCCGGCGCGGTCATCGCCGAGGGCACCCCGGCCGAGCTGAAGGCCGGCACCGGCACCGACGTGCTGCGCGTGCGGCTGCAGGACCCGTCGGCGATCGGCGCCGCCGAGCCGCTGCTGGCCGACCTCGCCGCCGCCGGCACCACCGTCGCCACCGATAAGCCGGGCGGTGAGCTGACGGTCCGGGTGGTCCGGCCCGACGCCTCGGCCGAGGCCCTGCGCCGCCTCGACGCGCACGGCCTGGCCGTGGCGACCATCCAGCTCACCCAGCCGAGCCTCGACGACGTCTTCCTCGCCCTGACCGGCCACACCGCCACCGCTTCCGCGACCCCCGAGGAGCCCCGATGACGCCCGTCGCCGTTCTGCAGGACACCCAGGTCATCGCGGCCCGACAGCTGCGCCGGACGCTGCGCCGCCCGGTCTACATCGTGTTCTCGTTCGTCCAGCCGGTCATCTTCGTGCTGCTGTTCCGCTACGTCTTCGGCGGCGCCATCGACACCGGCCCGATCTCCTACGTCAACTACCTGATGCCGGGCATCATCGTGCAGACCGCGGTCTTCGGTGCCCTGGTCACCGGCCTCGGCCTGACCGAGGACCTCGCCACCGGCATGGTCGACCGGCTGCGCTCGCTGCCGATGGCCCGCTCCGCGGTGCTGCTCGGCCGGACCGCGGCCGACCTGGCCACGAACGTGCTCACGCTGATCGTCATGATCGCCGTCGGCCTGCTGGTCGGCTTCCGCCCGTCCCAGCCGGCCTGGGAGCTCGCCGCCGCGTTCCTGCTGGTGCTCGCGTTCTCCTACGTCTTCTCCTGGATCAGCGCCTGGGTCGGCCTGTCGGTGCGCAACCCGGAGACCGCCCAGTCGGCCGGCTTCATCTGGGTGTTCCCGCTGGTGTTCGCCTCCTCGGCGTTCGTGCCGACGGACAGCATGCCCGGCCCGGTCCGCGCGTTCGCCGAGGTCAACCCGGTCACCCTGGTCGTCGACGCGGTGCGCGGCCTGACCGTGGGCGGCCCGCCGCCGGGGACCCCGGCCCTGCAGGCGATCGCCTGGCTCGCCGGACTGCTGCTGGTCTTCATCCCGCTGTCGGTGCGGGCGTTCCGCCGCGC
>NZ_JAHYSG010000140.1 GCF_022095675.1 Dactylosporangium sp. AC04546 | reverse complement strand
CGTGATCGAGCAGACCCCGGCCACGGGCGCGGTCGGTGTCGACGCCGGGCTGGACAGTCTGCTCGCGTTGTCCACCGGGGAGAAGATCGTCAACCCGAAGCACGAGCGCCGCGACCGGGCCGCACTCGCCCGTGCCCAGAGGAGCCTCGCCCGGAAGGTGCAGGGCTCCGCGAACCGGGTCAAGGCCCGGCTGAAGGTGGCCCGCGTCCACGCCCGGGTCACCGACCGCAGACGCGATTATCTGCACCAGCTCAGCACTCGGCTCGTTCGTGAGAACCAAACGATCGTGATCGAGGACCTGACCACGCGCAACATGGTCAAGAACCACCGTCTGGCCCGCGCCATCTCCGACGCGGCCTGGCGGCAGTTCCGCACCATGCTGGAGTACAAGACCGAATGGCACGGCCGGAACCTGGTCGTCGTGGACCGCTGGTTCCCGTCGTCCAAGCTGTGCTCGGCGTGTGGTGCGCTCGCTGAACGGATGCCGCTGCACGTGCGGTCGTGGACCTGCCGATGCGGGCGCATCCACGACCGCGACGTCAACGCGGCCCGCAACATCCTCGCGGAGGGGCTCTCCGTGATTGCCTGTGGAGGCGGTGCAAGACCTCAACGAGACTCCTCTCGGCCAAGGCAGTCGTCGACGAAGCAGGAACCCCCTAGGGCGACCCAGGGAATCCCCGTCCTTTAGGGCGGGGAGGATTGTCAAGGATCAGCCTTTCACGGCGCCGGCGGTGAGCCCGGCGATGATGCGGCGCTGGAAGAGCAGGACGACGAGCACGATGGGGACGCAGACCACGACGCCGGCCGCCATCTGCTGCCCGAACGGCTGCTGGAACTGCGAGGAGCCGGCCAGGCGGGCGATGGCGACGGTGACGGGGCTGGCGTCGGAGGTCAGGCTCATCGAGCTGGCCACGAGGTACTCGTTCCAGACCGTGATGAACACGAGGATGGTGGTGGTGAAGACGGCCGGTGCGGCGATCGGCAGGATGACCCGCCGGAACGCCTGGGGGCGGCTGCAGCCGTCGATCTGCGCGGCCTCCTCCAGCCCCCACGGCAGGTCGATGAAGAAGCTGGTGAGCACCCACACCGCAAGGGGCAGTGCGAAGCTCAGGTCGGGCACGACCAGCGCGGGGTACGTGTCGATCAGGCCCCAGTCGCTGAACAGCTTGAACATCGGGGTGACGAGCGAGATGCCGGGGAACATCGCGGCCGACAGCACCGTGCCGAGCACCAGGCCCTTGCCGCGGAAGCGCAGCCGGGCCAGCGCGTAGGCGGCGCTGACCGCCATCACCAGCGCGAGCAGCGTGGTGACGGAGGCGATCACGGCGCTGTTGCGCAGCGCGAGCAGGAACCGGGCGTTGCCGCCCAGCACGTCGGCGTAGTTGGCCAGCGTCGGCGCGGCCGGCAGCGGCGCGTTGCTGAGGATGTCCTGCTCGCCGCGCAGGCTCGACACGACCATCCAGTAGAACGGCGCCAGGCTGTACACGGTCAGCAGGGCGAGCCCGAGGGCGGTGCCCAGCCGCCGCCACCCGCGGCTCACGACCGGCCCCCGGCGATGCGGGCGCCGGTCGCCCTGATGAAGGCCAGGGCGACGAGGAAGATCAGCAGGAAGGTGAGGGTGGACAGGGCCGAGCCGTAGCCCACCCGCACCTGCCCGATCGCGAGCTGCTGGGTGAGCAGCGACAGCGTCGTGGTGCCGTTGGCGCCGTTGGTGAGGATCGCCGGCACGTCGTACATCCGCAGCGCGTCGAGGATCCGGAAGAGCACGGCCACGGCCGTCGCCGGCGCCAGCATGGGCAGCGTGACACGGGTGAACCGCTTCCACGCGCCGGCGCCGTCGACCTTGGCCGCCTCGTACGTCTCGCCGGGGATCGTCTGCAGGCCGGCGAGCAGCAGCAGCGCGACGAACGGTGCCGTCTTCCACACGTCGATGATCACGACGGCGGCCCGCGCCGGCCCCTCCGCGCCGGTCCACAGCGTCTCGGTACCGGTGAGCGCGTTGACGACCCCGCCGGTGCTGAACATCCACTGCCACAACACGGTGGCGACCGCGGTCGGCACGGCCCACGGCACCAGCACGCAGACCCGGGCGAACGCCTTGCCCCGCTTGAGCTGATTCATGAACAGCGCCATCGCCAGGCCGACCGCGAGCTCCAGCGCGACGACGACGAGGGTGAACCCGCCCGTGGTGGCGGCCGCGGACCAGAAGCGGCCCGCGTCCGCGCCCCACAGCGCCCGCGCGTAGTTGTCCGCGCCCACGAACTCGGGCACGCCCGCGATCGGGTCGGAGAACAGCGACAGGTTGACGGCGAGCAGCAGGGGATAGCCGATCACCAGGGCGAGCACCAGCAGCGTGGGCAGGAGCAGCCCGGCCGCGGACAGCCCGTCGAGGCGTCGCCTCGTCGTCGTCGCGCCGCTCATTGCCGGGCCAGGGCTTCCGTCACGGCCGTCTGGAGTTTGGCCACGGCGTCCTCGGCCGTCCCGCTGCCCTGCAGGGCGGCGTAGGCGGACTCCTGGACGGCCAGCGACAGGCCGGCCCAGTTGGTGCTCTGCGGCAGCGGTACCGCCGTGTCGAGCGCCTTCGCCAGCCCCTCCAGGTAGGGGTACTGCTTGAGCAGCGCGGCGTCCTTGTAGAGCTCGGCGAGCACCGGCGACAGGCCCAGCTTGGTCAGCAGCAGGCGCTGCTGCTGCGGCGCGACGAGGTACTCGACGAAGTCGGCGGCGGTCTCCTGGTGCTTGCTGTAGCTGCTGACGGCTAGGTTCCAGCCGCCGAGCGCCGGCTTGCCGGCCCCGCTGCGACCCGGGATCGGCGCCATGCCCACCTTGCCGGCGACCTTGTTGCCCTCGCCGGGCTTGCTCGCCAGGTTGTACACGTACGGCCAGTTGCGCAGGAACAGCAGCTCGCCGTTCATGAACGCCTTGCGGCTGTCCTCCTCCTGGTACGTGATCGCCGCCTTCGGGATGGTCCCGTCGCGGAAGCTCTCCACCAGGAACTTCACGCCCTCGAGCGCTTCGGGGGTGTTGAGGGTGGCCTTGGTACCGCCGGCGTCGACGACGGATCCGCCGGCCGACGCGACGGCCTCGCTCACGTTGACCGTCAGCCCGTCGTACTTGGCGAACTGGCCGGCGTAGCAGCCGATGTTGTTCGCCTTGGCGACCGCGCACGCCTGCTTGAGCTCGGCCCAGGTCTTCGGCGGGGTGCTGACCAGGTCGGTGCGGTAGTACAGCAGGCCGGCGTCGGTGAACCACGGGATCGCGTGCGTCTTGCCGTTGAAGCGGCCGGTCGAAAGCGGCGCGGGCATGATCGCGCTCGTGTCGACGGCGCTGGCCGGGATCTCGGCGATCCAGCCGCGGGCGGCGAACTCGGGCGTCCACACGCTGTTGATCCGGGCCACGTCGACCCGGTCGCTGCGGGCCTGGAAGTTCTGGGCCAGCGCGGTGTGCGCCTGGTCGGAGGTCGACGACTGCTCGAGCAGCGTCACCTTCTCGTCGGGGTGGGCGTTGTTCCACGCCTGCACGAGCTCGTCGGTGCCGCCGCTGGGGTCCGCGGCGGTCATGAACGTGATGGGGCCGCGGCCGCTCAGGCCGGCGGCCGGCGGGGGCGTGCTCGCGCTCGGCGTGCACCCGGCCACGGCCGCCACGCAGGCGATCGCGGCCGCGGCGCCGGCCAGCTGTCTAGGTCTCATGATCGCTCTCTTCTGCTCAGCGATCCTCGCAGGGGTGTCGGATCGCTAATCGATTGACGATAAGCGAGACGCTAGGTTACGGTGATCATCGTGTCAATGGCCGACCCGCCGGCGGCGCCCGATTGGGTGTCCGACCTGGTCATCTACGAGCTCAACCCGCGGACCTTCACGTCACCGCACGGCCCGGGCGCCGACGGGCACGGCAGCGGCACGTTCGCGAGCCTCGCCGAGCGGCTGCCGTACCTGGCCGACCTCGGGGTGAACGCGATCTGGATGGCGGGCCACGCCCGCTCCACCGACCACTTCTACGGCATCTGGTCGGCCTACGCGGCCGACCGGCCCGATCTTGTGGATCCGGCCCTCGGCCCGGCCGGGGACCTGCGCGCGCTCGTCGCCGCCGCCCACGCCCACGGCATCCGGGTGCTGCTCGACGTCATCGCCCACGGCGTGGTCACCGGCAGCGCGCTCGTGCGCGAGCATCCGCAGTGGTTCCACGGCGGCAGCTGGGGTATGGCCGACTTCGACTACACCGACCCGGGGTTCCGGCAGTGGTGGGTCGAGCTGTGGACCGGCTACGTCCGCGACTACGACGTCGACGGCTTCCGGGTCGACGTCTCGCTCGTCGACCCCACCGTGTGGGACGAGATCACCGCCCGCTGCGCCGCGCTCGGCAAGCCGATCGCGGTCATCCCGGAGAACGGCCGCTACCACCTGGGCCAGCAGGAGGTGCACGGTCCCGCACTCGACCCGGTGCTGGACTGGGCGGTCGCGCGGGAGTTCCACGGCAACCGGCTCACCCTGCGCCAGCTCAGCTGCCACGACCGGGGCTGGGAGGCGCTGCCCGGCAACCATTACGTCGCCCGGGGCAGCCGGGCCAAGCTCGGCTACGGGCTGCTGCTCAACCCGCAGGTGCCGCTGTTCTTCGCCGGCGAGGAGTTCGACGCCGAGCCGGTGGCGCTGCCCCGGCTGCGGCAGGGGCTGTTCGGCACCGGCGGCCCGGGCGGCTGGCTCTACGGGTGCCGGCTGGACTGGTCGCAGCTCGACGACCCGTCCCGGCGGGCGGTGCTCGACGACACTCGGCGCTTCCTCGCGGCCCGCCGGCGGTACCGTCATCTCATCACCGCCGACCCGGCGGCCGGCGAGATGGTCCGGGCGGCCGGCAACGGGGCCTCGGCGCTGGTGCCGTGGCTGCGCTACCGGCCGGGGGAGGACGCCGTCCTGGTCGTCGGCAACGACCTGCCCCGGCCGGTCGAGTTCGTGCTGAGCCTGCCGCTGGACCAGCTCGGGTTCGCCGGCGCGGAGACGGTCTGGGTCACCGACATCCTCGCCGACGCGACGCCGTGCGCCATGACCCCGGCGGAGCTGACGGACCTGCGGGTCGACGTCGGCGCCGACTACACGCCGGGCGGCGGCGTGCGGGCCTTCCACCTGTCCCTGCTCGAACCTTCTGGAGAACCGCGATGAGCGTGGCCCTCGCCGTGATCGGCACGGGTGTCATCGGCGCCGACCACGTCCGGCGCCTCACCTCCGGCACGTCGTCCGTCGCCGTCGTCACCGACATCGACGCGGCGCGGGCCGAGGCGGTGGCCCGGCAGTACGGCGTGCCCGTGGCGCACACCGACGGCCTCGCCGCCATCCTGGACCCGCGCGTCGACGCGGTCGTGGTCGCGTCGTCCGCCGCGTCGCACGCCGAGCTCGTCGTCGCCGCCGTCGCGGCCGGCAAGCCGGTCTTCTGCGAGAAGCCCCTCGCGACCACCGCCGAGGACTGCCGGCTGATCGTCGAGGCCGAGGCCGCCGCCGGGCGGCGGCTGGTCCAGGTCGGGTTCATGCGCCGCTACGACGAGGCCTGCCGGGAGCTCAAGCGGGTCGTCGACGGCGGGGAGCTCGGCGCGCCGCTGCTGCTGCACTGCCGGCACCGCAACCCGGCCGTGCCGGACACGTTCACCGACGAGATGATGATCAACGAGGCGGCGATCCACGAGATCGACCTCGTGCGGTGGCTGCTCGGCGAGGAGATCGCCGCGGTGAGCGTGGTCTGGCCCCGCCGCAGCGCCCGTGCGCATCGAGCCCTGCACGACCCGATGCTGGTGTGGCTGCGCACCACCGGCGGCACCGTCGTGGACGTCGAGGTCAACGTCAACGTCGGCTACGGCTACGACATCCGCGCGGAGGTCGTGGGCGAGCACGGCACCTTCGGTACGACACCCGCCATCGCGACCCACTGGCTCGAACGCTTCCGTGCCGCCTATGACGCCGAGCTGGCCGACTGGGTCCGCGCGGTCGCCGCCGGTGCGGACCCGCAGGGCCCGACGGCGTACGACGGGTACGCGGCGGCGGTCGTGGCGGACGCCTGCGTCACGGCGTTCGGCGTGGACGGCTGGGTGCCGGTGCCTATCGCAGCAGACCGCTCGCCGCGGTGACCCGGTCGACGGCCGTCCGCAGGGCGGCCGCGACCGCCGCCACGGTGTCCGGGCCGACCCGGCTCTGCGGGATCGACACGCTGATCGCGTCGGCCGGCGGGTCGCTCAGCGGCAGCGCCCGGGCGACGCACACGATCCCGTCGGTGTTCTCGCCGTTGTCGACGGCGTAGCCGCGCGCGCGGACCGCGTCCAGCTCGGCGTGCAGCGCGGGCAGGTCGGTGATGGTGTTGGCGGTCAGGCGGGGCAGCGTCTCGGGCAGGGCGGCGCCGGCCTCGGCCGGTGGGAGGCCGGCCAGCAGCGCCTTGCCCAGCGCTGTCGCGTGGGCGGGCAGGTGCCGGCCGATCGCGGAGTACAGCCGCAGCGGGTGCTTCGACTCGCGCTTGGCGACGTAGACGACGTCGGCGCCGTCGAGCCGGCCCAGGTGGACGGTCTCGCCGAAGGCCGCCGACAGCTCGTCGAGGGCCGCGCCGAGCAGGGCGACGACGTCGTCCGTGTCGAGGTAGGCGGCGCCGACCCGCAGCGCGGTCAGGCCGAGGCCGAAGCGGGTGCCGGTCGGGTCCGTTTCGATCCATCCACGCTGGGCAATCGTGCGCAGGATGCCGTGCAGGCTGCTCTTCGGGATGCCGAGGTCGCGCGCGAGGTCGCCGAGCGTGCGCGGGCCGCCCGCGGCGAGCACCTCGAGGATCTCCAGGGTTCGGTCGGCTGACTTGACCGGCTGTGTCATGGCTCCTATGTTCACATACGTGACCGACGTTCACGAGACTGAACAGACCATCGCCGACGGCGGCCTCGTCCCCGTCGTCGTCCTCCAGGACGCCGCTGACGCCGCGCCGCTGGCCGAGGCGCTGCTCGCCGGGGGGCTGCGCTGCGTCGAGGTGACCTTCCGCACCGACGCCGCCGCCGCGGCGATCGCCGCCATGGCCCGCTATCCGGAGCTGCTCGTCGGCGCCGGCACCGTGCTGAGCGTCGAGCAGGCCGCGCGGGCCCTCGACTCCGGGGCCCGGTTCGTGGTGTCGCCGGGCTTCGGCCCGGCCGTCGTCCGCCACTGTGCCGAGGCCGGCGTGCCGGTCTACCCGGGCGCCGCCACCGCCACCGAGATCCAGATGGCGGTCGACGCCGGGCTGCGCACCGTGAAGTTCTTCCCGGCCGAGCCGCTGGGCGGCGCGCCGATGGTGAAGGCGCTCGCCGCCCCGTTCCGCGACATGCGGTTCATCCCGACCGGCGGGATCACCAGCGCGCAGCTGCCCGCCTACCTCGCGCTGCCGTCCGTGCTCGCCGTCGGCGGCACCTGGATGGTCGCGCCCGACCTGCTCGCCGCCCGCGACTGGGCCGAGGTCACCCGCCGGACCGCCGCCGCCGTGGCGGTCGCCGCCGACTCGCGCAAGGAGCGCTGATGCTGCAGATCCGCCCGGCCGCCGAGTGCCGGTTCGACGCCGTCTCGCTCGGCGAGATCATGCTCCGCCTCGACCCGGGCGAGGGCCGCATCCGCACGGCCCGGCAGTTCCGGGCCTGGGAGGGCGGCGGTGAGTACAACGTGGCCCGCGGCCTGCGCCGCTGCTTCGGCCTGCGCACCGCGGTGGTCACCGCCTTCGTGGACAACGAGGTGGGCCGCCTCCTCGAGGATCTGGTCCTGCAGGGCGGCGTCGACACGTCGTTCGTCCAGTGGGTGAAGGACGACGGCGTCGGGCGCACCGTCCGCAACGGCCTCAACTTCACCGAGCGCGGCTTCGGCGTGCGCGGCGCCGTCGGCGTCTCCGACCGCGGCCTGAGCGCCGCCAGCCAGCTGCGCCCCGACGCCGTCGACTGGGAGCACCTCTTCGGCACGCTCGGCGTGCGCTGGCTGCACACCGGCGGCATCTACGCGGCGCTGTCGGACACCACGCCGGAGGTCGTCGAGGCCGCGATGGAGGCCGCCCACCGGCACGGCACGGTCGTCTCCTACGACCTGAACTACCGGCCGAGCCTGTGGAAGAGCATCGGCGGCAAGGAGCGGGCCCAGGAGGTCAACCGCCGCCTGGCGCGGTACGTCAACGTGATGATCGGCAACGAGGAGGACTTCACCGCCTGCCTCGGCCTGGAGGTCCCCGGCGTCGACGAGTCGCTGACCAACCTCGACGTCCGCGGCTTCGAGCAGATGATCGCCAAGGCCGTCGAGACGTACCCGAACTTCGCCGTGGTCGCGACCACCCTGCGCACGGTCCGCAGCGCCACGGTGAACGACTGGGGCGCGGTGGCCTACGCCGACGGCAAGTTCGTCCAGGCCACCCACCGCCCGGCGCTGGAGATCCTGGACCGGGTGGGCGGCGGCGACAGCTTCGCCTCGGGCCTGATCTACGGCCTGCTGACGACCGGCGACGTGCAGACCGCCGTGGAGTACGGCGCGGCCCACGGCGCCCTGGCCATGACCACCCCGGGTGACACGTCGATGGCCTCCCTGCGCGAGGTGGAGGCGCTGGTGCGCGGCGCCGGGGCCCGCGTGCAGCGCTGAACCGGGCGGCTCCCCGCCCGGGTCAGGCGTCCGGACCGCTGGTGACGGCGAGGTCGGCGGCGTGGTCGTGGCCGACCTCGAACTCGTGCTCGCGGATCGTGTCCAGGGCGAGGAGCCGCTCCTGCCCGGTGTCGTAGTGCGCGCGCAGGACCGCGTTCCAGGCCTGCTCCACCGCGGCGATCGCGCTCGCGCCGTCCGCGCCGGGCTGCGTGGGGATCGCCCTCGCATCGTCCGCGCCGGGCTCCGTGGGGATCGCCCTCGCGCCGTCCGCGCCGGGCTCCGTGGGGATCGCCCTCGCGCCGTCCGCGCCGGGCTCCGCGGGGAGCAGCAGCGCGACGTAGAAGACGCCGAGCCGGCCCACCGGGCGGACCTGGCGCGCGAGGGCGTTGACCTGCCAGGCCGCCCCCGCGCCGTGCAGCCCGCCGGCCGTGGCGACCACCGCGTCGACCGGCCCGGGCGGGGCGGCGACCGCGGCGACCGCGGCGGCCAGGGCCCGCCCGACCTCGACCTTGTCGGCTCTCACCGGCAGCGAGGCCGCCACGGCGAGGAACACCGTGCGCCGGCCCGGCCGCCGCCACACCGGCGGCCGGCCCGTGACGGAGATCCGCACCGCACCCGGCAGCTGCTCCGGGTCCACCCACCGGAACGCCGTGGCCAGGGCGGCCGGCTCGAGGTTCAGCGCCGCGAGGATCGACCAGTGCCAGGCCTCGGCCAGCCCGCCGCTCGTCTGGTCCGACTCGCCGCGCAGCACCGCGCCCAGCTCCGCCCGGTCGACCGGGCCGACCCCGAACGGGGCGAGCACGGCCGGGTCGGCGCCGGTCTGCTCGTGGGACGTGTACCGGTGCACCATCCGGCCGCGCCGGAAGGCGGTCAGCACGACCACGTCGGAGTCGAACGCGTCGTTGGCGAGCGTGTCGTACCCCAGGTGGCCGCTGATCCACGCCGCCACCGCGTCCGCGTCGGCGTAGTCGGCGGCACCCTCCTTCGGGATCACCACCGTGCGGCCGGGACCGACCGGCACCACGTAGGCGTCGAGGACGAGCCCGGCCCGCAGGATGTCCGCCGCGTCCGCCACCACGAGCACGGTCTGATAACTGCTGCCCACGCGCGCACCGTACGCCACCGGCCCGACCCCGGCGCGGGGTTCGTACCTATCTGTCCGGTTCGGGGGAATATATAGGGAGAAACTCCCTTCCAAAAGTTGAACCGTTCCAGAATGAGGCCTACGTTGGGGTTGTGGGGTTCGACGGTTCCGACGGTGCGGCACAGCTGCGGGTGACGCCGGTGGCCAGGCTCGCGGCCGCCCGGGAGCACCCGCACGTCGGCACCGATCGGGTGATCCCGCTCGTGCGCGCCGATCATCCAACGGCGTCCCACCAGGCGGTCTACGATGTGCTGCGGGCGCTCACCGGCGCCGGGCCGGTGCGGCGCATCGAGCCCGCCGGGGCGTCCGCCCGGTACGAGTCCCGGGTCGGGGACAACCATCACCATGTCGTGTGCCGGTCCTGTGGCGCGATCGCGGACGTCGCCTGCGCCGCCGGCCACGCCCCTCGTCTCACCGCCTCGGACGGCCACGGGTTCGTGGTCGACGAGGCGGAAGTCGTTTTCTGGGGCCGCGGCCCCGACCGCATCGATTGATCCGCCAATCCGGAAGGAAGCCGATGAGCGACACCCAAGACCGCTGTCCGGTCGCGCACGACTCCGTGACCGCCCACGGCAGCAATAGCGAGAACCCGGCGATCGACTCGCCGACTCCGAAGACCGGCGGCCGTCCGCGCACCAACCGCGACTGGTGGCCCAACCAGCTCGACCTGTCGGTGCTGCGCGCCCACTCGTCGAAGAGCAACCCCCTGCGGCCGGGGTTCAGCTACGCCGAGGAGTTCCGCAAGCTCGACGTCGAGGCCATCAAGCGGGACATCACCCAGGTGCTCACGACCTCGCAGGACTGGTGGCCGGCCGACTTCGGCCACTACGGCGGGCTGATGATCCGGATGAGCTGGCACGCCGCGGGCACCTACCGCATCCACGACGGGCGCGGCGGGGCCGGCGACGGCGGGCAGCGCTTCGCCCCGCTGAACAGCTGGCCCGACAACGCCAACCTCGACAAGGCGCGCCGGCTGTTGTGGCCGGTGAAGCAGAAGTACGGCCAGAAGATCTCGTGGGCCGACCTGCTCGTGCTCGCCGGGAACGTGGCCCTGGAGTCGATGGGCTTCAAGACCTTCGGCTTCGGGTTCGGCCGCGAGGACGTGTGGGAGCCGGAGGAGATCTTCTGGGGCCCGGAGGACGCCTGGCTGGGTGACGAGCGGTACGTCTCGGAGAAGGAGATGGTGGCCGGTGTCGGCGCCACCGAGATGGGCCTCATCTACGTCAACCCGGAGGGCCCCCGCGGCAACGCGGACCCGGCCCAGGCCGCGCACTTCATCCGCGAGACCTTCGCCCGGATGGCGATGAACGACGAGGAGACCGTCGCGCTCATCGCCGGCGGGCACACCTTCGGCAAGACCCACGGCGCTGGCGTCGCCGACGACCACGTCGGCCCGGAGCCCGAGGCCGCCCCGCTGGAGGCGCAGGGCCTGGGCTGGCTGAGTAGCCACGGCAGCGGCGCGGGCGCCGACGCGATCACCAGCGGCCTCGAGGTGACCTGGAGCGACCGGCCGACCCAGTGGAGCAACCGCTTCTTCGAGATCCTCTTCGGCCACGAGTGGGAACTCACCACCAGCCCCGGCGGCGCCAAGCAGTGGGTTGCCAAGGACGCCGAGGCGATCATCCCGGACGCCTTCGACGCGTCGAAGCGCCACACGCCGACGATGCTCACCACCGACCTGTCGCTGCGCGTCGACCCGGTGTACGAACGGATCTCGCGCCGCTTCATGGCCGACCCCGAGGCGTTCGCCCTGGCCTTCGCCAAGGCGTGGTACAAGCTGCTGCACCGCGACATGGGTCCGGTGAGCCGCTTCCTCGGCCCGTGGGTCCCCGAGGCCCAGCTGTGGCAGGACCCGGTCCCGTCCGTCGGCCACCCGCTCGTCGCCGACGCCGACGTCGCCACGCTCAAAGCCAGGATCCTGGAGTCCGGCCTGTCGACCGCCCAGCTGGTGTCGACCGCCTGGGCCTCGGCCGCGAGCTTCCGCTCCACGGACAAGCGCGGCGGCGCCAACGGCGCCCGGATCCGCCTCGAGCCCCAGCGCGGCTGGGCGGTCAACGAGCCGGAGCAGCTCGCGCCGGTCCTGGCCACCCTGGAGGGCATCCAGCGGGAGTTCAACGCGACCGGCGGCGCGAAGATCTCGCTCGCCGACCTCATCGTGCTGGCCGGCTCGGCGGCCGTGGAGCAGGCGGCCCGCGCCGGCGGCGTCGCGGTGACCGTGCCGTTCCACCCGGGCCGCACCGACGCGACGCAGGAGCAGACCGACGTCGAGTCGTTCGGCGTCCTGGAGCCGCGCGCCGACGGGTTCCGCAACTACCTGCGTCCGGGTGAGAAACTGCAGCCGGAGGTACTGCTGGTCGACCGCGCCTACATGCTCAACCTCACGGTGCCGGAGATGACGGTGCTCCTCGGCGGCCTGCGCACGCTGGGCGCCAACGCCGGCGGCACCGGCCACGGCGTCCTCACGGACCGCCCGGGCGTGCTCACCAACGACTTCTTCGCGAACCTGCTCTCCCCGGGCACCCGCTGGAAGGCGTCGGAGACGGACGAGCACGTGTACGAGATCCACGACGTGGCCACGGGCGAGGTGCGGTGGACCGCGACGGCGGTCGACCTCATCTTCGGCTCCAACTCCCAGCTGCGCGCCCTGGCCGAGGTCTACGCGAGCGAGGACGCCCGCGAGCAGTTCGTGGAGGACTTCGTCGCGGCCTGGACCAAGGTCATGGACCTGGACCGCTTCGACCTCGCCTGACCCACCGCACCGCCCGCCGGGCCGGCCGGTCCACCGCGGACCGACCGGCCCCGCCGGCGCGGCCTGCCTTACGGTGGCGCGATGGGAATGTATCCGGAGTACAAGGAGATCCCCGCGGACCTGCTCGCCCGGCTGCTCGAACGCCCCCGCGACGGGGAGTGGGTCGACGGGCTGCTGTTCGACGGCAGTGCTCCGGACTCGGGCTGGAGCGCGGCGATGAGCTGCTCGATCCTGGCCGACGAGGAGCTTCGCGCCCGCTTCACCTGGCCCCGCCTGACCTTCTCCGCCGAGCAGCGGCGCCGGCTCGGCCACCTCGGCCTAGGCAAGTACCCAGATCCGGACTGGTTCAGCCACCTGCTGTCCGCGGCCGACACCCCGCAGCGCATCGATCTGACCGGCGTGCTGAGCGCGGACTGGGACGAGCGCAACGCGGCGTGGGCGAAGATCGTGGAGGTGCCGGTCGAGGTCGCGCACCACAGCGCCTATCGCGACGGAGACGCCGGGTACGGCTTCCGCACGGACGTGCCCTGCTACGGCATCAGCGGGTACCGCACCACCGAGGACCTGACCGCCGTGTGGGACAGCATCGAACGCGTCCTCGCCTCCTACCCCGAGCTCGCCCCCCGCATCGTCGAGGAGTTCGAGGCAGAGATCCGCTACTACCACGGCTGCGTGGCCCGCGGCAGCGCCGACCTGAGCGTCTGCTGGTAGGCGCGGCCGTCAGGCCTCGCTCGACGGTGGCGCCTGACCTGCGACCTAGCCGGCCGCGCGGGTGTCGACGGCCTCCGCTGTGGGCAGGCTGCCGCGGGCGCCGAAGGCCTCCGTCGCCAGGGCGCCTGCCGCTGCCGCCCAGCGGACCGCGTCCGGGAGTTGCCGGCCGGCGGCGAGGGCCACGGCCAGGGCGGCCGTGAACGTGTCGCCCGCGCCCGTCGTGTCGACGACCCGCGCCGGGGCGGGCGGTACCAGCACCGGCGGGCGGTCGTGCGTGTGCAGCTCGCAGCCGGCGCCGCCGCACGTGACGACGACCGCGCCCGCGCCCGCCGCCAGGAGGGCCGGGGCGCCGCCGAGGATGGTCAGTTCGCCCTCGTTCGGGGTGACGACGGTACAGCGGGAGACCAGCGACGCCGGCAAAGGGCGGCCGACCGACTACGCGCCCGTGCTCGACCCGATGCCCGAGCGCTTCGTCCTGCGCCAGGACTGCTACCGGACCACGACCCGCGGCAACGTCGACGGCGTCACCCGCGACGACGACCTCGACTACACCCTGCTCAACCTGCTGCTGCTCGAACGGCACGGCCGCGGGTTCACCACCGCGCAGGTCGGCGCGCTCTGGCTGGAGCTGCTGCCGTTCGGCAAGACGTTCACGGCCGAGGCGGCGGCGTATCGCAACCTGACCAACGCGGTGCCGGTGCCGCAGACCGCGACGGTGCTGAACCCGTACCGCGAGTGGGTCGGCGCGCTCACCCGCGCCGACGTCTTCGGCCTGGTCAGCCCGGGCCGCCCGGCGGAGGCGGCCCGGCTCGCGTTCGCCGACGCCCGGCTGTCGCACGTGCGCAACGGCGTCTACGGCGCGATGTGGGCGGCGGCCGCGGTCGCCGCGGCGTTCGGCGCGTCCGGCCCGCGCGACGTCGTCACCCGCGCGCTCGCCGTGGTCCCGCCGGCCTCCCGCCTGCACGCGGCGCTCACCCACGTGCTGGAGCTGCACGCCGCCGGCGCCGGCTGGGACGCGGCGGTGGAGTGGATCCACGGCCTGGACTACTACTACGTCCACACGATCAACAACGCCGCCATCGTCGCCGCCGCCCTGCTGTGGTCGGACGGCGTCTTCACCGACGCGATCGGCCTGGCGGTGAGCGCCGCCTACGACACCGACTCCAACGGCGCGACGGTCGGCGCCGTCGCCGGCGTCCTGGCGGGCACGGCCGGCATCCCGGCGCACTGGACCGAGCCGCTGCACGACCGCCTGACGAGCGCCCTGAGCGGCCACGCCACGGAGTCCATCGCCGACCTGGCCGCGCGCACCCACCGCCTGGCCGCCGGTGCGACGGTGGTTGTCACCTAGGGGCCGGCGCGGTCCGTCAGGCGGGCCATGAGCAGGGCGCCCGTCGTCTCCAGGTGGGTGCGCATGGCCCGCTCGGCGGCCGCGCCGTCGCGGGCCAGGACGGCCTTCACCACCGGCTCGTGCTCGGCGTGGATCTGGGCCAGGGTGCGGCCGCCGGCTGTCGTCGGCGGGCCGAGCAGGGCCGTCGTCGAGCGCAGCTGCGCCACGATCGTCGCGGCCCGCGCGTTGCCGGCCGTGCGCAGCAGCAGGTCGTGCAGCGCGCGGTCGGCCGGCCAGAAGGCCGCCTCGTCGCCGCGCCCGGCCGCGTCCGCCATGGCGGCGAGGGCCGCGCGGATCGCCGCGTGCTGCTCGTCCGTCCCGCGGGTCGCCGCCTTGCGGGCCGCCGGTGGCTCGATGGCCAGGCGGATCTCGACGATCTCCTCGATGTCGTGCGCGCGCGGCGGCAGGACGCTGAAGCCGCGGTTGCGCCGGATCGCCACCAGGCCCGCCTCGGCCAGGCGGAGCAGGCCCTCGCGGACCGGGCTGCGGGACACGCCGAGCAGCTCGGCGAGCTGGTAGACGGAGTAGGTCTGGTCGGGCACGAGCTCCCCGGACGCGACGCCGTCGCGCACCGCCTGGGCGACGGCGTCGGCGAGCGAGGGAGCCCCGGTCGGGAGGCGCAGCGACGGCACGAGTAACATGTTACTCATGAACGACGTGGTGGCGGCGCTGGAGGCGGCCGGGCTCGAGGTCCGGGCCGACGCCGGCACGCGCGGCATGTATGCCTCGGACGCCTCGCTGTACCGGATCCCGCCCCTCGCGGTCGTCCGGCCCCGGCACGCCGACGAGGTGGCCGCGGCGCTCGCCGTCGCCCGGGAGACCGGGGTGCCGCTCACCTCCCGGGGCGCCGGCACGTCGGTGGCCGGCAACGCGGTGGGCCGGGGCATCGTCCTGGACTTCTCCCGCCACCTCAACCGGGTCCTCGCCGTCGACCCCGAGGCCCGCACCGCCGTCGTGGAGCCCGGCACCGTGCACGCCGTGCTGCAGAAGGCCGTCACGCCGCACGGCGTGCGCTTCGGGCCGGACCCGTCGACCCACCCACGCTGCACGATCGGCGGGATGATCGGCAACAACGCCTGCGGCTCGCGCTCCCTGGCCTACGGCCGCACGTCGGACAACGTGGCCGGGCTCGAGCTGCTGACCGCGGCGGGGGAGCGGCTCGTCACCGGCTACGACGAGGCCGGCACGCCGTTCGCCCGGGGCGCGGAGCCGGTCGTGGAGGCCGTCCGGGCGGTGATGAACCACCACCTGGCCACCGCCCGCACCGAGTTCGACCGGTTCGGCCGCCAGGTCTCCGGCTACGCGGCGCACCACCTGCTGCCCGAGCGCTTCGACCTCACCCAGGCCCTCGTCGGCTCCGAGGGCACCCTGGCCGTCATCACCCAGGCGACCGTGCGGCTGGTCGTCGACGCCCCCGTGCGGGTCGTCGTCGTGCTCGGCTTCCCCGACATCGTGGCCGCGGGCGAGGCCGCCCCCGCCGTGGTCGAGCACGCCCCGACGTCCTGCGAGGGGCTCGACTCGCGGCTGCTCGACGTGCTGCGCGCCCGGCGCGGTCCCGACGCCGTCCCGCCCCTGCCGCGCGGCGGCGCCTGGCTGTTCGTCGAGCTGGCCGGCGACGACGCCGGCGAGGTCGAGTCGCGGGCACGGCGGCTGGCCGGCGCCGGCATCGGCGGCGACGCGCTGGTCGTCTCCGACCCGGCGGTGCAGGCCCGGCTGTGGCGGATCCGCGAGGACGGCGCCGGCCTGGCCGGGCGCGCCCCGTCCGACCGGCCGGCCTGGCCGGGATGGGAGGACGCGGCGGTCCCGCCGGGGCAGCTCGGCGCCTACCTGGCCCGATTCGACGAGCTCGTCGCGTCGCACAAGCTGACCTCCGCCCCGTTCGGGCACTTCGGCGACGGCTGCATGCACGTCCGCCTCGACTTCCCGCTCGACCAGCCCGACGGCACCAAGCTGCTGCGCGACTTCCTCACCGACGCCGCCCGGCTGGTCGGCGAGTTCGGCGGGTCGCTGTCGGGCGAGCACGGCGACGGCCGGGCCCGCTCCGAGCTGCTGCCGCACATGTACTCGGCCGACGCGATCGCCCTCTTCGGCGGGGTCAAGCACGCCTTCGACCCGGGCAACGTGCTCAACCCCGGCGTGCTCGTCGACCCCGACCCGGTCGACGCCGACGTGCGGCCCGCCGGCCGCTTCCCGCTCAAGGCCCTCGCCCTGGCCTACCCGCACGACGGTGGCGACCTCGCCCAGGCCGTGCACCGATGCACCGGCGTCGGCAAGTGCCGGGCCGACAACTCCGCGGCCGGCGGCGTCATGTGCCCGTCGTACCTGGCCACCCGCGAGGAGAAGGACTCCACCCGCGGCCGGGCCCGGGTGCTCCAGGAGGTCGTGCGCGGCGAGCTCGCCTGGTCCGACCCGTCCGTGCACGACGCGCTCGACCTGTGCCTGTCGTGCAAGGGCTGCGCCTCCGACTGCCCGACCGGCATCGACATGGCCACCTACAAGTCCGAGGTGCTCCACCAGACGTACCGCGGCCGCCGCCGCCCGCGCTCGCACTACACCCTCGGCCGGCTGCCGAAGTGGGCCCGCCTGGCCGGCCGGATGCCGCGGCTGTCGAACCTCGGCGTCCGGCTGCCGGTGCTCGGCCCCTTCCTGCTGTGGCTGGCCGGCGTCGACAGGCGCCGCTCCGTCCCGGCGTTCGCCCGCCGCCCGTTCCGGCGCACCTTCCGCCCGGCGGCGGGTGGCGGGACGCCGGTGGTCCTCTTCGCCGACTCGTTCTCCGACGCCTTCTCGCCGGAGGTCGCCGAGGCCACGGTCCGGGTGCTGCGCGCCGCCGGCTACGAGCCGCGGCTGCCGTCCGGTTCGGTGTGCTGCGGCCTGACCTGGATCACCACCGGGCAGCTGGACGCGGCGAAGCGGATCCTCGCCCGCACCGTCGCTGCGCTCGCGCCCGACGCCCGCGCGGGAGTCCCGATCGTCGGCATCGAGCCGTCGTGCACCGCCGTGCTGCGCTCCGACATCCACGAGCTGCTCCCCGGCGACGAGGACGCAGCCGCGGTCGCCGGGTCGGTGCGCACCCTCGCCGAGCTGCTGGCGCAGACCCCCGGCTGGACCCCGCCCGACCTGTCCGGCACCGAGATCGTCGCCCAGCCGCACTGCCACCACCACGCCGTCCTCGGCTGGAAGGCCGACGCCGAGCTGCTCCAGGCCGGCGGCGCGAAGGTCCGCCGCCTGGCCGGCTGCTGCGGCCTGGCCGGCAACTTCGGCGTCGAGATCGGCCACTACGAGGTCTCCGTGGCCGTGGCCGGGCAGCAGCTCCTGCCGGCCCTCGACGCCGCCCCCGACGCGGTCGTGCTCGCCGACGGCTTCTCCTGCCGCACCCAGGTCGCCGACCTGCGCCACCGGCCCGCCGTCCACCTCGCCCAACTGCTCGACAAGGGTTTGCCCGGCGACTGACGGGGCAGGGCGACGGGGAGCGGTTGGAGGTTCCACATGACCATCAGCGGCATCATCTCGGCGCTCATCGTGGGCGCGATCATCGGTGTGCTCGGCCGGCTGGCAGTACCCGGCAAGCAGTCGATCCCGGTCTGGCTGACCGTCGCCATCGGGATCGTCGCGGCACTCATCGGCACAGCCATCGCGCGGGCGTTCGGCTATGCGAACACCCCCGGCATCGACTGGCTCGAGCTCATCACGCAGGTCGTCCTCGCGGCCGTCGGGGTGTGGGCCGTCGCGGGGTTCTGGAGCCGGCAACACCATCACGCCCCGTAGGGCACGCCTCAATCAAGGGACCTGTGGCGCGGCATCCACCCGGGTGCCGCGCCGCAGGTTTCACTCCCACGGGTGGGGGTAGCCCAGCCGATCTCCGCAACCCGCAGGCGCCGGCCGCCAAACCCCTGCCGTGCCCCCACGGCCACCCTCCGGCCGGCCGCCAGGCCGAAGGGAGAGGCTGATGAACTGCAGGACGCAGGTCGTGCTGGCCGCCGGGATCGGGTACCTGCTCGGGCGGCAGCACAAGTTGCGCTGGGGCCTGATGCTGGCCGCGGCGGCGGCTACCGGCCGGCTCAGCCGTCCCGGTGGCGTGCTGCAGCACGGCGTCCGGGCACTCGGCTCGTCGGAGGAGCTCCACAAGCTCGGCGAGATGGGCGGGCCGCTCGTCGCCGCCACGAAGGACGCGGCCAAGGCCGCGGTGACGGGCCGGCTCGGCTCGGTGACCGACCGGCTGCGGGAGCGCACCGAGGGCCTTCACGGCGAGGACCGCGAGGAGGAGCGGCCCCGCCGGCGGGAGCCGCGGGACGAGGAGAGGCCCCGTCGCCGGGCGCCGCGCGACGCGGACGAGCCCCGCGACGAGGAAGACGAGTACGAGGAGCGCGACGACTACGACGAAGCGGAAGAGGAGGAGCCGGAGCCAATGATGGCCGGCGCCCGGTCGCGGAGCCGTCCGCCGGTGCGGCGAAGGGGGACCAGCCGATGACTGGGCAGCCGAGCAGCATCGGCGAGGTGCTGAGCCATAGCGCGCGTGAGCTCGCCGGCGTCGCCGCCCGCCGGGCGGTCTCCGCGGCCGGCAAGAAGGTCAGCGGGCTGACGGAACGCCTGACCGACTACGCCGGCGGCGAGGGTGGCGCCGGTATCGCCGCGGCGGTGACCGGCGCGCAGAAGATCGCCGAGGGCAAGTCGCCGGCCGGCGCCATGGCGTCCGGCGGGTGGGCCGGACTCAAGGAGAAGGTGAAGGGGTTCTTCGGCGGCGGAAAGGGCGGGAAGGGCGCGAAGGGCAAGAAGCTGAAGGTCACCAACATCGAGGAGACGCTGGACGTCGGCGTGCCGGTGCGGGTCGCGTACAACCAGTGGACGCAGTACTCCGACTTCCCGAGCTTCATGAAGAAGGTCGAGAACGTCGAGCAGGAGGCGGACGAGAAGACCCACTGGAAGGCCCAGGTCTTCTGGTCGCACCGCACGTGGGAGGCGACGGTCGTCCAGCAGGTCCCGGACGAGTGCATCGTCTGGCGCTCCAAGGGCGCGAAGGGCCACGTCGACGGCGCCGTCACGTTCCACGAGCTGGCGCCGAAGCTGACCCGGATCCTGCTGGTCCTGGAGTACCACCCGCAGGGCTT
Organism: Dactylosporangium sp. AC04546; assembly: GCF_022095675.1. GTDB lineage: Bacteria > Actinomycetota > Actinomycetes > Mycobacteriales > Micromonosporaceae > Dactylosporangium. The sequence continues at coordinate 9,782 of NZ_JAHYSG010000140.1, read as the reverse complement.
CTTCGAGCGCACCGGGAACCTGTGGCGGGCCCAGGGGCGGCGGGCCCGGCTGGAGTTCAAGCACTTCCGGCGGCACGTCATGACCCAGACGATCCAGGACCCGGACAGCGTCGAGGGCTGGCGGGGCGAGATCCGCGACGGCGAGGTCGTCAAGGACCACGAGACCGCACTGCGCGAAGAACAGGAACAGGAACAGGAGCCCGCGGCGCGCGAGGAAGCAGAGGAAGCACCAGAAGAGGAAGCACCCGAGGAAGAGGAGCAGGAGCGCGAGCCCGCTGCACGCGAGGAAGAGGAAGCAGAAGAGGAAGAAGAGCCGCGCAGACGACCTGCGGCCCGCAAACAGCAGGGGCGGCGCAACGTCCGTGAGGACGCCGAGCGGGCGCGGCCGCAACGCGCAGGGAGCAAGCGATGAGTAGCACCGCGATGCAGCAGCGCGGCGGGGGCGTGGTCGACCGGCCGAACTCGGCCTCGCTCGCCGACGTACTCGACACGATCCTCGACAAGGGCATTGTCATCGACGCCTACGTCCGCGTCTCGCTCGTCGGCATCGAGCTGCTGACGATCGACGCGCGGGTCGTCGTGGCCAGCGTCGACACCTATCTGCGCTTCGCCGAGGCGGTCAACCGCCTCGACATCTCCCAGGAGAAGGCCGGCCTGCCGGAGCTCGTGGGAGACATGGCCGAGGGCGGCGCCAAACACAAGACGAAGGGCATGTTGGAGGCGGCCGGTGAGAAGGTCCGGGACGTGCTCGACCTCGAGCCCGAGCCCGAACCTGAACGCGCACCGCGCCGCCGGCGCCGGGAGGAGGAGTGACATGGTGACGACGGCCACCGGGACCTACGTCTACGGCGTGGTACCCGCCGACGTCGAGACCGACTCCGAGGCCCGCGGCGTGGGCGGTGACGGCGCGCCGGTGACCGTGGTGCGGCACGGCCGGGTCGCCGCCCTGGTGTCCGAGGTGAACCTCGACCGGCCGCTCGGCACGCCCGACGACCTGCTGGCCCACGAGGCGCTCCTGGACGCCACGGCGGCGGTGGTACCGGTGGTGCCGGTGCGCTTCGGCGCGGTACTGACGGATGAGAAGTCCATTGTGGACGAGTTCCTCGCGCCGCACCACGACGAGTTCGCCGCGACCCTCGGCCGGCTCGACGGCAAGGCCGAGTACGTGGTGACCGCGAAGTACGCCGAGGACGCCCTGCTGCGGGAGGTCATCGCGGCCGACCCGCGGCTGGAGCGGCTGCGCGCCGCCATCCGCGACCGCCCCGAGGAGACCACCCGGGAGGAGCGCATCGAGCTCGGCGAGGCGGTCGGCGCGGCGATCGACGCCCGCCGCCGCGCCGACGCCCAGGCCGTCGTCGAGGCCCTCGCGCCGGCCACCACCACCGCCGTCGAGCGGGAGCCGGTCGGCGAGTTCGGGGCCGCGAACGTCGCCGTGCTCGCCGAGACGCGCCGCGAACGGCAGCTCGTGCGGGCGGTGGAGGACCTGGCCCGGCGCTGGGCCGGGCGGGTCGAAGTGCGGCTGCTGGGCCCGCTGGCACCGTACGACTTCACGGAGGCACAGCCGTGGGACTCGTCGGCGCCATCCTGACCCTCCCGCTCGCGCCGGTCCGGGCCGTGGTCTGGGTGGGCGAGGTGCTGCGCGAGCAGGTCGAGCACCAGCTGTTCGACCCGGCGGTGATCCGGCGGGAGCTGGAGGAGATCAGTGAGGCCCGGGCCGCCGGCCGGATCGACCCGGAGGACGCGGACCAGCGCGAGCGCGAGCTCGTCGGCCGGCTGGTGCGGCCGTCCGGCCCTGGCTGAGGAGGGATGACCCATGCCCCGCTACGACGAGGACGACCGGCGGGCCCGCGGGCCCGGCGCGGTCGCCCGGGCGGCGCTGCGCGACGTCGCCGAGCTGACCGGCAAGCCGCCCTCGGGCGTCACGGCCCTGGAGCCCGGTGACGACGGCTGGGTGGTCGAGGTCGAGGTGGTCGAGGACGAGCGCATCCCGTCGTCCAGCGACATCCTCGCGACCTACCGGGCCGAGCTGACGGCTGACGGTGCGCTCATCGGGTTGCGGAGGATCCGGCGGTACCCCAGGGGCAAGGGCGACGACAAGGTGGCCTGACATGAGTCAGCTGTCCTACGGCAACACCCGGGCGGTCGCGACCGGGCACGAGCCGGCGAACCTCGGCGACATCCTGGAACGGGTCCTCGACCGCGGCATCGTCATCGTCGGCGACATCCGGGTGAGCCTGCTCGACATCGAGCTGCTCACGCTCAAGCTGCGGCTGGTCGTCGCGTCGGTCGACACCGCCCGCGAGATGGGCATCGACTGGTGGGAGCACGACCCCTGGCTGACGTCACAGGCCCGCGAGGCACTGCCTGCCGACGCCGAGCGGGAGGCGCTCCCGGCGCCTCCGGCGCCGCGGAAGGCGCGCCATGAGTGAGGGCCTCTGGCTTCACGCGGTGACCCGGGCCGGTGGTCCCGACCGCCCGGGCGGCCTCACCGGCATCGACGGCGCCGAGGTGCGCACGGTCGAGGCGGCCGGCCTGGCCGCGGTGGTCAGCCCGGTCGACCTGAGCCGCTTCGGCGAGGACGCCCTGCGCCGCAACCTGGAGGACCTGGCCTGGCTGGAGGAGGTGGCCCGGTCCCATCACGCCGTCGTCGCGGCACTGGGCGCCGCCGGCACGGTCGTCCCGGCCCGGCTCGCCACCGTGTACCACGACGCCGCGAGCGTCCGGGCGATGCTCGGCGAGCGGCGCACCGACCTCGACGCCACCCTGTCGCGCCTGAACGGCCGCACCGAATGGGGCGTGAAGATGTTCAGCACGCCGGCGTCGGCGCCCGGTGTCGTACCGCAGGAGGGCGGCCGTCCGGGGACGGAGTACCTCCGGCGGCGCCGGGCGCAGCTGTCCGCCGACGACGAGTGGCGGCAGCGCGCCGCCGACGGCGCCGAGGAGGTCCACCGGGCGCTCGAGGCCCGCGCCGAGGCGGCCCGCCGCCACCCGCCGCAGGACCGCCGCCTCACCGGCCGCACCGAGCCGATGGTGCTCAACGCCGCGTACCTGGTCGACGAGCACGGCTCGGCCGGCTTCACGCAGGCCGTCGCGGCGCACGCCGGGCGGCACGCCGAGCTCGACCTGGAGCTGACCGGCCCGTGGCCGCCGTACTCCTTCACCGCCGCCGGGGAGGAGCCGTGACCGGCACCGTGGCGCTGCCCGAGCGGGTCGCGCTCGCCGACCTGCTCGACCGCCTCCTGGCGACGGGCGTCGTCATCACCGGCGAGGTGACCCTGTCGATCGCGGGCGTCGACCTGGTGTACGTGTCGCTGCGCGCGCTCATCGCCTCGGCCGCCACGGTCCACCCGCCGCGGGAGCTCCCACCGTGACCGGCGACCGGATCGAGCTGGACCGCGACAAGCTGGAGCAGGGCTTCGCGAGCCTGGTCCTGACGGTGATCGAACTGGTCCGCCAGCTGATGGAGCGCCAGGCGCTGCGCCGCATCGACGCCGGCGGCCTGACGGACGACCAGATCGAGCAGATCGGGTCGACCCTGATGGCCCTGGAGGAGCACATGACCGAGTTGCGCGAGCACTTCGGCCTGTCCGCGGAGGACCTGAACATCGACCTCGGCCCGCTGGGCGTCACCGACGCCGACCGGCTCCCCGGCGGTCGTGCGCCCGGCGCCCAGCCGCCGGGCTAGCCGAGCACCGAGCGGGCCACCCGGGGCGGGAGGACCGTCTCGGCCTCGGCGAGGTCGATCGCCGGGTCGCCGGCCAGCCAGCGGCGGGCCGTCTCCGCGGCCGGGCCGATGACCAGCATCTCCGCCATCGGCGCGCTGACGGCACCGGCGAGGTGGGGGCGCAGCCAGGCGGCCAGGCGGTCGGCGCGCGGGCGTTTCGCGGCCGCGATGGCGGCGGCGTGGGCGGGCAGGAACGCCGCGGCGGCGGAGGCGTGGACGAACCGGGCCTCGTCGCGCTGCTCGCGGGTGAAGCGCAGGTAGGCGCGGACGACGGCCTCGACCCCGGCGCGCGGGTCGGTCTGCGGCTCCAGGGCGGCGAGGAGCGCGTCGAGCAGGCGCGACATACAGCGGGTGTACAGGGCGGCGGCCAGGCCGTCGAACGAGCCGAAGTGGTGGTACAGGCTGCCGCTGCTCGCCCCGCTGGCCTTGATCACCGCGGACATCGTGAAGCCGTCCGGCCCGTCCCCGGCGTGCACGGCGAGCGCGGCGTCGAGCAGGCGGTCGCGGGTCGCGTCGGTGCCGCTGTGCCTAGGCGACATCGAGCACCCTCGCCGCGTCGTCCCACAGCCGCCGGGCCAGGCCGGCGTCCAGCCCGGCCGGGTCGATCGGGACCTCGCGCTCCTCGACGAAGTACCGCCCGGTGCCGCCGGTGTCGTCGAGCAGCCGCACGACGTTGCGGGCCCCGGCCTCCGGCGTGGCCCAGGTGAGCTTGACCGCCTTGAGCAGCAGCCCGACCGGCCCGCCGCGGTCGCCGAGCCCGGTGCGGATGACCCCGGGGTGTACCGCGTCGATGGTGCGCCCGGCGGCCCGCCACCGCTCGGCGAACAGCGGCAGCATGAGCACGTTGGCGAGCTTGCTCCCGGCGTACGTGCGGATCGCGTGGAAGTCGTCGCCGACCGGCGTGCGGGCCGGGTCGACGGCGCCCTTGACGTACAGCCCGGCGCTCACCTGCACGACCCGCCCGACCCGGTCCTCCAGCAGGTGGTTGAGCAGGAACGGGGCGAGGTGGTTGGTGAACCAGGCCTGCTCGAAGCCGTCCTCGTTGCGGGCGAGCCGGCTCGGCCAGATCCCGGCGTTGTGCACCAGCACGTCGACGCGCGGGCACGCCGCCGCGATCGCCGCGGCCGCCGCCCGGGTGGTCCGCGCCGCGCTCAGGTCGCCGGTGACGTGCGCGAACCCGTCCACGGCCGCGCCCCGGCTGACGACCACGACCCGGTGCCCGCCGGCGGCCGCGAGCTGCGCGACGGCCTGCCCGATACCCCGATTGCCGCCGGTGACCACGACGGTCTTCGCCTCGCCCATGCCGAGGACCGTAGCCGTTTCCGGAGAAACTTTCTAGAGAACCTCTCTGTAAACGCTCCTCGTGGTAGCGTCCACCGCCGCGACTCTCCGATCACCCCGGCGCGATACCGGGCCCGGGCCGCACTTCCTTGTGATAAGAACTCCGCCATGGTGACGCTGGGCATCGATGTCGGGACGTCCACGACGGTGGCCGTCCTCGGGCTCGACGGCGGCCGGGCGGTGGCGCTGCAGTTCGACGGCTCGCCGCTGCTGCCGTCGGCGGTCTGCCTCACCGACGGCGGGCTCGTCACGGGCCGCGCGGCCGTCGAGGCGGCCCGGGCCCGGCCCGACGCGTTCGAGCCGCACCCGAAGGCCCGCCTCAGCGACGCCCAGGTCCAGCTCGGGCCGCACACGGTGCCCGTCGCCGACCTCCTCGCCGCGCTGCTGCGCCGGGCCGCCGACGAGGCCGCGCGCGTGGCCGGCCGCCCCGCCGACCGCCTCGTGCTGACCCATCCGGCATCCTGGGACGGCCTGCGCCGCCAGGTCCTCGTGCAGGCCGCGGCCAACGCCGGCCTGCCGGCGCCGGCCCTCGTCCCCGAGCCGGTCGCCGCCGCACGAGCGTTCGATCATGTGGTACCCCTGGGCGCCGGCATCCTCATCTGCGACCTCGGCGCCGGCGGGTTCGACGCCGCGGTGCTGCGCCGGACCCCGGAGGGTTTCGCGCTCGTCTCCGCCCAGAGCGCGCCGGATGCGGCCGGCCTGGACCTCGACGCCGCGATCGTCGTGGAGCTGGGCGCCGCCCACGCCGCCGCCGACCCGGCCGGCTGGAACCGCCTGAGCGAGCCGTCCACCCCGGCCGACCGCGCCGCCGCGCAGGCGTTCTGGGACGAGGTACGGCGGGCGAAGGAGACCCTCGCCGTCGCCCCCGCGGCGGCGGTACCGGTGCCGATCGTCCAGATCCAGGCGACCCTCACCCGCCCGCAGCTGGACCAGCTCGCCCGCCCGCTGCTCGAGCGCGCGGCGGCCGCGGCCCGCCAGGCCGTCCACGCGGCCGGCCTGGCCCCGGCGCAGCTGGCGGCGGTCGTCCTCACGGGCGGCGGGAGCCGGCTCCCGCTCGCGGCCGCGGTGCTGCACCAGGCCCTCGGCGTGCCGCCGCAGCTCCTGCCCCAGCCCGAGCTCGTGGTGGCCTCAGGCGCGCTGCTGGCCGCCGGCCGAGAACCCGCCGCGACGGTGCCGGCCCCGCCCACGTCCGGGCCGCCCACGTCCGCGCAACCGGTGTCGGTCCCGCCCGCGTCCGCGTATCCGGCGAGCGCACCGCCCGCGTCGGTTCCGCCGGCTCCCGCGGCTTCGAGCGCTTCCTCGGAGGTGTCAGCCCCACCGGCCGCCGCCGCGGTGTCGTCGCCCCCGGCGGTGTCGGCAGTTCCGGCGCCGGCGCCGTCGGACGCGCCAGTCGTACCATTCCAAGCCGAGACCGCGCCCGCTCCGGCCGCGTCCGCCGCGCCCGCGGGTCCGTTCCCCCCTGTCGCCGCGCCGGTGGCTGCCGGGCCTCCAGGTCCGTTCCCGCCGGTCCTCGCGCCGCCCGCGGGCCCCTTCCCGCCCGTTGTCGCGCTGCCCGCCGGCCCGTTCCCGCCGGGTGCCGCGCCCGCCGACAGCCCACCGGCAGCGCCGTTCGCGAGCCAGGCCTCGTTCCCGGGCCAGCCGTCGTTCCCCGGGCAGGCGCCGCCGACGACGTGGCAGGCGCCGGCGGCACCGGGCGGGCGGCGTACCGGGCTGCTGGTCGCCGGCATCGCAGCCGCGGTGCTCGTCGTGCTCGTCGTGGTCGCCGGTGCGATCATCGCCGTCCGGTTCGCCGGTGACGGCGCCGGCAACCAGTCGAGCGCGGCCGGTGCCGCCTGCCAGCCGGTGGCGACGAGCTCGGACCCGCCGCTGCTCACCGGGTTCGACCAGCGCCTCGCGACCGAGCCGGCGATCAGCGCCGGCGACGCCGACGTCACCGCGCTCGGCAAGAAGGTGCTCATCGAGGGGCCCTGCGCGGCCGTGAAGGCCGGCCAGACGATCACTGTCAACTACGTCGGGGCGACCCTGCGCGACGGCAAGGTCTTCGACTCGTCGTGGAAGCACCACGACACGTTCGAGGCCAGGGTCGGCACGCGTGAGAAGGGTCTGCCCCAGGAGCTCATCGACGGCTGGGACCAGGGCCTGGTCGGCGTCAAGGTCGGCAGCCGCGTCCAGCTCGACGTGCCGCCCCGGATGGCGTACGGCGACGACCCGCCGCCGGGAGCCCCGTCGGGCGCCCTGCGCTTCATCGTGGACGTGCTGAACGCCAAAGACTAGCCCTGGACCTCCTCGGCGCTCGCCGCCGCCCGACCTCAGCGCACGGCGCAGCCGGCGACGGCGACCGGCGGTGTGCCGTTGACGACCATGCCCCAGCTGGTGCTGCCGCCGGCCGGGACGACGCCGTTGTACGCCTGGTTCGTCGCGGTCAGCTGCTGGCCGCTCTGCGACACCACGGCGTTCCAGGCGCTGGCCACCGTCTGCGAGCCGGGGAACGTCAGCCGCACCGTCCAGCCGGTCGACGGCGCCGTGCCGGTGTTGCGCACGGTGACGTCGGCCTGGTAGCCGCCGGACCACGAGTTGGTGACCGTGACGGACGCTGTGCACCCTGACCCGCCGGAGGCCGAGGGGGACACCGACGCCGACGGGGAGGCCGACACCGACGGGGAGACCGACGCCGATGCCGATGCCGATGCCGATGCCGACGGTGAGGTGGTGCCGGTGGTGTAGGTGACCGCGGTGTACGGCGCGCCGCACTGCGACGAGCATGCCGCCGGCAGCGAGAACGCGTACTCCCGGCCGCCGAACAGCAGCGCGTCGGTGACGTCGCGCACCCGGATGCGGAAGTTCGTGCCGCCGGACGTGGTGCCGCCGATGACGAACGACTGGCCCATGTCGCCGTTCATCGCGGCCGTCCGCCAGGCGCCGTCGGCGAAGTACTCCACGCCGTGCACGCCGTTCGGCAGCCGCGACACCGCGATCGCCGGCCACCAGCGCTGGGCGCCGGCGAGGAAACCGACGCGGATGTCGCCGGTGTACGCCGGGGCGGCGATGAACTGCCACGACACGTGCCGGTTGTTCCAGTGCGACGGGTACAGGTCGGTCATCGCCGCGCCGTTCTTGACGAACCGGTTCAGCGAGTCCTTCGACAGGTCCAGGTGGTACGGGTCGTCGCGGCACCAGCCGTTCGGGTCGCCGCAGGAGTCGGCGACGAGCATGTCGAGCGTGCCGTCGTTGTACGCGTCGGCGGTCCACGCCCCGTTGCGGCAGAACGGCTGGCCGAGCGCGCCGTCGTTGACGCCGGCGCAGTAGTCGCCGATCTTCACCCGCACCCACCGGCCGCAGTTGCGGCCGTTGTTCCACAGCCCCATCTTCGCCGCCTGCGCCGCGGGCAGCGGCCGCTGGTACATCGTGCCGTCGCCGGGCGTGTCGAAGACGTTCAGCGCGACGAAGTTCTGCGTCTCCAGCTCGGCCTGCGGCAGCCCGCAGCCGCCGTACGGCGAGCCGAGGCCGTCGAAGTACGTGGCGTTGCCGGTCACCGGCGCGGCCGGCTCCGGCACCGTCGCGCGGGCCGAGTGCTGCAGGGCCAGGACGACCAGGACGGCGCCGGCGGCGGCGATGACCGGGACGGCTCGCCGGATGCCACGATGCGGGCTCATGTCCGGCACCATCGGCCGGGGCCGCCGACCCGTCAACCGCGCGCGGACCGGCGCCGGTCCCACCTGCGACCGGGCTGCGAAACTTCCACACCGCCGTGTGGCCCGGATCACAGGAACCCGCTGCCCGCTCCGGACAGTCCTCAGATGTGCAGCAGAGTGCGCGGCTCCGGGTACGGGCGGGGGACCCGGAGGTCTTCCGGGAACTCTTCGCCGAACATGCCCGCTCCGTCTACAACCACGCCTTCCGGCTGACCGGCACCTGGTCGGCGGCCGAGGAGGTGGTGTCCCTGACCTACCTGGAAGCGTGGCGCCTGCGCGGCACCGTCGACGCCGACGCCGACGGAGCCGCCGACGCGGGCGTCGGGTCGCTGCGGCCGTGGCTGCTCGGCATCGCCACCAACGTCGCGCGCAACCTCCGCCGCGCCGCCCGCCGGCACCAGGACGCCCTGGCCCGGCTCCCGCGGCCGGAGCCGGTGCCGGACCTCGCCGAGGAGGTCACCGCCCGCATCGACGACCGCGAACGCCTCGACCGCGTGCGGGTCGCGCTGGCCGCGCTGCGGCAGCCCGAGCGCGAGGTGCTGGCGCTGTGCGTGTGGGCCGGCCTGGACTACGCGGAGGCCGCGGCGGCGCTCGGCGTGCCGGTCGGCACCGTGCGCTCCCGGCTGTCGCGCGCCCGCGCCCGGCTGGCCCGGCTCGTGGCCGCCGGAAAACTCCGGGAACCGCCGGCCGGCGGCGGACAGATGAAGGGTGGCCGCGGTACCGCGGCCCTGCTCGCCCAGGAGAAGGCCCGATGACGACATCGAACGATCGTGACGAACTGGCCCGGCTGGTGCCGGCGCCGGCGGAGCGGGACCTGCCGGGCGACCGTCACCACCGACTCCAGGAGTTCGTGATGAGCGAGATCCACCGCGACCCGCACCCGGCCGCCCCGTCCCCACGCCGGCCACTGCTGCGCCGCTCCGTCCTCGTGACGTCGGCGCTGACCGCCGCGCTGGCGGCCGTTATCGCCGTCGCCGCCACCGCGACGTCCGGCGGCGACCCGGTGCCGCCCGCCCCGTCCACTC
>NZ_JAHYSG010000139.1 GCF_022095675.1 Dactylosporangium sp. AC04546 | reverse complement strand
ACCTCCATCACCCACCCACCACAACCACGCCCACCTCCTCGCGTGGCCACCCCTCGCGCCGATCTTGGAGTTGTGGCGCCGACTTTGCACATCTTCGTGCCGATTTGCACCTGACACAACTCCAAGATCGCGGAGGACCGCGCGGGCGAACACGGGCAGACGCGGGCACGGGCGCGGACACGGGCGAGCGCGGACACGGGCAGACCTCCGCGATCTTGGAGTTGTGGCGCCGATTTTGCACGCGTTCGTGGCGATTTGTACCCGCCACAACTCCAAGATCGCCGAGGACCACGCGGGCAGCGCGGGCACGAAAAAGCCCGGCGCGAGGGCCGGGCGGTGAGTGGGCGGGCGGCATGAGGGAGGAACGCCGCCCGCCTGGCTCAGCGGAAAGGTGGTGCTCTATATGGATCGAGGCCTGAAGCCGTCGAGGTAGGTGGTGCGGAGACCGGGGTCCCTTCGGGGTCTTGCTCGGTGCTGAACACAGCATGCGGGCCCGGTCTTGGCGGCCACTTGGCGCTCACTTGTGGGCAGGTGTCAAGCGGCCGACAGTACGGCTCAGGCGGCCGCCGCGTCCTCCAGGTGCAGGCGTTCGGCCGCGGCCGCGCGGACCTCGGGCTCCTCGATCAGGTCGTCGCGCAGGTACTCCAGGCGTCTTCGGGTCCGCGCGTCGGCCGTCACGTGCCGTACCGACAGCAGGCGGACGCCGCTCTCGCAGTCCCACAGCCCCTCCGCCAGGGCGCCGTCGCAGGCGTCCGGCTCCAGGGCCAGGCGGGCCTTCAGGTAACTGGCGCGCTCGTAGGAGTGCGGGCTGAACCACAGGCGGCGGATGGTCGGCAGCGCCGCGTGGGCCGGGTCGCCGCCGATGCGGACCAGGCCGGCCAGCAGGCGGTCGTAGCCGCAGAGGTCGTCGGGGCGGCGGTCGAGCCAGCCCAGGCCGGCGAGCAGGGCGGGGGCGTCGGACTCGTCGCCGTGGTCGGCGAGGACGGTGAGGCCGCGCCAGTACCGCTCGGAGTCCGCCTCGGCCACCCAGCGGCGCGCGGCGGGTATGGCATCCGGGCCGGCGGGCTCACAGGGGTCGTGCGGGAGCGTCACGGAGGGTAAGGCCATCGGCAGCTCGAGGCGGCCGGTCCAGTCGCGCCACGGCAGGGCGCCCGGCAGGAACGCGTCGGGGACGCCGCTCATGCGCAACCGGTCGGCGGCGACCGGGAGCAGGTCGTCCCACCAGTTCGCGGGCCAGTCGCGGGCGATCGACTGCAGGACGTCGATCCAGTGCGGGCCGAGGCCGACGTACCGGCGGAGGCTCTCGATCGCCTCGTCGGCGCCGGACCGGCCGAGGGCCGTGAGGACGGCCAGCACGTGGTCGACGTCCTCGTCGGCGGTGTACAGCTCGGCGACGAGGGGGCCCACCGGCAGGGCCAGGTCGCGGACGAGCCGGGCGAGGTACACGCCGCGCTCGTCGAAGGGGGCGAACCAGCGGTGGTCGCGGCGGACACAGGCGTACACCAGGTCGGGGGCCGCGGGGTCGAACCTGGCCCGGAACGCGCCCCGGCCGAGGCCGCGTTGCAGCGCTCCGGCTCGGGTGCGGGTCGGCAGGTAGTGCCAGTCGTCGACGCTCATGGGATTGCAGTCTCCGTCACCGCAGCGCTCGCACGCCGCTCATTTCCGACGTAAAAGGCCTTGACAAAGCCGCCACAAAGCGCGGCGGCGCCGGTCGGCGTGAGCCGACCGGCGCCGTGAGCGCATCGCACAAACACCCCTGATGCGGGTGGATCAGGCGCTGGAGTCCGAGATCTCGTTGTCGCTGAGGAAGCCGGCGCTGGTGAGGAAGTTCTCGAAGCGCTCGGTCAGCCCGTGCAGCTCCGTGCCCGCGCCACCGATCGACGCGGCGCCGTGGACCTGGCCCAGGCTCTCCGTGCCCTCCGCCTCGCCGAAGCCCGAGTCGCCGCCCTCGGAGCCGTAGGCGCCGTAGGTGCTCTCCGACTCGTACTCGGTGTGCTCGTAACGGGTGTACTCGGTGACCTCGTAGTGGTTGCCAGCCGCATCGGTGTACTCGATGTGCTTGATGTTCTCGAATTCCTCGTGCTCGAAGCTCTCGTGCTCCTGCGCGAGGATGCCGTACTGCGACTGGTAGTCCTGCTCGCTGCCGGACTCGGCGTGGGCCTCGGCCAGGCCCGCGCTGCTCTCGGCGTGCTCGATCTCGCCGTACTCGCTCATGGGGGTGTTCCTCTCGGGGTGCGTCATGTTTGGGTGGTGCGCTGTTGCAACTAAAGGTACGGGTGCCCGGACCGCCCAAAATCCCGGAAACGTGCCAGCCCGCTATCCCCCGTTAGTACGCAATGACCGGTGCCGCTGTGTGACTGGTGGGCACGGTGTGGGTCACGCAGTCCGCGCCGTCGAGCCAGTGCAGCAGAAACGCGGCCGGCTCGGCGACGAAGCCGACCGGGCGGCCGGCGCGCATGCCGAGCTCGACCTGACGGTACGTGCTGGGCGCCACCGTCAGCGTGGACCCGGCGAAGCCGGCGGTCACCGGCCGGTGCAGGTGCCCGGCGAGAACCCGCGTGACGTGCGGGTGCCGCGCCACCACGGCGGCCAGCTCCGGGCCGTCGACCAGGCGGATCTCGTCCATGCCGGGGATGCCGACCCGGATCGGCGGGTGGTGCAGGGCGACGAAGACCGGCGTGCCGGCCCGCTCGGCGAGCACGCCGTCGAGCCAGGCGAGCTGCTCGGCGCCGAGCCGGCCGCCGTCGGCCAGGGTGGGGTCGAGGGAGTCCAGGGCCACGACCGAGAAGCCCGGGTGGTCGGCGGCGTAGGTCGTGGTCGTCAGCCGCAGCGTCCTGAGCAGCGGCTCGCGGGCGTCGTGGTTGCCGGTGACGAGGTGCACGGGCAGCGGGAAGCCGTCGAGGAGCCGCCGGAGCACCGCGTACTCTTCGGGCCGGCCGCGGTCGGCGAGGTCACCGGTGACCACGACGCAGTCGGGCCGCGGCTCCAGGGCGAGCACCCTGGTCAGGGCCGCGTACAGGCCCTCCGCGGGCGCCGCGGCGAGCGGACCGGTCGTGATGTGGGGATCGCTGAGGTGCGCGATGAGCGGCATGCCCTCATCGTCCCAAACCGGCCTCCCGGGCCCGGACGATCGCCTCGGCCCGGTCGGCGACCTGCAGCTTGGCGAAGACGTTGGACACGTTGTCGCGGACGGTCTTCTGCGACAGGAACAGCACCTGGGCGATCTGGGCGTTGGAGCGGCCGGCCGCCAGCAGGTCGAGGATCTCCCGCTCGCGGGCGGTGAGCTCGGGGAACGCGGTGGTCGCCGAGGGCGGGCCGGCGGCGAAGAACTCGGCGATGCGCCGGGCGAGGGTGGCGCCGAACACGGCGCCGCCGGAGGCGACGGTGTTGATCGCCCGGACGATCTCCTCCTGCTCGGCGCCCTTCACCAGGTAGCCGCGGGCGCCGGCGCGCACGGCGGCGAAGACCGTGCCGTCGTCCTCGGACATGGTGAGGACCACCACACCGATCGACGGCGCCTCGCCGGCGATCCGGCGGGTCGCCTCGATCCCGTTGAGCCCGGGCATCTGCACGTCCATGACCACGACGTCGGGCAGCTGCTCGACGGCGACCTCGACCGCCTCGACCCCGGTGGCGGCGGTACCGACGACCTGGATCCCGTCGACCGAGCCGAGCAGCATCGCCAGGCCGTCGCGGAAGATCGGGTGGTCGTCCGCGACCACCACGCGCACGGGCTCGTCAGCCACCCTGCACCTCCATCAGCTGTTCCCGGTCTAGGGGTGCCGAGCTTAACGGCAGATGGGCCCGCACGACCGTGCCACCTGTAGCCGGGCACTCGATCTCGCACCGGCCGCCGAGCTCGGCGGCCCGCTCGCGCAGCGAGACCAGCCCGACGCCGGACGGGGTGCCGGGCGCGATGCCGGTGCCGTCGTCGGCGACCTCGACGACGAGCGTGCGGCCGTCGCGGCGGAACCGCACGACGCAGGCCCGGGCGGCGCTGTGCTTGGCCACATTGGCCAGGGCCTCGGAGGCGATGCGGTAGGCCGCGACCTCCACGGCGGCGGGCAGGTCGTCGAGCTCGCCCGGGCCGGCCGGCTCGACCGTCGTGGTCAGGCCGGGGGTGCGCAGCCGCTGGGCGACCTGCCCGACCGCGCCGGCCAGCCCGACGTCGTCGAGGGCCGGCGGGCGCAGGTCGTGGACGAGCCGCCGGACGTCGGCGAGGGCGGTGGCGACGTCGTCGCGGGCCTGCCGGAGCATCGCGTCGGCGTTCGCGGTGCCGTCCTTGCCGCGCAGCAGGTTGCGGGCGGTGTCGATGCGCAGGGCGACGCCGCCGAGCGCGGGGCCCAGGCCGTCGTGCAGGTCGCGGCGGACCCGGCGGCGCTCCTCCTCGCGGGCCCCGACCAGCCGCTCGCGGCTGCGCTGGAGCTCGGCGGCGAGGTCGCTGGCCCGGGCGGCGGCGGCCGCCTGCCGCACGACGTCGGCGAGGAGCCGCTCGTCGCGCGGTGACAGCGCGGTGCGCGGGTCGCCGGTGGCGAGGATGAGGCGGCCGACGGTCTCGTCGCGGTACGTGATGGGCAGCGTCTGCGTCGCTTGGGGCGCGATGCCGTGCTCCGCGAGCAGGGTGCCCCCGGTCCGGTGTACCTCGACGGCCACGTAGGGCGAGTTGAACGCCTCGGCGACGCTCCGCGCGACGGCCAGCAGCTGGTCCTCCGGACTGTCGGTGCGCTCGAGCTGCTCGGCGAGGCCGGAGACGACGCGGTACGGGTCGTGCCGCTGGCCGAGTACCACGCGCTGCACGAGCCGCCAGAGGCGGTTGCGCAGCGGGCCGTAGACGAGCAGGACCACCAGCAGCCCGACGAACCGGGCCGCGCCCGCGCTCTGCCCGTCGGCGCCCGGCAGCAGCGCGACGAGGGCCAGGACGCCGGCGTCGACGACCACGACGACGGTGGCGAGGGCGCCGTACAGCACGGTGCCGCCGAGCAGCCGGTCGATGTCGAACAGCTTGGGCTTCAGCACGCCGACCGTGATCGCGAAGCCGGTGACGCCGACCGCGACGAACAGGGCGGCGCCGGTGACGGACTGCGGCAGGGCGGCGGAGGAGAGCATGACGAGCACGTCGACCACGCCCGCCCAGACCAGCCAGCGCATGCGGGTGCGCTCCAGGCCGGTCGCCCGCCGGTACCGCCGGATCACGATCGCGAACGGGATGAGCATGCTCAGCGGGAGCATGGCGTAGCCGACCCGCAGCAGGACCGTCCAGACCTGGTCGGGCAGCGGTACCGCGAGAAGATCGATATGGATGTGGGCGACCGAGCGCGGCATCGGGTCGCCCAGGGAGTCGGCGATCCGGGTGGGCGCGAACAGGATCGTCACCGGCATGATCGCGGTCGCGCCGAGGCTGCCGATCGCCGCCCAGCGCCACCGGCCCGGCGGCAGCCGGCCGTCGGGGTAGAACACGAGCAGCAGCGGCAGCGAGAACAGCAGGCTCGCGCCGAGGCGCAGGTAGGCCCAGAGCGCGAACTCGGTGCCGGGCAGCACGTGGTCCTGGGTGATGGAGTACGCCACCCACGACGACGCGGTGCCGTCGACCGCCCAGTGCAGCCCGGTGACGCACAGGATCCAGGCGACCGCGTTGCGGGGCACCCGGCGCACGAGGAGCCCGCCCGGGATCGCGAGCGCGAGCCCGGTGGCGCCGGAGACCCAGCCGGCCTCGAGGCCGTCGGCGGCCCGGTTGGCGGCGCCGATCGCCAGGTCGAGCGTGGCCGCGGCGACCGCCGCGGCGACCGTGAGGGCCACGAGCACGCCGGCGACCAGCGACGACACGGTGGGGCGGGGCATGCGCCCATGGTGCCAGCCGCTGGGTCCCGGACCCCAGAGGACAGGTGTCCCGGGCGATCCGGGACACGCCCGGGGACGGCGGGCGGGGCGCGCGGCCCTGCCGCCCGGGTCGCGGCGGGCCACAAGCTCTACGGCATACCCGGACAGCACCGCGCTGGACGTTCACATAGAGGAAGAGCCCACTGCCATGACGATCCGCACCGAACCGATCCCGGCCCGCACCGACCTGGGCCCAGCCCCCGTCAGCCCCGGCATCTCCGCCCGCGCCACCCGCATCGCCGGGGCGATCCTCACCGCCGGCTCGCTGTCCTGGTCGGCCGCGATCTTCACGGTCGGCAACAACCCCGACACCTCGCTCGGCCTGACCATCCAGGACTTCGCCGGCGGGCTGTTCCAGATCGGCATCTTCGCGCTGCTGACGGTGCAGCTGCGCACGCAGGCCACCGGCGTGTCGAAGGCGGCCCGCGTCGCCCTCTACGTCGAGCACGTGATCCTGGCCATCGCCACCATCTGGAGCTTCCTGCACGCGATCCCCGCGCTGCGCGACGCCGCCTGGCTGGTGCCGATGGACATCTGCTGGCCGCTGTCGATGTTCGGCATGTTCCTCATCGGCGTGAAGCTGATCTTCACCAAGCGCTGGAAGGGCGCGGCGCGGGTCTGGCCGTTCGTCGCCGAGACCTGGTTCATCTGCACCGTGCCGGCGTTCGTCATCTTCGGCGACAGCCGGTGGGTCGACGTCATCGGCGGCACGCACCTGGTCATCGGGTACGCGACGCTCGGTGCGATCCTGGCCCTGAAGCCGCGCCTGACGGGTGCCCGCTGATGTGGGCCGGCCCCAGCGCATGAACCCTCGGCGCCGCCTTCACACGAAGGCGGCGCCGGTCGCGTCCAGGGCCTCGCGCGTCACGTCGCCGAGCTGGGTGCCGGCCGGGCGGTCGAGCCACTCGGCGACCGCGACCCGCATCGCGACGAGGAACGCGGCGGCCATGAGCCGGGCCCGCATCCGGTCGCCGAGGCCCCGCGCGCACAGCTCGGCGGTGAGGTCGTCCTCCAGCGCGCTGTAGGTGGCGACCTGCTGCGCCGCGAGCGCCGGGTGCCGGCGCACCAGCCGGACCTGGGTCACCCACTCCTGGTCGCGCGGGCCGAGCCGGCGGTGCGTCTCCAGGCCGGCCGCGGTGAGCGCGGCCCACGGCCGCTCGTCGGCCGGGCGCTCCCGGACCGCGTCGACGAGCAGCCGCATCCGCAGGTGGTCGCCGTAGAGGAAGGCCTCCTCCTTGCTGGCGAAGTAGTTGGAGAACGTGCGCCGGGACACCTCGGCCGCGTCGGCGATCGCCTCGACCGTGACCCGCTCCAGGCCGTGCTCGACCGACAGTGCCACCGCGGCCTCGTGCAGGGCCTGGCGGGTGGCGGACTTCTTGCGTTCCCGCAGGCCAGCGCTCACGGCGCACATGTTACCTAGTTCTCACCGGGCAAACTTGCGCAGTGGGCAAGTTTTTTGGATGCTTGTACCAGGCAAGTATCTGGAGGACTCCCCATGGACACCGTCGCCCTGCTGCGCGACGAGATGCGCGACCTGATGAAGGTCGTGCGCCTGCTCAAGCAGCAGCACCAGCACCGCGGCGCCCCGGTCGCCCCGGGGATGGCGGGCATGCTGGCGGCCATCGACCGGCTCGCCGGCGGCTGCCACCTCAAGGAGCTTGCCCAGGCTTGCGCGCTGGACCAGTCGACCACCAGCCGGGCGGTCAGCTCGTTCGTCCAGGCCGGGCTCGTGCGCCGAGTCGCGGACCCGCGCGACGGACGCGCGAGCTTCCTGGAACTCACCGACGACGGCCGGCAGGCGCTGCGCGAGGCCGACGAGTGGTACCGCTCGCTGTTCGCCGCGGCGCTGGGCGACTGGTCGCCCGCCGACGTCGACGCCTTCCGCGGCCTGCTGCGCCGCTTCACCGAAGCACTCGCCGCAACCGCGGTCCCATCTGTTCAACCGGAGGCAACCCGATGACCCAGACCGTCGACGGTCGCGCAGCCGCGGCCGCCACCGAGGAGCCGATGACCCATCGGCAGATCCTCGAGGCGTTGAGCGGCCTGCTGCTCGTGCTCTTCGTCGCGCTGGTGAGCTCCACCATCGTCTCGACCGCGCTGCCGAAGATCATCGGCGCGCTCAACGGCACCCAGAGCCAGTACACCTGGGTGGTCACCGCCACCCTGCTCACCGCGACCGCCTCGACACCGATCTGGGGCAAGCTCGCCGACCTCTACAACAAGAAGCTGCTCGTCCAGGTCTCGATCGTCATCTTCGTGATCGGCTCGATGCTGAGCGGCCTGTCGCAGAACGCCGGGGAGCTCATCGCCGCCCGGGCGTTCCAGGGCATCGGCGTCGGCGGCCTGCAGGCGCTGGTCCAGGTCGTGATCGCGGCCATGATCCCGCCGCGGGAGCGCGGGCGGTACAACGGATATCTCGGCGGCGTCATGGCGGTCGCGACTGTCGGCGGCCCGCTGCTCGGCGGCCTCATCGTCGACACGTCGTGGCTCGGCTGGCGCTGGTGCTTCTTCGTCGGCGTGCCGGTCGCGGTCATCGCACTGATCGTGCTGCAGAAGACCCTGCACGTGGCCACGCTCCGCCGGGACAACGTGAAGATCGACTACCTGGGCGCCTCGCTCATCGCCGCCGGCGTCAGCGTGCTGCTCATCTGGGTCTCGTTCGTCGACGGCTCGTTCGCCTGGCTGTCCTGGCAGACCGCGGTCATGGTCGGCGCCGGCCTGGTGCTGCTCGCGCTGGCCGTGTGGGTCGAGGCGCGGGCCGCCGAGCCGGTGGTGCCGCTGCCGATCCTCGCCGAGCGCACCACGGCCCTGTCGATCCTGGCGAGCCTCGCCGTCGGCATGGCGATGTTCGGCGGCGCGGTGTTCCTCGGCCAGTACTTCCAGATCGGCCGCGGCTACTCGCCCACGGAGGCGGGCCTGCTGACCATCCCGCTCATGGCGGGCGTGCTGCTCTCCTCGATCATCGTCGGGCGGCTCATCACCAAGAGCGGACGGATCAAGCCGTACATCCTGTTCGGCACGATCGTGCTCGTCGCCGGCTTCGGCGTGCTGTCGACGATCGACCACGCGACGTCGCTGTACTTCGTGGGCTTCGGCATGCTGCTGGTCGGCATCGGCGTCGGCTCGTCGATGCAGAACCTCGTGCTCGCGGTGCAGAACACGGTCCAGCTCAAGGACATCGGCGCGGCCAGCTCGACGGTGGCGTTCTTCCGCTCGCTGGGCGGCACGATCGGCGTCTCGGTCCTCGGCGCCGTCCTGGCCCGGCGGGTCACCGACAACATCACGCACGCCCTGGCCGACGCCGGCGTGCAGGCCCCGGCCGGCGGCGGCGAGACCAGCAACCTCAACCTCAACGCCCTGCCTGAGGCGATGCAGCACATCGTCCGCGCCGCGTACGGCGACGCGACCGGCCACATCTTCCTGATCTCGGCCGGGATCGCGGTGGTCGGCGTGATCGCGGCCCTGCTCATGCGCCCGACGGCCCTGCGCACCACGCTGGACCTGAAGGTCGACCTGGAGGCGGACGCGCCGAAGTAGACGTTCCCGGGCGGGAACACGGGCGGGGCAGCCACCCCCTGGGCTGCCCCGCCCGCCTTTGTCCCGATGTTCGCCCGTTCGGGGGAAATTCGTTTCGCCGCGTCACCCTCTCGCGCGGGTCTCGTTACCGGGTCAGCTAGGCATCCCCCTGACCCGGCGAGCGGACGGACCCACCATGACTTCGGGAGTCGGCGGCGCACACAGGTCCCGCGGGCGGTGGCTGATGGCGTCCGCCCCGGTGACCATCGCCGCCGCCGGGGTCGTGCTGCTCGGTGGGCCGCTCGCCGGGCTCGACGCCGCCACCGCGGTCGTGCTCGCCGCCGCCGTCGCGGCCGCCCTGCACGGCTGCTGGATGTTCCGGCTGGCCGCCGAGGCGCGCAGGGACGGGCGGCCGGGCCGGGTCACGGGCGGGATCGTCGCGCTCGGCGCCGGGCTGGTCGGGGCCGCGGTCTGCGCGACCGCGCCGGAGGGACAGGGGGCCGCCGCGGCGGCGGTGCTCGCGTACGCCGGGCCGGCCGCCGGGGCCGCGCTCGTCGGCGGGCTGCTCCTGCTGCCCGGCGTCACCAGCGGCGGCATCGGCGGCGGCGCCCGGCGGGGGCTCGACGGCGTCTGCGTGGCGCTGTGGAAGTACCTCATCCTCCTCACGCTCGTCCTGGACCTCGACGGCGAGCCGAGCGCCGCCGTCTTCGTCACCTGCCTGCTGGCCGTCATCGGCGTCACGGTCGCGGTGGTGAGCGGTGTGCGCGCGCCCTACCCGCGGTGGGCCGCCGTCACCGCGGCCGGCGGCGTGGCGCTGCTCGTGCTCGGCCTCGCCGTGCTGCCGCTGCTGCCGGCCGGCGCGGCGCACCGCGACGCGTGGCTGCTCGCCGCGGGCGGCCTGCTCGTGGCCGGGTCGGTGCTGCTGTGGGCCGGCGCGTGCCGGTCGCTGGCCACCGCCCGCCTGGAGACCGCGCCGGCCCGGGCGGTGGCCGACGGCACGCTCATCGGCGACCCGCTGCTCGTCGCGCCGGTGCTCGCGGGAGGCGCGGCGGTGCTGTACACGCTGTTCAGCCGTGGCCGGATCGGCACGGAGGCGATGGCGATCGGCGCCGTCGCCGTGTTCGCGGTGGTGCTCCGGGAGGTGCTGGAGGCGGCCACGGTACGGCGGTTCAGCGGTCAGCTCGACGCGCAGGTCGCCTCGTTCCGCTCGCTCGTGGCCGGCTCGACCGACGTGATCCTCGTCCTGGACGCGGACCTGTCGGTGCGCTGGCAGTCGCCGGCCGCGGCGCGGCAGTTCGGGCTGTCGGAGCGGGAGGTCGAGGGCAAGCCGTTCGTCCGGCTGGTCCACGCGGAGGACGCCGCGGCGGTGCGCCAGTCCCTCGGTACCGCCGCCGCCGAACCCTGCCGCGCACGCTTCCACGACGGGTTCGGCGCGTGGCGCCACGTCGAGTTCACGGTCACCGACCAGCGCGAGCGGCCCGAGGTCGCGGGCCTCGTCGTCCACCTGCGGGACGTCGGCGAGCGGCACGAGCTGGAGACCAGCCTGCAGCGCACGACCCGCGTCGACCCGCTCACCGGCCTGGCCAACCGCGCCGTCCTGACGCGCGAGCTGACCGCCGGCGCCGGGTTCCTGGTCACGATCGGGCTCGACGGCTTCGCCGGGATCAACGACCTGCACGGCCCGGACGTCGGCGACGCGCTGCTCGTCGAGGTCGCGGCCCGCATCCGGTCGATGATCGGTGGCGGCGACGTCGCCGCCCGCATCGACGGCGACGAGTTCGCGGTGTTCACCCGGGTCGACAAGGTACACGCCTACACGCTCGCGACCCGGCTGCTGGGCGGGCTGTCCGAGCCGTACGACCCCGGCACGGTCGTGCATCTGTCGGCCGGCATCGGCCTCACCCCGGTCGGCGGCGGCCCCGAGGAGACCGTGCGCCGCGCCGGGCTGGCCCTGCGCCGGGCCAAGCGGTCCGGCCGCGGCCGCATCGAGTGGCACGACGAGGCGGTCGAGGAGGCCTACGTGCGGCGGGCCACGCTGGAGCAGCACCTCCCGCGGGCCGCCGAGCGCGGCGAGTTCGACCTGGCGTTCCACCCCGTCTACGACCTCGTCGAGGGCCATCCGGTCGGGGTGGAGGCGCTGCTGCGCTGGCGGCACCCGCGGCTCGGCACGATCCCGCCCCTGGAGACGCTCGCCGTCGCACGCGAGCTGGGCGTGACGGCGGCCGTGCACGAGTGGGTGCTGCATCGGGCGTGCCGTCAGCTGTCGCTCTGGCAGCACGAGGGGTACCGCCTGTGGATGAGCGTCAACGTCGGCTGCGACGACTTCGTGGCCCCCGGCTTCGCCGAGCGGCTGAGCCTGGCCCTGGACAGTCACCAGGTCGAGCCGGCCGACCTCGTCGTCGAGCTGGCCGAGCGCGAGGTCGGCGCCGACCTGGGCCGTCTCGCGGAGCCGCTGGCCACGGTGCGGTCGATCGGCGTGCGCACCGCGCTGGACGGCTTCGGCACCGGGGCCACGTCGCTGGGCCACCTGCGCCGGCTCCCCGCCGACCTGCTCAAGGTCGACCGCTCCCTGTTCACGGTACCGGCGGGCAGCGCCGGCGGGATCGCGCCGATCATCGACGTCGTCGTGAAGCTTGGGCAGCGGCTCAACGTGACCGTGGTCGCCCACGGCCTGGAGGCGGAGCAGCACCTGCACCTGGTCCGCTCGGCCGGCTGCCGGCTCGGGCAGGGCCACTACTACGGCACGCCCGGGCCGGCGGAGCGGGTCGAGGCGGCGCTGGTCCGCCAGCGGACCTGGTGACTACCGCACGGCCTTCGGCGCGATGATCACCGGCCGGTCCGGGTTGACGTGCAGCACGCTGAACGCGATCGGGGTCGCCCCCCGCCACGCCACGGCGAGCCGGTGCGTCTCCCGGGTCGCCGGGAACAGCATCTTGCCGGTCGCGACGACCGGCAGCCCGAGCTTGGCCGGCTGCGCGCCGCGGTTCTTGATGTTGCCGCCGACCACGTTGACCAACTCGCCCATGGCGTCGGTGACGTCCTGGTCGGTCACCTCGCCGGGCTCCATGGCGAGCATGATGGCGGTGATGTCGCCGGCCGCCGAGGGCGGCACGAGCACGCGGACGTGACCCTCCCAGGCGCCGGTGATCGACACGGCGGCGGTGATCGTGCGCGGGTCGGGCGAGTCGGCCTCGTCGACCGGTTCCGCGTCCGGCTGCTGCAGGTACGCGTTCCACACCTCGTTGACGATCTCGACGAGATCCTGGTCGTCGAGCCCGGACTCGGTCGGTGCTGAGTCGGCCTGCGTCAGAGCGTCCGTCATGGCAAACTCCCGGACGGTGTTGCGGGCACCGCGGACCGGTGCCGTTCCAACCCGCATGCTGCCAGGCAAAGGTTTCAGCCCCGGCCGGTTTGCCGAATCCGCTCTCGGCCGGGCGCTTACGCCCGCAGCGGAACGGGCCCTGCGCGGGCTGTGGACGGCGGCGGGTTCGCCTATGTTCGGTGGCATGGCGCGTCTCCGCTACCACCCCGACCGGCGCCCCGACGACGACCCGCTGCCGCCGTTGCCCGCGCCGGCCGCCCACGCGCCGTGGCTCGACGAGCAACTCTTCGGCCGCCGCATGCTGTTCGTCCGCGACCTGGAGCCCGACACTGCCGCCCGGGCCGCGGCGACGCTGCTGGCCCTCGACGCCATGTCGGCCGACCCGATCACCCTGCACATGAGCGCCGACCAGGGCGCGCTGTCGGCCGCCTGGACCCTGGTCGACGCCCTCGACGCGGTCCACGCCCCGGTGCACGCCACGGCGATCGGCCAGGTCGGCGCGGCCGCCCTGGGCGTCTTCTGCGCGGCCACGAAGCGCGCGGCGTTCCCGCACGCCCGCTTCCGCCTGGCCGAGCCGAAGGTCACCAGCCCCGGCGGCACGGCCGACCAGGTGGTGGCCGAGGCCGGCCGCTACCTGCGCGACCTGGAAGACCTGGTCTTACGCATCGCCGCCGCGACGGGCCGCCCGCGCTCCCGGGTGGAGGACGACCTCCAGTCGGGCACGATCCTGTCCGCGGAGGACGCCCTGGCCTACGGCCTGATCACGGAGATCGTCACCCGCTAGCCGGCCGGTGGGCGCGGTGTCAGCGGCCGAACTCGGCGCGCCACCGGGCCGCGCCGTCGAGGTCGATCTGCTCGATCCGCCGCGCGTCCAGCCCGTCGCGGGCGAAGGACTCGACATCGGCCCGGGTGAGCGGCCACGGCGGCCCTGCCACGTTCTCGTCCTGCGACTCGTCGGCCACGGCGGCGATGACGAGCAACGTGCCGCCCGGAGCGACCAGCGACCGCACGGCGGCGACCGCCCGCTCCCGCAGCGCCCGGGGCAGCGCCTGGACCGTCATGCTCTCCAGCACCAGGTCGAACCCGCCCGCGAAGCCCTCGGGCAGCGCGAACAGGTCGGCCACCGCATACTCGACCGGCGAATCCGGGAACCGCTCCCGAGCCGTCCGCACGGCCTCGGGCGACACGTCGAACGCGGTCGTCGTCCACCCCTGCGCGGCCAGGAACTCCGCATCGGCACCCAGGCCGCACCCCACGACCAGGGCCCGGCCGCGGTCCGGCGGCTGGTGCTCGGCGGCCCAGGAGGCCAGGAGGCGGTGCGGGCCGCCACGGTCCCACGGGATCGCGGTCACGCCCTCACCGGCGGCGACATACAGCGTGTCCCACCAGCCGACCGCGTCGTCCCGGGCCAGGGACTCGGCGGCCAGGCCGCGGATGTACTCGACGGCGTCCACGGCTCCGACCCTACTTCCGCATGCGGGTCTCCCGCCCCCGGTCCGGGTGCCAGCTCTCCACGACCAGGTGGTCGGCCGACGGGGCCACGTAGGTGAGCACGACCTCGGCCACGTCGACGCGGAAGCGGTGCGAGCCGTCCTCCGGCGCCGGGTCCACCACCACCTCGTGGGCCGTGCCGGCCACCTTCGCGTCGCCCGGCCAGGTCGCGGGGGCGTCGTCGTCGGGGTCGACGCTCGGGCTGTGCAGCGCCACGCGCGGGTCGCGGTGCAGGTCGCGGGCCTTCAGGGAGCCGGCCATGCTGCCGAGGACCATCCCGTCCGCGCCGAACTCCACCTCGGTGCCGCTGATGCGCGGCGACCCGTCCCGCCGAAGGGTCGCCATCGTGCTGTGCCGCGCGGCCTTGAACCGGGCCTCCACCCGCGCCGCCAGGTCAGGCTCGGCGTCGGCGAACTCGTTCCACCACATGCGAGCATCCTGGCACCCACCCCTGACAATTCCTGTCAGGGAAACGAGGGAGAAGGGCTGGTGCGGCGCCATCGGTACCTCGGCCGCCTGGAACACACGCTCGGCATGCTCCAGGTCGTGCGGCGGATCGAGGAGTTTCGGGCCACGGTCACGCCGCGCGCGCCGCGGGTGTTCCCGCACTGAGCGGGGGCGGTGGGATATTGGGACGGTGGAGGTTGTCACATCGGCCCCGAATCGGGCGCCGCACCCACTTAGCATTCGGCCATGAGCGCCATCAGCGACGAGACCGCCGACTACGCCGACTGGGAGCGGCTCGCGCTGGGCGTCCTGCGCAAGTCGGGCGTCACGGAGGACCGGCCCGTCCGGGAGCTGTTGTCGACCGTCGACTACAGCGGGGTGCCGGTCGCGCCGCTGTACACCGCCGACGACCAGGCGCCCGCCGCCGGGCTGCCGGGCGCGTCGCCGTTCATCCGCGGCGCGGGCGACACCGCCGGGTGGGACATCCGCCAGCGGCACGCCGACCCCGACGCCAAGGCCACCCGTGAGGCGATCCTCACCGACCTGGAGAACGGCGTCACCTCGATCTGGCTGGCTGGCATCGCCCCCGGCGACCTCGCCGAGGTGCTCGACGGGGTGCACCTGAACCTCGCGCCGATCGTGCTCGACAACGGCGCCGCGACGGAGGCCGCGGTGGACGCGTTCCTCGCGCTGCCCGGCGACGACAAGCGCGGCAGCTTCGGCGCCGACCCGCTGGGCTGGCAGGCGCGGACCGGCGAGCCGGCCGACCTCGACCTGCTGCGCCGCCTGAGCGGCAAGGACAGCGAGCTGCGGATCGCGACCGTGGACGCCACGGTGTACCACGACGCCGGCGCGAGCGACGCCGAGGAGCTCGGGTTCGCCGCCGCGACCGGCCTGGCGTACCTGCGGGCGCTGGTGGGCGCCGGGCTGAGCACCGGCATGGCGCTGCGCCGCCTGGAGTTCCGCTACGCGGCCACCGCCGACCAGTTCGCGACCATCGCCAAGCTGCGCGCCGCCCGCCGGATCTGGGCCCGCATCGCGCAGGTCTGCGACGTGGCGCACCTCGGCGCGCAGGTGCAGCACGCCGTCACCAGCGACGCGATGATGACCGCCCGCGACCCGTGGGTGAACATGCTGCGCACGACGCTCGCCTGCTTCGGCGCCGGGGTCGGCGGCGCGGCCGCGGTCACCGTGCAGCCGTTCGACGCGCGGCTCGGACTGCCCGACGGGTTCGCCCGGCGCATCGCGCGCAACACGCAGTCGCTGCTCATCGAGGAGGCCGGGGTCGCCCGGGTGCTCGACCCGGCGGGCGGCTCGTGGTTCGCCGAGTCGCTCACCGACGCCCTCGCGCACGCCGCCTGGGACGTGTTCACCGAGGTCGAGCGGGCCGGCGGGATGGCCGCGGCGCTCGGCGGAGGGCTCGTCGCCGAGCGGATCGAGGCCACCTGGCAGCGGCGCGCCGACAACATCGCGCACCGCCGCGACCCGATCACCGGCGTCTCGGAGTTCCCGCACCTGGAGGAGCGCCGGCCGCAGCGCGCCCCCGCCCCGCCACCTCCCACGGGCGGGCTGCCGAGGCGGTGGTACAGCGAGGGCTTCGAACTGCTGCGGGACGCGGCCGAGGCGGCGGGGACGCCGACGGTGCCACTGGTGACGCTGGGCCCGCCGGCCGCGCACTCGGCCCGGGCGTCGTTCGCCGCCAACCTGTTCGCGGCCGGCGGCATCCGTACCGTCCACAGTGGACCAGAGAGCGTCACGGAGGGCGTCGCCTGCATCTGCGGGTCCGACCGCTCCTACGCCGACGAGGCCGCGGCGGTGGCGGTACAGCTCAAGCGGCAGGGTGTCGCGAAGGTGTGGCTTGCCGGGCCGCCGGCCGGCTTCGACGGCGTCGACGCGTATCTCTTCGCCGGCTGCGACGCACTGGACGTCCTGCGCCAGACGCATCAGGACCTGGGAGTGATGACGCCGTGATCCCCGACTTCTCCGAGGTCGCCCTCGGCACCCCCCGCGTCGACGAGACCGCGGCGCCGCCGGAGCAGGAGGCCTGGCACACGCCCGAGGGCATCGACGTGAAGCCCGTCTACACGGCCGCGGACCTCGACGGCGTCGAGTTCCTGCGCGGCCTGCCGGGCATCCCGCCGTACGTGCGCGGCCCCTACCCGACGATGTACACGACGCAGCCGTGGACGGTGCGGCAGTACGCCGGCTTCTCGACCGCCGAGGAGTCCAACGCGTTCTACCGGCGCAACCTCGCCGCCGGCCAGAAGGGCCTGTCGGTCGCGTTCGACCTGGCGACCCACCGCGGCTACGACTCCGACCACCCGCGCGTGGCCGGCGACGTCGGGATGGCCGGCGTGGCGATCGACTCGATCCTCGACATGCGGCAGCTCTTCGCGGGCATCCCGCTCGACCGGATGAGCGTCTCGATGACGATGAACGGCGCGGTGCTACCGGTGCTCGCGCTCTACATCGTCGCCGCCGAGGAGCAGGGCGTCGCCCCGGAGCAGCTGTCCGGGACGATCCAGAACGACATCCTCAAAGAGTTCATGGTCCGCAACACCTACATCTACCCGCCCGCGCCCTCCATGCGGATCATCAGCGACATCTTCGCGTACACCTCCCGGCACATGCCG
Organism: Dactylosporangium sp. AC04546; assembly: GCF_022095675.1. GTDB lineage: Bacteria > Actinomycetota > Actinomycetes > Mycobacteriales > Micromonosporaceae > Dactylosporangium. The sequence continues at coordinate 12,611 of NZ_JAHYSG010000139.1, read as the reverse complement.
AAGTTCAACTCCATCTCGATCTCCGGGTACCACATCCAGGAGGCCGGGGCGACCGCCGACCTGGAGCTGGCGTACACGCTCGCGGACGGCGTGGAGTACCTGCGGGCCGGGCGGGACGCGGGCCTCGACGTGGACGTGTTCGCGCCGCGGCTGTCGTTCTTCTGGGCCATCGGCATGAACTTCTTCATGGAGGTCGCGAAGCTGCGGGCCGGCCGGCTGCTGTGGGCGCGGCTGGTGCGCGAGTTCGGCGCCCAGAACCCGAAGTCGCTGAGCCTGCGCACGCACTGCCAGACCTCGGGCTGGTCGCTGACCGCGCAGGACGTGTTCAACAACGTGGTGCGCACGTGCGTCGAGGCGATGGCCGCGACCCAGGGGCACACGCAGTCGCTGCACACGAACGCGCTCGACGAGGCGCTCGCGCTGCCGACCGACTTCTCGGCCCGCATCGCGCGCAACACGCAGCTGCTGCTCCAGCAGGAGTCGGGCACCACGCGGGTCATCGACCCGTGGGGCGGCAGCGCCTACGTCGAGCGCCTCACGCACGACCTGGCGACGCGGGCGTGGGCGCACATCGAGGAGGTCGAGCGGGCCGGCGGCATGGCCCGGGCGATCGACGAGGGCATCCCGAAGCTGCGCATCGAGGAGGCGGCGGCCCGCACACAGGCCCGCATCGACTCCGGTCGGCAGCCGGTGATCGGCGTCAACAAGTACCGCCCCGACGCCGACGAGCCGATCGAGGTGCTGAAGGTCGACAACTCGGCGGTGCGCGCGCAGCAGATCGCGCGCCTGGAGCGGTTGCGGGCCGACCGCGACGCCGACGCGTGTGCTGCTGCCCTGGCGGCGTTGCGTGACGGCGCCGCCCATGGCGGCAATCTGCTGGAGCTGTCCGTGGCCGCGGCCCGCGCGCACGCGACGGTCGGCGAGATCTCGCTCGCCCTGGAGGAGGTCTTCGGGCGGCACACGGCGCAGATCCGTACGATTTCCGGCGTGTACCGCGACGAGGCCGGCAACGTGACCAACATCGAGCGGGTGCGCGCCGCCACGGCCGAGTTCGCCGAGGCCGAGGGCCGCCGCCCGCGCATCCTGGTCGCCAAGATGGGCCAGGACGGCCACGACCGCGGCCAGAAGGTGGTGGCGACCGCCTTCGCCGACCTCGGCTTCGACGTCGACGTGGGCCCGCTGTTCCAGACGCCAGGCGAGGTGGCCCGGCAGGCGGTCGAGGCCGACGTCCACGTCGTGGGCGTCAACTCGCTCGCCGCGGGGCACCTCACGCTGGTGCCGGCGCTGCGCTCGGAGCTGGCCGCGCTGGGCCGCGACGACATCATGGTCATCGTCGGCGGCGTGATCCCGCCGCAGGACTACGACGAGCTGCGCGCCGCCGGCGCCGCGGCGATCTTCGGCCCGGGCACCGTGATCGCCGACGCGGCGCTGGACCTGTTGGGAGAGCTGCGATCGCGCCTGCGCCACTGACCACGTACGTCGAGGGCGTCCTGGCCGGCGAGCGCGCCTGGATCGCCCGGGCGATCACGCTGGTCGAGTCCACCCGGGCCGACCACCGCGCGCTCGGCCAGGAGCTGCTGGTCGCCCTGACCCCGCACGCCGGGCGGTCGCGGCGGATCGGCGTGACCGGCGTGCCGGGCGTGGGGAAGTCGACGTTCATCGACGCTTTGGGGACGTTGCTGACCGGCGACGGCCACCGGGTCGCGGTCCTGGCCGTCGACCCGTCGTCGACCCGGACCGGCGGCAGCATCCTCGGCGACAAGACCCGCATGAACCGCCTGGCCGTCGACCCGGCCGCGTTCGTGCGCCCGTCGCCCACCTCCGGCACGCTGGGCGGCGTCGCGCGGGCCACCCGCGAGGCGATGGTGGTGGTCGAGGCGGCCGGCTACGACGTGGTCCTCGTCGAGACGGTCGGGGTCGGGCAGTCGGAGACCGCGGTGGCGGACATGGTCGACTCGTTCCTGCTGCTGGCCCTGGCCCGCACGGGCGACCAGCTGCAGGGCATCAAGAAGGGCGTGCTGGAGCTGGCCGACGTGATCGCGGTCAACAAGGCCGACGGCCCGCACGAGGCCGACGCCCGGAAGGCGGCCCGCGAGCTGGCCGGCGCGCTGCGCCTGCTGCGCCCGGGCGGCGCCGGTGCCGACTGGTCGACGCCAGTCGTGACGTGCAGCGGCATGACGGGCGCCGGGCTGCCGGAGTTGTGGGGCTTCCTGGAGTCGCACCGGGACCACCTGGAGCGCGACGGCGGCCTGGCCCGGCGGCGCGAACGCCAGCGGGTGCAGTGGATCTGGTCGACGGCCCGCGACGCGCTGCTGGACGGGCTGCGCACGAACGCGGCCGTGCGGGCGCTCGCGCCGCAGGTGGAGGAGCAGGTCCGGGCCGGCACGCTGACGCCGGGGCAGGCCGCGGACGCGCTGCTCGCCGCCTACCGCTCGCCTTCGCCCTAGGGTCTAGACCTCTACCGGCTCACCCGTCTCCAGGTCGATCACGGAGATCGCCTCCATCGGGCACGACGCCACCGCGTCGAGGACGGCCTCGTCGTCGGGGTCGACGTCGGCGGTCACCGGGTGGGCACGGCCCTCGACGTCGTCGAGCTCGAAGCGGTCGGGCGCGATGCCGACGCAGCTGCCGGAAGCGATGCACGTGTTCGCCACGGTGATCCGCCACATGGGACCAACCTATCGAACTCCGCCACTGTCCGCCGTCCCTTACCCAAACGGCAATTTCCGAACGCTATCGCTCACGATTTCAACAACTCATTGAAAGTCTCGAACTTCCGCGCGTAGCCTGTGCTCCGGAGCCGCCGCGCGACGCATCGCTCGTGATGCATCGCTTGCGATGCATCGGTCCCGATACATCAGCCTTGATGCATCAATTTTGATGCATCACCGCTTCGGGAAGGTGCACGCCATGACGCCGACCTACCCCGTCACCATCCCGTTCCGCACCGGCCGCGCCGCCGAGGGCCCGCTGATCTGGGGTCAGCTCGCCATCTGGAACGTCCTGCGCTGGCTCCCGCCCGACGACACCACGCTCAACCTGCTCGTCGAGGTCCCCGTCCCGCCCGGCCGCGACCTGCCGGCCGTGCTCGACGCGCTGCGGACGCTGGTCGAGCGGCACGACTCGCTCCACACGGTGTACCTCGACGGCCCGCTCCAGCGCGTGCTGCCCGAGGGCGAGGTCCCCCTGGCGGTCCACGAGCTGGGCGACCGCGGGCTGACCGAGGCCGCCGCCGAGCTCGGCGAGGCGCTGCGGGTGGGCTGGTTCGACATGGCCGCCGACCTGCCGCTGCGGGCCGCCGTGCTGGTGCGCGACGGCGTTCCGCAGACGGTGCTGCTCGCGGCCAGCCACATGGCGGTCGACGGGTGGAGCTTTGCGATCGTGCGCGGCGACCTGGCGAACCTGCTGGCCGACCCGCCCGTCGTCGTCGAGCCCCGGCAGCAGCCTGTGGAGCGCGGCGAGTACGAGCGGTCCGCCGTCGGGCAGCGCCGGGCGGCGAAGGCCCTGCAGTACTGGGAGAAGCACCTCGCGACCATCCCGCCGAGCATGATCGGGAGCATCCGCGACGGCCGGCCGCCGAACCTCGACTGGGGCCTGATCCAGTCGCCGGCGCTCGCCCTGGCCGTCAACGACCTCGCAGCCCGCCACGGCGTGCCGCCGGCGACCGCGCTGCTCGGCGCCACGGCGCTGCAGCTGGCCGCGTACACCGGCGAGGGCGAGGCCGCCCTGCGCACGATCGTGTCGACCCGGTTCCGCCCGGCGAGCCGGGGCGTGGTCGCCGCGTTCAACCAGAACGCGCTCTTCAGACTCCCCGTTACTGGCGGCCTGTCCGCGCCTTCTGGCGGCGAGACGGTGGGGCAGCTGCTGCGGCGGTCGGCGGACGCGGCCCTGACGGCGTACGCGCACTGCGAGTACGACCCCCGCGACCTGGACGCCATGTTCGTCGACGTCGCCGCCCGCCGCGGGATCACGCCCGACGGCTACTGCTTCTTCAACGACACCCGCTACACCCTGGCCGACCGGTCGACGATGCCCGAGGCCCTGCCGCAGGCCGAGCTGGCCGAGCGGATCCAGGCCGCACTGCCGGCGACGAAGCTGCGCTCGCCGGTGATCGACCGCCTGCCGATGCATTCCAACTTCTTCATGTTCCTGATGGACCTGGGCGACACCGCCGAGCTGATGCTGTGCGTCGAGCACGGCTTCCTGGGCCGCCGCGGCCCGCTCGGCTTCCTCGCCGGCCTGGAGGGCCTGGTGGTCCGCGCGGCCCTCGACGACCAGGTCACGACGGGTGCGCTGTACGCGGCGGCCCGCTGAGCGGCGGTCGGCCATGGGGCAGATGCGGACGGGTGGTGCGATGGGTGAGATCCGGGGTGACTAGGCTCCGGGAGGCCCCACATACCGGTGGAGCTGCCGCTGAGTCGCATCACGCGAGCCGGGGACCCATTGTGTCCTGTTTGGGGTGAATCCGCGCATTGCGCGCGGTAGGGGCGACTGTTCCGTTCCGAATCCGTCAGCTAACCCGGTAGGCGGCCGATGGAGGGAACAGTATGTCCAGACCTCCGTGGATCGTCGCTGCCGTGTGCGCACTGGCGGTCCTGTTGACACCGAACGCCGCCTCGGCCGCACCGACGCCCGGGGACGAAGGCGGCACCACCGAGCTCATGCAGAAGCTCGACACCGCGAACCGGGCGTACATCGACGCGCAGAACGCGCTGACCGCCTCCCAGCAGCGCCAGGCCGGGCTCGCCGCCCAGCAGGCCGAGCTGGAGCCGCGGTACACCAAGCTGCGCGACGAGACGCAGGCCATCACGATCGCCGCGTACCAGAACGGGGGCGGGCTGCGCAGCGCGTCCTCACTGCTGGACAGCGCCTCGCCGGGGATCTTCGCCGACAAGGTGAGCACCCTGGAGGTCATCGCGCGGCAGAACGCCGGGCAGCTCAAGCAGCTGTCGTCGCTGCGGGAGCAGCTCAGCGGTACCAAAGCCACCATCGATGCCGAGGTGGCCAAGCAACAGGCGCAGCTCGCGGTGATGGCGAAGCAGAAGACCGAGGTCGAGCAGGCCCTCGTGGCGGCGCAGAACAAGGCCGCGCAGAAGGGCCTCGACACGGCGACGACCACCAGCGGCAACGCGCCGTCGACGAACGCCGAGCCGGCACCGCGGCGGGCCGACGGGTCGTGGCCGGCCGAGTCGTGCTCCGCCGACGACCCGACCACGACGGGCTGCCTGACCCCGCGCACGCTGCACGCGCTGCAACAGGTGCAGAAGGCCGGGTTCAAGCACTTCGTGTCGTGCTGGCGGCCGCCGGGCGAGCCGTACGAACACCCGAAGGGCCGGGCGTGCGACTTCGCGGCCGACACCAACGGCTTCGGCGGGGTGGCGACCGGCGCGTCGAAGGACTACGGCACCCAGCTGGCGACCTGGCTGGTGCGCAACGCCAACGCGCTCGGTGTCATGTACGTGATCTGGTTCCGCCAGATCTGGACCCCGGCCGCCGGCTGGCGCGCCTACACCAGCGGCAACGGCGACCCCAGCTCCGACCACACGAACCACGTGCACCTCTCAGTGTATTGACCGGAGGGCTCCCAGCAGCGCCTCCACCGCCGGCTGCCCGGCCCGGCCCGCCGTCACGAGCGCATCGAGGCGGCGGGCCCCGGCCCCGGGCAGGTCGGTGACCCGCACCCTTGACCGGTCGACGGCCCGCAGGGCCAGGCCGGGCGCGATCGACGCCCCGTGTCCGGCCGCGACCAGGGCGAACACCGCCGGGTAGTCGACGCAGGTGTGGGCCCTGCGGGGCGTGAAGCCCCGCTCGCGGCCCAGCCGCTCCAGCACCTGGCCCGTGGTCGAGGACGGCGGCCCGGCGATCCACGGCCGGTCCGCTAGGTCGCCGTAGCCGTGCACCGGCGGCCAGCCGACCGGGACCAGCACCCGGTACGGATCCTCGACCAGCGGTACCACCGTCACACCTCGCCGCTGATCGAGGCCGAGGCCGGCGTCCCGCTCGGTGATCGTGACGTCGAGGCCGCCGAGCCGCAGCTCGCGCAGCGCGGCCGCGCCCTCCAGCTCGCTGATCGAGCAGACCACGTCGGGGTGGTCCCGGGCCAGGCCGGCCATCGCCGGGATGAGCAGGTGCTGGATCACCGTCGAGAACGCGGCGACCCGCACCCGGCCCGCGGCCCGCCCGGCCATCGCGGCCAGCTCCCGCTCGGCCTCCGTGAGCTGCTGCTCGATCGCCTCGGCCCGCGCGGCGAGCACCCGCCCGGCCGCGGTCAGCTCGGCCCGCCGGCCCGAGCGGTCCACGAGCGGCCGGCCGACCGCGTGCTCCAGCTGGGCGAGCTGCTGAGAAATAGCCGAGGGCGTCACATGCAGGGCCGCGGCCGCGCCGGCGAGGGTGCCCCGGCGGGCGATGGCCGCGAGCACCAGGAGCCGGCGCGGATCAAGCTCCATGTTGAGCCTCGCTTAAGTTGTACTGTAGAAATCCTCGCTCGCACGTTAGCTCAACTGCATGCGAACATGCTTCGGTGAGCCTGCAACTCCTCGTGTCCGTGATCGGCTGGGCCGGCGCCGCCGCCCTCGTCGCCGCCTACGCCCTCGTCTCCGCCAAGCGCGTCGCCGGCGACGGCGTCACCTTCCAGGCGATGAACATCTCCGGCGCCTTCGCCCTCGCGCTCAACTCGGCCGTCAACGGCGCCTGGCCGTCGGCCGTGCTCAACGTGGTCTGGGTCGGTATCGGCGGGGTGGCGGTGTTCCGCCTGGCCCGCGCCCGTTCACAGCCGGCCTGAGTACCAGGGCGTGCGGACCTTGTAGAAGACGAACTCGCCGGGCGCCGCGCACGCCACGTACTTGTGGCTCCAGGTGCACGAGTCGAGCCGGACATCGAGGTCGCCGAGCTGGCGGGCGCGCCCGTTGCCGGCCTCGACGCCGGTCCACGGGAACGGCCCGGACACCGGCACCTCGAGCGGGAACAGCAGGTAGCTGCCCTCGTCGAGGCGAGCCGCCTGGGTGCCGGGCCAGCTGGTGACGATCCTGCCGCTCGCGTCGACGAGCGAGGAGCGCTTCCCGTCGCCGGTGCCGTGCCGCAGCATCACCCGGTCGCCGACCGGCACCAGGTGACCGGCGTGGTCGGCGTCGAGGCGCCAGTCGACCTTGCCGGTGCGGATGTCGAGCGCGGTGACGTGCTGCTCCTCCCCCACGCACACCCGCCGCTCGCCGCACACGGTCAGCAACGTCGGCAGCGACCCGACCGTCGGCGGCGACCAGCTCCACTGGGGCTTGCCGAGGGCCTTTCGGTCGTAGGCGCGCACCTGTCCGCTCTGCCGGTTGGCCACGAAGACCTGCTCGTCGTACGGGTACACGAGGTCGTCGGGGCCGGCCAGCCCCGCCGCGGCCGAGAGCGCCTTGCCGCTCGACAGGCTGACGACCTCCAGGCCGCCGCCGGGGGTCGCCCGCACGATGTGCGGGTCGACGGTGAACGGCTCGTCGAGCTGCACGCCGTCGACCGAGGTGGGGACCTGCTGGCCGCTCCAGTTGTCGACCAGCCACCAGCTGCGCGGGCCGCCCGGCTGGTCGAGGGCGGCGATCTCCTTGCCCGTGCCGACGTCGCTGATCGACAGCTTGTGGTCGCTGTCGCGATACCGCAGGAAGTACTTGCCGACCAGCACCCACACGTCGCGCTCGGCGACCTCGAACGTCGCGAACGGCACGCCGTTGGACGCGTTGAGCAGGGTGACGGTGCGCAGGCCGTCCTTGTCGGGCCGACCGGTGACCTCGACCGAGCCGCGGGCGCCGCGGAACGTGTCGACCTCAGTCAGCGAGCTGTTGACCCAGATGGGCTTGCCGGGCTCCTCGACGTCGACCGCGCGCAGGTCGTAGTGCCCGCCGCCGGTCGGGTGGCCGACGAAGGCGCGGCCGCCGTCGAGGTAGGCGCGGGTGGCCCCGGGTCCGGCGGCCTGGTAGCCGACGGCCGCCACGCGGGTGAGCCGGTCGAACGCGTACGGCTGCTGGTTGAGCCGGTAGACGACGAGGCCGACGGCGAGCAGCACGGCCAGCGCCAGCACGATCGCGACGGTCCAGCGGGCACGCCGGGACAGCCACAACGACCGGCGCGGGCGCAGGTCGTCGGCAAGGGCGTGCGTGTGCACTCGCCGACCTTACCGTGCCGGGCTACGAGAAGCTGTTGGGCCCGAGCAGCGCCTTCAGGTCGCCCTTGAGCGCGGTCGTGTTGTCGACCCGGTAGGGGCCGAGGCGCAGCAGGGTGGCCCGCGAGCCGTTGAGCAGCTTCACGTGGACCTCGGCCTTGCCGGGGTGGTTGACCAGGATCTCCTTGAGCCGGTCGACGAGCGGCGGGGTGCACCGGTTGGCCGGCAGCGACAGCACGACCGGCCGGTTCTCCTCGGCCGTGCTCACGTCGGGGATCGACAGGTCCATCGCCATCAGCCGGGGCGTCTCGTCGCGCCGGTCCACCCGGCCCTTCACCACGACGATCGCGTCCTCGGCGATGTACTGCCCGACCAGCTCATACGTGTTGGGGAAGAAGAGCGCCTCGACGGCGCCGCCCAGGTCCTCCAGCGTCGCCGACGCCCACGGCTTGCCCTGCTTGGTGATCCGCCGCTGGACGCCGGTGAGCATGCCGGCCAGGGTGATCACCGCGCCGTCCGGCACGGCGCCCTCCTCGGAGAGGCTGCTGATCGCCGTGTCGGCGGCCTTCGACAGCACCGACTCCAGGCCGAACAGCGGGTGGTCGGACACGTACAGGCCGAGCATCTCCCGCTCGAAGGTGAGCAGCTCGCGCTTGTCCCACTCGATCTGCGGGATCGGCTGGGTCATCACCGCGCCCGCGCCGCCGCCGTCGTCGGCCGCGCCGAACGCGTCGCCGAACAGGTCGAACTGCCCGATGGCCTCGTTCTTCTTGATGTCGGCGTAGGCGTCGATGGCGTCGGCGTGGATCGCCAGCAGGCCGCGGCGCGGGTGGTCCATCGAGTCGAACGCGCCCGCCTTGATCAGGGATTCAATGGTCTTCTTGTTGCAGGCGACCGCGTCGACCTTGCTGAGGAAGTCGTGGAAGTCCTTGTACGGCGCGGCCCGGCGGCACCGCACGATCGCGTCGACGACGTTGTGGCCAACGTTGCGCACGGCGGCGAGGCCGAAGCGGATGTTGTTGCCGACCGGGGTGAACGGGCCGGCGGACTCGTTGACGTCGGGCGGCAGCACCTCGATGCCCATGCGGCGGCACTCGCTGAGGTACAGCGCCATCTTGTCCTTGTCGTCTCCGACGCTGGTCAGCAGGCCCGCCATGTACTCGGCCGGGTAGTTGGCCTTGAGCCAGGCGGTCCAGTACGACACCAGGCCGTAGCCGGCGGTGTGGGCCTTGTTGAAGGCGTAGTCGGCGAACGGCACGAGCACGTCCCAGAGCTTCTGGATCGCCTCGTCGGAGTAGCCGTTGCCCCGCATGCCGTCGCGGAACGGCACGAACTCCTTCTCCAGGACCTCCTTCTTCTTCTTGCCCATCGCCCGGCGCAGCAGGTCGGCCTGGCCGAGCGTGTAGCCGGCGAGCTTCTGCGCGGCGCGCTGGACCTGCTCCTGGTACACGATGAGCCCGTACGTCGGGCCGAGGATCTCCTTGAGCGGCTCCTCGAGCTCCGGGTGGATCGGGATCATCTCCTGCTGCCCGTTCTTGCGCAGCGCGTAGTTCGTGTGGCTGTTCGCGCCCATCGGACCGGGCCGGTACAGCGCCAGCACCGCGGAGATGTCCTCGAAGTTGTCCGGCTTCATCAGCCGCAGCAGGGCCCGCATCGGGCCGCCGTCGAGCTGGAACACGCCGAGCGTGTCGCCGCGGGCCAGCAGCTCGTAGGCCGCCTTGTCGTCGAGCGTCAGCGACAGTAAGTCGACCTTGCGGTTGTGGTTGCGCTCGATGTTCTTGACCGCGTCGTCGATGATCGTGAGGTTGCGCAGGCCGAGGAAGTCCATCTTCAGCAGGCCGAGCGTCTCGCAGGTCGGGTAGTCGAACTGCGTGATGATCGCCCCGTCGGCGTCGCGCCGCATCAGCGGCACGTGCTCGATGAGCGGCTCGGCGGACATGATCACGCCCGCGGCGTGTACACCCGTCTGCCGGATCAGCCCTTCCAGGCCCTTGGCGGTGTCGACGACCTTCTTGACGTCCGGGTCGCTGTCGTACAGCTGGCGGAACTCCACCGCCTCGGAGTAGCGCGGATGGTTCGGGTCGAAGATGCCGGTCAGCGGGATGTCCTTGCCCATCACCGCCGGCGGCATGGCCTTGGTGATCCGGTCGCCGACCGCGAACGGATAGCCGAGCACCCGCGCCGAGTCCTTGATGGCGGCCTTGGCCTTGATCGTGCCGAAGGTGGCGATCTGAGCGACGCGGTCGTCGCCCCACTTCTCGGTCACGTACCGGATGACGTCGCCGCGCCGGCGCTCGTCGAAGTCGATGTCGATGTCGGGCATCGAGATGCGGTCGGGGTTGAGGAACCGCTCGAAGATCAGGCCGTGCGGCAGCGGGTCGAGGTCGGTGATGCCCATCGCGTAGGCGACCAGGCTGCCGGCCGCCGAACCACGCCCCGGCCCGACCGCGATGCCCTCCTTCTTGGCCCACAGGATGAAGTCGGAGACGACGAGGAAGTAGGCCGGGAAGCCCATCTTCACGATCATGTCGGCCTCGTACTCGGCCTGCTGGCGGTGCTCCTCGTCGTAGCCGCCCGGGAAGCGCCGCTGCATGCCGCGCCAGACCTCGGCCCGGAAGAACGACTCCTCCGTCTCGCCCTCCGGCACCGGGAAGCGCGGCATGAGGTTGCGCGACTCGAACATCCCGGTCGTGTCGACCTTCTCGGCCACCAGCAGCGTGTTGCGGCACCCCCGCTGCCACAGGTCGGACGAGTCCACGGCACGCATCTCGTCGGCCGACTTGAGGTAGTAGCCCGACCCGCCGAACTTGAACCGGTTGGGGTCGTTCACGTTCGACGCGGTCTGCACGCAGAGCAGCACGTCGTGCGCCTCGGCCTGGGTCTCGTGTGTGTAGTGCGAGTCGTTCGTCACCACCGGCGGGATGTTGAGCCGCTTGCTGATCTCGGTCAGCCCCTCGCGCACCCGCCGCTCGATGTCGAGCCCGTGGTCCATGACCTCGAGGAAGTAGTTCTCCTTGCCGAAGATCTCCTGGTACTTCGCGGCGGCCTTCAGCGCCTCGTCGAACTGGTCGAGCCGCAGCCGCGTCTGCACCTCGCCCGACGGGCAGCCGGTGGTGGCCATCAGGCCTTCGGCGTGCTCGGCGATGATCTCCGCGTCCATCCGGGGCCACTTGACGAAGTGCCCCTCGATCGACGCCCGCGAGTTGAGCCGGAAGAGGTTGTGCAGGCCGGTCCGGTTGCGAGCCCAGATGGTCTTGTGCGTGTATCCGCCCGAGCCGGACACGTCGTCGTCCTTCTGGTCCGGCCGACCCCAGCGGATGCGCTGCTTGGTGAGCCGCGACTCGGGCGCCACGTACGCCTCGACGCCCAGGATCGGCGTCACCCCGGCCGCCTTGGCCTTGGTGTAGAAGTCGTAGGCCCCGTGCATGTTGCCGTGGTCGGTGATCGCGACAGCGGGCATGCCGAGCCGGTTGGCCTCGGCGAACATCTCCTTGAGGCGGGCCGCCCCGTCGAGCATGGAGTACTCGGTGTGCACGTGGAGATGCACGAACGAGTCAGCCATGCTGCGCCTCCTGAAGTTGTGAGCCGTTCCGGCGGACTACCCTAACGCCTCGTCAGCCCGGCCCGCCGGACCCGACACGCACGTCACTCAACGCAGTTCGGCGGTCACGAGCAACCGCAGGTAGGCATCCACCCAGGCAGTGATTTCCGTCGCACCGGGGTCGGGCCCGAGCCCGTCACGGAACGCCCGCACACCCGCGGCGGCCCGTAACAGTCCCTCCCGCGCGAGGTCGTCGGCCGCGGACGCGAGCCGGTCCCGGAACGCCGCCGGCAGGTGCGTCAGCCCCCGGTGCGGCACCTCGGCGAGCAGCTCCAGCGCCCCGTCGACGGCGTCACCGACCGCCACCCCACCCACGACGGCGGGCCCGTCGCCCGCTTCGGCCAGATCAGGCACCACGACGGCGCTCGTGCTCCCGACCGCGAACGCGAGCGGCTCGACGACGATCCCGCCCCCGGCCCGCCGGACGCTCCCGCTGACGAACCGCACCGCCCCGTCACGCAACGTCCCCGCGATCGCGTCGAGTGCCCCGGGCGCGGCCGGGTGATGGGTGGCGGAGATCGTCGCCGTGACACCCTGCGCGTCGGCGAACACGGCGTCGAGCCGCTGCGCCCCCGGCGAGTACCGGACCTCCCGCACCTCCGCGACCGCCACGACCCGCACCAGCTCGGCCTCGACCCGCGCCCGCACCACCCGCGGCGGCAGCCGGTCCAGCTCCGCCGCGAGCGCCCGCAGATCCCGGACCACGAGCGCACCCGGCAGCGCCTCCCACCGCCCGGCCGAGGCCGTCACGGTGGTCTTCGCCACCCGGGACTGCGTCAGCCGAACCCGCCGGCTCGCGCTGCGCACCGCCGACTCGGTGACGACGTTCCCGGCCGCGAGCTGGGCGACGCTCGCCCCGCCCACCCGCCGCCG
>NZ_JAHYSG010000138.1 GCF_022095675.1 Dactylosporangium sp. AC04546 | reverse complement strand
GTCGTGGGGCGGGGTGGCGGAGTGGGGGTCGTGCGGTCAGGTTGGTCGTGGAACGGGGTTGTGCGGCGGGATCCGTGGTGGCGGCGGGGTCCACGGCGACGCGATTGGTGACGGCCGAATCTGTGTCGACAGGGTCTGCGGCGAAGCAATTCCAGGCGAAGCGATTCCTGGCGACACGATTGCTGGCGGGGCGATTCGTGCGATGCGATTTATGGCGGCGGGGTCCGTGACGGCACGTGCCGTTGACGTGGACGCAAAACGCCCCGGCCGGGTGCCCGGCCGGGGCGGTTCGTCTAGGAAGGGTCTTATGCGGAGTGAGCGCGGACCCGGAGGCCACCGCGACGCTTCATCAAGCGGCGCTCGTCCTCGCTCATTCCGCCCCAGACGCCTGCGTCCTGACCGGAGTCGAGGGCCCACTGAAGGCACTCGCTGGTCACGGAGCAGCGCTGGCAGACTGCCTTCGCCTGCTCAACCTGCAGCAACGCGGGGCCGGAAGTCCCAATGGGGAAGAACAGCTCCGGGTCCTCGTCGCGGCAGAGGGCATGGTGGCGCCAGTCCGACATGGCGGCAACACTCCTTGTTTTTTTCGCGGATCGTTGTTGGTGATTCCCTATATGCATCTCGTGTGACGGTTCGGCTAGGCGGAGCCTGAAGATCCGTTACACGTGTGCGGGCAACGCTCAGTGGTCGTTTCGCTTGTGAATGCTTTCACGAACTACCGCGATGTCAAGGGGTCCAAACCAAAAAAATCCAAGTCGGTGAGCAAGCTCACGTACTGTTTGTCCGACTTTGAGGTAGCTGGTGACCCTGGATCGCAACAGTCAGTAACCAATGTAGTACGGTTCGGTCAACGACCGAAGGGCTTTCGGAGATGCGGCCGCGGTGTCTCCCTCGCGACTCTCTGCAACTTTCTCCCCCTTGAGTGGTCACACGCCGGGGGTGACTCAACACACTACGCGTAACGCCCCCGCGACGGACGCGAAATCCAACTTGTCGCACTCTCCGATGTACTCTCCGTCGACCTGGAAAGCGATCGGCCTGGCTGCCGTCAGCGTGAAGCCGGGCAGATCGTGCAGCCGCAGGACCTGCTTTCCCTTTGGTTCATGGCGGTTCGACAGGATTTGCGCCACAGTGCGTGTGGTGCTCGCAACCTGAAGTTCCCGAAGGCCCAACACATCCAGCCCCGTGTCGAACGAGGCGCGCGGATTCGGATCTACCGGCCGTTCGCCGATGTATGTCCATGGTGCCGTGTTCTGCACCAGCATCCACGTTAGCCCGGTCTGCGCCGGTTCGCCGGGAAGCTCGACCGTCAGCAGCGGAACGCGGCGATTCGTGGCGGCGAACTGCGCCATGATCGCCCGGAAGTACAGCCACGGCGTCGACGTCGAGCCTTTGTGGCGAGCGCGGTCCACCCGCCGTACCACTTCCGCGTCGAGCCCGAGACCCGCGCAGAAGGTGAAGTAGCGGTCGTCCGCCCGGCCGAGGCCGATGATCCGTTCGCGGCGGTCGCGCAGTGCCTCCAGGATCGCGCCGGTGCCCTCGGCCCAGTCGCTCGGCAGCCCCAGGGCGCGGGCGAAGACGTTGGTGGAGCCGCCGGGCACCACCGCGAGCGCGGGACGGTCCTGGGCGCGCTGCGCGGCCGGCCCTGAGTCGAAGGTCATCAGGCCGTTGACGGCCTCATTGACGGTACCGTCGCCGCCCAGGGTCACCACGAGGTCCATGCCGTCGCGGGCGGCCTCTCGCGCCAGATCCGCGGCGTGGCCCCGGCGCTGCGTGTAGGCGACGTCGAGCTTGACCTGACTGCGCAGGGCCCGCACCAGGATGTCCCGGCCGCGTTCGGTGGTGGTCGTCGCATTGGGGTTGACCACCAAGAGCGCTCGCATGGGCGGCACTGTACCCCCTTCCATGCGCGATAAGGTTGGACCCGCACCAGGGGTGATACGGACCTCCACCAGGAAGGATGCCTCAGTGAACGACGAGCAGACCCCGGCGACCCTGCGGTGGGCGGTCCGGCTGCTCCTTCTGGAGGGCGCCGGGCTCGCCGCGCTGACGCTCCTGTTTGTGTACTGGGACGTGACCGCCGATTTCGCCGCGCTCGAGATGGCGCTCTCATCGACGGGCTACGTCGCGCTCATGGCCGCAATTTTCATCGGCGTGGGCATCGCGCTGCACCACCGCAAGCGCTGGGCGCGCGGGCCGGGCATCGTCGTGCAGATGCTCCAGATGCCGATCGGGTGGACCATGCTCACCCACGGTCAGCCGTATGTCGGCGTCCCGCTGTTCGCCCTCGGCCTGGCCGGGGCCATCCTGCTGTTCGCACCGTCGACTCGGGTCGCCCTCGGCGTCAGATGAACCCGCGGGATCGCCGCGTGTTCTACGCTCGGTGGTCGTGACGGTCGCTCCCGCATATCAGCTTCTCGCCGACCGCATTCGCGACGAGATCATGTCCGGCCAGCTACGCCCCGGCGCGCGCCTGCCCACCGAGCCGCAGCTGTGCGAGCAGTCGGGCCTGAGCCGTTCGACGGTGCGTGAGGCCCTGCGTCTGCTCAGCAGCCAGCACCTCATCGTCACCACGCGCGGGGTCAACGGCGGCAGCTTCGTCGCTGAGCCCGACGCGCTGGCGCTCGGCGACTCGCTGTCCGACGGCGTCGGCCTGCTGCTCGCCAGCGGGGCCGTGCGGGGAGACGAGTTCCTGGAGGTACGCCGGATGCTGGAGGTGCCGGCGGCCGGCCTGGCCGCAGCCCGGCGCCAGCCGCACCACCTGGTCGAGCTCGAGCGGGCGATGATCGACCCGGACCGCGACGACCTGGACCGCCGCATCGAGGCGCACGCCGCGTTCCACCTGGCGGTGGCCTCGGCGTCCGGCAACGCGCTGCTGGAGCTCGTGGTGCGGCCGCTCTACACGGTCGCCGACCGGCGGGCGGTGGAGGCCGCCGCCCCGCTGCCGATGTGGCGCGAGATCGACCACGACCACCGCACCCTGCTGGAGGCCATCCGGGACGGGGACGTGGACCGGGCCATGTCGATCGCCCGGGAGCACATCGACCACGTCCGGCCGGAGGATCTCCCCACCGAGCACCGCAACGAGCCGGTCCTGGGGGTGGACAGACTTTAGGGGGTGGGGCGGCGCTTGGTCAGGCGGATGCTCGCCTGGTGCCCGTCGACCGTGGCCGAGACCTCGTCGGCGAGCGCGCTCAGCACCTGCCAGGCGAAGGACTCGCCGCCCGGCAGGCGCTCGTCGGGTGACCCCAGGGGCACCGTCGTCTCCACCGTGAGCGCGTCGGGGGTGACCGTGAAGCGGCAGGACAGCTCGACCGTGTCACCCAGCTGGGGGGTCTCGCTCGCGACCGCGAGCAGCATCGCGCAGGCCTCGTCGACCGCGATCCGCAGGTCTTCGATCTCGTCCAGCGTGAACTGGAGCCGCGCGGCCAGGCCCGCGGTGGCCGTGCGCAGCACGCCGAGATACGCGGGCGACGCCGGCACGGCGAGCAGGACGACGTCGTCGCCGTCGGCGCCGGACCTCTTCGACACAACCTGAGTCAACGCGATGAACCCCCTCGCACGCGACTCTACGACGTCGCCGCACCTTGTGCGGCGGCGAGTGCGGCCAGCGGGGCTCCCGACAGCCGATAGGGGACCCAGTCGGACTTCGGGCCGGCCCCCAGCGCGTCGTAGAAGGTCCGGGCCGGGTTCCAGTCCAGGACCGCCCACTCCAGCCGGGGGTAGCCGCGCTCCACGCAGACCTGGGCCAGCGTCGCGACCAGGGCCTTGCCTGCGCCGGTACCGCGGGCGGCCGGCCGCACGTACAGGTCCTCCAGGTAGACCCCGTGCGTCCCCTCCCACGTCGAGTACGTGAGGAACCACAGCGCCATCCCGATCGGAGAGTCATCGGATGACACGGCGACGTGGCAGAAGACGCGCGGGTCGGCGCCGAACAGCGCGGCGGTCAGCTGCTCCTCGGTGAGGTGGCACTTGTCGAGCTCGCGTTCGAACTCGGCGAGCTCGTACACCATCCCGACGATGGCGGGAACGTCGGCGGGGACTGCGGGGCGGATCAACTCGGAAACTCCAAACGACAGTAAAGAAAGCCCCCATCCGGCGGGCGCCGGATGGGGGATTGTGGTGCGGGCAGGCTCAGGCCTGCTTGGTCTCCCAGAAGATCTTCGCGATCTCGTCGATCTTCGCCAGCAGCTGCTCGGCAACGGCCGGGTCGACGGAGCCCTTGGCGCCGCCCGCTCCGGCCAGCTTCGTGGCCTCGTTGAAGAGCGCGTGCAGCTGCGGGTACTTCTCGAAGTGCGGCGGCTTGAAGTAGTCGGTCCACAGCACCCACAGGTGGTGCTTGACCAGCTCGGCCCGCTGCTCTTTGATGACCAGTGCCCGGGTGCGGAACTCGGGGTCACTGCTGGCCTGGTACTTCTCGGCAATGGCCTTGACGGACTCGGCCTCGATCCGGGCCTGCGCCGGGTCGTAGACGCCACACGGCAGGTCGCAGTGGGCGCTGACCACGGTGCGCGGCGCGAAAATCCGCGACAGTCGCATCGAACCCTCCAGGGTGATTTGCGATGATCCTCAGTGCTGACCCTACTCCTATCCACGTTCGGGGATTTCATGCGGCTGCCGTGGTTTGCGGCACTAGTGAGTGGCCCCTCCATGGCCCCGGCATTGCGTCATGGCGACCGCATCTTTATCGTGCGGACCGCGCACGCTCGCCCGGGTGATGTCGTGGTGGCACGCTTCCGCAGCCGGCCCGACCTGCTGGTGGTGAAGCGTGTGCAGCGTGCGGATGGTGACGGGTGGTGGGTCGTGGGAGACAACCCGTTCGCCAGTGACGATTCCGAGCGGTACGGTCGCGCGGACATCATCGGACGTGTGACATTTCGCTGGTGGCCACAACCCGTGCGCTTCCGGCGGGCCCGGGCGTAAAGTGTTGCGGATACGGGAGACCCCCGCCGCAGCTTCGCTTCCCGCGCTTTTCACCCGCGCCGCGCGTCATCTCTGCACAGTCAGCCTGGCAACCGTGGCAAAGGAGCCCCCGTGCCTACTCCCGTGTCCGATCCTGTCTTCGATCTGCATCACGGCGGCAAATTGGCCGTCCAGTCGACCGTCCCGCTGGCCACGCGCGAGGACCTTTCCCTGGCCTACACCCCGGGCGTGGCCCGGGTCTGTGAGGCGATCGCCGCCGACGAGTCGCTCGTCCACCGGCTGACCTGGGTGGGCAAGGCGGTCGCCGTGGTGACCGACGGCTCCGCGGTCCTCGGCCTCGGCAACATCGGCCCGCGCGCCGCGATGCCGGTCATGGAGGGCAAGGCCGTGCTGTTCAAGCAGTTCGGCGGGGTCGACGCCGTGCCGATCTGCCTCGACACGCAGGACCCGGACGAGATCGTGCGGATCGTGACCGCGCTGGCGCCGTCGTTCGGCGGCATCAACCTGGAGGACATCTCCGCACCCCGCTGCTTCGAGATCGAGCGCCGGCTGGCCGAGACGCTGTCGATCCCGGTGTTCCACGACGACCAGCACGGCACCGCGATCGTGGTGCTCGCCGCGCTGCGCAACGCGGCCAGGGTGCTCGACCGCAAGCTCGGCGACCTGCGGGTCGTGGTGAGCGGCGCGGGCGCGGCCGGTGTGGCGGTGACCCGGATGCTGATCAGCGGCGGCGTGACGGCCGGCGACATCATCGTGCTCGACTCGCGCGGCTGCATCCACAGTGGACGGACGGACCTGAGCGGCAACGCCGCCAAGGCGGCGCTCGCCGCCGACACCAACGCCCACGGGGTGAGCGGCGACATCGCGGCCGCGCTGCGCGGCGCCGACGTGCTCATCGGCGTCTCCGGCGGCACGATCCCCGAGGAGGCGCTGGCCGGCATGGCGCCCGGCGGGGCGATCTTCGCGCTCGCCAACCCGACGCCCGAGGTGCACCCGGAGATCGCCGCGCGCTATGCGAGCGTGGTCGCGACCGGCCGCAGCGACTTCCCCAACCAGATCAACAACGTGCTGGCGTTCCCCGGCATCTTCCGCGGCGCGCTCGACGCCGGGGCGACCCGGATCAGCGACGGCATGAAGGTGGCCGCGGCGGCCGCGATCGCCGAGGTGCTCCCGTCCGCCGAACTGTCGGCCGACGCCATCGTGCCGAGCGCGCTCGACCCGCGGGTGGCGCCGGCCGTCGCCGCGGCTGTGGCGGACGCCGCTTTGCGCGACGGCGTCCTGCGTTAGGGTCGCGGTCATGCGTGCCGCCTTCGCGACCGGCTTCGACGATGCCGACCCGCTCGCCGTGCTCACCATCGGCGAGGCTCCCGAACCGACGCCGCTCGACGGCTGGGCGGTGGTGGAGGTGCGCGCGAGCGCCCTCAACCACCACGACCTGTGGTCGTTGCGTGGCGTCGGGCTCCGGGAGGAGCAGCTGCCCATGATCCTCGGGTGCGACGCCGCCGGCGTCGGGCCCGACGGCAACGACGTCGTGGTGTATCCGGTCGTCTACACCGAGAAGGGCGACTTCTCGATCCTGTCGGAGTACTACCAGGGCACGGTCGCCGAGCGGGTCACCGTGCCCGCCTACAACCTGGTGCCCAAGCCGGCCGAGCTGTCCTTCGCGGAGGCGGCCTGCCTGCCCACCGCCTGGCTCACGGCGTACCGCATGCTGACCACCCGCGGCCGCCTGGAGGCCGACGGCGCGGTGCTCGTGCAGGGCGCGGGCGGCGGCGTCGCCACGGCGGCGGTGCTCATCGCGAAGGCGCTCGGCGCGCGCGTGTACGCGACCAGCCGCGACGCCGGCAAGCGCGAGAAGATCGCGGCGCTGGGCGCCACCGCGCTGGAGGCCGGCGCGCGGCTCCCCGAGCGGGTCGACGTGGTGATCGAGACGGTCGGCGAGGCCACCTTCGAGCACTCGATGAAGGCGGCCAAGCTGGGCGGCCGGATCGTCGTCTCCGGCGCGACCAGCGGTCACCTGCCGAAGGTCAACCTGCGCCGGGTGTTCGCGCTCCAGCTGGAGATCCTCGGCACCAGCATGGGCACGCCGGAGGAGCTGGCCGACCTCATGGCGCTCATGGCGCGCACGGGGGTGCGGCCGATCATCGACTCGGTGGTGCCGTTCAGCGACGCGCGCAAGGCGTTCGAGCACCTGCACTCGGGCGACATCTTCGGCAAGGTCGTCATCGACCACACCGCCTAGGTCTAGGTCAGATGCGAGTCGAGGTCGCTCGTCGGTTCCAGGGACCGGCGGGCGGCCTGGTCGCCGTACAGCTCCAGCCGCAGGAACGCCAGGGTCGCCGTCGAGACCGTCTGGAAGGACGCCGAACCGGGGCTGAGGTACGGATCGTTGTGGTCGCCGCCGGGGATGGTCAGCATCGCCTTGGACCAGGGCACCGCCTCGTAGGCCGCCTTGCCGGAGGCATATGACACCAGCGGGTCGGCGGTGCCGTGGACGAAGAGCATCGCCGCAGGTGTACCGCTGAAGTCCAGCCCCACCCCCAGCCCGCTGCCGGCCATGACGATCCCGGCGCGCAGCCGCTTGTCGCGATCGCTCGCGAACAGGCCGACCGTGGTGATCGCCCCCGCCGAGTGACCCGCCGCCGCCAGCCGGTCCGCGTCGATGCGCCGGCCGAGCGGGCCCGCGAGCACCTGCCCGAGGACATAGCTCGCGTCGGCGGGCTGGTTCAGCACGTCGTACACGTCGAGCTTGGCGCCGCGCGTCGTGTTCGGGTACGCGGGCGCGATGACCACGAAACCGGCCGACGCCCACTGCCGCAGCAGGGTCGCGAAGTGCTCCGGCGCGCCGTTGAGGCCGTGGCTGAAGAGCACCGCGGGGGCCTTCGCCGGCTGGTCCGGCATCCAGATGACCGTGCGCAGCTTCCGGCCCTCCCTCGTGTACGTCACCTCCTGCTGCGACACCGAGACGCTGCCCGTCGGCGCGGCCAGCGGCGCCGGCAGCTCGACGGCCGCGAGCTTCGACTGCTGCTGGGTCGTCGCCGCGGCCGACGGCGTGGGGGAGGGGTCGACCCAGTGCGAGACCGGGCCGCCGGAGCAGCCGGCCAGGAGAGACACCGCGAGCAGAGCGGCCACGAGGCGCATGGCACCAACGGTACGAGGGCGGGCGCCGATCATCTCCTTTCCCACAGGGCGAATTCCCGTTACCTTCCCGCCATGACAGTCGTCTTCCGCGCGCTCACCGCCCTGAGCGCTGTGGCCGGGATCGTGGCGCTGCTGCTGGACACCCACGACGGCACCGTGTTCGTGTACTTCACCGTGCAGAGCAGCGTGATCATCGCCGTGGTGTCGGCGCTGGCCACGGTCCGGCCGGTCACCGCCTGGGTGCGCGGCGGGGCGACGCTCTTCAGCTGCATCACCGGCAGCGTCTACCACACCCTGCTGGCCAATCCGTCCAGCCCGTTCTTCATGGAGGACAACGGCCGGAACACGGTGCACAACCTGCTCCTCCACACGGTCACCCCGCTGCTGGCCGCGGTCACCTGGCTGGTGCTCGACCGCACGCCGGTGCGCTGGTGGTTCGCCGGGGTGTGGCTGGGTTATCCGCTCGCGTACCTCGTGTTCGCGCTGATCCGGGGCGTGTTCGTGGACGAGTACCCGTACCCGTTCCTCGACGTCAACGAGCTCGGCTACGGCGGCGTGGCGATCACGTCGCTCGGCTTCACGGTCGCGTTCTTCCTGCTCGGGTTGCTGCTCATCGGTCTCGGCGCGGCGGTTCGAAGGCTGATGCCCGCATCACACGAGCACGCCCGGATTGAGGATCCCGCGGGGGTCCAGTGACCGCTTCGCGGCCCGCAGCGCGCCGGCGAAGAGTGGCGAGCGCTCCTCGTCGTACCACGGCCGGTGGTCGCGCCCGACCGCGTGATGGTGCGTGATCGTGCCGCCGCTCGCCGTGATCGCCTCGCTCACCGCCGCCTTGATCTCGTCCCAGATCGCGACCTCGGCGCCGCGGCGGGCCGGGGTGATGACGGTGAAGTAGGGCGCCGGTCCGTCCGGGTAGACGTGGGTGAACCGGCAGGTGACCACGGCGACCCGGGTCGGGGCGGCGGCCTGCACGGCGGCGAGGACCGCCGCGTGCAGCTGCTCGAAGCGACTCCACGTGCACGCCGTCTCCACGGTCTCGACGACCAGGCCGAGGCGGATCAGGGCGTCGCGGGTGTACGGCGCGCGCAGGAACGCGGCCCGGAACGTGTCCCCGGCCGGGTCGTGCTCGCGCTCGGTACCGCCGTGCGCCCGGCAGATCTCCAGCGCGCCGGGGAGCAGGGCGGCGGCCGGGCCCTCGAAGCCCAGCAGGAGGCGGGCCCCGCCGTCGCGCGCGCCGGCGTTCAGCATCGCCTCGGCGGGGTCCAGCAGGCGGCAGTTGCTGGGGCGCAGGCCGGCCTGCACGAGCTCCTTCACGGCGGCCACGGCGTCGAGGTACACCGGGAATCCCAGGCTCGCGGCGACCTTCCGCTCCGATCGCTTGGTGACCCGCAGCCACGCCTCCACGATCACGCCCAGCGCCCCCTCGGAGCCGAGGAACAGCCCGGTGGCCGCGGGACCGGCGCCGCTGGAGGGCACGCGCGGGGACTCGACCGACCCCTGCGGGGTGATCACCCGTAGCGCCTCGACGAAGTCGTCGATGCGGGTCGGACCGGTCGCGTAGTGCCCACCGGCGCGCGTCGCCAGCCAGCCGCCGACCGTGGAGAACTCGAAGCTCTGCGGGAAGTGCCGCAGCGTCAGCCCGTGCGGGCGCAGGGCGTCCTCCAGGGCCGGGCCGAAGACGCCGGCCTGCACCCGCACCGCATGGTTGACCTCGTCGACCTCGGCGATGCGGTTGAGCCGGCTCAGATCGAGGGAGATCCACGGGCCTTCGCCGCGGTACTCCACGCCGCCGACCACGGACGTGCCCCCGCCGTACGGCACAACCGCCGCGCCGACCGCCTCCGCCCAGTCGAGGACGGCCACGACGTCGTGCGCGGTCCGCGGGTAGCAGACCAGGTCAGGCGCGTTCTCCAGCTCGCCGTGCAGGGCGCGGACGACGTCGCGGAAGGCCTTGCCGTAGGCGTGGGCGGCCCGCGCCATCGAGTCGGCGGCGAACGCCTCCTCCATCATGGACGGTGGCACGAGCCGCGGCGGGCCGAGCAGCGGGTCGAAGGGGATGGGCAGGACCGAGCCGTCGATCGGCATCCAGGGCCGTAATGCCTGCTCCGCCAGCTTGCGGCAGGCCGCGTCATCGAGCGCCTCGTCGGCCCAGCCCCAGCCCCACCACGACTTCTCGCGCCAGCCGCTCACGTGGGGGACTGTGCCACAATCCGACACTGTTCGGCCACAGTCGGCAGTCGCGACCTCGGTATTCTGTCGGCCATGTCTGATGACCGCGTCGATCCGAGTCAGAACACCCAGGCCTTCCAGGCGTGGGTCGACCATCAACCGGCGGCAGAGCCCGCCCGCTCCAAGGCCTTACCGGTCGCGCTCGCCGTCGCCGCCGCCGCGGTGGTCGTCGTGGTGCTCGTCGTCGTGTTCGCGCTGTAGACCCCGACCTGCTCGAACTGCGTCACTCCCGCGAGGGTGGCGTCCTTCTCCAGCCGGAGCCGGGCCGCGTCGTCGCCGTTGAGGCCCCACAGCAGGAAGTCCAGGATCGTCGCCATCGCCTGGGTGTGGCCCAGCTCGGCGTCCCCGGTGCCGGCGCCGTGCTCCCCGCCCTTGATGGTCAGGAACGCCTTCGGCCACGGATCCTTGCCGTAGGACTCCCGGCCCTGGCTGTAGGCGACCACCGGGTCCTTGTCGCCGTGCACGAACAGCAGCGGCACCGGCTCGCCCTGGTACGTCGAGGTGGGCCGGCCCGCCAGCATCACGCCCACCTTGAGCCGCGGGTCGCGCTTGCCGGTGAACAGCCAGTTGGTGGTGGTGCCGCCGCCCGAGTGGCCGATCGCGCCCATGCGGTCGTCGTCGATGCTCGCGGCCAGCGGATTGCCCGGCTTGAGCATCTGGCTGATCACGTATGAGGCGTCGGTGGCCTGGTTGGGCACGTCGAGCTTGTTGAACTTGGGCCCGTCCTTCTTGGTGAACGGGTACGCCGGCGCGACGACCACGTAGCCGGCCTCGGCCAGGAAGCGGGTCACCGACTCCTGCATCTGCGGGTTGCTGTAGAAGCCGTGGCTCCACAGCAGCAGCGGGAACTGGCCGGCGGCCGGGGTGGCGTCGCTCTGGGCCTTGCCCTTGCTGCGGCGGCCCTTGGCCGGGTACCAGACCGTGGTGGGCAGCGGGCGGTCCTTGCCCCGCGCGAAGCTGAACTTGCGCAGGCCGACCGGGTAGGCGCCGGGCGCGGCGGCCATCTGCGCCGCCCCCACGGCCGTCGTCGCGGGCGCCTTGGAGGCGGCGCCGGACCCGACGAAGACGCCGCCCGCGATGAGCAGGGCGGCGGTCAGGAGCGACACGGTTGCAGTTCGATTGCGACGCGGGGGCACGTAAGGAATGTAGGTGCGACCTGCGGTATTCCGTTATCGCCCGTGTGGTGACATTCGATTGCCTTCATGGGCTACATCGCACTCACGCTCGAATGACCCATTTGGCTGACACGAATGAGGGAGCGGTGAGCCGATATCCGACATATCCGAAATTCTCGCGGAGTCCTCATGATCGATGGCGCGATCTGGTCGCCGTGACAGCCGGATCGGGCCATCGATCATGGAAGCGTCGTCACTCGTCGTCCTCGTCGTCCAGGCGGGCCAGGTAGACCGCCAGTCGCTCGATCGGGGTCTCGAACTCCGGGTTCTGGTCCACGAAGTCGCGGAGGCGCTCGGCCAGCCACTCGATGGTGACCTCCTCCTCGCCCCGGCGGGTGGCCAGTTCCTCGATGCCGCGGTCGGTGAAGTACACGATTCGTCTCCAGAACAAACGGGGGAGGGCACGGCTGCGGCCGTGCCCTCCCGCTCGATGTGGAACCTGAGGTCAGCGCTTCGGCAGCGCGGCCTCGATCAGGGCCTGCTGCTCGGCGTCGTGGAGCTTGGTCGAGCCGACGGCCGGGGCGGCCGCGGCCGGGCGGGAGATCCGGCGCAGGCCGACGCCCTGAAGGTGCTCCAGGAGGTTGAGCGCGATGAAGCTCCAGGCGCCCTGGTTGGCCGGCTCCTCCTGGACCCAGGCGAAGTCCTCGGCGTTCGGGTACTGCTCGAGCGCCGCACGCAGCTCGTCGACCGGCATGGGGTACAGCTGCTCGACCCGGATGATCGCGGTGTCCGTGATCTCGCGGTCGGTGCGGGCCTGGAGCAGGTCGTAGAAGACCTTGCCCGAGCAGAGCAGGACGCGCTTGACGGCGTTCGGGTCGAGCGAGGTGCCCTTGATGCCCGGGTCGCCGAGCACCTCCTGGAAGGTGCCGGTGGTGAAGTCCAGCGCCGGCGACACGCAGAGCCGGTGCCGCAGCAGCGACTTCGGCGTGAAGACGACCAGCGGCTTCTTCTTCGGCGACAGGGCCTGGCGGCGCAGCAGGTGGAAGTGGTTCGCCGGGGTGGTCGGCACGGACACGCGCATGTTGTCCTCGGCGCACAGCTGCAGGTACCGCTCCAGGCGGCCGGACGTGTGGTCCGGACCCTGGCCCTCGTGCGAGTGCGGCAGGAGCAGCGTCACGGCGTTGCGCTGACCCCACTTGACCTCGCCGGAGGAGATGAACTCGTCGACGATCGACTGGGCGCCGTTGACGAAGTCGCCGAACTGGGCCTCCCACATGACCAGCGCGTCGGGGTTCTCGACGGAGTAGCCGTACTCGAAGCCCATCGCCGCGAACTCCGAGAGCAGCGAGTCGTAGACGAACAGCTTGCCGCCGTTGTCGATCAGGGCCGACATCGGCATGT
This sequence comes from Dactylosporangium sp. AC04546, assembly GCF_022095675.1. Classification (GTDB taxonomy): domain Bacteria; phylum Actinomycetota; class Actinomycetes; order Mycobacteriales; family Micromonosporaceae; genus Dactylosporangium. The sequence continues at coordinate 17,164 of NZ_JAHYSG010000138.1, read as the reverse complement.
AGTCGCTGCCCGTCTCGGCGTCGACGATGCCGGCGTGACGCTGGACGAAGGTGCCGCGGCGGGAGTCCTGGCCGGACAGGCGGACGGTGACGCCCTCCTTGACCAGCGAGCCGAACGCGATGATCTCGCTGAAGCCCCAGTCGATGTCGCCCTCGACGGCCATCTTGGCCCGCCGGTCGAGCAGCTGCTGGACGCGCTTGTGCGGGGTGAAGCCGTCGGGCAGCTTCACGTGGGCCTCGCCGATCGCGCGCAGGACCGACTCGTCGATCGCGGTCTCGATCTGCGGCTCCGGCTCCGGCTCGCGCAGCCGGGTGAGCCGGGCGGCGGGGCTGGACGAGGCGTCGCGGGTGGCCTTGAACACCGTCTCCAGCTGCTCGTGGTAGTCCTTGAGCAGCGCCTCGGCCTCGGTGATCGGGATGTCGCCGCGGCCGATGAGCTCCTCGGTGTAGATCTTGCGGACCGAGCGCTTCTGGTCGATGATCGCGTACATCAGCGGGTTGGTCATCGACGGGTCGTCGCCCTCGTTGTGGCCCCGGCGGCGGTAGCAGACCAGGTCGATGACGACGTCCTTGTTGAACGCCTGGCGGTACTCGAACGCGAGCCGCGCCACCCGCACGACGGCCTCGGGGTCGTCGCCGTTGACGTGGAAGATGGGCGCCTGGATCATCCGGGCGATGTCGGTCGAGTACAGCGACGAGCGCGAGTACTCCGGCGCGGTGGTGAAGCCGACCTGGTTGTTGACGACGACGTGGACCGTGCCGCCGGTGCGGTAGCCGCGCAGCTGCGACAGGTTCAGCGTCTCCGCCACGACCCCCTGGCCGGCGAAGGCCGCGTCGCCGTGCACGAGCAGTGGCAGGACCGTGTAGCCCTCGAGCTTGAGGTCGATCTTGTCCTGCTTGGCCCGCACGATGCCCTCGAGGACCGGGTTGACCGCCTCCAGGTGCGACGGGTTGGCCACCACGGAGACCGTCGTGGCGTGCTCGCCGTCGGGGGTGGTGAACTTCCCGGTCATGCCCAGGTGGTACTTCACGTCGCCGGAGCCGTGCGCCGACTTGAGGTCGAGGTGGCCCTCGAACTCGGAGAAGATCTTCTCGTAGGGCTTGCCGACGATGTTGGCGAGCACGTTGAGCCGGCCGCGGTGGGCCATGCCGATGACGACCTCGTCGAGGCCGCCGACCGCCGAGTTCTGCAGGATCTCGTCCAGCAGCGGGATCAGCGACTCGCCGCCCTCCAGCGAGAAGCGCCGCTGCCCGACGTACTTCGTCTGCAGGAAGGTCTCGAACGCCTCGGCGGCGTTGAGCCGGTTCAGGATGTGCTTCTGCTCGTCGGTGTCGGGCTTCTCGTACGGCTTCTCGACCCGCTCGGCGATCCAGCGCCGCTCCTCCGGGTCCATGATGTGCATGTACTCGACGCCGACCCGGCGGCAGTACGAGTCGCGCAGCACGCCCAGCACGGCGCGCAGCTTCATCTTCTGCTTGCCCGCGAACCCGCCGACCGGGAAGACGCGGTCGAGGTCCCACAGCGTGAGCCCGTGCTCGAGCACGTCGAGGTCGGGGTGGCGGCGGATGCGGAACTCCAGCGGGTCGGTGTCGGCCATCAGGTGGCCGCGCACGCGGTACGCGTGGATGAGCTCGACGACGCGGGCCGCCTTGTCGATCTGGCCCTCGGAGGTGCGGGCCACGTCGCGGACCCAGCGCACCGGCTCGTACGGGATGCGCAGCGCGGTGAAGATCTGGTCGTAGAACCCGTGCTCGCCGAGCAACAGCTCGTGCATGACCTTCAGGAACTCGCCGGACTGCGCGCCCTGGATGATCCGGTGGTCGTACGTGCTGGTCAGCGTGATGATCTTGGAGATGCCCAGGTCGGCCAGCGTCTCGTCGGACATGCCGGCATACGGGGCGGGGTACTCCATGGCGCCGACGCCGATGATCGTGCCCTGTCCGGCCATGAGCCGCGGCATCGAGTGCACGGTGCCGATGCCGCCCGGGTTGGTCAGCGAGACCGTGGTGCCGGCGTAGTCGTCCATGGTCAGCTCGTTGCGCCGGGCGCGGCGGACGACGTCCTCGTAGGCCGACCAGAACTGGCGGAAGTCCATGCTGTCGGCGGCCTTGATGCTCGGCACGACCAGCGTGCGGGTGCCGTCGGGCTTGGCCAGGTCGATCGCGATGCCGAGGTTGACGTGCTCGGGCTGGACCAGGTTGGGCTTGCCGTCGACCTCGGCGAACGAGTTGTTCATCTCCGGGTGCTCGGCGAGGGCGCGGACCAGGGCGTAGCCGATCAGGTGGGTGAAGCTGACCTTGCCGCCCCGGCCGCGGGCCAGGTGGTTGTTGATCACGATGCGGTTGTCGGACAGCAGCTTCGCCGGGACCGCCCGCACGCTGGTCGCGGTCGGCACCTCCAGCGAGGCGTCCATGTTCTGCACGATGCGAGCCGCGACGCCGCGCAGCGGGGTCGTCTTGGCGCCACCGACCGGCGCGGGGACCACCTTCGTCGGGGCGGGCTTGGTCGCCGGAGCCGGGGCGGCCTTGGCGGGGGCCGCCGCCTTCTTCTCCGGTTCCGCCTTCACGGGGGCGGGCTTCGCTGGCGCCGGCTTAGCCACGACGGCGGGCGCCGCCTCGGCGGCGGCGTCCGGGCTGGGCTTGTAGTCGGCGAAGAAGTCGTGCCACGCGGAGTCCACGCTGGCCGGGTCGGCGAGGTACTTCTGGTACATGTCCTCGACGATCCACTCGTTCGGGCCAAAACCCGCCAGCGGGTTCTCCTGCGAGTTGGTCGCTTGGGTCGACACGGCTGTTGATCGCCTCTTCCAAACGCGAGTTTCCAGGGGTTTCCGATGTCCGGGTCAAGGCTACGCGCTGCCTAACGTTCGTTCGTCGCCGACGCCGCCGGAGTGACCATGTAGACGAAGTCCCGGTGTCTTCCCATACAACTGTGGCCGCCATATGGCGGCCACAACTGTCCTAGATCTTGCGCAAAACTTGCTAGGCCACGTCGCGCTTGCGGGTGATCAAGGTGCCGATGGTACCGAGGATTACCGCCCAGGCGATGAGCACGACGGCGCCGGCCCACCGCGGCGGCAGGTCGGTGTCACCGAGCTGGGAGGCCAGCGAGCCGACCACATGCTGGGACGCGAGCGGCGGGATGTACACCGCGCTCTCGAAGACCCAGTCCTCCTTGATGAGGTACTCGTGGATCAGCGCGAGCACGATCAGCGCCGCGTAGGTGCCGATGGTGTACACGACGGCGGCCGTGATCGTGGCGCCCAGCTGGCTGCGCAGCAGCACGCCGATGCCGATGCCGAAGATCGCCCACAGCACGTAGACGAGCAGGTTGAGCAGGATGGCCTGCTGTGCTGTCCAATGGCTGAGGCTGTTGCCGACCCCCTCGCTGCTGAAGAACAGCATGCCCACGATCACCGAGATGACCGTGGTGAGCAGCCAGAAGCCGAAGCCCATGATCGACGCGGTGACCAGCTTGGCCACGATGACCTTGGTCCGCTTCGGCGTCGCGAGGAACGTCGCCGTGGCGGTCTGGTGGTAGAACTCGTTGGTGATCAGCAGGATCGCCATGAGCATGACCAGCATGAGGCCGAAGAACTGCCCCGACGTGTAGACGTTGGCCGCGATCTTGGCCAGGCCGGCGCCGGAGTGGGCCGCGGCGATGCGCTCCTGCTCCTGCCGCTGGTACTCCTCGAACTGCGCGCGGTCCGCGTCGCTCATGCCGGGCGGTGGCTCCTGCGTGACGAACGAGTCGTTGAGCTGCGAGTCGGCCTGGGCCGCGTTGAGCAGCAGCGCGATGCCGGTGAACGCGAGCGAGCAGAGCAGGAAGATCCACCACATGTTCGTGGTGCGGAGCTTGATCAGCTCGGCGCGGATGAGCCTCATCGGATGGCCGCCCTTCCCTGGGTCAGCTCGAGGAACACGTGCTCCAGGTCGGGTCGCTCGGCGACCAGCTCGTGCAGCTCGATGCCGGCCTGCAGCGCCAGCCGGCCGACCGCCGGGGCGTCGAGGCCGGTGATCAGGTGGGCGTCACCGCCGTTGGGGTTGATCGCGCCGCCGGCGCCCCGCACGGCGGTCACCAGCTCCTGGATGTTGGGCGTGCGGACGCGGACCTGCGGGCCGCTGGCCGTCGCGCCGATGATCTGCTCGACCGGGCCCTGCGTGACCAGCTTCCCGGCCGCGATGATGACGACATCGTCGGCCAGGATCTCCATCTCCGACAGCAGGTGGCTCGACACCAGCACGGTGCGGCCCTGCTTGGCCAGGCCCTGGAGCAGCCCGCGCATCCAGCGGATGCCCTCCGGGTCGAGGCCGTTGGCCGGCTCGTCCAGGATCAGCACCTGCGGGTCACCGAGCAGCGCCTGCGCGATGCCCAGCCGCTGCTTCATGCCCAGCGAGTAGCCGCGGAACTTGCGCTTGGCCGCCGGCGTGAGCCCGACCAGCTCCAGCACCTCGTCGACGCGCGGTGTCGAGATGCCGGCCGCCGCCGCGACGCACCGCAGGTGGTTGCGCGCGGTGCGGCCCTTGTGCGCGGCCGAGGCCTCCAGGATGGCCCCGACCAGCTGCAGCGGCTCCGCCACGTCGGCGTAGCGGTGGCCGCTGATCGTGGCCGTGCCGGCGGTCGGCGTGACCAGGTTGAGCACCATGCGCAGCGTGGTGGTCTTGCCCGCGCCGTTCGGACCGAGGAACCCCGTGACGCGACCCGGTTCGACCACGAACGACAAATTGTCGACGGCTCTGACGTTTTTGTACTGCTTGGTCAGGCCGGAGACGACGATCTGCCCGTTGTTGGACAACGTGCCGCTCCCTCCCCTTCGAAGTAAGCCGTCAATATGGCATGCCTAGGCAACGCCGGTGACCCCGCCCTGGGTTGGCTCCGGCCGGCTCTAGCGGTCGGCGACCCGGATGACGTGCTTGAGGCCCGACCACGTGTCGTCGATCGCGCACACCTTCACGTCCACCCGGCCGTTGGCCAGGGCGAACTCTCGCACGACATTCTCGTCCAGGTCGGTTGCCAGGCCGGACGAACGCTTCGGCCAGGCGATCCACAGCGCGCCGGCGGGCGGCGTGAGCCGGTGCAGCGCCGCCCAGCGCCGGCGCAACCGGGCCTGATCAGGGCAGAAGCAGACGATGACGTCGTACAGGCCGGGGCTGCTGCGCCGGTGCAGCACCACGTCGGCCGGCAGTTCGGTCAGCTCGAAACCCGCCGGTGCGCCGTCGAGGAGCACCCGGTGGCCGGCGTTGACGCCGAGCTTTTTGGGCAACGGTGTGCCTGAGTATCCCGCCATGGCTGATCACGGTAACCACAGTTCACCCGCCAGCCATGCAGGCAACCAGTCATCGTCAGCCATCCGCAGGGGTCGACCTCTACACCGAACGCATGACGATTCTCGCCGTCGCCGCCGGCCCGCAAGAGCTGGGCGACACTTCTCGGTACACCCTGCTGGTGGCCACCGACGGCGCCCAGGTGGAGGCCGCACAACGGCTCCGCTACGACGTCTTCGCCGGTGAACTCGGCGCCACCCTGCACAGCGCCGCTTCGGGGCTGGACGTCGACGACTTCGACGAGTTCTGCGACCACCTGATCATCCGCGAGGAGCTGACCGGGCAGGTCGTCGGGACCTACCGCATGCTGCCACCCGCCCGCGCCGCCGCGGCCGGCGGGCTCTACGCGGAGACCGAGTTCGACCTCTCGGGCCTCGCCCCGCTGCGCGGCGACCTGGTCGAGACGGGCCGCTCCTGCGTGCACCCCGACCACCGCTCCGGCGCGGTCATCAACCTGATGTGGGCCGGCATCGCGCGGTACATGCACCTGCACGGTCACCGCTGGCTGGGCGGCTGCGCCTCGGTCCCGCTGTTCGACGGCGGCGTCACCGCGGCCGGGGTCTGGGACCTGGCCCAGCGCAAGCACCTGGTGCCGCCGGCCTGGCGGGTGCGCCCCCGCAACCCGTGGTCGTTCGAGGGCGTGGAGGTGCCGGCCAAGGTCGACGTCCCGCCGCTGCTCAAGGGGTACCTGCGGCTGGGCTCATGGGTGGGCGGAGCGCCCGCGCACGACGCGGACTTCGACTGCGCCGACTTCTACGTGCTGCTCTCGCTGGACCGGGTGAACCCGCGGTACATGCGCCACTTCCTCGGGCAGGGGTAACGCGATGGCTGTCATGGACAGCCTCTGGCTGCCCCGTTCGACGTGTGGGGCGGACTGCCTGGCCGACCGCCCGGCCGGCACCGTCCCCCGCGCGATCATGGTGAAGCGCATCGTCGCCACCGGCTCGGTCCTGCTCTTCGCCGCACTCTGCGTGCCGGTCCTGGCCCTGCTGCCGCAGCGCGGCCTGGTCGCCGCGCAGCGCGGCCTGGCCCGCGCGATCCTGGCCGGCCTGGGCATCCGCCACTCGGCCTCCGGCCGGATTCCGCAGCAGGGCGCCCTGCTGGTCGCCAACCACGTCTCCTGGCTCGACGTCGTGGTGATCCTCGCGCACACGCCGGCCCGCCTGCTGGCCAAGCGTGAGGTGCGGGCCTGGCCGCTGATCGGCCGCCTGGCTTTTACGCTCGGCACCGTCTTCGTCGACCGTTCGAAGCCCAAGAGCCTGCCGGCGACGGTCGCCCAGGTCCGCGCGAACATCGCCTCCGGCGGCGTCGTGGCGGTGTTCCCCGAGGGCACGACGTGGTGCGGGAAGATGGGCGGCGCGTTCCGCCCGGCGATGTTCCAGGCCGCGGTCGACGCCGGCGTGCCGGTGGTCCCGGTGCGGCTGACGTTCGCCCAGGGCGGCACGGTGTCGACGGTGGCCGCGTTCATCGGCGACGAGACGCTGCTGCAGTCGCTGAAGCGCGTGGTCGCGGCACGTGACCTGTCGGTGAGCCTGCGGGCACACCCGAAGCTGCACCCGGCGCCGTGCGACTCCCGCACGCACCCGCGCCGCGTCCTGGCCCGCGCCGCAACGGCGATGGTCGCCGCGTAACTGTCTCGTGCTCATGATCGATGGCGCCTTCTGGTCGTTATAGCAGCCAGAAGTCTCCATCGATCATGACGACTCCGTCTCGCAGCACCCCCGCGCGCCCCACTGCCCGCCGCACCGCCTCACCGCGTTGCCGCCGTGCCGCCCATCAGTCGGCCCACCGCGCCTCGCCGAGCAGGCTCACTGCTCTGAAGCCGGGCCGTCCCACTGAGTCCTGTCGCCGGGTCGCCCACCGCTCCTCGCCGCGCCACAGCTCGCTCGCCCGGCCCTCGTCGCATCAGCCTTGATGCATCGGTTTCGATGTATCAAAGCTGATGCGTTGCGGGCGTCGTGTACTCGGCTGGGCTGCCGCGCCCCCGCGGACCTGGCCCGCCCGATCGGCCTGCGCATCCTGCCCATGATCAAGGGAAACATTTGGTCGCCATGACAGCCAACCGTTTCCCTTGATCATGGGCGACCCTCCGCATCCCCGGCCAACTCCGGAACCAGATCCCTTGCGTTCCTATCGACAACTAGATGTTCCCCATCGACGCTTGCCGGTCGGTGCGCCGGGTGCAGGCTCAGGTTTCGTGGCCCGAGGCCACCCCGCCGTGCGCGCATAGGTTGCAGACGCGACTGACAGTCGCGATGTATCGCGTCTTGCGCTACGCTTTCCAGCATGAGGGCGTGGAAGATCACCGGAGTCGAGCGGCTCACGCTGGAGGAACCGGTCAAGCACCTGGCCGTCAGTCTGGTGGCCGGGCGCCTCAACGTCGTCGGTGCCGACGAAGGGCCGGCCCGAGTCGAGATCACCAGCATCGGCGAGCGCCCGGTCGACGTCAGCATCGCCGACGGCACGCTCACGGTCGCGCACGAGTTCCCCAAGCGCTGGCCGGGCCTGCTGTGGTGGCTGTTCAGCTCGAAGTACAAGGTGGACTGCTCGATCGTCGTCCCGGTCGGCGCGGTCGTCGAGCTCACCGTGGTCTCCGGCGTCGTGATCGTCTCGTCGCTGCGCAACGGGGCCAGCGTCGACGTCACCAGCGGGCGCATCACGCTGCTGGGCATCGACGGCGGGGTGCGCGGCAAGGTCATCTCGGGCTCGATCGAGGCGCTGACGCTCGGTGGGGAGGTGGACCTGGAGACGGTCTCGGGCGAGATCGTCGTCGCGGACTCGACGGCCCACCGGGTCGCCGCGCGGACCATCTCCGGCTCGGTCACGTGCGACCTCGACAACCCGCCCGACAACACCGACGTGCAGCTCGACACGGTGTCGGGCGAGATCACCGTGCGCGTGCGGGAGGACAGTGACCTGCGGGTCAGCGTCAACGCCGTCTCCGGCCACGTGGTCAACGCGTTCTCGGAGCTGGACCAGGTCGGGCGCAACACCGTCACCGGGCGGCTGGGCTCGGGCACCGGAGGGCGGCTCGCGGTCAACGCGACATCTGGCACGATCTCGTTGTTGCGCAGGCCGGTCGACGACGAGGAAGCAAGCGAATGAGTGCGGTCTTCAGCCACGGGCGGCTCCGGCTGTACCTGCTGAAGCTCCTCGCCGAGGGCCCACGCCACGGCTACGAGCTGATCCGGTTGCTGGAGAACAGGTTCCACGGGCTCTACGCGCCGTCCGCCGGCACGATCTACCCGCGGCTCCAGCGCATGGAGGCCGACGGCCTCATCACGCACACCGCCTCGGGCGGCCGGAAGGTGTACGAGATCACCGACGCCGGCCGGGCCGAGCTCGACCAGCGCCAGGCCGAGCTGGTGTCGCTGGAGGCCGACATCAACGCCTCGCTCGCCGACCTCTCGACCCTGGCCGACGAGGTCGAGCAGGGCGTGCGCGGCTCAGTGCGTGACCTCAAGAAGGAGCTCCGGGAGGCCACCCGCCAGGTGCGCAGCGCGCCGCCCGGCCCGAGCGGCTTCGGCTGGGGCTACCCGCCGCGCCCCGGCGCGGCCAAGCCGAGCACCCCGCCGGCCGACGTGGTCACCGAGCTGGAGGAGAAGGCCGCCCAGCTGCTCGCCGAGGTACGCCGCCTGGCCCGCACCGGCCGGGCGAGTCAGGAGACGATGCGGGCGACGCTGGTGGTGCTGGACGGCGCGATCGACCAGGTGCGGCGCTTGCTGCGATAGCGTGGAACCAGGGGGAAGGAGCCGTTCAGGTTCTTCCCAGGTAACCACCAGCCCTACACCAGCGGGGGGCGGCAAGATATGCACATGGGGGTACGAGGCGGCGTCGCACAATCCGGGGGTGCATCGTCGCCAGGCGTGGCGCAGGCTGAGGCGAGACTGCTCGTGGTCGAGGATGATCCGAACATCCGCGAGCTCCTCTCGGCCAGCCTGCGTTTCGCCGGCTTTGCGGTTGACGCGGTGACCACCGGTTCCGAGGCGGTCACCGCGGCCCGCGAGGCGAAGCCCGATCTCGTCGTGCTCGACGTGATGCTGCCCGACCTCGACGGCTTCGAGGTGATCCGGCGGCTCCGCGAGGGTGGCATCCGGCTCCCGGTCGTCTTCCTCACCGCGCGCGACGGCACCGAGGACAAGGTCCGCGGCCTGACGCTCGGCGGCGACGACTATGTCACCAAGCCGTTCAGCCTGGAGGAGCTCACCGCCCGCATCCGGGCCGTGCTCCGGCGCACCAACGGCGACCCGGGTCCCAACCGGCTGGTCTTCCACGACCTGGAGCTGGACGAGGAGACCCATGAGGTGAGCCGGGCCGGGCAGACGATCGCGCTGTCCCCGACCGAGTTCAAGCTGCTGCGATACCTCATGCTGAACGCCGGCCGGGTGCTGTCCAAGGCGCAGATCCTCGACTTCGTGTGGAACTACGACTTCCGCGGCGACGACAGCATCGTCGAGTCGTATATTTCCTACTTACGGCGCAAGGTGGACATCGCCGAGCCGCGCCTGATCCACACGCTGCGCGGCGTCGGTTACGTCCTGCGCCTTCCTGTCTGAGTCGCCGCATGTTGCGGTTCATCGCGGATGTCCCGCTGCGCGTCAAGCTGATCGCGGCGGTGCTCACGCTCGTCACCATGGCGCTGCTCGTGATCGGCGTCGCCAGTGCGCTCGTCATGCGCAGCTCGATGATCGACAAGGTCGACCAGCAGCTGCGCACGCTGGCCGACACGGTGGAGATCAGCCGGCTGCAGCGGCAGAGCACCGACTCCGAGTCGGTGCTGCCGAGCAACTACTTCATCCTGTGGGCGACGATCCTGCCGACCAACCAGGTGTCGTACGGCTACGTGGGCACACGCGACCCGGCCGCCCAGCCGCCGCCGCCCGCCTCGGCCGACGAGCTGGTGTCGCGCATCGGCGAGCCCTACACGGTGACCACCAAGGCGACCCACGAGCGCTGGCGGGTGCTCATCACCCAGCGCGGCTCGACGCTGCTGGTGATCTGCGAGAGCCTCTCGATGGTCGACAACGCGGTCGACGAGCTGGTCGCCGCCGAGCTGTTCGTGGGCGCGGGCGTGCTCGTGGTGCTGGCCGCGGTCGGCGTCACGATCGTGCGCACCTCGCTGCAGCCGCTGCGCGAGATCGAGCGCACCGCGGCCGCCATCGCCGCCGGCGACCTCACCAAACGCGTGCCGGAGAGCCCACCTGAGACGGAGATGGGCCATCTGGCCGCAGCACTGAATACGATGCTCGCCCAGATCGAAGGGGCGTTCAAGATACGCCAGGCGTCCGAGGAACGGATGCGGCAGTTCATCGCGGACGCCTCCCACGAGTTACGCACCCCCTTGACGACGATCCGGGGTTTCGCCGAGTTGTACCGCCAGGGCGCGGCACGACAGCCGGACGAGACGGGCGCCCTGCTGCGCCGGATCGAGGACGAGGCGTCCCGGATGGGCCTGCTGGTGGAGGACCTCCTCATGCTGGCCCGGCTCGACGAGGAGCGCCCGCTCAGCCTGGCCGACATGGACCTGCGCGTCATCGCGAGCGACGCCGTGGCCGCGGCCCGGGCGGTCGCGCCAGACCGGGCGATCGCCCTGGAGATCGAGCGCGACGAGCCTATCGAGGTCAACGGCGACGAGGCCCGCCTGCGCCAGGTGGTCGGCAACCTGGTGACGAACGCGCTGACCCACACGCCAGCCGGGTCGCCGGTCGAGATGCGCCTGCGCCGGGACGGTACCGACGCCCTCATCGAGGTCGTGGACCACGGGCCGGGGCTCACCGACGAGCAGGCGGCCCGGGTCTTCGAGCGGTTCTACCGGGTCGACAAGGCACGCACCCGGCGGCAGGCCGGCGGCTCGCACAGCGGCAGCGGGCTGGGCCTGGCGATCGTCGCCGCGCTGGTCGCTGTGCACAGTGGCACGGTGTCGGTGTTCGTCACGCCGGGTGGCGGAGCTACTTTCCAGGTTCGGCTGCCCCTCACAGGCGGTTCCCAGGGCGCGGTCAGTAGCCCGCAAGCTCCCGCCGCCAAGCTCAAATCATGAGCGAACAGCAGGGATGGGGCACGACGCCGGACGATCAGCACCACCGGCACGTGCCGCCGGCGGCTCCGGTGCCGCCGCATGTGCCACACATGCAACGCCCTCCGCAGTGGTACCCTCCGTCACCGTACGTGACGGCCCCGGCGCTGATCCCCGCGCCCCGCCGCCGCATCGGCCTGCGCGTCGCCGCCGTCGTCGCCGCGATCGGCCTGTCGGTCGCCTCCGCGGTCGGCGGTGGGTACGCGGCGCTGGAGCTGCGCCCGCAGAGCACCGACACGATCGTGAACGCGCAGAACTCGGCCCAGTCGAACGGGTCGACGACCTCGCTCGCCGACGTGGCCGCCCGCGTGCTGCCGAGCGTGGTCTCCATCAGCACCGGGTCGGCCGTCGGCTCGGGCGTCATCATCACCGCCGACGGCGCCGTGCTGACGAACAACCACGTCGTCGCTACCGCCCGCGGGACCACGGTCCAGGTGACGTTCTCGGACGGCAGGACCGGGACCGCCACGATCGTCGGCACCGACGCGAGCAGCGACCTGGCCGTGATCAAGCTCCAGGGCACCGGCACGTACACGCCGCTGGCGTTCGCCGACAGCGACCAGGTGCACGTGGGCGACACGGTCCTGGCCGTCGGCAGCCCGCTCGGCCTGGACAGCTCGGTCACCTCGGGCATCGTCAGCGCGCTGAACCGCACGATCGACGAGGGCCAGCAGAACAGCCGCTCGGTCAGCACCAAGATCACGGGTGCCATCCAGACCGACGCCGCCATCAACCCGGGCAACTCGGGCGGCGCCCTGGTCAACACCGCGGGCCAGCTCATCGGCATCAACACCGCGATCGCCACCTCGGGCGAGACGGCCGGCAACATCGGCGTCGGTTTCGCGATCTCCAGCAACACCGCGAAGACGGTCGCGCAGCAGCTGCTCAACTGACGCGCGACGCAGAGTCTGGTTCCCCTCCCAGAAAAGAGAGGCGGCGCACCTGGCGGGGTGCGCCGCCTTTCTGGGTCTTGCGCCGGCGCGATCCGGTCGCAGCTACACCATCCCCGCGGCCATGGCGAGGCCGAGCCCACGCAGGTCGGCGACCGCGCCGGACATCTTGTTCATGACGTAGCAGAACGTGGTGCGGGCGTCGAGGTCGACGATCGTGAGCGACCCGCCGTAGCCACCCCAGTACAGGGTGCCGGGGTTGGCCATCAGCTGGTCGCCGAGTGCGAAGCCCATCCCGAACCGCAGCGGCATGCCGAGGACCAGGTCCCGCCCCGCGACTTGCAGGTCGAGGGCGCGCCGGCAGCCGGTCTCGGACATGAACCGCCGCCCGCCGGCGACGCCGCCGGTCGCGAGGACGGTGTGCAGCCGGGCGACCGCGCGGGCGTTGCCGGTGCCGCCGGCGGCCGGAATCTCCGCGGCTCGCCAGGCACGGGAGTTGACCTGCGACACCTCCGGCCCCGGGTTGGTGGCCACCCGCAGCTGGAGGTCGGTCACGGCGAGCTCGGGCGGCGGCCCGTCCGGCGGCGCGATCAGCTCGGCGACCCGCGGCTCCTCGGACGCCGGCAGGCCGATGTGGAAGTCGGCGTCCAGCGGGCCGGTGAGCTCGTCGCGGAGCACGGTGCCCAGCGAGCGGCCGGTGATGCGGCGCACCACCTCGCCGATCAGGTACCCCTGCGTCAGCCCGTGGTAGCCGCACGCGGTGCCGGGCTCCCAGTCAGACGCCTGCGCGGCCAGCAGCGCGGTGGCCTTCTCCCAGTCGTAGAGGTCCTCGGTGCGCATCGGCTCGCGCCAGGCGGGCAGGCCGGCCGAGTGGCTCATGACGTGACCGACCGTGACGCCCTGCTTGCCGTTGGCGGCGAACTCGGGCCAGTAGCGGGCCACCGGCGCGTCGAAGTCCAGCTCGCCGCGGTCGGCGAGCAGCAGGGCGACGAGCGCGGTCACGGTCTTGGTGGTGGAGTAGGTGTTCACGATCGTGTCCCGCTGCCACGGGCGGGTGGCCGCCGCGTCGGCGAAGCCACCCCACAGGTCGACGACCGTCTCGCCGTCAACCGTCATGCACAGGGCCGCGCCCACGTCGACCCCGCCGGCCAGGTTCTCCGCGAACGCCGCCCGCACCGCCGCATACCGATCTCCAGCAAACCCGTCGACCACGCCGCCGAATGTAGGGGGTCCGGCGACGTGGTCGTACCGAATTAGTCGGCCCAGCCGAACGAGCGCTCGACCGCCCGTAGCCAGAGCGCGTGCCCGCGGTCCCGGGTTGCCGCGTCCATCGACGGCTCCCAGCGGCGGTCGACGTCCCACTTCGCCCGCAGTGCGTCCGTGTCCGGCCAGAAGCCGACCGCCAGGCCGGCCGCGTAGGCCGCGCCCAGCGCCGTCGTCTCGGCCACCGTCGGGCGCACGACGGGGACGTCCAGGACGTCGGCCTGGAACCCCATCAGCAGATCACTCGCGGTCATGCCGCCGTCGACCTTCAGCGTTTCCAGCGGTACCGCAGACTCCGCCATCATGGCGTCGACCACGTCCTTGACCTGCCACGCCGTCGCCTCCAGCGCGGCGCGGGCCAGGTGGCCCTTGGTGACGTAGCCGGTCAGGCCGGTGATCACACCGCGCGCGTCCGGGCGCCAGTGCGGGGCGAACAGGCCGGAGAACGCCGGCACGATGTAGCAGCCGCCGTTGTCGGAGACGGTGGCCGCCAGGTCGTTGATCTCGGGCGCCGAGCGGATCAGGCCCAGGTTGTCACGCAGCCACTGCACCAGCGAGCCCGTGATCGCGATCGAGCCCTCCAGCGCGTACACCGGTGGCGCGTCCCCGATGCGGTAGCCGACCGTCGTCAGCAGGCCGCGCTCGCTGGCCACCGGGCGCTCGCCGGTGTTGAGCAGCAGGAACGAGCCGGTGCCGTAGGTGCACTTCGCCTCGCCGGGGGCGAAGCAGGCCTGGCCGAACAGGGCGGCCTGCTGGTCGCCGAGGGCGCTCGCGACCGGCACGCCGTGCAGCATCGTGCTCGCCTCGCCGTAGACGTACGACGACGAGCCGATCTCGGGGAGCATCACGCGCGGGATGCCGAACGCGGCGAGCAGCTCGTCGTCCCAGTCCAGCGTCTCGATGTTCATGAGCATGGTCCGGCTGGCGTTGGTCACGTCGGTGACGTGCCGGCCGGTCAGCTTCTCGATGAGCCAGGTGTCGACCGTGCCGAACCGGATCTCGCCCGCCTCGGCCCGTTCGCGCAGGCCGGGGACGTTCTCGAGGAGCCAGACGATCTTCGGGCCGGCGAAGTACGTGGCGAGCGGCAGGCCGCAGCGGGAGCGGAAGCGGTCGGCGCCCGCGTCGCCGGCGAGCGTGCGGATCACGCCGTCGGTGCGGGTGTCCTGCCAGACGATCGCCGGGTGGACGGGCTCGCCGGTCGCCGCGTCCCACAGGATCGTGGTCTCGCGCTGGTTGGTGATGCCGATGGCGGCGACATCGGCTCGGGACAGTCCCGCCTGGTCCAGGGCGCGGGTCGACACCGCCTGGACGTTGTGCCAGATCTCGACCGGGTCGTGCTCGACCCAGCCGGGGCGGGGGAAGCTCTGGTGGTGTTCGCGCTGGTCGAGCGCCACGATGGCGCCGTCCGAGTCGAACACGATCGCACGGGAGGAGGTGGTCCCCTGATCGATGGCGAGGATGTACACAGTGCCATCTTCGCCGAATCGCTGTCACGTTCGGGACGGAACCTAGCTGTGGCGAAAGTGCCCGGCTTAGATCGGGTCCGGAGCCGATAGGCCGCGACCGAAGTCAGCTTATGGTCCGCTGGCCGGAACCGTGCCGACAGGAGTGACAGTGGCCGTCGTAGAGACGCGGATCAGTGTCTGGGAGGCGCTCGCCGGGCGCGCCCCGGGGGTGCCGCTCGGCCCTGCGGACATCGGCCTGTGGCACGCCGTGGCCGACCGGCTCAACCCGGCCCGGGCCCGGCCCATGCTCCGCGATGGGATCGAGGCCGTCACCCTGACCTCGGCGCGCGGCGTCGACTATGTCATGGTCCGCTCGCCCGACGCGGGGGAGTCCTGCTACCTGCGCCTGGCGCCCGAGGAGTGGCGCCTCGCCCAGCTCATGGACGGCAGCCGCACCGTGGCCCGGCTGGTCGCCGAGTTCGCCCGCATCTCCGGCCGGCTCGCCCCCGAGCAGGTCACCCGCATCGTGGCCGACCTCGCCGGCAACCGGATGCTCGGCGAGCTGCCGGTCGACGCCTTCCACCGGCTCCAGCGGGTGCACCGCCGGCCGTGGCCGATCCGGCTCGGCAAAGCGCTGCTGGCCACCGCCCGCGGCCAGCGGGTCGTGCTCGCCCGGATCGACCCGGTGGTCACGTTCCTTTACAAGGCCGGCGGGCGGCTGTTCTTCACCCGGTTCGTCGCGGTGCTCGCCGGGCTGGTCGCCCTGGCCGGCCTCGGCGTCTTCGTGTGGAACTGGTTCCGGGCCGACCAGTCGGTGTTCCTGACCGACGACTCGTACTTCACCGGCGCCCTCGTGCTGCTCGGCCTCAACGTGTTCGCGCTCGGGTGCCACGAGCTGGGGCACGCCCTGGGGGCCAAGCATGCGGGGAGGCGGGTGCCGGTCGCGGGATTCCTGGTGTACTTCGGGATCCCCTCGGTCTTCGTCGACACCACCGACGTCTGGATGGCCGGCCGGCGCGCCCGCCTCGTCACGACCATCGCCGGCCCGGCCACCGGGCTCGTTCTGGCCGGCGCCTGCCAGCTCGCCGGGCTGTTCTTCCCCGAGCTCCAGCCGTGGACCTTCAAGCTGGCCTTCGCGTGGTACCTCAACGCGCTGTTCAACCTCAACCCCTTCCTCGCGCTCGACGGGTACTACCTGCTCATGGACTGGCTCGAGGTGCCCAACCTGCGGGCCCGGGGCCTGGCCTGGGTGGTCGCCAGGCTGCGCCGCCGGCCGCCGCGCTTCGGGGACCTCGACCGCGAGGGGCGCCTGGTCGCCCTGTACGGCATGCTCGCCGTGATCTGGCTCGCGATCGCCGCCAACCTGATGTACCGCATCTACACCGATCGCATCGCCGGCGTCGCCACCGGCCTGTGGAACGCCGGCTGGCTGGCCCGCGGCCTGCTCGCGCTGATCGTGGCCGGCCTGCTCGCCCCGGTCGTGTACCTGTTGTTCGCCTGGCTGAAGCGCCGTTTGAGAAGGCTGCGTGACCGGCTCGGCGAGCGCAAGCTGCTGCGCGACGAGCCGCGCCGGCTGGCTGCCCTCAGCGCGTCGAGCCTGAGCGACCTGCCGCCGTCGTCGCTGGCCAAGATCGCCGAACACGCCCGCTGGGTGCACCCGCGGACCGGCGAGCAGCTGGTCTTCGCCGGAGCGGCGCAGCAGTCGGTGTACGTGGTCGTCGACGGCGCCCTGGAGGGCCGCCGCCCCGGCGACCCGAGCGGCACGGTCCGCGAGCGGGTCGGCCGCGGCGGCGTCGTCGGGCTCGCCAACGCGCTGACCGGCGCGCCCGCCGCGCTCGGCTGGCTGACCGCCGGCACCACGCTGCTGGCCATCCCGCCCTCGACGGTCGCCGCCGCGGTCGGGCAGCTCCCGGGGCCGCCGCCGGCCGAGTGGGCCGAGCTCGAGACGCTCATGACCGAGACCCCGGCGCTGTCCTCGCTCGGCAGCGAGGACCGGCTCGGGCTGCTGACCCGCGCCCGGCCGATGCACTTCGGCCCTGGCCAGCCGGTGGTGCTGCGCAGCGGCAACGACGCGCTGGTCGTCGCCTCCGGCACGCTCACGCTGCCCGAGGGCATCGAGCTCCAGCGCGGGTCGATGATCGGTCCGTACGGCGACGGCTCGCCGGGCCAGGT
>NZ_JAHYSG010000137.1 GCF_022095675.1 Dactylosporangium sp. AC04546 | reverse complement strand
CGGCCACCCACACCAACCACCCGCCACCGAGCCGGCAACGACACCCGACACCACCACCATCCCCGTCGACCCGCCGGAACATCCAGCCCCCGACACGGCCCCGGCACCACGGCCAGACGAGACCGCATCGCCAGCCCGGGCAGAACCCGCGCCGGCCGCCGCCGGACCCGCGCCGGCCGCTGCACCGACGCGACGAGCTGTCATGCCGCAGCCTGATGCGCGATCGATGCTGAACACGGCGGAGCAGCGCGCGGCCGAGGCGAAGCCGCCAACACGACGGCGGCGAACGCGGACGCTGGTCATCGCGGCAATCGGGATCGTGGGCGTCGTAGCGACCGCGATCGGTGTCATCCCGACCCTCACCGACCATGACCAGAGCAACTCATCCAGCAGCGGCCCGCCGGCGTTCGGAGGGGCGCTCAGCTCCCGCACGCTGGGCCACGACCACGACATCGAGTCGGCCCACCTGAGCCCGGACGGCAGGTGGGTGGCCACGATCGACAAGCCGGCCAACCCCGCCGCGGCGCAGACCGCGGTGATCTGGAACGCGGCGACCGGAGCCTCCACCGTCACCTTCGAGACCGACTCCGGCGCGACCTTCAGCCCGGACGGGACGATCGTCGCCAGCGCCACGTTCACGGGTAAGCGTGAGGTCGCCACCGCCGGCGGGACACCGATGGGTGTCCTCAGCGGCGGGGGCGTCACCGTCGAGCTGCGCGACACCGCCACCGGAAAGGTGCTGGCCTCGCTTGCGGGCCACGAGGGCAGCGCGTACGTGGCGTTCAGTCCCGACGGCAAGACCGTCGCCACCGCCAGTACGCTCGCTTCCGGTGATCCCTTCGACGCGCCGGTCCGCATCTGGGACGCGACGAACGGGACGCTGCTGGCAACCCTGGCCAACCGCAGCGACGGGATCCAGAGCATGGCGTTCAGCGGCGACGGGAAGGTGCTCGTCTCCGCTGCGGCCGGTGGCGTGGTGAAGATCTGGGACGTGCCCGCCCGCAAGGCCGTCGCGACGCTCGACAACGCCTGGTTCCCGGTGTGGATCAGTGCCGACGGCTCGACCGTCGCCAATCGCAGGCCCAGCAGCGAGGGCGGCTTCGAACTCCGCGGCGTGCCCGACGGCAGGCTGCTGACGTCGGTCGGCAATGCCGGAACCTTCGCAGGCTTCAGCCCCGATTCCAAGACCTACGCCACCAACTCCGCGGGGACGGTCCAGCTCTACGACCTGGCGACCCGGAAGATGCGCGCGGCGCTGACCGTGCCGATCCAGGGCGACGTGGTGTTCGGCCCGGACGGCAAGCTCATCGCCGCCGTGGACAAGGATGGCGTACCGGCGCTGTTCGACGCCGCGAGCGGTCAAGGCCTGATGGAGTTGTCCGGCCCTTCCGGGACCTACACCGACCTGGTGTTCAGCCCGGACGGGCGACTGCTGCTCGCCACAGGTACGGACAAAACTGTGCGAACGTGGTACGTCTCCCGCTGACCCCATTCTCGACTGGTGAAGCGGCGGCGGGTGGCTGACGCCGTCGCGACGGTGGGTGCCGGAGGTCCCGGGCAGGTCCGGGCCGGAGGTCCCGATCGAGTCGGGTGGTTGTGCTCTGCCTGGTGGACGCCCTTCCGCGGGACGCTGTGGTCACCAAAGACAAGCGGCGGACCACAGAGCCCCGGAGGGCACCCATGAAGCGCAAGACGCTCGACCTCATCGTCGGTTTCGGCCTCGTCGTCCTGGCCGGGCTGCTGCTGGTCGCCGGCCTCGTCCTGACCAGCAACGCCAACTTCGCCAACGACTACGTCAAAACCCAGCTCAGCCAGCAGCAGATCACCTTCAAGACCGCCGACACCCTCACCGCCGAAGAACGCAAGTCCGCCTGCCTCGTCCAGAACGCCGGCCAGCAACTCACCACCGGCAAGCAGGCCGAGTGCTACGCCAACGAGTTCATCGGCCTGCACCTGCAGTCGATCGCCGGTGGCAAGACCTACTCGCAGCTGGGTGACGTGCAGACCGAACTGAAGGCGAAGATCGCCGCGCTGCCCAAGGACGACCCCGCCGCCGCTGACCTGCAAAAGCAGCTCACCGACGTCAACGGCCAGCGCGAGACCGTCTTCAAGGGCGAGAGCCTGCGCGGCATGCTGCTCACCTCGTACGGCTTCAGCGAGTTCGGCGCCAAGGCCGGCCAGGCCGCACTCGTCGCCTACCTCGCCGCCGGCCTGCTCTTCCTCCTCGGCGCCGCCGGCCTCATCCACGCGATCCGCACCCCCGCCACCGCAGGGTTCGCCGTCCCCGAACCGGCAGCGAAGGAACTCATCAACGCCTGACCCGACCCCCTACCACCCGATCCCGGCCACCCGGTCCCGGACCTCACCCGAGGTCCGGGACACGCTCTTGGTCACCCGGCCAGCATGTGGCCGGTTCCCGGCTGTCGAGCGAGCGTGGTTATGGTGCCCGGCGAGTACGTGAGGGAGGCCAGGCCACGTGAAGACTCCGCCGATCGTGTCCTCGCAGGAATGGGATGCCGCCCGCGAGGAGCTGCTGGTTGAGGAGAAGAAGCTGACCCGCGCCCGCGATGCGCTGGCTGCCAGGCGCCGCCGGATGCCGTGGATGGCGGTGGAGAAGGAGTACCGCTTCGACGGCCCGCAGGGACCGGTGAGCCTTCTCGACCTGTTCGAGGGTCGCCGCCAGCTGATCGTCTACCGCGCCTTCTACGCGCCGGACGTCACCACGTACCCGGAGGCAGGCGGATCGTACCCGGAGCGTGCCTGCGTGGGCTGCTCATTCGTCGCCGACCAGGTCGCGCACCCGGCCCACCTGAACGCGCGGGACACGACGCTCTCGTTCGTTTCGCGCGCCCCCCAGGCCGAGATCCAGGGGCTGCAGGAGCGCATGGGCTGGGGGCTGATCCCGTGGTACACCATCACCGACGACTTCGACAAAGACTTCGGCGTCGACGAGTGGCACGGCACCAACGCCTTCATCCGAGAAGGTGAGCGGATCTACCGCAACTATTTCGTCGACAGCCGCGGCGACGAGGCGATGGGAAGCACCTGGAGCTACCTGGATATCACGGCGCTCGGCCGCCAGGAGGAGTGGGAGGATTCGCCGGCGGGCTATCCGCAGACCCCGCCGTACCGGTGGTGGAACTACCACGACGCGTACAGCAAGACCGCGTAATGGGGTCAGCCCCAGGGGCGGCTGCGACCGTGAGTCAGCGCCGCCCCGGGCCGCCGCGGGCGATCGTCACCGACGCTGGGGGCCGCAGCGAGGCGGTCGCGAAAGCCCGCAGGCCCTCGGTCGGGCCGACCCGGGCGGTGAAGCCGAGGTCGCGGCGGGCGAGGGCGGCGGAGGCGACGATGTGGCGGACGTCGCCGGGCCGGTGCTCGCCGGTGACGACCGGCGCCGGGCCGGCCATCGCGTCGGCAAGGGTGACGGCCATGGCGGCGATGGTGGTCGGATGGCCGGAGGCGATGTTGTACGGCCGGAAGCCGGTCGTTTCGGTGGCGTCAGCGGCGAGGACGTTGGCGTGGGCGACGTCGTCGACGTGGACGAAGTCGCGCCGCTGGGCGCCGTCCTCGAAGACGCGGGCCGGCCGGCCGGCCTCCAGCGCTGAGCGGAAGATCGCCGCGACACCGCTGTACGGCGTGTCGCGGGGCATGCCGGGGCCGTAGACGTTGTGGTACCGCAGGGCGATGACGGCCCCGTCACAGGCGGCCGCCCAGGCAGCGGCGAGGTGTTCCTGCGCGGTCTTGGTGGCGGCGTACACGCTGCGCGGTCGCAGCGGCGCGTCCTCGCCGACCTCGCCGGGCACGAGTGGGGTGCCGCAGGCAGGACACGGCGGGTCGAACCGGCCGGCGGCAAGCTCGGCGCGGCGGCGCGGGGCAGGCTGGACCGATCCGTGCCGCGGGCAGGAGTACGAACCCTCGCCGTAGACGACCATCGAGCTGGCGAGCACCAGGCGGCGCACGCCCGCGCGGGCCATGCCGGCGAGCAGGACCGCGGTGCCGAGGTCGTTGCAGCCGACGTAGTCGGGCAGGTCGGCGAGGTCGACCCCCATGCCGACCATGGCGGCCTGGTGCACGACGACGTCGACGCCGGCGAGGGCGTCCGCCACCGCGGCGGCGTCGCGCACGTCGGCCCGCAGGACGTCGCCCGGGACCGGGTCGCCGCCCCCATGGGCGGCGGGATGCAGGCTGTCGAACGCGACGGCGTCGTGGCCGGCGGCCCGCAGCGCGGTGACGACGTGCGTGCCGATGAAGCCGGCGCCGCCGGTGACGAGGATTCGCATGCGCTGAACGTAGGGGCCGGCCGCAGGCACGGATCGACCGTGTTCGCGGTTCGTAATGGTTGGTTCGCGGCTCGTAAGATCTTTCCTTCAAGATCACGCGTAGCGTCCGATTCGTGCCTGATGTCGTTCTGCCCTGCCTCAACGAGGCCGCCGCGCTGCCCTGGGTGCTGTCCCGGATGCCCGCCGGCTACCACCCGATCGTCGCCGACAACGGCTCGTCCGACGGCTCCGCCGCGATCGCGGCGGCGCACGGCGCGACGGTCGTCACCGCGGCGCCGCGGGGGTTCGGCGCCGCGGCGCACGCCGGCCTGAGCGCGGCGACCGCTGAGGTCGTGTGCTTCATGGACGCCGACGGCTCGTTCGACCCGCGCCAGCTGCCGCGGGTCGCGGATCCCGTCGCCGCGGGCGAGGCTGATCTGTTCCTCGGGCGGCGCCGGCCGACGGCGCCCGGCGCCTGGCCACTGCACGGGCGGGCCGGCAACGCCGTCGTGGCCTGGCGGCTGCGCCGCGCGGCCGGCGTGCCGGTCCATGACCTCGGGCCGATGCGGGCGGCGCGCCGCGCGGCACTGCTCGCCCTCGGCCTGACCGACCGGGGCTTCGGCTATCCCCTCGAAATGGTGGTCCGGGCCGCCGCTGCGGGCTGGCGCGTCGGCGAGGTCGACGTCGACTATGCCCCGCGCGCCGCCGGTGGCCGGTCGAAGGTGACCGGGACCGTCGCCGGCACGCTGCGCGCGGTGCGCGACATGAGCCGGGTGCTGGCCCGGTGACCCCGCCGCCGGTGCAGTTGTTGCTCCTCGCCAAGGCACCGGTGCCGGGCCGGGTCAAGACCCGGCTCTGTCCACCGTGGACGTACGAGCAGGCCGCCGTGGTCGCGGCCGCCGCGCTCGCCGACACCATCGACGCGCTGACCGCGACCGCCGCGGTAGCCCGCACGCTCGTGGTCGACGACGAGCTCGGCGCGCCACCACCCGGCTGGTGCCTGACCGGCCAGCGCGGCGGGCCGCTCGACGAGCGGATCGCGGCCGCGTACCGCGACACCGCGTTGCCCGGCGTCGCGTCCTTGCTCGTCGGCATGGACACCCCGCAGCTGACACCGGCCCACCTCGGCCACGCCGCCGAGCGCCTGGGCGGCGCGGACGCGGTCCTCGGGCCGGCCGCCGACGGCGGGTGGTGGCTGCTCGGCCTGCGCGACCCGTGCGCCGGCACCGCCGTCGCCGGCGTGCCGATGTCGACGGCGCGTACCGCCGCTGACACGGTCGCCGCGCTGCGCGGGCACGGCCTGTCGGTGGCGATGACCGCGACGCTGCGCGACGTGGACACCGTGGCCGACGCGGTGGCCGTCGCTGCCGCCAGCCCGCACGGCCGGTTCGCCCGGACCGTCGCGGGCCTGGCCGCCGGAGCGGCTCGGTGACCGCCCCCGCCGTCGTCTACGGCGCGGCCCTGCGCCGGGCCGCCCGCGGCGAACCGACCGCGCTGCGGCTCGTCGACCGGCACGGCACCGACGTCCGCCCGCTCGACCCGGGCGCCTGGTGCGCCGGTCTTCGCCCGGGCGACGACACGCTGCTGGACCGGTGCTCGGGCGCCACCGTCGACCTTGGCTGCGGCCCCGGCCGCCTCGTTCGGGCGCTCGCCGTGACCGGCCGGCGCGTGCTCGGGGTCGACGCCAGCCCGCAGGCCGTCCGGCTCGCCCGCCGCCACGGCGTCCCGGTCGCCCACCAGGACCTGTTCGCGCCCCTGCCCGACGAGGGCTGCTGGGACCGCGCACTGCTCGCCGACGGCAACATCGGCATCGGCGGCGACCCGGAACGGCTGCTGCGCCGCTGCCGGACGCTGCTGTCGCCCACCGGCTCGGTCCTGGTCGAGGTCGACCCGCCCGGCACGGGCACCTGGCGGGGGCGGCTCGCCCTGGCCGGTCCCGGCCGCACCAGCGCCCCGTTCCCGTGGGCGTTCGTCGACGCGAACGCCGTCGCCGTGGTCGCGGCGCGGGCCGCGCTGCGGCTCGTCGAGTCCTGGACGGAGGCCGGCCGATGGTTCGCCCACCTCGCCCGCTGACGGCCCTGTCCCGACGGTTCACGTCGCCGTTGCGCTCGACGCGGCTGACCGCGCACCTCGGGCTGTGGCTGGCCGCCGCGTTCGGCGTCTGCTTCGCCACCGGCCTGCTCAGCCACGCGATCCAGCACCCGCCGGGCTGGTTCCACTGGCCGGCCCGCCCGGTCCAGCTGTACCGCATCACGCAGGGCCTGCACGTCGCCACGGGTCTGGCCTGCCTCCCGCTGCTCACCGCCAAGATCTGGTCGGTGTACCCGCGGCTGTTCGCCTGGCCGCCGGTGCGCAACCTGCCGCACGCCCTGGAACGGGCCGCCGCGGCGCTGCTGTCCGCCGCGGTCTTCGAGCTCGTCACGGGCGTGCTGAACATCGCCTACTGGTACGCGGCGATGCCGTTCGGGTTCCTCGGCGCCCACTACTGGACCGCGTGGCTGCTCGCCGGTGCGCTGCTGCTGCATCTCGCGGCGAAGCTGCCCCTCGTCCGGCGCCAGCCGGACCCGCAGGTGCCGCCCGAGCCGGGCCGGTGGACCCGCCGGGGCGTGCTCGCCCTGGCCGGCTCGGCCGCCGGCGTCGTCACGGTCGCCACCGCGGGACAGACGGTCCGGCCGCTGCACCACCTGTCGGTGCTCGCCCCACGCGTGCCCGGCATCGGCCCACAGGGCCTGCCGGTGAACAAGACGGCGTCGTCCGCCGGTGTCGCCCGCGTGGACGAACGGTACCGCCTGATCGTCACGGGACCGGACCGTCGCCACGCCCTCAGCCTGGCCGACCTGGTTGCCCTGCCGCAGGTGACCGCGGACCTGCCGATCAGCTGTGTGGAGGGGTGGAGCGCCGGCGCGCGATGGCAGGGCGTGCGCGTCGCCGACCTGCTGCGCCTCGTCGGCGCCGCCGGCCTCGACCGGCCCGTCACCGTCGAGTCGCTGCAGCCCTCCGGCCCGTACCGCACGTCGGTGCTCGAACCGGCCGTGGCCCGCGACCAGCTGACCCTCCTCGCGCTGCGCATCGGCGGCGAGCCGCTGCACCTCGACCACGGCTACCCGTGCCGGCTCATCGCCCCCAACCGCCCTGGCGTCCTGCAGACCAAATGGGTCGCCGCGCTCACGGTGAGCGCCCGATGAGGGCGGCCCGCATCGCGCTCGCGGCTGCCGGCCTGGCTCTGCTCGGCTACGGCCTGCACGGCTGGCTGACCGAGCAGCCCGGCGAGGTCCCCGGCCGGATCGCGTTCCTCGCCGCGGGGGTCGCCGCCCACGATTTCGTCGTCGTCCCGCTCGTCCTGACCGCCGGCGCCCTGACCGTCCGGTTCGTGCCACCGGCGCTGCGGATCCCCGTGCAGGCCGCGCTGGCCGTCAGCGCCGCGGTGAGCGCCGTCGCCCTGCCGTTCGTCATCGGCGCGGGCCGCATCGCCGACAACCCGTCCGCGTTCCCCCTCGCGTACGGCCGCGGCCTGCTGTCCGTCCTCGCCGTCGTGTGGCTCGCCGCGGGCCTGTGGGCGGTCCAGCGGGTGCGGCGGGCCCGCCGCCGGGAGCACCCGTGAGCCGGCGGGTCGCCGCGGCCGGCTGCCTCTCGGCGACCGCCGCCCTGCTCCTGCTGCCCGGCCGCTGGTACCTGCTGGCGTGGCTGCCGTTCCTGGCCGGCGCGTGGCAGGTGCTGCGCCTGGACCGCCGGGCCGCGCTCGCGCTGATCGTCGCCGGTGGCGTCCTGCTCCCGCTCGTCGCCGCACGCCAGCCCCCGACCAGCAGTGACGACATGTACCGCTACGTCTGGGACGGCCGGGTCCAGCTCGCCGCCGTCGACCCCTACCGGTACCCGCCGTCCGCGCCCGAGCTCGCGCCGCTGCGCGACGACTTCCTCTGGCCGGCCACCGCGAACTGGTGCCTGCCGACCGGCTGCACCCGAATCAACCGGCCCACCGTGCCGACGATCTACCCCCCGGTCGCCGAGACCCTCTTCGCCGGGGTCGTGGCCGTCTCCCCCGCGGGCGCCCGCGAACGGCCGATGCAGCTGACGATGGCGGCGATCGCGGCCGGTGTCGGGCTGCTGCTGTGGTACATCCTGGGCCGCCTCGGCCACGACCCACGCCGGGCCGTGCTGTGGGCCTGGTGCCCGCTCGTCGCCCTGGAGGCCGGCAACAACGCCCACGTCGACGTCGTCGCGGCCGCGCTCGCCGCCGCCGCCCTCTGGCAGCTGGCCGCGCATCCCGGCACCCGGCGGGCCGTCGCCGGCGGCGTGCTGCTCGGCCTCGCCGTCGCCACCAAGCTCACCCCCGCCCTGCTCGGACCGGCACTGCTGCGCCGCCGCCCGGTCGCCGTCGCGGTGAGCGCGGCGGCCGCGATCACGGCGGTGTACCTGCCGCACGTCGTCGCCGCCGGACCCGCCGTACTCGGCTACCTGCCGGGATACCTGCACGAGGAGGGCTACGCCGACGGCGCCCGCTTCGCGCTGCTGGGCGCGGTCCTGCCGGCGCCGCTGGCCACCCCGGCCGCCGCGCTCGTCCTCACCGCGCTCGCGCTGCTGGCCTGGCGCACCGCCGACCCGGCCCGCCCCTGGGTCGCGGCCGCCGTCGTGGTCGGCGGGGCGCTGCTGGTCACCACGCCGAGCTATCCGTGGTACGCGATGCTGCTGGTCATGCTCGTCGCCTACGGCGCACCGGCCGAGTGGCTGGCCGTCGCCGCCGCCGGCTACCTCGCCCAGTTCGCCCCCGACCTCGGCCTCACGGCCCACACCGGGCAGCTCCTCGGCTACACGACCGGCCTTGCCGCCGTGCTGGCCGGCCTGGCCGTCCGCCGCGCACGCGAACCCGCCGGCGCTGCCCCGCTGCCCGGCTGGGTCACGGAACCGTGACCCACGCCACAGCTCGGGCTGTCAGGAATCGCTTCGCTGTCCCGTTCTGAGGGCAAGCGAACAGACGGGAGCACGAACATGCGGCACCGCATCACCGTTCTCGGGGCCGGCTACGCCGGCGCCTCCGCAGCCGGATACCTCGCCCGCCACCTGCGGCCCGACGACGTCGAGATCACCGTCGTCAACGCCGAGCCCGACTTCGTCGAGCGGATGCGCCTGCACCAGCTCGCCGCCGGCCGGCAGCTGCGCCGCCACGGGCTGGCGGAGATGTTCGCCGGCACAGGCATCCGGCTGCGCGTGGCGCACGTGACCGCCGTCGACGCGCAGCAGCGGACCGTCACGGTAGCGGACAGCGAGGGCACCGACACGATCGGGTACGACACTCTCCTCTACACGCTCGGCAGCACCGTGGGTGACCAAGGCGTGGCAGGCGTGGGCGAGCACGCCTTCCACGTCGCCGGGCGGCCGGCGGCGCAGCGCCTGCGCCGGCACCTGGACGAGCTGGGCGAGGGCGGCACGGTGCTCGTCGTCGGCGGCAACCTGACCGCCATCGAGACCGCGACCGAGATCGCCGAGTCCCGGCCCGGGCTGCGGGTCGCCGTCGCCACCACTGGCGAGCTGGGCGGCTGGCTGGCCCCGAAGGCCCGCCGGCACCTGCTGCGCGCCTTCGACCGGTTCGGCATCGCCGTGCACGAGCACACCACCGTCGAACGCGTCGAGCGGGCCGGTGCCGTCGCCGCCGACGGGACCGTCTTCGCCGCCGACGCGACGGTGTGGGCGGCCGGCTTCGCCGTGCACCCCATCGCCGCCGCCAGCGGCCTGGCGGTCGAGGCCGACGGGCGGATCACCGTCGACCGGATGATGCGGTCCGTCTCGCACCCGGAGGTCTACGCGGCCGGCGACAGCGCCTACGTCATCGGCGCGAACGGCCGGCCGCTGCCGATGTCGTGCGCGTCGGCGGGGTTCACCCGGATGCAGGCGACGGCCGCGATCATCGGGGACCTCACCGGTCAGCGGATCTCGAAGACCCCGCTCGAGTACCTCGGCAACTGCATCAGCCTCGGCGGGAAGGACGCGATCTTCCAGGCCGTCGACGGCAGCGCGCGGTCGAAGGCCTGGTCCCTGCGCGGCCGCACGGCCGCGCGCTTCAAGTCGTTCGTGCTCAGCGGCGCCGCATGGAACATGAGCCACCCGACCTACGGACTGCCGACCCGGCGGCACCGCCGGGCAGCCGTGCCCCACCGGGCGCCCGCGGCGGTCGCTGGCTAGCGTGGCCGGCATGGACGCTGCCACCGTGGAGTGCTTCGAGGCCAACCGGGACCGATTGGCCTCGCTGGCCTACCGCCTGCTCGGCTCGGCCGCCGACGCCGAGGACGCGGTCCAGGACACGTTCCTGCGCTGGCACGCCGCCGACCCGCGACACATCCAGGTGCCCGAGGCGTGGCTGACCAAGGTGGTCACCAACCTGTCCCTCGACCGGCTCCGCTCGGCGCAGGCGCGGCGGGAACGCGCGGCCGGCGACTGGCTGCCCGAGCCGCTCCTGGACGGCGACCCGATGCTCGGCCCGGCCGAGACCGTCGAGCAGCGCGAATCGGTGACCCTGGCGGTGCTGACGCTCCTGGAACGCCTCTCGCCGGTCGAGCGGGCCGTCTACGTCCTTCGCGAGGCGTTCGAGTACAGCCACGCCGAGATCGCCGAGATCCTCGACATCACCGAGACCGCGAGCCAGCAACACGCCCACCGCGCCCGGCAGCGCCTCGCCGCCGAACGGGTCGCCAGGACCGTCGACCGCGCCGCCACCCGCCGCATCGTCGAGGCCTTCGTCGACGCCGCCTCCTCGGGCCGCACGGAACGGCTGGTGGCGCTGCTCACCGACGACGCCACCGCGATCTCCGACGGCGCCGGACTGGCGACGAGATGGCTGCGGCTCTCGACACCCGAACGGATCGCCGCCGCGGTACGAGCCGCGTTCAAACCGACACCGGCGAAGCGGAGACTGGCCGGCGGCTCACCCGCGATGCACGCCGGCGTCGTCAACTCCTGCCCCGCCCTCATCGCCGCGCTCGACGACCGCGTCCTCGGCGTGGTGATCCTGGACGTTCGCGACGACCGGATCGCTGTCCTGCGCGGGATGTCCGCCCAGGACCGCCTCCGCCGCCTCACCGAACAATGGCGGCAGGCCGAGCACGACGAGCCCCTGATCCACTCGTGGTGACCAGACCACACCAACCGTCGGCACGTCGCGCGGACGACCTGCGTCAGCTGCTGATCGAGGGGATCTGACCGGTGGCGTTGCTGGAAGGCCTCGCTACCGGCTCCCGCGACAGGCTGGCAGGCATGGCGGCGAGGAGGGCAAGCATCAGGAGGGCGTCCCAGTTGCCGAGGACCGCGCCGGTAACGCCGCCGGGCTCGTGCAGGTCGTAGGCGTACAACGAGATGACGCTGAACGTTACGGTGACGTACACCACCGCCGCGCCGAGCAGCGGCGGCCAGCGCAGCGGTCGAGTGCCCGCGATCACCAGCAGCAGCATTGCGGGGATGAACCAGAAGATGTGGTGCACCCACGTGACCGGGCTGGCCAAACATCCGACCAGACCGGCGAGGGTCAGGCCGGTCAGTTCGCCGCCTCCGGTGTACGCCCGGGCAGCCCGCCACATGCCGAAACCGACGACGGCCGCTACGAGCAGCAGCCAGAGCACCCGCTGTGGTGGGTCCGAGGCTCTCGCAACGATTCCCATCAGCGACTGGTTGAACAGGTACTCGGGGTGGCCGATGCCGTCACCGTCGAGGAGGGTGCGGGTCCAGTACGTCCATGAGTCACCGGGCGCGACCACCCATGCGGCGGCGGTCGCCGCGGTCGCCGTCGCGGTGGCGACGCCTGCGGCTCTCCAGCGGCGGGTGCACAGCAGGTACAGGACAAAGACACCCGGCGTGAGTTTGACCGCTGCAGCGAGACCGATGCCCACACCGGTCCACCGGCTGCCGACGGCGCCGAGCACCAGCAGGTCCACGAGAACGAGCGCCACGAGCACGAAGTTGACCTGGCCGAAGGTGAAGGTCTCCCGGATCGGCTCCAATGCTGAGGCGAGTGGCACCGCCACCAGGAAGACGAACCATGTCGGCTGGCCGAGATGACGCGCCACCGGCAGCGAGAGCAGCCACAACGACACTGCGAAGGCGAGCACGGACACTGTGCCGAATGCCACCTGTACCGGCACCGGCCAGGCGAACCCGGCCAAAGGCCGGAGCATCATCGCGGCGAACGGCGGATAGGTGAACCCGAGCGACCCTTGCGTCGGGTCCGGGACGCTGAAGTCGTACAGGGGACGGCCGTCGCGCCACCACCGCACCGCGAGGTGGTAGATCCGCAGGTCGGAGAAGTTGTGCCGGTTGCCGTACCGGTCCTGCCCGGCGCCGACGACCAGCCACACCACCGCCGCCACGCCGAGCCGCCACGCAACAGCCGCGATCTGTCCCATTGACACCCACCGTAACAGCGATGCGGTGACAGTCGGACGGTGGCGCATCCCGGAGTGCCGATCGATGCCTATGCTCAGCGACATGTCCGCCGAGTGAGTCTCCGACGCTGACGGCTTGGTCGCTCTCGGATCATGTCAGTACTGTGCGTCCGGCTGTGACGGGGTATCGGTTAGAGAAGACGAGCAGGACGAGGACCAGCAGCGCCAACCCGGTCAGCGACATGCTCTCGATCATCCGGAACGCCGCCCAGACATTCAGGCCGGTGCCTGCGGCGGGTTCCGTCGCCAGGGGTACGACCGACGCCACACCGGCACACATCGACATGACGGCCACAACGCCCGACACGATGGTCAGCCCGGTCCGCGCGGGCCCGGAGCCGGCCCGCACCTTGTGGACCAACGCGACCCCGACCGTTGCCAGGACCAGCGTGACGATCAGCGCGACCGTCGCCGATCCCGTCGCGAACCCGACCGTGTCGGTGGTGAACAACAGCTCACCCTCCGGCGGCATCTGATCCGCCGCGGCGATGGCGTGCTCGGCGGCGAGGAGGCGGTCGCGGAAGACGATCGCGATGCTCAGATCGGCGGCCGCGATCACGGCGGCGATCACGGCGGCGGCGTGGACCAGCCGCACAATCGCGCCGGTAGGACCGGGCCTCCCCAGCGCTGCCGCGGCGGGAGGCGGCGGCGTGGGCTGTATCGGTGCCGCCGAATTGAGGCGCGCGCGCAGCCGGTCATACCCGGCCACGGTACCGATGCAGGCCCGGTCACCAGGATGTGCCAGGTACCAGGCGATTGCCTCGGTCAACACAGGCCCCGCCCGCCCAGCGGAAAGCGTCGGCCGTTCCCGCGAGTCCAGGACCGGCACACCCCGCTGGAGCACCAGGTCCGGTTGGTCCACGACGAGCCAGACGCGCCCGGCCTGATGCCCGGCCTGTGCGGCGAGGGCCTGCCACGGCAGCACGCGTCGGTGCAAGGGACCGCTCGATCGGATACCGGCCGGAGTCAGCTCGACCGCGTAACCGCGCCAGGCAACGGGCACCATCAACGCCACGGCAACCACGCCCAGCAGCACCGGTACGCTCATCACGAAAGCGAGCCCGGCGTCGACTACCACGGTCGGCCGCATCTGGATCACAGCACGCCACTCGTTGATGACCGGACCGACCTGCAGGCCAAGGAACGCGCTCAGCATGCCGAGGACCGGCCCAAGCGGTATTGCCGGCCGCACCGCGAAGCCGCCGCACGTGAGAACCAGCCACGCCGACGGGTCGTCACGTCGCGAAGCCCGCGCGACGCGGACGAGCACGACGATGGCCGCTGCAATCGTCACCCCGAAGAGCGCCAGGGCAAATGGGACGGCCCAGTCTTGGCGGACCCCCGCCGAAGCCTGCAGTACGACAATGACCACGAAGGCGACCGCCCCTCCGATCACCGGCGCGCGGGATGGGCTGGGCTCGGGGCGCCTGGCATTCATGGCGACGTTGTACCACTCACCTCCTGTAGGGCCCCACGCGCCACGGAAGAACTCATCGAGCCGCCGATGAGTTCCGCGCGGCCCGTCGGTCCACCCGGTATGACCATTCGGCAGACCCTGCGCATCGCCGGCTCCACCTTCCTGCCCGGCGACGACGGCTACGACGACCACCGCCGGCCGCTCAACCCGGCGCTCGACCCGCACCCCGCCGTCGTGGTCCGGGCCGCCGGCGCGGCGGACGTCCGCACGGCGCTGCTGGCCGCCCGCCGTCACGGGCTGCCGTTCGCCGTACAGGCCACCGGCCACGGCACCCACGTGGCCCACGACGGCGCGCTGCTGCTCGACACCAGCGCCATGACGCGTGTCCTGGTCGACCCGGACCGCCGGGTCGCCCGCGTCGGCCCCGGCGCCCGGTGGGGAGACGTACTGCGGGCCGCCGCGCCCTTCGGGCTCGCGCCGCTGTCCGGCTCGTCGCCCGACGTAGGCGTCATCGGCTACACCCTGGGCGGCGGCCTGGGCTGGCTCGCCCGCCGACACGGCCTCGCGGCCGACAGCGTGCTGCGGGCGCAGGTCGTCACCGCCGACGGCACGCTGGAGTCGGTCGACGCCGGCCACCGCCCGGACCTGTTCTGGGCGCTGTGTGGTGGCGGCGGCTCCTTCGGTGTCGTCACCGGGCTGGAGTTCCGCCTCTACCCGGTCGAGCGGGTGTACGCGGGCGCGGTCACGTTCGGCCGCGAGCGGGCGGCAGCGACGCTCGCCTTCTACCGGGAGTGGATCGAGCGGGTGCCGGACGCCCTCAGCACGGCAGTGGTGCTCAACCGCAACGGCTCGCTCGTGGTCCAAGCCGTCTACGCCGGCAGTCCCGAGCAGGGCCAGGCGTTGCTGGAACCGCTGTGGCGCGTCGCCGGCCCGGTGGTCGCGGACGACATGCGGGTCGTCGAGTACGCCCACACGGCGATGGGCGGTACCTTCCCCCACACGTTCGACCAGGTCCGTACGCTCGACGACGACCTCGTCGCCGCGCTGGTGGCCGAGCCGGACGCCACCGTGGAGCTGCGCCACTGGGGCGGACAGATCACCCACGATACGGGCGCTGCCGCACACCGCGACGCGCCCCTGTCGGTCGTCCTCGACGCGGTGCCGTCGACCCGGACCGCGGCGGCGCTGCGCCGATGCGGCCTCGGCACCGCCTTCCTCAACTTCCTCCGCGACCCGTCCCGGACCGCGTCGGCGTTCACCGCACGGCACTGGGCGGCGCTGCGCCGGATCAAGACGGCCTACGACCCGGACAACATCTTCGCCACGGGCCTCGCCGTCCCGCTCGCTGCCCTGACAGCGTCCGCGTAGGCACAGCGCAACACCGACGAAGGTCCCGCCAGCGTCCCGCTCAAGAGGTGCCACCTGCGCCGGGCGATCCGCGTCGCGGCCGCCGGAGAGGCGCTGCTCACGCCCGGCGTGACGAAACGGGTGATCGCGCACTTCGCCTCCCCGGACCGCTCGGCCGCCCTCGACGCGTCTGCGCTGGCGGTGCTGACCGAACGGGAACGGGAGGTGACCGCGGCGGTAGCGGCGGGGCTGAGCAACCAGGAGATCGCCGAGCGGCTGTTCATGAGCCCGCTGACCGCCAAGACCCACGTCAGCCGCATCATGACCAAACTGGGCCTGCGCGACCGGGCGCAGATCGTCGTCGTCGCCTACGAGACCGGCCTGGTCCGGCCGGGTGAGGGCTGATTGCTGGGATCCGGTGGCGGGTCCGGGCCGTGGGCGGCGGTGGGTGCGCTGTTTCGGTGGTGGCAGCGGGGGTACCGCGGAGGTCATGACTACGATCGCCACCCCGCCCCGCACGAGCCTGGACAAGGTCGCGGACCTTGCCGCCCAGCTGCGGGTCGACGCGATCCGCTCGTCCACCAGCGCCGGCTCGGGTCACCCCACCTCGAGCATGTCCGCCGCCGACGTGCTGGCGGTGCTCGTCGCCCGGCACCTGCGATACGACTGGGACCACCCGTCAGGTCCTGCCAACGACCACCTCATCTTCTCCAAGGGACATGCTTCCCCGCTGCTGTACGCGGTCTTCAAGGCCGCCGGCGTGGTCAGCGAGGAAGAGCTGATGCATGGGTACCGCCGGTACGGCCAGCGCCTGGAAGGTCACCCGACCCCGGTGCTGCCCTGGGTCGATGTCGCGACCGGCTCGCTCGGTCAGGGCCTGCCCGACGGCGTCGGTGTCGCCCTCGCCGGCAAGTACCTCGACCGGCAGCCCTACCGGATCTGGGTCCTGTGTGGCGACAGCGAGCTCTCCGAGGGCTCGATCTGGGAGGCGTTCGACAAGGCCTCGTACTACCAGCTGTCCAACCTGATCGTCATGGCTGACGTCAACCGGCTCGGCCAGCGCGGCGAGACCGAGCTCGGCTGGAACATCGACGCCTACGCGGCCCGCGCCGAGGCGTTCGGCGCCCGCGTGCTGACCATCGACGGCCATGACCTGGCCGCCATCGACGAGGCGCTCACCGCGGCCACCGACACCGACGCCGGCGGCCGGCCCACCGTGATCCTCTGCAAGACGGTCAAGGGCAAGGGCTTCTCCGAGGTCGAGAACAAGAACGGCTGGCACGGCAAGCCGCTGCCCGCCGACATGGCCGAGCGCGCCATCGCCGAGCTCGGCGGCCCGCGGCACCTCACCGTCCGCGGCCCGCTGCCCCCGTCCGCCCAGGAGACCGCCCAGCACGCTCCCGCCCGGCCGGGCGCCCCGGTCCGCTACGACGTGGGCGCGAAGGTCGCCACCCGCAAGGCGTACGGCGACGCCCTGGTCGCCCTCGGCGCCCTCGACCCGAAGGTGGTCGCCCTCGACGGCGAGGTCAGCAACTCGACGCACGCCGATGAGTTCGCCAAGGCCTACCCCGACCGGTACTTCGAGATGTTCATCGCCGAACAGCAGATGGTCGCCGCCGCCACGGGCCTCGCCGTGCGCGGCTACCGCCCCTTCGCCTCGACGTTCGCCGCGTTCTTCACCCGCGCGTACGACTTCATCCGCATGGGCTCCATCAGCGGCGTCGCCATCCGCCTGGTCGGCTCGCACGCCGGCGTCGAGATCGGCGCCGACGGGCCGTCGCAGATGGGCCTGGAGGACCTCGCCATGTTCCGCGCCGTGCACGGCTCCACGGTGCTGTACCCGGCCGACGCCACCAGCACCGTTGCGCTGACCAACGCGATGGCCGCCAACCCCGGCATCACCTACATGCGTACCACCCGCGGCGGCTACCCCGTGCTGTACCCCGATGGCGAGACGTTCCCGATCGGCGGCTCCAAGGTCCTGCACCAGAGCAACAAGGACCGGGTCACCCTCATCGGCGCCGGGGTCACCCTGTACGCCTGCCTCGCCGCCGCCGACCTGCTCGCCGAGCAGGGCATCGCCGCCCGGGTCATCGACGCGTACTCGATCAAGCCCATCGACAGCGGCACCCTGCGCGCCGCCGCCACCGCAACCCGCGGACGGATCGTCGTCGCCGAGGACCACCACCCCGAGGGCGGCCTCGGCTCCGCCGTCACCGACAGCCTCGTCGCCGACGGCGTCACCGACCTGCACATCGCCCGCCTGTCCGTCCGCGAGATGCCCGGCTCCGGTACCAGCGAGGAACTCCTCGCCTGGGCCGGCCTCGACGCCGACCACATCGCCACGGCGGCCCGGCACCTCGTCGCCGAAGCAGCCGAATCCCGTTAGGACGCCAGGCGGAACATGTCCGTCTGCGGAAAGTGGCGGCACGTGCGCACCGGCAGATGACTGTCAGTGCGCACGTGCCGACGGCGGCTCTGCGTGTCAGTGCAGCAGTTCGAGCGTGTTGTCGTTGTCGTTGACGAAGTAGACACCGCGGTTGTCCGGTGCGATCGCGAGACCGAACAGGGCGCCTGCACCGTTCTCGACGAGGGTGCGGAACGCGACCTGCGCCTTCTGGCACGGGTTGGTCTCGACGATGTTCCCGTCGCCGCCGTTGACGGTGAGCACGTTGCCGTTGGGCGCGATCGTCAGCCCGAGCGGGCCGGACAGGTGTCCGCCCTGGGTGATGGTGCGTCCGGTACCGGCGCTTGTCTTGCGGTCGTCCGCATCCGGGATGGCGGCGATGCGATTGGCGGCGGTGTCGGCGACGTACAGCGTGCCGTCCTTGCCCAGGCCGACCCCGGTCGGGCCGATGATCAGCGCGGTTGGGTCGGTCTTCTCCGTGAATCCCGAGCCGATGGTCGTGATCTTGCGCAGTACCGGCGGCCTGTCCCCCTTGATCTTCAGCTCGAGGCGCAGCACGGTCCCCTGGTTGGTGGTGGCGGGCTGGCCGCCGACGATGCCGTTGAGGACGTTGGTGACGAACAGGTCGACCGATTCTCCGTCATCGTCCGCGGTCATGTCCCATGGGCCGTTGATGCCGTGCCCGGAGAACGTCTCGCGCACCTGGCCCTTGCTGTCGAGGACGATCAGGCACCCCGCCTGGGCCGTCGCGGAGCTGCCGTCCGCGGTGGGCAGGCTGCCCACGATGACCCAGCCGGTACGGAGCACCACGAGCGCGGTGGTCAACCCGACGCCGCCCGGGCACTTGCCCGGCAGCTTCTTGGCGTCGATCTGGGCGAACAGGCTCTGTTTGCCCTCGCGGCTGATCTGCACGATCGTCGTGCCGGTGCCCTGATGGTTGTCGCTGTTGTTGAAGTTGCTGACGAGCACCTCGCCCTTGCGCAGCTTGTCCTTGCTGCGCGGTACCACCGCGACGCCGTACGGGTTGACATCCCCGTTGGCCGGCACCGTCGACGCGATGACGTCGATCTTCTTGAACTGGTTGATGAACGGTTTCCTGGAGCGCCATTCGTCCGTCGAATGGGCGGACGCGCTCGGAGCGAACGCCCCGACCACCAGCGCGGTCGTCGCCGCCGCGCAAACGCCGGCCTTGAGTGCGAACTTCACGATTGTGCTTGCCTTTCTGTGGCGTGGATCGGCCGACTCGGACGGCCGGAGTCCGCGACGTACGCGCCCGCTGTCGCAGTTCGCCGCATGTACAAGCGACAGTTGGCGGGTCGCGGTCGCCGTGCTTCCCGGATTCGTCCGGCGGAAACTCGCGATCACGGCGCGCACACAAATAGGCAGGTAAAGACGGAATGCTTTGGTTGTGCATTTTGTGCCGTATTCTCGCCGGGAATGCGCGCCGACCCCGCGCTGCCCGCTCATCCCCGCTCCGTTAGGAACCCATCGGTGCGGGTAGCCGTCCGATCAATGCCGTTCGGACGGTTGGAAGCACTCTTCGGCGGGCCGGCCCGTACCAGGGTCATCCTGTTGTTCGCCGGTGTGCTCGCCATGGGCTCGGCGGATCTCGGCATGGTCGGCGCGCTGGCCCGGGAGCTGGAGGACGCCTTCCGGATCGGCCAGGCGCGGCTCGGCCTCCTGGCGACCGTGTCGTACGGCGTCGGCGCGCTCGCCACGATCCCGATGGGGGCGCTCGCCGACCAGGTCCCCCGGGTACGGCTGCTGATCTACACGGTCATCCTCTGGAGCGTGGCCCTCCTCGCCGGCGGGGCGGCCCAGTCCTACCTGTGGCTGCTGCTCTCCCGGCTCGCGATGGGCGGTGCGATCGCGGCGGCCGGGCCGCTGCTCGCCTCGCTGACCGGCGATCTCATCCCGGCGACCGAACGGGCGAAGGTGTACGGCTGGATCCTGACCGGCGAGATGATCGGCGCGGGCATCGGGCTGATCGTCGGTGCCAACATCGGCGCCGCGGCGTCCTGGCGGTACGGATTCTGGCTGCTCGGCCTCCTCGGTCTCGGGCTGACCGCCGCCCTGTATCGGTGGCTGCCCGAACCCGCCCGCGGCGGGGCGAGCCAGCTGCCTCCCGGCGCGCACGAGATCCCGCGGGCTACCCCCGTCCGGATGCGCGGCAACCCCCTGGCAACGCCGCAGGGCACCGGGGGCGCCGACGTCCTGCGGCAGGCCTGGCGATCGCTCGGCCGGGCATTCGCGTACATCCTGCACATCCGTACGATCCGCATCCTCATCGTCGCCTCGTCGGTCGGGTACTCCTTCTTCGCCGGCCTGCGCACCTTCAGCGTGGTCTTTGTCCAGAGCTGGTACGGCGTCAGCACGCGCGGGCTGACCGGTCTCGTCGTGGCGGTGGGTGCCGGCGCCCTCGCCGGCACGGTGCTCGGCGGGCGGCTGGCCGACCGGCTGCAGCGCAACGGCCACCCGAACGCCAGGATCCTGGTGCCGGCCGTGGCGTACACGGCGACGGCGCTGCTGTTCGCGCCCGGCCTGGCGAGCGGGTCGGTGGCGTTCGCCCTGCCGTTCCTCATCCTGGGCGCGGCGACGCTGGGCGCGGCGAGCCCGCCGTTGGACGCGGCCCGGCTCGACATCGTCACGCCCTGGCTGTGGGGCCGCGCGGAGAGCGCACGGACGATCCTGAGCCTCACCGGGCAGGCGCTCGGTCCCGTGTGCTTCGGCCTCGTCGCGGACGCGCTGGCCGGCCGGGGCGGGACGAGCCGGACGGCCAGCCTGCGCGACACCTTCTTGATCATGCTCGTTCCGCTGCTGGCCAACGGGCTGATCATGCTTTCGGCGCGGCACACCTACCTGACGGACAAGGAGGCGGCGCACCGCGCCGGCGCCCGCGCCCAATGTGGACGGACGCTCCGTACACCTACTTCAGGACGCGGAATCGAAGATGCGTGACGTACGGTGATGCGAGCAGTGTGGTGCGTTCCAGCTCGATGTGGTCGGTGCCCAGGTGGTCGAACAGCCGGGTGCCCGCGCCGAGCAGAACGGGCACCAGCTGGATCTGAACCTCGTCGACGAGCCCGGCCCTGATGAACTGCTGTGCGGTGCGCGCCCCGCCCATGACGAGGACGTCCCTGTCCCCGGCTGACGCTCGCGCCTGCTGCAGCGCACGTTCGATTCCGTCGGTGACGAAGGTGAACGCCGCGCTTTTCATGACCAGCGGTTCGCGGGATTCATGGGTGAGCACGAAACAGGGCACCGGGAACGGTGTGTCCGCCCACAGATCCACGCCCACGTCGAAGGTTCGCCTGCCCACCACGACCGCTCCGGTCGCTGCGAACAGCTCCCGCGCCACCTGGGCGTCCACCCCGGTCGGTGACGTACCGCCGGCGGCCACGGCCCGATCGGCGTCGCTCTTGAACAACCACTCGTGGAGCCGCTCGCCGCCTTCGCCCATGGGCCGCTCGACATCGATGTCGGGTCCGGCGCTGAAACCGTCCAGCGACACACTCACGCTGAGCACAACATTTCCCATCAGGTAGCCCTCCTGCTCGTACTTTGTCCGTGCGTCGTCAACAGGTCTTCGCGCTGCCGGAGCCGTCAGTCCCGGATATGGGGACGTTCCTCCTGGCAGCGACCTCCTGGTGATCCATCAGCGGACCGTAGAACGAGGACCGGTCGAGCGTGAAGGTCCAGTTCCATGCCGATCGAGTGGGCCGGTTCGGAAACCCCTGCGCGACCAACAGCCTGAAGCCAAGCCTGGGCGCAACTCGCGCCGCAACGCGAG
This sequence comes from Dactylosporangium sp. AC04546, assembly GCF_022095675.1. Classification (GTDB taxonomy): domain Bacteria; phylum Actinomycetota; class Actinomycetes; order Mycobacteriales; family Micromonosporaceae; genus Dactylosporangium. Next base: position 8,427 of record NZ_JAHYSG010000137.1, on the reverse strand, counting down.
TTGGTACCGGGCCGGACGGTTCACGCCCCGGCGGTATGCGGGCGGCCGCGCGCCGGGCGGGCCCGCGACGCCGCGGTGCGCCGCGCCGCCGCCGCTGCCGTGCCCGTCGCCGGCGCGGCCGGTGGCGCCGGCTGCGGCAGGTCCAGCTCTCCGGACACGTGCCCGCTCACCACGACCAACTGGTCCAGCAGAACGGAAAGGTGTGGTGTGGCGGCTCGGTAGAAGATGCGGGTGCCGTCGCGGCGGGTGGCGACCAGGCCCGCCTCACGCAGCTTGGCCAGGTGCTGTGACACGGCGGCCACGTGCGCGCCCACCAGTTCGGCCAGTTCGCTGACGGAGTGCTCACGGGTCGACAGCGCCCACACCAACTGCAGTCGGGTCGGCTCGGCCAGCGCCCGAAGCACGTCCATCATCGGCTCGAACTGCCCTTGCCCCACCATCCGACAAAACCTAGCGGCTGGCCCGCCATCAGCCAACATGGCACTACATCCGCCCGCTTCGGTGTCGGGCATCTGCCCGGTGTCGCCGCCGGTGACAGCACACCCCGTGTGACGCAAGAGCTATTTGCGCGCTGACGCAAATAGGTGGCACACTGCACGACGGCCCTTGCTGGTTCAACTGGAGGAGGTGACGGGCGCATGCGAAGTTGCGACCCTCCCTCCAGTCCTCATCCCCGGCCGCGAAGCGCCGCCTGACGTTCGGCGTACTGCCGGGGATGTCTCGACCCGACGTTCGCCGCGCCCCTCACGCGGCGCCGGGTCGTCACGCTGTGCGCCGGCGGGGCCGTGCGGCCCGACTTCGCCGCCTGCGGGCGGTCCTCCGTGTTTGGCTCTCCCGGTAGGGGGCTGTTCATGCTGTCCATGAAGCGCGCATCACGTTCGACGCCGACGGTGCCGACGGTACCGGCGCGGCTGCCGTGGCTGCGCACCCAGTTCGGCTGGGTCGACTGGGTCGTCGCGGCCGCCGTGTTGGTGCTGTTCTACCTGGTGTTCCGCATCGCCCAGGGCACGACGGTGTCGTTCACCCCCGAGCATCTGGCGATCGACACCGATCCGGCCCGGTTGCCGTACTACGCGGGGCGCAGCCTGCTGCGCATGTTCGTCGCGCTCGGCGTCTCCATCGCATTCACGCTCGCCTACGCCTATGCGGCGGCCCGCTCGCGGCGGCTGGAGAAGATCCTCATCCCCGCGCTGGACATCCTGCAGTCGGTGCCGGTGCTCGCGTTCCTCACCGTGGCGATCGGCGCGTTCATCGCCCTGTTCCCGCACTCGTTCATCGGCTTGGAGCTCGCCTCCATCTTCGCGATCTTCACGTCGCAGGCGTGGAACATGACGTTCAGCTTCTACCACTCGCTCATCACCCTGCCGCGCGAGCTCGACGAGTTGTCCCGCAGCCTGCGCCTGACCCGGTGGATGCGGTTCTGGAAGATCGCGGTGCCCAGCGGCGCTATCGGCCTGGTGTGGAACGGCATGATGTCATTCGGCGGCGGCTGGTTCTTCCTCGTCGCCTCCGAGGCGGTCACGGTGGCCAACGCCGAGTACACCCTGCCGGGCGTGGGCGCCTACGCGGGCGCCGCAATCGTGCAGGGTGACCTGCGCAAGGTGTTCCTGGCCATCGCGGCCATGACGATCATGGTGATCGGCGTCAACTTCTTCTTCTGGCGTCCGATGACCGCCTGGACGGAGAAGTTCAAGCAGGAACAGTCCGAAGCCACCGAGGTCCAGCGTTCCGTGGTGCTGAACTTCCTGCGCCGCTCGCACTGGCCGCACCTGCTCGTCCCGGCGCGGCGTCGCCTCGCCGGCTGGCTCGCGCGGGCCGGCCGGGTCTTCGGCACCGACGACCGGCCGCTGCACGTCAGCGACACCCGCCGCCGGGCCGGCGACGTCACGTTCGCCGCCGTGACGCTCGCGCTGATCGGGTGGGGCCTCTACAGCCTGCTGCGCTACCTGCACCACACCGCCGGCCTCGGCGTGTTCGCCGAACCGCTGCTGCTCGGCGTGCTCACCTTCGCCCGGGTCGTCGTCCTCGTCATCGTCGCCACCCTCGTCTGGGTACCCATCGGCGTACGGATCGGGTCAAGCCCGCGGCTGGCCCGCATCGCCCAGCCGATCGTGCAGGTCCTCGCCTCATTCCCAGCCAACTTCCTGTTCCCCCTCGCAACGTGGCTGTTCGTGCGCACCGGCCTGTCCATCGATGTCGGCGGCATCCTGCTCATGGGCCTGGGGGCGCAGTGGTACATCCTGTTCAACACCATCGCCGGGGCCACGGCCATCCCCACCGACCTGCGCGAGGCCATGGACAACCTCGGCGTCCACGGCTGGCAGCGCTGGCGGCGGCTGATCATCCCGGCGATCTTCCCGTACTACGTCACCGGCGGCATCACCGCCTCCGGCGGCGCCTGGAACGCCAGCATCGTGGCGGAGGTCGTCGGGTTCGGTGGCACCACGCTCACCGCCCACGGCCTCGGTGCGTACATCGCCGGCGCCACCGAAGCCGGCCACTATCCGCAGCTCATCGCCGGCATCGCCGTCATGTCACTGTACGTGGTCGGACTGAACCGGCTGTTCTGGCGCCGGCTGTACCGGCTCGCCGAAGCCCGCTACGCACTGGCCTAGGCCAAGCCGACCGTACCGACCAATCCAGACCCCGAAGGACGCAGACCGCCATGACCATGACCAAAATCAACGATGTACTGCTGGCCACCGACCGGCTCACCAAGTCCTACGCCGGCGCCGACGGGGAACTCCCTGTCCTCGCCGGCATCGACCTGCAGATCCACGCCGGTGAGATCGTCGCCCTGCTCGGTCGCTCCGGCTCCGGCAAATCCACGTTGCTGCGCTGCCTGGCCGGGCTCATCCCGCCCAGCGCCGGCACAGTCAGCTACAAGGGCGACCCGCTCAAGGGGTCCAACCCCGGCACGGCCATGGTGTTTCAGACCTTCGCCCTGCTGCCCTGGCTGACCGTGCAGCAGAACGTCGAACTCGGCCTGGAAGCCCGCGGCGTGCCGGAGACCGCCCGCGCACAGGCCGCGCTGCAGGCCATCGACCTCATCGGGCTGGACGGGTTCGAGTCCGCCTACCCCAAGGAGCTCTCCGGCGGCATGCGCCAGCGCGTCGGTTTCGCCCGCGCCCTCGTCGTCGAACCCGACGTCCTGCTCATGGACGAGCCGTTCTCCGCCCTCGACGTCCTCACCGCCGAGAACCTCCGCGGCGAACTGCTCGAACTGTGGGACTCCGGCCAGTTCCCCACCAAAGCCATCGTCGTGGTCACCCACAACATCGAAGAAGCGGTCATCCTCGCCGACCGCGTCCTCGTCCTCGGCTCCCGCCCAGGCATCATCAAGGCCGAGTACCGCGTCGACTTGCCCCGCCCGCGTCCCCGCGAGGGCAAGGAGTTCGAGGACCTGGTCGCGGCCGTCTACGCCACCATGACCGGACGCGAACGCCAGCTCACCCCGACCGCACCCGTGCTACGGCGCACCCCGGCCAACACCCCACTGCCACCGGCCAGCGTCGACGGCCTGTCCGGCCTCGCCGAAATCCTCGCCGAAATCCTCGCCAAGCACACCGAGCCGGTCGACCTGGCCGGGCTCGCCGACGAACTCGGCCTCGACACCGACGACCTGTTCCCACTCGTCGACGCCCTCGAACTGCTCGGCTTCGCCACCGTCGACCACCATGGCGTCACCCTCACCGACATCGGCATCGAGTTCGCCGGCGCCGACGTACAAACCAGCAAAGCCATCTTCGCCGCCACCGCCAACCGGATCCCGCTCGTCCACACCATGCTCACAAGCCTGCAACGCACCGACGACGGCACCCTGCGCATCGGGTTCTTCCGCGACCTGCTCGCCCACCACTACACCAGCGAGCAGATCACCCAGCAACTCGATGTCGCCACCGGCTGGGGCCGCTACGCCGAGCTGTACTCCTACAACGCCATCGACGAAGAGTACGAGCTCGACCCCGCCCACCGGACGACCGCCACAGAGCGACACTAGGTCTTGGATAAGGGCAACCCGTGGCCGCGACCAGGAAACATACGGGGAATTGACGGCTCCGGCCTTGCCGCGCACGTCGCGTGCTGGCTTCACTGGCTGAAGATCCGCCGATCGCGAGTGCGGTCGCGTTGCCCGGTAAGGAGTTCCTGCCATGTCGGCCCCGGCCACCGCCCTGTCGCTACCTCCGAGCCGGGTCACCGGCACCGCGGGGCGGGCCGGTCCGGCCGGGTTTGCCGGCGACCGTGGTCATCGAGGTCACGGTCGCGGTGCGGGCCGGTCGCAGCGGTGCGGACGCCGTCCGTGCGCTGGTCGACCGGCTGTCGTCGATCGGCGCCACGGGGGCCGGGTCCGGGCCGGACACGGACGGCCGTGGCCCGTTCATCAACACGGTCCGCGGCGTCGGCTACCGGCTGGACGGAGCCGACCGGCTGTGCATCGAACACGACTGACTGCCACCTGGCTCATGGCGTGCGGGGGTGGCACCGGTGTAGGACACTGCTGCCGTGCCACCCGATGGCAAGATCGGTCAGGACCGTGGGAGGAGGACGGATGGCGAAGCGGCACGCCGGCCCGGTGCGGCGGCATCTGCCGCTGATCCTGCTGCTGGTGCTGGCGGTGTGGATCGTTCTGATCATCGTGCTCATCACCGTGCACCCGACTTCCGGTGGCGGCAACCCGATGGGCTGACGGCCGCACATCGCGATGCGCGCGCAGTTCGGACCTGCCGTCATGACTGAGAGGTGGTACTGGCATATGGCGCAGCGGCGGGGTTGGCGTCTTCCGCTACCCGGCGGGACGCAGCCGGCGGCGAGTCCGCCACCGGCCGAACCACGGCGCGACGGCGACGCCGTCGTGGACTGCGCCCTCTACGTCGGCGGTGTCCGCCAGGCGGGCGCGCGCGACGTCGCCGAGCTGTTCGCGGAGGCCAGAACGTCGCCGGAGGCGTTCGTGTGGATCGGCCTGCACGATCCGACCGCGGCGGACATGGCCAGGGTCGCCGAGGTGTTCGACCTGCACCCGCTCGCCGTCGAGGACGCCCTGTCCGACGACCAGCGACCGAAGCTCGAACGCTACGAGGAGACCGCGTTCCTGGCCGTGCGGGCCGCCAGCTACATCGAGCACACCGAGGTCACCGACACCAGCGAGGTGGTCGCGACCGGCTCCGTCCGCCTGTTCGTCGGTGAGCGGTTCGTGGTCACCGTGCGCCGCGGCGCGATCGGTGGGCTGCGCGCCGTGCGCGCCGACCTGGAAGCCAACCAGGCGCTCCTCGCCCAGGGACCGTGGGCGGTCGTCCATGCGGTCTGCGACCGGATCGTCGACGTCTACCTGCAGATCGCCGCGGCATTCCAACGCGACCTGGACATCGTCGAGACCCAGGTCCTGTCCCGGGAGGGCGGCGCCGGCATCGGCCAGATCTACCAGCTCAAGCGCGAGCTCGTCGAGTTCCGCGGCGCCGTGCTGCCGCTGCAGCAGCCGCTCGCGACCATCCTCGACGGGCGCACCGTCAAGCTCACCAAGGAGATCCGCCGGTACTTCCGCGACGTCGCCGACCACAACACCCGCGTCGCCGACCGCATCGGCGGCTTCGACGACCTGCTGAACTCGATGCTGCAGGCCCGCCTCGCCCAGGTCACCGTCGACCAGAACAACGACATGCGCAAGATCGCCTCATGGGCCGCGATCGCCGCGCTGCAGACCGCGTTCGCCGGCATCTACGGCATGAACTTCAAGTTCATGCCCGAGCTGGAATGGCGCTACGGCTACCCCGGCCTGCTCATCGTCATGCTGACCACCTCCGCACTGTTGTACCGGTACCTGCGCAAATCCGGCTGGCTCTGACCTCGTGTCGCGGCCGCCGAGGCGGGTCCCGACTGGAGGCGCGAGCCCATGACCGGCTCGCCTCGGCCAGATGACGAACCTGAAACGCTCCGCTGCGGCGATGCGCGTATGGATAGTGTCAAGGACCCTTGTCCCGGCGCGGTCCATGCGCTGACATGGGAGCAGCGCGCCGCCACCGCGGGAGGACCACCTTCCGCCGGCCTTGCGGGCCGCGCCTCGCCGGCACCCATCCCGCACTGGACGTGATCATCGTAGACCTGGCACATGCGCTCCTCGGCCTGCTCGCGGTCGTCGTCATCTTCGGCGCTGCCGCAGCCGGAGCATGGCTGCTCAACGTCACACGCGTGCGGGACCCTCACGCACCGCCGCGCCGGCGTCGAGGATCCACTGACGATCCGTGAACGGCGGCGACCGGGGCGGGCCCCGTTCCCGCCGGGCGACGCCGAGAGGCACGATGGTGCCATGCAGGTGACGCTCTGGTACTTCGCGGACTGCCCGAACTGGCGGCTGGCCGAGCAGCGGCTGCGGCAGGCCCTCACCGACGCCGGACACGCCGACGCCGAGGTGCGGCTCGTCGCGGTCGAGTCGGAGGCCGACGCCGCCGCCGTCGGGTTCGCCGGGTCGCCGACGTTCACCGTCGACGGCGTCGACCTGTTCGACACCACCGTGCCGACCGGCACCCTTGCCTGCCGGGTCTACCCCACATCACACGGCCTGGCCGGCGTGCCGGACACCGCCGACCTCCTCGCAGCGCTCACCGAGCAGGCGACCACATAGCCACGCCCGCGTATGCGTCGCGACATCCACGGTCGTCGCGCGGGTTAGCATCGGCGCTCAGACAGCTCGGGAGGCTTGGTTGAACGGCGGCCTGTACCGCAGCGCGCACGCTGCGACGGACGGTGAGCCTCCGGTGGAGGACGGCGTCACCTTGATCTCGGTCTCGCGGGTGCCGGGCCCAGCGCCCGTGCAGGATCCGGCGGTGCCGCCGGACGAGGTCCCGCCGGCCGGAGCCGGCGCGTCCGACGCGGCAGGCACCGCCGGCAACAGCGCGATCATGGCGGTCGGCAGCCTGGTCAGCCGGGTGATCGGCTTCGTCCGCAACGCGCTGATCGGCATGACGCTCGGCGCCGGCATCGGCGACGCGTACACCAGCGCACAGTTCCTCCCGGGCCAGATCTACGAGCTGCTGCTCGGCGGGATCCTGTCCAGCGTGCTGATCCCGCTGCTGGTCCGCCGCCGCAAGGCCGACCCGGACGGCGGCCAGGAGTTCACCCGCAAGCTGCTCACCTTCGCGGTGGCGTCGCTCGGCGTGGCGACGCTCCTGGTGGTGGCCGCCGCCCCGCTGATCACCGCGCTCCAGTCCAGCGACGCCACCTCGAAGCCCTACCGCGACCTGGTCACCCACTTCGCGTACCTGATCCTGCCGATCATCTTCTTCACAGGCCTGTCCGGGCTGATCGGCGCGGTGCTGAACGTGCGCGGCCACTTCGCCGCCCCGATGTGGGCGCCGATCCTGAACAACCTCGTGGTAATCGCCACCTGCGGCGCCTTCATCGTCGTCTTCGGCACCGCGAAGGGCCTGCGGCCCGAGGACATGACCGGCGGCCGGATCGCGCTGATCGGCCTCGGCACCCTGCTCGGCATGGTGGTGCAGGCAGTCGGCCTGCTGCCGGCGCTGCGCAAGGTCGGGTTCAGCTGGAAGTGGCGGTGGGACCCGCGCTCGCTCGGGCTTCGCGAGATCGGCAAGCTGGCCGGCTGGATGCTGTGCTACGTCGCGGCCAACCAGGTCGCCGTCTTCGTCGTGGTCCGGATCCTCACCCGGGTGGCCGGCGAGGGCAGCGCCAGCGTCCTGGCGTTCAACAACGTCTTCCTGCTGACGATGATGGCGCACGGGATCATCGGTGTCTCCGTGATGACCGCGCTGCTGCCGAAGATGAGCGCCGCCGCGGCCGAGGGTCGCTACGCGGACGTCAGCGCGGACCTGAGCCGCGGCATCCGGCTCACCGCCGCGGCGCTGGCCCCCATCGCCGTCGTCTACGGCGTGCTCGGCGTGCCGATCGCCGTCACCCTCTTCCAGGGCGGTGCGTACGGCAACGACGCCGCCCTGGCCACCGGTAGCGTGCTCGTCGTCGCCGCGTTCGCGGTGCTCCCGCTCTCGATCAGCTACCTGTGCACCTATGCCTTCTACTCCCTGCAGGCGAACAAGACGGTCGCGTTGATCAACCTGCCGGTCGTGGCGGTCCGGATCGGTGCCTACTTCGCGCTGGCGGCGATCCTCGACCGGTCGCTGTCCGCGGTCGGCATGACGGCCGGCAACGCGCTCTCCTACCTGGTCTCGGCGATCATCTCGCTGAGCGTGCTGGGCCGCCGGATCGGCCGGCTCAACCTCGGCTCGGTCGCGCTCGCCCTCGGCAAGGTGCTCGCCGCCTCGGCCGTCGCCGGCGTGCTGGGCCTGCTGGTCGTGCGCATGCTGCCCGGCGCCGGCTCGCCGGACGGCCGCGGGGAGGCGCTGCTGCAGCTGCTGGTGGGCGGCACCGTGATCGCGGTGGCGTACCTCGGCACGGCCGCGATACTGCGGGTGCAGGAGG
>NZ_JAHYSG010000136.1 GCF_022095675.1 Dactylosporangium sp. AC04546 | reverse complement strand
GCACCGCCCGCCCCGCCGCACCGCCCGTCTTCGCGCTGCCCACCCTGCACATCGCCGATCACCCGCTCGGGCCACGGAGCGAACGTGCGGAAACGACGATCACCCACCTGGGCCCGGGACGGACGCGCCGAACAGCGATCACGCCTTGGGTTCATGGAGCGATCGCGCCGAAACAGCGATCACCCGCCTCGACTTCGGACGAACATGCCGAAACAGCGATCACCGCCCGGCCGTTTCATGATCGTGGGAAGGATCTGGCTGCCATGGCAACCAGAGGTTTCCCTTGATCATGGACGTGCAGACCTCGGTCGATCCACCCGGGCTGATCTTGTTTCGGAGGGTGGATCGACCTACGTCTGTGCGTCCGAGCCGACGGCGGCACGGGACGCCGACCACGGCGGGCATCCGCGCGGGCGTAGCCCGCGGGTTCTTGACACGACGGCGACGGCAGCGTCCGTGCCGCCGGGGCGAATGCACCGGCGGCACGAGCGGTGTCTGGCGGGAGCGACGGTCGTGCCTTGCACGGACCCGAGCCAGAAAGAATCAGTACACGCTCAGATGGACGTGATTCGTATGGTCACTGGACGGGTCGCCGTTGCCGCCGCTGTACGCGTGCCAGCCGGCCGCCGGAGTCCATACCTGGCGGAACCAGATCACGTAGAGGACGCCCAACGCCCTCGCGTTCTTGACGAAGAACGCCGCCAGGTTGCTGCCGTAGGTTTTGTCACCGCCGGTGGCCACGCCGCCGAAGCCGCCGGACTGGGCGGCGAAGTCGCACGCTCGGCCCTTCGGGTGCTCGTACGGGCCCGACGGGCGGAAGCACGAATAGTATCTCGTGAATCCCGCGTTCCTGGCTTCCTTCACCGAGTGGATCATGCGCGGGGTGATGCAGCCCTTGGGCGTCGTGGGGTCGTCGATGATGCACTTCTCGGCGGGCCAGGAGCCGTCGGCGTTGCGCGGGGCCGGATTGGCCAGCGGTGAGTTGGCGTTCACGTAGCCGTCGGCCCTGCCGTTGCCCAGCTTCGTCAGGGCGGTCTCGGCGTCCTTCTTCTTCTTGCCCATGATGTCGGTCTGGGCCTGCTGCTTGGCGACCTCCTCGTCGCTCGCCTTCTTGGCCTCGGCCAGGTCGGCCTGCAGCTTGTTGAGGCGGGCGATCTGACGGTCGTTGTACCGCGCGATCGTGTTCACCAGCACCGCCCGGTCCATGAACTGGTCGGGCGAGTCGGTGGTGATGAGCGCCGACGTGATGCGGATGCCGCCGGTGCGGTAGGACGCGGCGGCGATGAGATTGACCGACTCCTGCACCGGCGCCATTTCACGCTGCATGGCGGCCATCTGCTCGGCGAGCTCGGCCTGCTTCTTCTTCGACGCCTCCAGGATCGTCTGGGCGTCGAGGAACTCGCGGTTGGCCTGCTCGAGCTTCTCGCCCAGGGTCAGGTTGGCGCTGCCCTCGTCCGGCGGCGCGGTCGGATCGCCCGGTGCGGCCGACGCGGGCGTGGCCCACGCACCCACCGTGACGAGCACCGCAGCCAGCAGGAGTGCCGCCCGGCGTCGCATATTGATCACTTTCTGTCCCTCCGCGCGCCGCCTACCGAGTTAGCTGACGGGTTCGGGACGGAACAGATGGCCCTACCGCGAATGCGGATTCACCCCAGAAATCGGTGGGTCCCCGGTTCGGTCGAAACCGATTCGGCGGCGGATCCACTGGCACCGAGGGGCGCCGCCAGGCGAATCCGGGCTCAGATTACCGAATCGTCACCGGATTGCGCAGGACCGAGAACGCCTACCGTTCAACTACGGACGGTAGCCAGCTTGCGGGTGCCCAGCAAGGCGATCCAGCCGAAGGTCAGCCCGAGGGCGACAGTGACGATCATCGTCAGGTTGCCCGTCGGCAGCACACCGGCGACCTGCTCGGCGAGCGTGCCCAGGCCGACGTACAGCCCGCCCCAGAGCACCGACCCGATCGCGGCGGTGCGCAGGAAGCGCCCATAGGGCATCCGGAGGCCGCCGGCGGCGAGCGGGACGAGCGTGTTGACGAACGGCAGGAACGGCGCGGTCACCAGGATCCGGCTGCCGCCCTCGCGGACGACCCGGTCGGCGGTGGCCCACCGCTCGGCGCCGACCCATGCGCCGAAGCGGCCGCGGCGTAACCGCTCGCCGAGATACCGCCCGGCGAAGAAGGTGATCGACCAGCCGGCGAGGCAGCCGGCGACGATCCAGCCGAGGCTGCTGAACGGATCGACCGAGCCCGACGTGGTGAGGATCGCGACGTCCGCCGGCACGAGGATGCCGATGAGCGGGATCGCGTCGAGCAGCATGACCAGACCGAGCGCGAGGCCCAGCAGGGGTCCCGGTACCGCTTCAAGAAAGGCCATGCAAGGACGGTATGGCGGAGCGTATGAGCCGCACATCAGGGAGCGACCCCGAGCGGACCCCGAGACCCGGAGGCCGGAAGGACTACACCGCGAGGACGACGGCGGCGGCGTGTCTGATTCGGCCATCGACGGATGCTTTGCTAGCGTCCCCGCTAGCAAACGGCTAGCGGGAGAGATCCACTTGGACGCGACAGAGAAGACGGTGGCGATGCCGCCGCAGCGGCCGCGCTTCGAGCGCGTGCAGCTCAACACCCGGGTACGGGTCGAGATCGAGCAGATGCTGCAGCGGTTCGTCGTCGATCACAACACCACGGTGCAGAGCTCCGTGGACCTCGCGCTGGCTGAGTTCCTCGCGGCACGGGGATACCCGCTGCCCGCAGCGGATGACGGGAGAAACCGGTGACGACGCCGGGCATTGGCCAACACGACGCCGACCTGCAGAAGACCGTTCGACGCACCTCCTACATGCGCCAGCTGTTCTACGTCGTGGTCCTGCTGGTCGCCCTGGCCGGGCAGGTGACCGGCGCGGTCCAGGCCCTCGGCATCCCGCTGATCTGGGCCATACCGGCCGTCGCCGCGCTCGAGCTGGGCGGCATCGTGGTGCTCGCCAACGCCGACGTGCGACGCCGGCTGGGCGAGCGGGCGATCGCGTCGCGGTTCCTGTCGGCGCTCATCGCCGCGTTCGCGGTCGCGTTCAACTGGATGGCCCACGACGACAAGCTGCTCGCCGGGTTCTTCGCCGGAATGTCCGCCCTGGGGTACCTCGTGTGGCTCATGCACACCGAGAACCAGCGCCGCGACCGGCTGCGCGCCAAGGGCGACCTGCCCCCGACCACCCCCGCGTACGAGGTGGTCGGCCACTGGATCCGACACCCGTGGATGACCCTACGGGCCAAGAACCTCGCCAAGGCCGACACGAAGCTCGGCCTCTACACCTCCCTGGCCGCGGCCCGGGCCGAGAAGCGCAAGGAGCAGCGCACGGCGGCCATCGCCAAGGTGCTGCACCGCAAGATCCGCGCCGCCGTGGACCCGACGACGGCCGACATCGCCGTAGCCGTCTACGACCTCGACGAGATCGCGCTGCGACTCGCCGACGGCGCCGACTACGACGGGCTCACCGCGCTCATCGCCGCCGACCTGGCGCCGGCCCGCCTGGCCGTCAACGGCGTCGTGGAGCAGCCCCCGGTCAAGGAGCGGGAGATCGCGCCTCCGGAGCCCGAGATCATCGACACCGAGGAGCAGCTGGCGCTGCCCGAGGCCGCGACGGTGATCCCGGTCTCGGCGCCGCCGAGCGCCTCGCCGCTGGGTGAGCTGCGCACGGAGATCGAGGGCATCCTGCCGCCGCCGCGCAAGCCGCGCAGCCGGTCGGCCATCGCCGAGATCGCCGAGGAGCCGACCCTCAGCCCGACGCCCGTCGTCCGGGACGGATCGCTGCGCAACCAGGTGCACCAACTGCTGCACGAGCACATCCCGGCCGGCGACCAGCGCGACGTGGTGCAGCTGACGACGTTCGTGGGCGACCTGCTCGACCTCGACGACGTCGAGCGGCTCACCGCCTCCAACTACGTCCGCACCTGGAAGCGCGAGGTCGACGCCGGCCGCCGCGCCGCGGTCAACGGCCGCCACCTGGAGGACGTCATACCCGCGAAGCGGTAAAGAAGCGGTAGGAACCGGGCCAGGGCTGCTGATCAGGCGACCGTGGCCCGGCTACTCCGCCGACGGCGACGGCGACGGACGACGAGGGTGGCGGGCGGACCAGCCGAACGGGTCGGGGCGCAGGCCGCGCTGGATGCCCACGATGGCGTCGCGGATCGCGGTCGTCACCGGGCCCTCGTTGCCGTCGGCGATCGTGAACGCGCCGTCCTGCGTGCGGGCCGCGCCGATCGACGTGATCACCACACCGGTGCCGCTGGCGAACGTCTCGCGCAGGGTGCCGTTCTCGGCGTCGCTGCGCCACTCGTCGAACGAGTACGGGCGCTCGGTCACCGTGTAGCCCAGGTGCTCGGCCAGGCGCAGCACCGAGTCGCGGGTCACCCCGGGCAGGATCGAGCCGTTGAGCGGCGGCGTCACGATCGCGTCGTCGTACACGAAGAAGACGTTCATGCTGCCCGACTCCTCGATCCAGCGGCGCTCGACCGCGTCGAGGAACACGACCTGGTCGCAGCCGGCCTCCTGGGCCTGGGCCTGGGCCAGCAGGCTCGCGGCGTAGTTCGCGGCCGTCTTGACGGCGCCCGTGCCGCCCGGGGCCGCCCGCGTGAGGTCCTTCGACACCCACACCGTGACCGGCTTGGCGCCGCCCGCGAAGTACGAGCCGGCGGGCGAGGCGATCACCGCGAACAGGTACTCCGACGACGGCCGCACCCCGAGGAACGGGTCGGTCGCGAGCATGAACGGGCGGAGGTACAGGCTCTGGCCGGGCTTCGCCGGCACCCACTCCCGGTCGGCCTCGACGAGCGTCCACACGGCACGCAGGAACAGCTCCTCGGGGAGCTCGGGCATCGCCATTCGCACCGCGGTGGTGTTGAGGCGGCGGGCGTTGGCCTCGGGGCGGAAGAGCGCGACCCCGCCGTCAGGCATCGCGTAGGCCTTCAGCCCCTCGAAGATCTCCTGGCCGTAATGCAGCGCCGCAGTGGCCGGCGACAGTGCCAGCGGCCCGAACGGCACCAGGCGGGCGTCATACCAGCCCTTGGACTCCGCATACCGGATGGTGACCATGTGGTCGGTGAAGACGCGGCCGAATCCCGGATCGGCCAGCAGCGCCGCGCGCTCCTCGGCCGGGCGGCGCTCGGCGGGAACAACCTCGAACTCAAGCATTCCGAGACTGTATGCGGAACCTGAACGATCCCTAAGGAGAATCCCGATGACTGGACGGTAGCCACGTTCAGCCGAAGAGGTCGGACGGCGGCGGCGGGGAGGCGACCGCGGTCGCGTCGGTGACGGGCTTCGCGGAGGCCACCAGGTGGTCGAGATCGTCCCCCTCGACCAGCCGGGCCGGGAACGGGTCGCCCGCCGCGGCCCGGGCCAGCGCGGCCGACGGAATACGGCCGGCGACCGCGGCGGCGACCAGGATGACGTTGCCGAAGCGGCGGCCCCGCAGGACGGCGGGCTCCGCCAGCAGCACCACGGACGGGAAGACCGTGCGCAGCGACGCCACCTCGGAGCGGACGAAGGCCAGGCCGTTCCCGTCGGCCAGGTTGGCCACGTAGAGGCCGTCGGGGCGCAGGACCCGGGCCGCCGACGACAGGAACTCCACCGAGGTCAGGTGGGCCGGGACCCGCGCGCCCTGGTAGACGTCGGCGATGAGCAGGTCGAAGCGGGCCGGGGCGGTCGTCTCCACCACGGCGCGGGCGTCGGCGGCGCGCACCCGGATGTCGGCACCCCGGGGCAGCGGCAGCTCACGCCGCACGAACTCGATCAGCGAGGCGTCCAGCTCGACGACGCGCTGCGCGGAGCCGGGACGGGTCGCCGCCACATACCGCGGCAGGGTCAGCGCACCGCCGCCCAGATGCAGCACGGACATCGGCGCGGCCGGCGCCGCCATCGCGTCGATGACGGAGGCGATGCACCGCATGTATTCGAAGTCGAGGCTGCGCGGATCCGTGAGGTCGACCGCTGACTGCGGGTAGCCGTCGACGAGCAGCGTCCAGCGGCCCGGACGCCCGTCATCCGGGCACAGCTCGGCCACGCCACCAGCGATCGACGCGACGATCCCGGCCGCCCGCTTCCGCCCACCCATGCCGTCAATCTTGCAACTTGCACCGTCAGAATCTTGGTCCGGGACAATGACTACTACGCTGCGTATAGATCACAAATACCCAGACGGAGTTGTCCGGTGCCCGCTTTAGGACGACGATTTGGTCCGACTCTTGACTCGGTGTCCGGACCTTGGGACCCACACTCCTCACGCGGAGGCGCGATGCAAGTACCCGCCGCATTCGAATACGCGAAGGCCACGAGCGTCGATCAGACTCTTGAGCTGCTGGCACAGTGGGGGGAGGACGCGCGCGTCATCGCCGGCGGTCACAGCCTGATCCCCATGATGAAGCTGCGCCTCGCCCGCCCGACGGCGCTCATCGACATCAACGACGTCGCGGAGCTCTCGTACATCCGCGTCGAGGGCGCCGAGCTGCGCATCGGCGCGCTCACGCGGCACGCTGAGCTACTCGCCTCGCCGCTGGTCGAGGAGCACTACCGGATCTTCGCCGACGCCGAGAAGGTGATCGCCGATCCGCTGGTGCGCAACCGCGGCACGGTCGGCGGCTCGCTCTGCCAGGCCGATCCGGCCGAAGACCTGTCCGCCGCGTTCGCCGCGGTCGACGCCTCGGTGGTGATCCAGGGTGCGCGGGGGTCGCGCACCGTGCCGCTGACCGAGTTCCACGTCGGGCCGTACGAGACGGTGGTCGAGCCCGGTGAGCTGCTCACCGAGATCCGGGTGCCGATCCGCCCGGGCGGTGGCTCGGCCTACTTCAAGGTCGAGCGCCGGGTCGGCGACTGGGCGGTCGCGGCCGCCGGCGCCGCCGTCTGGCTCGACGGGGGCACGATCAAGCAGGCCGGCATCGGCCTCGCGGCCGTCGGCGCCGAGCACTTCCGCGCGAGCGAGGCCGAGGCGTCGCTCGTCGGCAAGCCGGCGACCGAGGAGTCGTTCGCCGAGGCGGGCCGGATCGCCGCCGAAAACGCCAACCCGGTCGCGGACCAGCGCGGACCGGTCGACTACAAGCGGCACCTCGCCGGCGAGCTGACCACGCGCGCGCTGCGCGCCGCGGCCGCCCGTGCGCGGGGTCAGGAGGCCTGAAACTCATGCAGATCACCGTGACGGTGAACGGGGAAAGCTACACCCGTGACGTCGAGCCCCGGCTCCTGCTCGTGCACTTCCTGCGCAACGAGCTCGGCCTCACCGGCACGCACTGGGGATGCGACACGTCCAACTGCGGCGTGTGCACCGTGTCCCTGGACGGCGTGCCGGTCAAGTCGTGCACGGTCCTGGCGGTGATGGCCGACGGCAAGCAGGTCGGCACCGTCGAGGGCCTGGAGGGCGCCGCCGGCCTCGACCCCGTGCAGCAGGGCTTCGTCCAGTGCCACGGCCTCCAGTGCGGCTTCTGCACGCCGGGCATGATGATCACCGCCCGCGCTCTCCTCGACAAGAACCCCGACCCGTCGGAGCCGGAGATCCGCGAGGCCATCTCGGGCCAGCTGTGCCGCTGCACCGGCTACGAGAACATCGTGCGCTCCGTGCGGTGGGCCGCCGAGCACCAGGCCAAGGAAGGAGCGGACGCGTGACCGTGACCGAGAACCCGACGCCGATGGGCTTCGGGCGCATGCACCGCAAGGAGGACGCGCGGTTCGTGCGGGGCAAGGGCAACTACGTCGACGACGTCCAGCTGCCCGGCATGCTGCACGGCTCGTTCCTGCGCAGCCCGTACGCACACGCGAAGATCGTCTCGATCGACACGAGCGCCGCGGAGGCCCTGCCCGGCGTCAAGGCCGTCATCACCGGCGCGGTGCTGGAGACGCTGAACCTGGCGTGGATGCCGACCCTGTCGTACGACACCCAGGCCGTCCTGGCCACCGACAAGGTCCGCTTCCAGAACCAGGAAGTCGCCTTCGTCGTGGCCGAGAACCACTACATCGCGCGGGACGCGCTCGAGCTCATCGAGGTCGAGTACGAGCCGCTGCCGGTCGTGGCGGACGCCAAGCAGGCCCTCGCCCCGGGCGCCCCGGTCATCCGGGACGACAAGGAGGGCAAGACCGACAACCACATCTTCGACTGGAGCGCCGGCGACGCGGAGAAGACCGAGCGGGTCTTCGCCGAGTCCGAGGTGGTCGTGGCCGAGGACGTGCTGTACCCGCGGGTCCACCCGTCGCCGCTGGAGACCTGCGGCGCCGTGGCTGACTTCGACAAGGTCACCGGCAAGCTGACCATCTACTCGACCACGCAGGCGCCGCACGCGCACCGCACGGTCTACGCGCTCGTCGCCGGCCTGCCGGAGCACAAGATCCGGGTCATCTCGCCCGACATCGGCGGCGGCTTCGGCGGCAAAGTCGGCATCTACCCCGGCTACGTGCTGGCGATCGTGGGCTCGATCGTCACCGGCAAGCCGGTGAAGTGGATGGAGGACCGCAACGAGCACCTCACCGCCACCGCGTTCGCCCGCGACTACCACATGCGCGGCGAGATCGCGGCGACGAAGGACGGCAAGATCCGCGCTCTGCGGGTCAAGGTGCTCGCCGACCACGGCGCCTTCAACGGCACCGCCCAGCCGACCAAATTCCCGGCCGGCTTCTTCCACATCTTCACCGGGTCCTACGACCTGGAGGCGGCGTCCTGCGACGTCACCGGCGTGTACACCAACAAGGCGCCGGGCGGCGTGGCGTATGCCTGCTCGTTCCGGATCACCGAGGCGGCGTACCTCGTCGAGCGCATGATCGACGTGCTCGCCTACGAGCTGAAGATGGACCCGGCCGAGCTGCGGCTGAAGAACCTGCTCAAGCCGGAGCAGTTCCCGTACACCACGCCCACGGGCTGGGAGTACGACTCCGGCGACTACCCGCGCGCGCTCAAGCTCGCCATGGACATGGTCGAGTACGACAAGCTCCGCGTGGAGCAGGCCGAGAAGCTCAGCCGCGGCGAGTACATGGGCATCGGCATCAGCTTCTTCACCGAGGGCGTCGGCGCCGGCCCGCGCAAGCACATGGACATCCTCGGCCTCGGCATGGCCGACGGCGCCGAGCTGCGCGTGCACCCGACCGGCAAGGCCGTGCTGCGCCTGTCGGTGCAGACCCAGGGCCAGGGCCACGAGACGACGTTCGCCCAGATCGTCGCCGAGGAGCTGGGCATCTCGCCCGACGACATCGACGTGGTCCACGGCGACACCGACCAGACCCCGTTCGGCCTCGGCACCTACGGCTCGCGCTCGACGCCGGTCTCCGGCGCCGCGACCGCGATCGTGGCCCGCAAGGTCCGCGACCGGGCCCGGATCGTCGCCTCGGCGATGCTGGAGGTCTCCCCCGACGACCTGGAGTGGGAGAAGGGGAAGTTCTTCGTCAAGGGCGACCCCGACCAGGCCAAGACGATCCAGGAGATCGCCATGGCCGCGCACTCCAGCCTGGAGCTGCCGGAGGGCGTGGAGGGCCACCTCGACGCGACGACGGTCTACAACCCGCCGAACCTGACGTACCCGTTCGGCGCGTACATCTGCGTCGTCGACGTCGACCCGGCCACCGGCCAGGTCAAGGTGCGCCGGTTCATCGCGGTCGACGACTGCGGCGTGCGGATCAACCCGATGATCGTCGAGGGCCAGGTGCACGGCGGCCTCGCCGACGGTATCGGCATGGCCCTCATGCAGCTCATGGCGTTCGACGAGGACGGCAACCACCTGGGCGCCTCGCTCATGGACTACCTGCTGCCGACGTCGCTCGAGTGCCCGTCGTGGGAGCTGGGCGAGACGGTCACCCCGTCGCCGCACCACCCGATCGGCGCCAAGGGCGTCGGCGAGTCCGCGACGGTCGGTTCGCCGGCCGCGGTGGTCAACGCCGTGCTCGACGCGCTCAAGCCGTTCGGGGTGCGCCACGCCGACATGCCGCTCACCCCGTCGAACGTCTGGCGGGCCGCTCAGGGTCGGCCGATCCGCACCGACCTCGCGATCACCGAGTAGGTCGTCGATCCGTCCGTTGTCCTCAACGTACCTCGACCGACCAAATCGAACGACGAACCGATTACCGAGCGTAATACGTAGCTAAGGACCCAGCTCATGAACCTCCTCAGCCGCGCCGACCAGCTGCGGGAAGACCGTACGCCGTTCGTTCTCGCGACCGTTGTCCGCGCTGAGCGCCCGACGAGCGCCAAGGCCGGCGACCGCGCCCTGGTGCTGCCCGACGGGACGATCGAGGGGTTCGTGGGCGGGACCTGTGCCGAGTCGACCGTCCGTCTCCAGGGGCTCAGGCTCCTGGAGACGGGCGAGTCGACGCTGCTGCGCATCACCCCCGACGACGCGCCCGCCGACGAGCGGCCGGGCGCCGAGGGCCTGCTGACCGTGGCCAACCCCTGCCTGTCCGGCGGCACGCTCGAGATCTTCCTGGAGACGATGATTCCGGCGCCGCTGGTCTTCGTGTACGGCGAGGCGCCCGTCGCCCGGGCCATGGCCGACGTCGCCAAGGCGGTCGGCTGGGAGGGCTTCCGGGCGCCCGACGCCCAGACCCCGATCCCCCTCGACGCGTCCGCCGTCGTCGTCGCCTCGCACGGCCGCGACGAGGTCGAGATCCTCACCGCCGCGGTGAAGGCGGGCATCCCGTACATCGCCCTCGTCGCCAGCCGCAAGCGCGCCGCCGCCGTCCTGGAGGAGCTGTCGCTCACCGACGACGAGAAGGTCCGCATCCACGCGCCCGCCGGCCTCGACATCGGCGCCCGCACCGCGCCCGAGATCGCGCTGTCAGTGCTGGCCGAGGTCATCGCGAGCCGTCCGCGGCAGACCGCCCCGCCCCCGAGCGCCGCACCCGTCCCGCCGGCGCCCCGTCGGCTGTTGCCCCTCATCGAGGCGGCGCCTACGCGCGTCACCATCGCCAAGGACCTCGTGTGCGACATGGACGTGGCGGTCGTCCCCGACGCGCTGCAGTACGAGCACGCCGGGACGATGTACTACTTCTGCGGCTCCGGCTGCCGGCGCGCGTTCGCGGACAACCCGGCCCGGTACCTCTGATGGAGTCGATCGACGAACTCGTCGACGGCCTGGCCGTACAGGGATACCTCGCCGATCCGAGCCTCGCGACCGCGCTCTTCCTGGCGGTACACCTGAAGCAACCGATCCTGCTGGAGGGCGAGCCCGGCGTCGGCAAGACCGCCGCCGCGGCCGCGCTCGCGGCCACCCTCGACACGCCGCTCATCCGCCTGCAGTGCTACGAGGGGCTGAGCGCGGCCGAGGCGCTGTACGAGTGGAACTACCCCCGCCAGCTGCTCGGCATCCGCCTCGCCGAGGCGCGCGGCGAGGTCCCGCGCGAGGCGGACCTGTTCACGCCCGACTACCTGCTGCGCCGCCCGTTGCTCGCGGCGATCGAGCACCCCGGCCCCCGTCCGGCGGTGCTGCTGATCGACGAGGTCGACCGGGCCGACGACGAGTTCGAGGCGTTCCTGTTCGAGCTGCTCGCCGAGGGTTCGGTGACGATCCCCGAGCTGGGCACGCGCACCGCGGTCGTCCCGCCGGTGGTGGTGCTGACCTCCAACCGCACCCGCGACCTGCACGACGCTTTGCTGCGGCGCTGCCTGTACCACTGGATCGGCTACCCGGAGGCCTCGCGCGTCGCCGCCATCATCCGGCAGCGCGTGCCGGGCGCCGACCAGCTCCTCGCCGCCCAGGTCGCCGGCACCGTGGCCCGGCTGCGCGGGCTCGACCTGGCCAAGCCGCCGGGCGTCGCCGAGGCGATCAGCTGGGCCAACGCGCTGCGCCTGCTGAACCTGCCGCTCGACGACAAGTCGGCCGACCTGACGCTCGGCGCCGCCCTGAAGTACCGGGAGGACGAGGAGGTGGCTCGCCGGACGGGGTTGGCGGATCTCGTTGCGGGGTGAGTTACGCGGCGACCTGGCCGGCCTGGTCGCGGGCTTCGGCGAGGCGCTGCACGACGCCGGCCTGCCGGTCGGGCCCGACCGCGGCGAGCGGTTCGCCCGCGCGGTCACGCTGCTCGACCCCGGGTCGACCGACGAGCTGCACCGGATCGCCCGCGCGACGCTCACCTGCCGGCCGGAGCAGTTCGAGATCCTCGACCGGGTCTTCGACGCGATCTTCCGGGGCTACGTGGACCCGGCCGGCGCTGAGCGCGGCGACGCCAACGCGCCGGGCACATCAACGACAACCCAGTCGGGCGGCGGAACTCCTACCGTGTCGGACCGGCCCTCCACACAGGAGCGCGAGGTCGAGGCCCCGCTTTCCACCGTGGGCAGCGGGGCCGAGCGGCTCGCCTCCCGCGACTTCGCCACGCTGAGCCCCGACGAGCTGGCGCTGCTCACCGATCTGATGCGCCGGCTGGCGGTCGCCACACCGCCGCGCCGCACGCGCCGCTTCGTGCGGACGCCGAGCGGACGCGCCATCGACCTGCGGGCCACTCTCCGCCGGGCCCGCACGACCGGCGGCCATCCGCTGCGGCTGCTGCGCCGCGCGCCGCGGACCAAGCCCCGGCGGCTGGTCGCCCTGTGCGACATCTCGGGCTCCATGGAGCCCTACGCGAGGGCGATGCTGCAGCTGTTGTACTGCGCGGCCGGCACATCGCGGGCCGAGGTGTTCACGTTCGCCACGCGGCTCACCCGGCTCACCCGGGTGCTGGCCCGCACGCGCCCGGCGGTCGCCCTGGAGCGCGCCGGGCGGGCCGCGCCCGACTGGTCCGGCGGCACCCGCATCGGCGCCGCGCTCAAGCGCTTCAACGACGACTTCGGCCGGCGCGGGATGGCCCGCGGCGCCGTCGTGCTCATCGTCTCCGACGGCTGGGAGACCGGCGACCCCGCCCAGGTCGGGCGGGAGATGGCCCGGCTCGCCCGGCTGGCGCACCGCATCGTCTGGGTCAACCCCCGAACCCAGAGCCCCCGCTACCAACCGCTGGTCGGCGGGATGGCCGCCGCCTGGCCCTACTGCGACGCCGTGGTCAGCGGACACTCGCTGGCCGCGGTCCAACCCCTCCTCGACGCTCTACAAGGGAGTACCCCTCATGCTGCTCACCAATGAGTTCGTCGTGCCCCGCCCGATCAACGAGACCTGGGCGGTCCTGACCGACATCGAGCGGATCGCGCCCTGCATGCCGGGCGCGCAGCTGACCGAGGTCCGCGGCGACGAGTACCACGGCAAGGTCAAGGTCAAGGTCGGCCCGATGACGGCCGCGTTCTCCGGCACCGCCGTCTTCAAGGAGCAGGACGCCGCCGCCCACCGCGCCGTGATCGAGGCGAAGGGCCGCGACGCGAGCGGCAAGGGGCGCGCGTCGGCGCTCGTGACCGCGGTGCTCGTCGACGAGGGCGCGTCCACGCGGGTCCAGGTGGAGACGGACCTGAGCATCGCCGGCCCCCTCGCGCAGATGGGGCGCAGCACGATCGGCGACATCAGCACGCGGCTGCTGACCCAGTTCGTGGAGAACCTGGAGAAGTCGATGGCCGACGCCCCGGTGACGGTGGCCGAGCCGGCCGCCGAGACGCCGGTTGAGGCGCCTGTCGAGACGGTCGCCGAGGCCCCTGTTGAGGCAGCCCCCGCCGAGGAAGCCCCCGCCGCGGTGGCCACCGAGGCCCCGGCGGTACGGAAGATCGAGGGCCCCGAGGCCGAGGCGGTCGACCTGACGAAGGTCGCCGGCACGGCGACCTTGGTCAAGATCGCCGTCCCGGTGGTGGTCCTGATCGCCGTGGTGGTCGCGCTGGTCGTCTGGCTCGCCTGACCGCCGCCTCCCCTCGCGCGATCTTGGAGTTGTGGTCCCGGAAATGTCCGGAATAGCGCCATAAAGGCGGGACCACAACTCCAAGATCGCGGGGTTCAGGCGCAGGAGAAGTACGCCGGAACCGGGTTCGGGCCCCAGTCCACGCGGCCGACCAGCAGGATCGTGGTCGACTCGCCCGGCCGCAGCCGCGTCTGGCGCGGCGTGACCTCGACCGACGCCGCCGTCTGGCGGACCGTGCCGTTGACGGCCAGGTCCACCTTCTGCGCGCCGGTGTACGCGAAGCGCAGCTTCCAGTCGTTCAGCGTGCGGCCGCTGGTGTTGCGAACGGTCGCCTGTGCGATGAACGCGCCGCCGAAGTCGAGCAGCTTGCTGTACGACACCGAGCAGACCGGCGCGGCGGCCGGGCCGCCCTCGCCCTGGTCGGCCAGGAACGAGGCCACCCAGGACAGGGTCGAGTTCCAGTTGATGGTGATCTCGTTGGTCGACCACGACTCGATGTCGTCGACGTAGCAGAACTGCGGCGCGCAGCCCGCGAGCAGCTTCGAGGCCACCGGGTCCTGGATCGACGAGTTCGGGCCGCCCGCGAGCGAGCCGGCCGGCGGGTTGGGCAGCGCCGGGTTGAGCTGGTGCGCGTACATCCGCGAGTGCTGGTTCTTCGACGCCCGCTCGCCGTAGCCGGTGATGTACGACTGGTTGAGCGCGTTGCGGCCCAGCAGGTAGTCCATGCCGGCGGCCACGCCGTCGCGGAACTGTGCCGCGCCGCTGATGTCGAACGCGGTCGCGACCACCACCAGGTTGTTCAGCACCAGGTTGTTGGAGCCCCAGTCGAACTTGCCGCCGGTGGGCGCGTAGGTGATGCCGTACGGGCTGGCCTGGAGGGTGGCCAGGTACTTGTTGGCTCCGTCGACGACCGACCGGCGCACCCGGTCACGGTCGGGCAGTCCACTGGGGACGGTGGCCAGGTCGAGCCGGCCGGCCGTCGCGGTGAACTTCCAGTCGAACGCCTCCGGGCGGAACAGGTCGGCGGTGTGCCACGGCGACGCGACGACCGCGTCCCGATAGGCCTTCTCGCCGGTACTGAGGTAGAGCTCGGCGGCGGCCCAGTAGAACTCGTCGGTCACGTCGGTGTCGTCGTAGGCGCCGCCGCCGATGCCGTCGGACGCCGGGGCGTAGACCGCCGGGTTGGCCACCGCCGCCGCGTACGCGGTGCGGGCCGCGGCCAGCAACTTCGCCGCGAACGCCTTGTCGTAGGGCTGGAACAGCCGGGCGCCCTGCGCGGCGGTCGCCGCCAGGTTGAGCGTCGCCGCCGTCGACGGCGGGTGCAGCTCGCGCGGCTGCGGGTCGGCCGCCGGGTCGAGCGGCAGGCCGGTCCAGGCCTGGTCGTGGACCTTGTGGTGGACCATGCCGGCCTTCGGCTGACCGGCCGGGACCTGCATGCGCAGCATGAACTCCAGCTCCCAGCGCGCCTCGTCGAGCACGTCGGGGACCTTGTTGCCGTGCTCGGGGATGCGCAGCGAGCCGTCGGCGAGGCGGTCCGGACGGCTGGCGGCCAGCTTGGTCCGCTCGAACGTGCTCAGGAGCTGGTAGACCGAGATGCCGCCGTTGACGACGTACTTGCCGTGGTCGCCGGCGTCGTACCAGCCGCCGCGCACGTCGAGCCGGTAGTCGCAGACGCCCGGCTGGCAGGGCACGTCGGTGTCGCCCTGGTTGGGCGCGACGCCCACGTGGCCGGCCTTGCGGGCGTAGCCGGGGGCGATGCTGTCGAGGATCTCGATGCCGCTGCGCTGGGTGTAGTAGAACGACAGCGCGTCCACGCGGAGCTTCTCGTAGGCGGCGTTGACGCCCACGTCGAAGGGCACGCTGGTCTCGCCGTCAACGGTCAGGGTCAGCCCGGTGCCCGCCGCACGGTATCCGGAGAAGTCCAGCGTGTGGACGTTCTGGCCGGACGTGGGGTCGACGCCCCGCGGGGCCGTCGTGCCGCTGGTGACCACCGCGCCGGCCGCGTTGCGCAGCTGCCAGGGCAGCGCGGTCGTCGCCTCGGTCACGACGGTGGCCTGCTTGGGGCCGTTGGTCAGGTAGCCGACCTGGTTGACCCGCACGCGGGGGCCGGTGTCGGGGACGTACACGGGTGGTGGGGCACCTCCCTGCAACGAGACGTTGTCGAGGCACAGGGTCCACGCGGTGGCGCTGCCTCCGACCTGGAACGCGACCTGGCCGGCGGTGGTGTCGGCGGCGGCCGTGAAGGTGTAGCTGAACTGCTGCGGCTCCGCCGTCAGCGCCGGCAGGGCGGACAGCTCCTGCGTGTACGGCGGGTCGGCGAGCTGGACGTTGGCCCGCACGGTCACCGGAACCGTCGCACTTGCCTCGAACGCGAGCCGGTAGGACTCGCCGGCCTGGAGGTTGATGGCGTTCTGCCCGATGATGGCGTCCCACGGGTTGGCGGTGCCGGCCGGGATCGCGGCGCACAGGCGCCCGTTCACGACGCTCGCCGGCGCGTTGCCGGTCCACCACCACGGATCGGTACCGCTGTCGAAGGTTCCGTTGACGATCTGTTCTGCGGGTTCGGCGTACGCGGCGGAGGCGGTCAACGGAACGACCAGTATCACCGCCGCGCCGGCGGCTAACAGAGAACGCTGCACAGACACCCCTTGTGGCGGAAGGGAATTGGGAGCGCTCCCACTGTGTCGCAGCGCACAGTGCGGTGTCAACTACCTCTTGAACGTGGGCACGAGGTACCAGATGGTGATGAATGCGACGGCGAGAACGACCGCGACGGCGACGGCCCACGACGTGTCCACCACGACCCCGACGATCAGGAACACCGCGCCGACGATCGACAGCCAGAGAAACACCAGGCCAACCCCGGCAAGGTGGCTGGAGACGCCGACCAGCTCCTTCTTGCGCCCCCGCCGGAACAGGATGCGGTGGTGGCTCACCGGGGCGATGAGGCACACCGTGGCGGCGACGGTGAGCAGCAGCGTGGCGATGTACGTTGCACGCTGGACGTCGGTGATCGTCTCGAACCGCTGGTTGAACGGCAGGATCAGCAGGAACGCGAAGAGGAACTGCACACCGGTCTGCGCGACCCGCAGTTCCTGCAGCAGCTCGGTCCAGTTGCGGTCGAAACGCTCTTCGGGGGTCTCGTCGCGATCGGCCATGCGGGTGCAAATACCCAACAAACCAACCCGTGGAACCTGACGATCGGCCGACTCGGGGGCTGTCGGGGCTGCGCGGCGTTGCATGCTCGGCTTATGGTCGCGAGCGTGAGTGCGCCCTTCGATGAACTGACCGCCGGCCGGCGCGCCTGGATCGCCCGGGCCGGCCTCACCGAGCTCGCCACCACGGTCGGCCGCCCCGGCCACGCGGCCGTGGCCGCCCGGCCCGACCTGCTCGCCCGCCTCGACCAGCACGCGGCGTCGATCCGCGAGTCGCTCGGCGGGACGCTGCTCGACCCGGTGGCGCTGGCCGGCTACGCGGCGGCGATCCGCGACGCGGCCCGCGAGGCCGGCGACACCCTTGACGACTGGTCGGCTCCGACCTGGCCGATGCTCCGCCTGCTGGCCGTCTGCATGCTGGCCCACTGCTGAGGCGCGCCCCTCTCACGAGGGGCGCGCCCGGCGCACTAGTGCAGGAAGCGCTTGTCGGCGTGCAGCGAGTCGGTCAGGCGGATGGTGATGAACTCGTTGTTGTCCGGCTGGCCCGGGGTGCGGCCGCTGGAGAACGGGAAGTTGTTGTCGTTCACCACGCCCAGCGTGCGGTCGTCGAGGATCACGACGTCCTCGATGGTCGTGAACGGGAACGTGAAGACGTTCGAGGTGCCGCCCAGGTGGCGCGGGTCGGCCAGGTTCATCAGGTCGGCGACCAGCGTCTTGTCCATCTTGCCGTCGCGGTTGCGGTCGCGCTTGTCGGCGAGGTAGATCCGCTTGAACACGGCCGTGGCGCCCTGGCCGTTGTCCCGCTCGATGACCAGGAACCGGTCCTCGTCGACGGCGATCGCGTCGCCGATGGCGTAGCTCGGGTCCTCGAGCTGGTAGACGTAGCGCTTGCCGGTGTACTGCTGCTGCACCGTGTCGAACTCGTTGAAGCGCAGCGCGCCGGCCGGGTCGCCGGCCACGACGCCCTCCAGCAGGGCGTACAGCTTCCGGCCGTCGGGCGACTGGGCCAGGCCCTCGAAGCCCTTGCTGCTGTTGAGGTTCGGGTTGCCGGCCGGGTTCTCCGGCGCGCGGACGTCCGGCAGCGGGATCGGCGCCTGGAGCAGGCGGCCGGCCCGGTCGAAGTGCAGCAGCCAGGGGCCGAACTCGTCACCGATCCAGTACGAGCCGTCCTTGGCCCGCTGGATCGACTCGACGTCGAAGTCCGAGCCGGTGAGCACCCGGTCCGCGCGGGTCAGCGGGAACGGCACGAAGCTGTTCGGGTCGGTCAGGTTGATGCCGCCGAGCACGTCGACGGTCTTCTTGCCGTAGTCGGGAGCGACGCGGTGGATGCGCAGCACGAAGTCGGCGCTGTTGGCCTTGTTGCCGTAGCCGTTGTCCGACAGCACCTCGAACGTGCCGTCGCCGTTGCGGACGATGCCGCTGAAGCCCTGGATCGGCTGGTCGTCGAACGGCGGGGTCACACCGTTGGACGGGGTGCCGCCGAGCAGCGACCCGGACGGGTCGCTCGCGGACACGAACGTGCGGGCCGGCAGCGCGGCCCAGCCGGTCAGCGTGGCCTGACCGAAGGTGCCGTGGGCCGAGGCGCTCGGCGCGGCGATGGCGAGCGTCAGGACGCCGAGGCCGACGCCGATACCGATCCGTCGAAGATTTTCCATGGTCCGCGACGCTAGGGTCGCGGCGTGAACCTGGCCTGAATGTCATCTGGCGAGCGCCGGGACGACGCTCGCCAGATTCACGAAGAATGCGCTCAGACGCGGCCGAAGTCCTGCGTCCAGTACGGGGTGCCGTTGGTCTTGTAGGCCACGCCGACGCCGACTGCCACGCTGGAGCAGTTCAGGATGTTCGCCCGGTGTCCGGGGCTGTTGATCCAGGCGTTGACGACGTCCTGCGGGGTGCGGTAGCCCCAGGCGATGTTCTCGGCCGAGGCGCCCTTGGTGTAGCCGGCGCGCACCTCGCGCTGCACGAACGTGCTGCCGTCGGAGCCGGTGTGCGAGAAGAAGCTCTTGCTCACCATGTCGGTGCTGTGCGCCCGCGCGGCGGCGACCAGCCGGGTGTCGATCCGCAGGGCCTTGCAGCCGTGAGCGGTGCGGTAGTTGTTGGTGAGCGTGACGACCTGCGTCTCGAGCTTCGCGGCAGCCGCCGCGGTGGGCGGCGCGGTGGCCGCGGAGGCGCCGCTCGCGGTGGACAGCGCGAGGCCGAGGGGGGCGACGAGCAGGGCGGCGGCGATGGTGGCGCGGCGGGCGAACCGGGTCACGATGAGAAGAGCCTTCCGTCAGGGTCGTGGACGCACCTGACATCGGGTGGATCACACCGGCCGTGAGGGGCTCAACCGGGACGCAACGCTCCGCAACCGACCCGATACCCCCGTGCGGCACCTGCCCCGTGCGGACGAATCCCTAATGGGCGGCCTCGCAAAGTTCCGTCAAAGGTTGGAGGGCGGGGTGGCCGGGCATTCCTACCGTTGAGGTACACGTCGATGAAGGAGCTCGTGATGTCCAGTCTCGTCAGGCCCAGTGGTAACCGTTGGATCGCCGGCGTCTGTTCGGGTCTCGCCCGCCGCTTCGGCATTTCGCCGAACACCATGCGGCTGATCTTCGCGATCTCGTGCCTGCTCCCGGGCCCGCAGTTCGTGATCTACATCGTGCTGTGGGTGCTCATGCCGGACGAGAACAAGGCGCACAGCTACCGCTGAGTTGCTTCCCCGGTGATCCGGGGTGCGGCCCGGTCACCGGGGTAACCCGGCGGGTGGCCCGGTCGAAGTCCCTGGCATGTTCAAGGACCTCGCCGAAGCCACCCGCCAGTCCGCCGCGCGGGCCACCCTCAACGGCCTCATGACCTGGCTGGGCGAGGCGGGCCTCGCGGCCGCCGCCGGGTCGGCCGGGCTGCGGGCCGCCGTCGACCAGCACGCGGCCGCCATTCGCGACGCGCTCGGCGACCCGGAGCGCGGCCCGGGCGTGATCCCGCTGGCCGGCTACGCGACCGGCGTGCGCGACGCGCTGATCGAGGCCGAGTGGCAGCTGCCGCCGACCGGCGAGCTCGACTGGTCGAAGGCGGAGTGGCCGACGCTGCGCCTCATCGCGATCTGCTCGCTGGCGCGGGACTGCGGTCACCTCTGAACGTCAGCAGGAGGGCGGCCGCCGCCCCCAGCAGGCAGAGCACCGCGGTGACGAGGAAGATCTCGCGGTACTCCGTGCGCAGCGCATCCTGCAGGGCGGCCTTGTAGGCGTCCATCAGGCGGCGCTGCTCGTCGGCCGGCTGCCCGAACACCAGCGGGAACTGCAGGCCGGCGGTCAGCTCGTGGAAGCGGTGCAGGCCCCACGCGGTCAGCGCGGCGACCCCGACGAGCATGCCCATCATGCGGGCGACGACGACCGACGACGATGCCACGCCGTGCTCGCCGGGCGGGGTCGCGCGGAGCACGACGCCGGACAGCGGGGCGATCACCAGCCCGAGGCCGAAGCCGGCGATCATCAGGTACCACTGGAGCATCGAGGACTGCAGCGCGCCCGCGATCAGGAAGTAGCCGGCGGCCGCGACCAGCATGCCCGCGAGCGTCACCCACCGCTCGCCGATCCGCCCGGCCAGCCAGCCGCCGAGCACCGCGCCGACCGGCAGCGCGATCAGGAAGCGGGTCAGCACCAGCGTCGCGTCGACCCCCTGCTTGCCCAGCAGCGTCTGGGCGACGAGCTCCACATCGACGAGCGTCACCATCAGCGCGGCACCCGCGCAGAAACTCGCGGCGAGCGCGCCCAGGAACGGCCGCTTCGCGACGCCGGCCAGGTCGATCAGCCGATGCTCGGCGCGCAGCTCCCACAGCACGAACAGCACCACCCCGGCCACCGCGCCGAGCAGCGCCCAGGGCCCCCACGGCGGCAGCACCGACCGCTCCGGATCCGGGTTGTAGAGCCCGACGACGGCCGCCCCGAGGGCCAGCGCGAGCAGCGTTCCTCCGACGAGATCCGTTTTCCGCTGTGGTACCGCTGAGGCCTGCTTCGGCAGTGCCACCCACACGAGCACGATCGCGACAGCGACCAGCGGCAGGTTCAGCCAGAAGATGCCCCGCCAGCCGCCGAGCAGCGCCGCGACCCCGACGCCGTACAGCGGCCCGAGCACGCTGCCGAGCTCCTGCGCCGCGCCGACCGCGCCCAGCACGGTCGCCCGGCGCTGCTCGGCCCACAGGTCGCCGGCCAGCGCGAGGGTCACCGGCAGCAGCGCGCCGCCGGCCAGCCCCTGCACGGTCCGGCCGGCGGTCAGCAGCCAGACCGAGTCGCCCGACGCCGCCGTCAGCACCGACCCGGCGGCGAAGCCGACCAGGCAGCCGACCAGCACCGGCCGCCGCCCGAAGCGGTCGGACAGCGAGCCGAGCAGCGGCATGCCGGCGATGTACCCGAGCAGGAACCCGGTGACGACCGGCGTGACCCGCTCGAGCCGGTTGGCCGCGATGTGCAGCGAGTCGAGGATGTCGGTGAGCACGCCCACGACGACGTACGCGTCGAGCGCCGCGAGCAGCACCGTCGCGCCGCCGACCCCGATGGCCAGGCGGCGCTTGGTCAGGCTCTTCGCCTCCGGCGCGGCCGTGTCACTGCTGTGGAGCACTGACGTTCACGGTCGCGTCGAACTCCTTGAACGTCACGGTGACCGTGCCGCCCTTCGCGTCGCCGACCGCCGGCAGCTCGAACGTGGCCTTGAGCACCCGCTTGCCGTCCTTGGCGATCCACAGCTTGCCGGGGATGCTGCCGGTCACGCCGGGCACGATGTTGGACAGGAACTCGGCCGGGAACTTCGCCGAGACCCGGTAGGCCTCCTGCCCCTCGACCGTCTCGGTCGCCTCGGACTTGCCGTCGGTCGCGGTGGCGACGACCTTGGCGATGCCCTTGTCGGGGTTGAGGATCGCCGACGGGTCGTACACGGTCGCGGCGAGCGCAAGCGGCAGCTGCTGGTAGGTGCCGGTCGGCCCCTTGAGCCACATCGTCTGCCCGACGATGGTGAAGGCGAGCTCGACGTTGGTGCCCATCTGCTCGACCTGGGCCGTGCCCTCGGCGCTGCCCTCCTTGGTCAGCACGCCCTCGGCGCGCTTCAGGGCGACGCCGGCGATCGTGCCGTCGGCGGTGATCAGGAACTTGGCCGACTTGATGCCGGCCATCGCCGTCGACGACTCCTTGAGCAGCCCGGCGGCGGCCGGCAGGTTGGGGTCGGCCTGGCCTTCCTTGTCGTCCTTCTTGCTGGAGCATCCGGCGAGGGCGACGACCAGCACCGCGAGGGCGGCGATCAGGGCGGCACCGGGGCGGGTCTGGGAGCGGGGCATACCGGCATGCTAGACGCCCGACGGAAACCCCGCCTGAGCCCACGCTGAGCGGGCCCCCTCCTCCGCGATCTTGGACTCGTGGTCCCGAATATGTCGGAAAAAGCGTGACAAGTCGGGGACCACAACTCCAAGATCGCGGCGGTCAGCGGCCGGCCAGCAGCTCCGCGACCGCGCGGCCGGACGCGGCCGTGGCGCCGAACGTGGCGATGTGGCGCTCGCCGCGCGGGTCGGCCGGCACGCCCATCTCCACGACCACCGCCTCGGGGCGCACCGCGAGGCAGGCGCGCAGCGCGTCGGCCATCCAGGGGTACCGATGCGGATCCCGGACGACAAGCACCAGGGGCCGGCCGAGCGAGGCCTCCAGGGCCGACGGCAGGCCCTCCTCCGACGACAGCCGCACGCCCGCGGTCCCCGGCAGCAGCTCGGCCAGCGGGGCGATGAGGCCCCACGGCGTCTCCGGCGCGATGGCGAAGTTGAGCTGGGGCTGGAACTCGATCACGTACGGGTTCGCGGCGATCGGGAACGCCGCGTCCGGGGCCGTGATGCGCAGCGCGCGGCGGGCCGCGGACAGGCCCAGCTCGGCGGCGCGCGGGTCGGGCGCGACCTTCGGCACGGCGGCGGACCAGGCGGCCAGGCGGGCGACCCGGGCGGCCGCGTCGGCCAGGCGCTCCTCGGGCAGCTCGCCCGCGCGGACGGCGGCGACGATCGCGTCGCGCAGCATCGTCGCCGTCTCCTCGTCGGCGTGGTCGCCGCCGACGCAGATCGCGTCGGCACCCGCGGCCAGAGCCATGACCGTCGCCCGGGCGATGCCGAAGCGGTCGGAGATCGCGCGCATCTCGATGCCGTCGGTGACGATCAGCCCGTCGAAGCCGAGCTCACCGCGCAGCAGGTCGGTCATGATGCGCCGGCTCAGGGTGGCCGGCAGGTCGGCGTCGATCGCCGGCACGCGCAGGTGGGCGCTCATCACCGCCAGCACGCCGGCCTCGATCGCGGCGCGGAACGGCACCAGCTCGGTGGCCTCCAGGTCGGCCCGGCTGGCCTTGATGATCGGCACGTCCAGGTGTGAGTCGACGCTGGTGTTGCCGTGGCCCGGGAAGTGCTTGGCGCAGGCGGCCACGCCGGCCTCCTGGAGGCCGGTGATCCAGGCCGCGGTGTGCCGGGCGACCCGCTCCGGCTCGGCGCCGAACGCCCGCGAGCCGATGACCGGGTTGTTGGGGTCGGAGTTGACGTCGGCGTCCGGCGCGTAGTCGAACGTGATGCCGACCGATGCCAGGTCACGGCCGATATGGCCGGCGACCTCGCGGGTCAGGGCCGGGTCGTCGATCGCGCCGAGGGCCAGGTTGCCGGGCCACGGGCTGCCGATGTGGGCATCGACGCGGGTGACGTCGCCGGCCTCCTCGTCGATCGCGACGATGACGTCGGGCTTCTCCGCCCGCAGCGCCGCGGTCAGCTCGGCGACCTGGTCGCGGTCCACGACGTTGCGGGCGAAGAGAGCAACGCCGCCCAGCCCTTCGGCGAGGCGGCGACGCAGCCACGGTGGTGGCTCCTTGCCCATGAATCCCGGCTGGAGCACGGCATCCGCCATGCCGGCCAGCTCGGCCCCCGTACTTGCATCCATGCGTGAACCACCCTTCGCACCTGGCGAGAATGGTCACATCACAGCTCAGTAATAGTCAAGAAACCTTCCAGTAGTTAACGACCCGGACGCGGGGCCGTCTCGGGCGCCGGTGCAGGTCAGCCGTGCGGGCGGATGGTCCAGACGACGGTCATCACGGTGGTCACGGCGCCGTCGGCGCGCGCGATCTCGATCGTCACCGGGAACTCCGGGCGCTCGCCGGCCTGGAGCTCGGCGATCACCTCGTCGACGCGACGGTCGAGCGTGGCGGTGGCGGTGACCGGGCCGCGAGCGAGCTTGTGGTAGGCGATGTCGGCCCGCACGGCAAGTGGCGTGCCGAGCGACAGGTGCTGGCCGAACGCGGCCATCACGACGGCCCCCGAGGCGGTCTCGCCGAGGGCGAACAGTGCGCCGGCGTGGGGCCCGGCGACGTGGTTGTGCAGGCGTTCCTCGTCCGGCAGGGTGGCGGTCGCACGCACCCCGCCGGCATCGAGCGTCACATCGGTGATCTCGATGCCGACGGTACGTGCGAACGGCACCGCCGAAATCAGTCCGGCGGCGAGCGCCGTGGCGTCAACGGTCATGCCGGCATGTTACCGGCGGGTAGCAACCTACGTGAACAGCTCGCCGATCGCCTTCACGATGTTGACGTAGAAGTTGCCCTCGATCTCGCGGAAGATCTCGAACTTCTCGTGCGGCTCGCCGAAGAACGGCCGCAGCGTCCAGGCGAGCTGCGTGCCGACGAACCCGAACAGCAGGATCCAGACGTTGAGCAGGGCCATGCTGGCCGGCCGCTCGCCGGGGGCGAGTTCCCCCGCGACCGGCCGCGGCCCCGGCCGCGGGGCCGGAGGTGGGACCGGGTAGGCCAGCCGCCCGTCCGGCATGAGCACCGGCTGGGGCTGCATCGGGTACGGCGGCAGGATCGGCATCGGCTGCTGCGGCACCGGAGAGACCGGAACCGCCGACACAGGAGCCACCGAGACCGGAACGGCCGACACCGGGGCGACCGCCTGCTGGGCGCCCGCCCCGTTGGCCCCGACCGTCGCCGGGACCGCCTCCTGCTCTTCGTCGTCGTCCGCTTCCGAAGCGGCAGCGGCCAGTTCGGCCAGCGCGAGCGCCTCCGCTCGCTCGCGCTCGGCCTTCTCCGCCCGTGCCTGCTCCTCGTGCTCGCGCCGCCGCGCGGCCGCCAGCGCCGCCGTCTGCTCGTTGAGCAGCCGCATGCCGCCGGTCAGGAACCGGAGGCCGACGAACGCCGAGAGCGTCAGGATTGCCACGTTCAGGATCTTGAAGAACGAGTAGCTGTACGCCGTGATCAGAAAGAACAGACTGATCGGCGCGAACGCCAGCGTCAGCACGGACGTGACGGTGATCGTCACCATGACCAGTGCCAGTGCCTGCCGTACCTGTAACCGCGCGCCGAACACGAGGTTGAACAGGTACAGCGTGGGCAGGCAGATGGCCAGCGTGGTCAGGAACAGCAGTGGCAGCTTGAGCGCCGACACTCCTGCCTGCAACACGCTGTTGGAGGCGCCGAGCACCGCTCCGTAGCAGGCCAGTGCCACCACGGAGCTGTACAGCATCTGTCGGGTGAGTTTGCCCAGATCGCGCTCTTCGCCGATCTGCCGCCAGATGGAATCCCGGTCACGCAGAATCCGCTCGATGATGAGCAGCCCGCTGCCGGTATCGCCATGTGTTGCCATCGGAGCTTCCCCCTACTCCGTCGAAGTTGGCGGCAGGCTATGCGACGCGCATCACTCAGCGCCACCCCACATCGATGCGTTGTCCTCTTTCGTCGAAAAAGTGCAGAGCCTCCATCCGGACGGCCACCGTCAATGGGTGACCGTGCGTGACGGCGGGGTACGGCGCGAGTCGCACGGCCAGCTCGGCCGGGCGGCGGTGGTGGCGGCCGGGGTCGCTCAGCACGCTCTCCCGCTGGGCGTTGCGGCGCGGCGCGCC
The DNA here is from genome assembly GCF_022095675.1 of Dactylosporangium sp. AC04546. Classification (GTDB taxonomy): domain Bacteria; phylum Actinomycetota; class Actinomycetes; order Mycobacteriales; family Micromonosporaceae; genus Dactylosporangium. The sequence goes on along the minus strand of NZ_JAHYSG010000136.1, from coordinate 4,580 downwards.
GCGGCCGTTGACGCCGGCGCCGACCAGCTCCACCTCTTCCGAGCCGCCGCCGCGGCCGGTGAGCTTGCTGACGAACTTGCGCAGGCCGCCGCCGTTGATCGGCACGTCCGTCGGCGGCTTGCCGATCTCGTCGACGATGACCGCCGTGGCGCCGATGTCGAGGAAGGCCAGCGACTCGTGGCCGTGGTGCTCGAGATACCGGATCCGGCCTCGCAGCACGTCTCCGGAGGTGGTGTCGGGCACCGGCGTCAGGGCCTCGGCCCGCACGCCGATCACGATGCGCTCGCCGTGGAAGTGCGCGACCTGACGCGAGCGCAGGTCGTTCCACGGCAGGTGGAGGACCTGGTCGCCCATGTGCAGCGCGATGTGCCGGTCGAGGTGCACGTAGACCTCGGCCTCGAGCAGGTTCATGCGCGGGCTGCCGAGGAAGGCGGCCACGTACAGGGTGGCCGGCCGCCCGTACACCTGCGTCGGCGTCCCGACGTCCTGGAGGACGCCCTTGCGCAGGATCGCGACCCGGTCGGCCATGGTCAGCGCCTCGGCCTGGTCGTGGGTCACGTAGATCGTGGTGACGCCGAGCTCCCGCACCAGGCCGGAGATCTCGGCGCGCAGCTCGGCCCGCAGGCCGCTGTCCAGGTTGGACAGTGGCTCGTCCATGAGGAAGAGCTTCGGGCGGCGCACGATGGCCCGGCCCATCGCGACCCGCTGGCGCTGACCACCGGAGAGCTGCCCGGGCTTACGGGCGAGCACGTCGCCGATGCCCAGCGCGCTCGCGACCTCGGCGACCTGCTCGGCCCGCGGCTGCGGCTCGACGCCGGACAGCCGCAGGGGGAAGCCGATGTTCTCGCCGACGGTCATGTGCGGATAGAGGGCGAAGTCCTGGAAGACCATCGCGACGCCCCGTTCGCGCGGCGGGAGGTCGTTGGCCAGCTCGCCGTCCATGATGATGGCACCGGAGGTGGGGTCCTCCAGGCCGGCCACCATGCGCAGCAGCGTCGACTTGCCGCAGCCGCTGGGACCCAGGAGCACCATGAACTCGCCCTGTCCCACGTCAAGATTCACACGATCGACAGCCACGGTGCCGTCGGCGAACACCTTCATCACATCTTTGAGCGCGACGGTAGCCACCGTCACCTCCGCCCCAGGTCAGCAGATCGCGGATCAACCAGTTACCCCGAGTCAAGTACTGTGATGGGACCCACGCAAGTTGGTCCATCGGGTAAATGACCAGTGTTCGCCGTGTTACCGCGCAATCACCGTTAGGGAACTTGCCAGTTCATCCCGCCGATCAGCCCGCCTGGAAGTTCACCGTCACCGATGTGTAACCCAGCGCGGCGAGGAACTGCTGGAGCATCTTGCGGGTGTTCTCCTCGGCCCGTTTGCCCAGGTCAGCATCCTTGGCGGCGTCGGCGATCTTCGTCTCGGCGAGCCGGTAGACCTCCTGGAGACGATTCGGGTCAGAACTGAAGACGTCTCCGATGCGGTTGAAGACGCCGCGCTCCTCGGAGTACACGTAGCTTCGCTCATTGTTGATGCGCACCGGGCGCAGCTGCGGCGCCGGCAGCGTGATCTCCGCCGATCGGCGGTCCTCGGACTCCTTGACCGAACCCTGGCCGATGCTGGCGAAGTCGACATAGACCTCGACCGACCCGGCCGCGACGAACAGGATCCGCTCGTTGAGCAGGAAGTCCGGGATGTACTTGCGGTCCTTCTGCACGTCGACGATGACCTCGAAGTTGCCCTCGGCGGCCACGAACTGGCTGAGGTCCTGCACCGACTTGAGCAGCGCGGGGCCGCTGCGGTCGGTCTGCTCCTCGGCGAACGGGTTCTTGAGGTCGGGGAACAGCCCGATCGTCTTGGCCCCGAGCACGAGGGCGACGACAAGGCCGATGGTGGCGACCAGCCAGAAGAGCCCGCGCATGGCCCCGCCGCCCTGCTTCACCGGGACGACGACGGGCTCGGGGTTGGGGCGCGGGTCGAGCGTGTCACCGATCTGCGGGCCGGTGATCTCCGGGTATTCAGAGGTCTTGGGGTCCTTCGGCTCCTCGGAGGAGGGGAGGACCTTGTCGTCGTCGCTGCGCGCCATGCTCGCCACTCCTCGGGGAGGATCTTCTCCCTATCAAGGTAAGGCGCACCGCAAAACGTCGCGAGTCGATCTCAGCCCGTGTTCAGCCAAAGGCGGCGATGCCTGTGAGCTTCTGCCCGATGACCAGCTGATGGATCTCCGAGGTGCCCTCGTAGGTGAGCACCGTCTCAAGGTTGGCGGCGTGGCGCATCACCGGATACTCGGCGCTGATGCCGTTGGCGCCGAGGATCGTGCGGCACTGCCGGGCGATCGCCAGGGCCTCCCGCACGTTGTTGAGCTTGCCCACGCTGACCTGCTCCGGCCGCAGCTCCCCGCGGTCGGCCCGGCGCCCGAGGTGCAGCGCCAGCAGGTAGCCCTTCTGCAGCTCGACGGCGGCGTCGGCGAGCTTGGCCTGGGTCAGCTGGAACCCGGCGATCGGCCGGCCGAACTGCTCCCGCGAGCCGGCGTAGTCCAGCGCCGTGTGGAGGCTGTCGCGGGCCGCCCCGAGCGCGCCCCACACGATCCCGTAGCGCGCCTCGGTGAGGCACGACAACGGGGCCTTCAGTCCGCGTGCGAGGGGCAGCTGGGCGCTCGCCGGCAGCCGCACCCCGTCGAGCACGATCTCGCCGGTGCACGAGGCCCGCAGCGACAGCTTGTGGTGCACCTCGCGGGCCGTCACGCCGGGCGTGTCCATCGGCACCGCGAACCCGCTGATGCCCTCCTCGGTGCGGGCCCAGATCACCCCGACGTCGGCGACCGGTGCGTTGGTGATCCACATCTTGCCGCCGTCGAGGACCCAGTCGTCGCCGTCGCGGCGGGCCCGGGTCTTCATCGAGGCCGGGTCGGAGCCGTGATCGGGCTCGGTCAGCCCGAAGCACCCGATCGCCTCGCCGGCCGCCATCCGGGGCAGCCACTCGTCCTTCTGCTCGTCGGAGCCGAACTTCCAGATGGCGTACATCGCGAGGGAGCCCTGCACCGACACGAGGCTGCGCACACCGGAGTCGCCGGCCTCCAGCTCGAGACAGGCGAGCCCGTAGGCGACGGCACTGGCGCCGGCGCACCCGTAGCCGTGCAGGTGCATGCCCAGCAACCCGACCTTGGCGAACTCCAGCGCCAGGTCGCGGACAGGCACCTGCCCCTGCTCATACCACTCGACGACGTTGGGCCGGACGTGGTCGTCCACGACCCGCCGGACCACCCCGCGGATGGCAAGCTCCTCCTCGGAGTGCAGGGCATCGACGTCGATGAGGTCCAGCGGTCGCGTGGTCACCCCAACAGCTTAAGCACCGTTCATTTCAGGCCTGGAGGACACGGGCGTGGATCGACGTGCGCTGCTGTAATGCCGCCCGCAGCGCCCGGTGCAGACCGTCCTCCAGGTAGAGGCCGCCCTCCCACTGCACCACGTGCGGGAACAGGTCGCCGTAGAACGTCGAGTCCTCGGCCAGCAGCTTGTCCAGTGCGAGCTCGCGCTTGGTGGTGATGAGCTGGTCGAGCCGCACCGGCCGCGGCGGAATCTCGGACCACTGTTTCAGCGTCAGCCCATGCTCCGGATAAGGCCGACCGTCGCGGACCGCCTTGAAGATCATGAACGTTTCACCCCCCTGACCGTGCCAGGGTACCGACTACGTGCGACAGTTCCGGCGCCCTGCGTGGTCACAGTTCGGCGCTGGCGGTCCACCGGCCACGGTGGGTGACGGTCGTGGCCTCGCGCCGGCCCCGCTTGAGCGACGGCGACTTCTTGTCCTGCGCCCGGTAGCCGATGGTCATGGCGCCGATCGGCGTGTAGGCCTCGGGCACGCCGAACTCCGACCGGTAGCCGGGGATCTGCGCCGGCGGGATGCCGAAGAAGCACGCGCCCAGGCCCTCGTCGACCGCGCCGAGCAGCACCAGCAGGCTGGCCATGCCGGTGTCGATGTGCCAGTAGGGCACCGGCCACCGGGCCTCGTCCTTGTCGGTCCAGCCCTTGTCCGGCTCGGCGTAGCGGTCGAGGTAGGCGGCGCGGTGGCTGTGCGGCACGACGATCACCGGGGCCCGGCTCATCCCCTCCAGCCACCCTGACGGCAGGGCGTCCTCGGGCGTGGTGACCGCCCAGAACCGTTCCAGGGCAGCCGGGGTGTCGAGAACCAGGAACTCCCAGCCCTGCGAGAAGCCGGCCGACGGAGCGTGCACGGCGTAGCCGAGCAGCTTGTCGACCAGCTCCGCGGGCACCGGGCGATCGGGGTCGTAGTTGCGCACCATCCGCCGCCGGCGGATCACATCCGAAAGTTCCACAGGCTGAGACTAAGGCCTGTTTCATAGCTGGGGTCGGAGCGAGGCGGAGTCCAGATTTCGTCTGGCGTCGCCCCGCGGAAGTCCGGCTACCGGTGTTGTAACCGGACTTCCGCGGGGTGGCGCCAGACGAAATCTGGGCCCGCCGCAGCCCGGCCTCAGCTATGAAACAGGCCTTAGCTTGATCTTTAACCTGTGCGGCGGGGTCGGGGGTCGGTGGGTTTCTTCTTTTTGGGGTTCGTCTTTG
>NZ_JAHYSG010000135.1 GCF_022095675.1 Dactylosporangium sp. AC04546 | reverse complement strand
GGCGGGGGACGGGGCGGAGGCGTTGCGGCTGCTGCTCGGGCTGGAGGCGGACGTCGTGGTCATGGACATCCGGATGCCGGTCATGGACGGGGTTGCCGCCACCGCGGAGCTGGTTGCGCGGGGTGGGCTGCCGCGGGTGCTGGTGCTGACGACGTTCGACACCGACGAGGACGCGTTCGCGGCGTTGCAGGCGGGAGCCAGCGGGTTCCTGCTGAAGAACGCGCCGCCCGCCGAACTGCTGTCCGCGATTCGCGTCGTGGCCGCTGGTGATGCCGTCGTCGCGCCGCGGGTGACCCGGCGGCTGCTGGAGCGGTTCGCTGGGCGGTTCGCCCCGCCCGCTGAAGGAGACGCCGGTGGCGGAGCCGCAGCCGGGAGGGGAACCGGAGTCGAGGGCGGAAGCCGCGGTGCAGGAGGCGGCGGGAACGGGGGCCTTGCCGGGAAGGGGCGGCGGCTCGCGGATCTGACCGAGCGGGAGGTACTGCTGCTCGTTGCTCAAGGGCTGTCCAACGCCGAGGTCGGTGAGCGGCTGCATGTTGCCGAGACCACTGTGAAGACGCATGTCGGGCACATTCTCACCAAGCTCGAGCTCAGGGATCGGGTTCAGGCCGTGGTGCTTGCGTACGAGTCGGGGCTGGTCCGGCCCGAGTCCGCCGGGGCGGGGTCGTAGCCCGACCCGTGGAGAGCGTGGCGGAGCGGGACAGCGTGTCGTACGGGCTGGCCAGCGCCCGCGGCCGGACGAGGTCCAGGAACAGCCGGGTGGCGTGGCGCCGCTCGGCGTCGGCCCAGAAGCGCACCAGGGCACCGGCCGTCGCGGCGAGCCGGCACACCACCGTCACTGAGCGCAATCATCCGGTCACAACAAGCGGGCAGACTGGACAAAACGACTAAGACACGCCTACGGACCGATCAGCTTCCACGCCCGGGCGCCGCCGACAACGCCCGCCGTGTTGGGCACGATCGTCACGTCGTCGCCGATGAGGGCGAGGTTCTCGGCGTCGATGAGGGCCGAGTTGCCGCCGCCGAGGTACAGCCGGTCCCACCGGAAGACCGGGCGGAGGCCCTCCACGACCCGGCGGACGCGGCGGGACCAGCGACCATTGCCGATCTCCCGGCGCTGGTGCTCCCCGATGTACCGATCGTAGGTGCGCTTGCGCCGCACCGGCGCGTGCGACAGCTCCAGGTGCGGGGCGAGCGACCCGTCGTCGAAGAGCGCGCTGCCCAGGCCGGTGCCGAGCGTGAGCACCAGCTCGAGGCCGGTGCCGTCGACGAGGGCGGCGCCGTGGACCTCGGCGTCGTTGAGCACGAGCACCGGCCGGTCGAACGCGCGGGTGAGCGCGGCCCGGGCGTCGTACCCGGTCCAGGCGGCCAGCAGCGCCGGGTCGACGGCGGTGTGCGGGCCGGCGGTCGTCACGTAGTGCGGGGTCGCCACCACCACGCCGTGACGGATCATGCCCGGCATGCCGATCGTCGCCCGGTCGGCCGGCCCGCACTCCTGCGCCAGCTGGCCGGCGATGTCCAGCAGCGAGCGGACGAACCGCTCGGGCGGGAACGGGTACGGCGTCGGGACGCGGATCGGCCGGCAGAGCAGCGCGTCGGAGTCGTCGACGACGGCCGCCTTCAGCCCGCCGCCCCCACAGTCGATCGTCAGCGTCTTGCCCATCGCAGGATTGTGCTCCTCCGCCGCCGGTCCCGCCGCGCCAACCACCCGCAAACCGCTCGGCGCACCGACGGTGGCGTTCGTCTCACCGGCGGTACCACAGAAGCTCCAACCCCGCCAAACATCGCTGAAACTCGATGGATCGGCGCCCCGCCAGGCGCCCGACGACCGACGAGAGGAACACCAGCATGCATCGAAGCCGCATCCTCGCGGCCCTGGCCGCGGCCGCCACCGCCGCCACGCTCACCCTCGCCGCACCGGCCACGGTCGCCCACGCCGAGTCCAACGGCGGCGTGCGGGTCATGCCGCTCGGCGACTCGATCACCGACGGGTTCAACGTGCCCGGCGGCTACCGCATCAACCTCTGGCAGCGCCTCGCCGCCGGCGGGTACACGGTCGACTTCGTCGGCTCCGGCTTCAACGGGCCGGCGAGCCTCGGCGACCACGACCACGAGGGCCACTCCGGGTGGCGGATCGACCAGATCGACACGAACATCGTCGGCTGGCTGCAGACGTACACCCCGCGGACGGTCCTGCTGCACATCGGCACCAACGACATGAACCAGAACTACGACGTCGCGAACGCGCCGAACCGGCTGTCGGCGCTCATCGACAAGATCCGGGCGACGGCGCCGGCCGTGGAGCTGTTCGTCGCGCAGATCACACCGGAGACGGACGCCACGCTGGAGGCGCGGGTCCAGGCGTACAACGCCGCCATCCCGGGCATCGTCGCGCAGAAGGGGTCGCGCACCCATCTGGTCGACATGCACTCGGCGCTCACCACCGCCGACCTGGCCGACGGGGTGCACCCCAACGCGGGCGGCTACGACAAGATGGCGGCGCGGTGGTTCACCGCGCTCCAGTCGGTGCCCGGCAGTCTTTCGGCGGCGACGGTACCGCCGGTGGGCACGCCGGTCTCGATCGTCAACCCGCAGTCGGGGCGCTGCATGGACGTCAACGGCGTGAGCCAGACCCCGGGCGCGCAGGTGCACATCTGGGACTGCCACGGCGGCGTGAACCAGGTCTGGACCCGCACCGCGGCGGGTGAGCTGCGGATCTACAACGGCACACGGTGCCTCGACATCAACGGCAACGGCACCGCCAACGGCACCAAGGTGCAGATCTGGGACTGCAACGGCACGACCGCCCAGCGCTTCACGTTCAACGCCGACGGCAGCATCGTCGGCGCCGGCTCGGGCAAGTGTGTCGATGTGACCTCGTCGGGCACCGCGAACGGCACGAAGGTGCAACTGTACACCTGCAACGGCACCGGCGCCCAGCGCTGGTCGGTGCGCTGAGCCCGGCGGCCGGGGACCGCGGCGGGTCCCCGGCTGAACCCTGCCCGGCAGTCAGCCGATGTCGCGGCGGCGGAAGCCGGCCAGGCCGCCCGCGACCAGGGCGGCCGCGACGGCGAGCAGCCACAGCAGGGGCGTGGCGGTGAACGGGTCGCCCGGCAGGTGCGGGACGTGCGCGAACGGCGAGAGGTCGAGCACCCACTGGCTCAGGCCGAGCAGCGCGCCGAGTTCCAGGACCATCACGCAGGCGACGAGCGCGGCCCAGGTCAGCGCCGTGAGCCGGGGGGCCAGGCCGAACAGCGCGGTGCCGAGGCCGGCGAGGACCCAGGCGGCCGGCAGCTGCACGAGCGCGTCGGCGAGCATCCGTGGCACCTGGCCGCCCACGTCGTGGACCTGCGCGCCGTAGGCGACGCCGGCCGCCGCGCCGGCCACGGCGAGCAGCAGGGCCGTGCCGAGCAGCGCGATCAGCAGGTGGCTCAGCAGCCAGCGGCTGCGCCCGGTGCGGGTGGCCAGCAGCGCCTCCAGGCGGCCGCCGGTCTCCTCGGCCCGCAGCCGCAGGGTGGCCTGCACGCTGTACGCCGCCACGGTCAGGCCGGTGATGCCGAAGATCGCGGCGAGGTAGCCGTTGAGGATCCCGTCGGTGCCGCCGAGGCGGCTCAGCATGTCGACGAGGTTCTGGTTGGCGTCGAGGTTGTCGGTGATGCTCGACGCGGCGCCGCCGAACACCGCCCCGGCGAGGGCCATCGCGACGACCCAGCCGAGCAGGATGCCGCGGTGCAGGCGCCAGGCGAGCGCGAACGGACCGGCGAGGGCCGGCGCGGCGGCGGCCGGGCCGGGCCGCTCGGGCAGCAGACCGGCGGCCAGGTCGCGGCGGCCGAGCAGCACGTAGGCGGCGGTCACGCACGCCGCGGTGGCCAGGGCGAACAGGGCGAGGACCCACCACCGCTCGCCGGCGAACGGGCGCATCCGCAGGGCCCAGCCGACCGGCGACGCCCAGGACAGCGCGACGGGGCCGGTGTCGCCGAGCGCCCGCAGCAGGTAGGCCGCGCCCAGGACGCCGAGGCCGATGCCGGTGGCGGCGCGGGCCGACCGGGTGAACTGGGCGGCGACCGCGGCCGCGGCGCCGAAGCACAGCCCGGCGGCGCCGATCGCCAGCCCCGTCGCCAGGGCGCCGGCGGCCGGCAGGCCCAACCCGGCCAGGGTGGCCGCGACGAGCAGCGCGATGGCGGCGTTCGCGATGGCGACGGTGAGCAGGGCGGCGGTGACCGGGGCGGCCCGCCCGACGACGGTGGCGCCGAGCAGCTCGGCGCGGCCGCTCTCCTCCTCCGCGCGGGTGTGCCGCACGACGGTGAGCACGCTCATGAGCGCGACGAGGACGAGCTCGGTGATGCCGATCTTCCACGCCGTCAGGCTGCCGATGGACAGCCCGAACAGCGGGCCGTTGAGCGCCACGAGCGACGGGTTGCTGACGACGCCGCTGACGATCCTGAGCGACTCGTCCGTGGGGTACAGCTGCTGGTACTGCGCGGCGGTGCCCACCGGCATCAGGGCGAGGACGGCCACCCAGACCGGCAGCCGCAGCCGGTCGATCCGCAGCGCCAGCCGGAGCAGGTGGCCGGTCCCGGCGAGGGTACGCATGTCCTCACGGTACCGTCCCGGGCATGACCGTGGTGGCCGTGGACATCGGGGGAACCTGGACCCGCGTCGCGGACGTCGCGCGCTTCCCGACGGACCCGGACTACGACCGGGAGTTGGCGATGATCGTCGATGCAGCAGCATCGACGAACCCCACCGCCGCCGGCGTCTCGTTCGGCGGCCGGGTGACGTCCGACGGCACCGTGCGGGTGTCGCTCAACCTGCGCGGCTACGAGGGCCGGGCGCTCGGCGCCGACCTGGCCGCGGCGCTCGGGTGCCCGGTGCGGGTCGCCCACGACGCCACCTGCGGCCTGCTCGGCGAGGCGTTCGCCCCCGGCGGCGCGCTGCACGGCGTCGAGCGCTGCGGCTACCTGACCCTGTCGACCGGCGTCGGCGCCGCGGTGCGCCTCGGGTCCACGGTGCTCACCACGGAGGCCGGCCACCAGCTCGTGGCGGGCAACGACCTGCCGTGCGCGTGCGGGCAGACTGGCTGCCTGGAGACGCTGGTCGGCGGGCGGGCCCTGGCCGAGCGCCTCGGACGGCCCCTCGACACGGTCGACGATCCGGGTTTCTGGCAGGTGTACTCCGAGCGCCTCGCCCCCGGCCTCGTGAACCTCGCGCTGACGGCCGGGCTGTCGGTGATCGCCCTGGGCGGCGCCGTGGCACTGCGCGGCGACGACCTCTGGCGTCCACTGTGGAGCGAGGTGGCGCGGCTCAGCCGGTACAACACCGTCGAGGTGCGCAAAGCGGGCCTCGGCGGCGGCGCGCCCCTCGCCGGGGCGGCCGTGCTGGCGGACGGGCCGGCGCCGCTCGAGGTGCTGCACTGACGGGTCACTCGACGCAGAACTCGTTGCCCTCCGGGTCGAGCATCACGGTGAGGTCGTCGCGGACGTGCCGGACCCGCGCGCCGAGCCCCTCCAGGCGGGCCACCTCGTCGGCGACCGCGCCGGGTGCGCGCAGGTCGAAGTGCATGCGGTTCTTGGCGGTCTTGGGCTCCGGCACGCGGACGAACCACATGTTCGGCCCGCCCCAGCCGGCCGCCTCGACGAAGGCCCGCTCGCCGGTGGAGTCCTCGTCCATGTCGGTACCGAGCGCGGCCGCCCAGAAGCGGGCCACGAGCAGCGGGTCGGCGCAGTCGAAGGTCACGCTCTTGATGTACGTCGGCACATCGGCATTGTTCAGCAGCCGCCGGCCGAGCGCTCTGATTTCCTCGCGCAGCTCGGCCGGGCGGCGCACCTCGAACGGCCAGCCGAGCCCGACGAGCATCCGGGCCATCCCGTCGAGCCGCTCGGCCCGGCAGGTGAGCCGGACCGCGCCCTGTGGCGTCGCGTGGGTCGCGCCGACGGTCGGCGGGATGCGCGCCCGCGCCTCGGCGAGGGTGGTGTGCAGCACGACCTCGACCTCGTGCCGGTACGGCACGGCGGCGAGCGAGCCGACGACGTGCGCGACGGCGTCGAACCCGGCCGGCGGCGCGAACCGCGCGCCCGTGGGCGCGATGCCGGCGATCCGGTCGACGCGCAGGGTGCGCAGCTCGCCGCTGGCGTGGTCGTGCCCGGCCGCGTACCACTTCCCGGCGTGCACCACGACGCCGTACGGGTCGAAGTCGCGCTCGCTGTCCTCGCCGCGCCACGAGCGGTACGTGACGGTCACCCGGCGGCCGTCCCGCACGGCCTCGCCGAGGGTCAGGACGTGCCCGGCCGCGGGCGGCGTGTCGGATGCTGAGGCGGGCCTGGTGAAGCCGAGCGTCTCCCGGACGGCCCGGACCCGCTCGCGCAGCGCGGCCGGGAGCACCCGCTCGATCTTGCCGAGCGCCGACTCGCGGGCCGCGGTGCCGGTGCCCCGTCCGCTGGTGATCAGCCCGAGGACGACCGCGACGGCCTCCTCGTCGCTCAGCATCAGCGGCGGGAGCCGGTACCCGGGCAGGAGGCGATACCCGCCGTACCGCCCCCGCTCGGCCTGCACCGGCAGTCCCAGGTCGACGAGTGACGCGACGTGGCGGCGGACGGTGCGCTCGTCGACGCCGAGCCGCTGGGCCAGCTCGGGCGCGGTGAGCCCCGGCTGCGCCTGGAGCACCTCCAGCAGCGCGAGCACCCGTGCGGTGGACTGTGACATGGGCCACCCTTCAATCCGGGCGGAAGCTGCCCGGATTTGAGCCTAGCGTGCTGCGCATGACGGACTTCGTGCTGGTACCTGGGATGTGGCTCGGCGGCTGGGCATGGGACGCGGTGGCGGCACCGCTGCGGTCGGCCGGGCATTCCGTGACGGCGGTGTCGCTGGACCTGGCGGCGACGGCGACGCTGGACTCCCACACCGAACAGATCGCGGCCGCGGTGTGGTCGTCGGCCGCGCTGTCGTCGGCCGCGCCGGTCGTGCTGGTCGCCCACAGCTACGGCGGCTTTCCGGCGCGGGCGGCGGTCGAGCGCCTCGGTTCGCGGGTGTCCCGGGTGGTGTACGTCGAGAGCGGCCCGATGCCGGACGGCTCGGTCCAGGCCGACTTCCAGGGCCCGGAGGCGCGCGCCCTGGCCGAGAAGACGGTGGTCGACGGCCTGCTCCCGCCGCCGTCGTTCGACCCGGCGGACGACCCGGCGCTGTTCGCGGGCCTTTCGGAGACGGCCCCGCACATTCGCGCACATGCGGTGCCCCACCCGTGGTCGACCGCGACGGCCGCGCTGCGGGTGCGCTCGCTCGAGCAGCCGCCGACGGACCTGGTCTGCTCGACGTTCCCGGAGGAGGCGGTGCACGAGATGATCGCGGCGGGCCATCCGTACTTCGCCGGCCTGGATCGCCGCGACTACCGCATCCACGCGCTGCCGACGGGCCACTGGCCGATGTTCAGCCGCCCGGCGGACCTGGCCGCACTGCTGGACGAAATCGCGACGCCGCGCTGACTCCTGTCGACGTTGGTCGATCATCTTCGCGCGCCGAGGCTCACGGCCGGCACTCGCGCACGGCCGCACGATCAGCCAGACAAACGGCCGGCCCCATGATCGAGGGAAACATATGGTCGCCATGACAGCCAGAGGTTTCCCTTGATCATGGGCTGGGCTCCAACCAGAGCGGTCGGCGGCGCGGCACTGAGGGTTGATCGACCGACGTCAAGACGTGCCGTGCGGGTCAGACGCGGTCGTACTGGGCCGAGGCCGTGGTGTCGGTCAGCGACTGGGTCTTCCACGAGTTGGGCAGGCACGCGTACGGCTGCGGGTTGTTGTGCGGCTCGACCTTGGTCCGCTCGGCCTGCTTGCCGTCGACCGTGATCGTCAGCTCCACCGTGCTGCCCGTCGACACGAACAGCAACTGGCCGCCCTGGGTCTTCAGGGTCCACTCGTTCGTGCCCGTGAACGTCATGTCGACGACGCGGCCGTCGTCGGTGCGGCCGCTGTAGCGGGTCGAGGTGAAGTCCTCCGTGGCCTTGCCGTCCGCCGTGATGCGCCACAGGCGGCCGCTGCCCGTCACCCGGACCGTGCCCAGCGGCTTGTCCTTCGCGTCGGAGATCGACGAGAAGTCCATCGTCGCCGCGTACTGCGACTGCCGCCAGTTCCCGACCAGGCACGTGTCGACCGGGCCCGACTGGCTCGTCGCCGACGACGCCGGGGTCGCGGTCGAGCCCTCGTCGTCACCGCGGCGCACGGCGATCACCACGACGATGGCGACCACCAGGACCACGAGCAGGGAGAGGCTGGCGATCAGGGCCACGGCCACCGTGTTGCGCCGCGGCGGCGGGGGTGGCGGCGGCGCGTAGTACTGCGGCGGTGGCTGCTGCTGATAGCCGTTGCTCCACTGGGTCATGGTTCCTCCCCGTTACCCACCCGTTGGGGAAAGAGGATGCCACACCCGCGCCCGTGAAAGGTTCACGGGCGGTCCGCAGGTCACGGCCGGGCGGGCGGCAGAGGCATTGAAGCCCTTCGACACTGCTGCTTGACTCCCCCGGGCAACAGCGCCGTCCCGGAGGGAGCCCTCAATGCGCCGACTCGTCGTCGCGATCGCCGCGGTCGTCGCCGCCGCGGCAGCGACCGTGTTCATGGCCCTGCCCAACGCCTCCGCGGCCACGCCGGTGCGGATCATGCCGCTCGGCGACTCGATCACCGGCAACCCGGGCTGCTGGCGGGCGCTGCTCTGGCAGGCGTTGCAGAACGGCGGGTACACCAACATCGACTTCGTCGGCACCCAGCCGCCGCAGGGCTGCGGGATCGCCTACGACGGCGACGGCGAGGGGCACGGCGGCGCGCTCGTCACCGACGTGGCGAACCAGAACCTGCTGCCGGGCTGGCTCTCGGCGACCCACCCCGACATCGTGCTCATGCACTTCGGCACCAACGACGTGTGGAGCAACCGGTCCACGGACACGATCCTCGCTGCGTACTCCAAGCTCGTCGACCAGATGCGGGCGTCCAACCCCGCGATGCGCGTCCTCGTCGCCCAGATCATCCCGGTCGACCCGCCGAGCTGCCCGGAGTGCGCGGCCCGGACCGTGGCGCTGAACAACGCCATCCCCGGCTGGGCGGCCGGCAAGACCACCGCCGCGTCGCCGATCACGGTCGTCGACCAGTGGACCGGCTGGGTCTCGGCCACCGACACCGGCGACGGCGTGCACCCGAACGACTCCGGCATCCGCAAGATGGCCGACAAGTGGTACCCGCCGCTCACCAGGGCCCTCGGCGGGGTCCAGCCGTCGCCGAGCGGCAGCACCACCCCGAACACCAGCCCGAGCCCCAGCAAGAGCACGAGCCCCAGCCCGAGCGCCAGCGCCAGCGCCAGCAACGGCACCGCGGCCTGCACCGCCACGTACAAGGTCGTCGGGCAGTGGCCGGGCGGGTTCCAGGGCGAGGTCACCGTCCGCAACAGCGGCAGCAAGGCGATCACCGCCTGGACCACGCGGTTCACCTTCACCGCCGGTGAGCAGGTCCAGCAGTCGTGGGGCACGACGCTCACCCAGAGCGGCGCGACCGTGACCGCGGTGAACGCGCCGTGGAACGGCGCGCTGGCACCCGGCGCGACGGCGAGCTACGGGTTCATCGGCAGCGGCACCAGCGGCACACCCGGCGTGATCTGCACCGGCAGCTGACCTCACCAGCGCGAACGCCCCGCCGGACAGCAGCACCCCGAACTCCTCGGCCGGCACCGCCCGGGAGAAGTGGAAGCCCTGCCCGATGGGGCAGCCCAGCCGGCGCAGCTCGGCCGCCTGGGCCGCGTCCTCGATGCCCTCGGCCACCACCTGGAGGCCGAGGGCATCGGCGAGGTCGAGGATCGCGCGGGCGAGCGCCGACTGCCCCGGCCCGAGGACAGCGCGATCGCCGTCCACAGCACGGTCCGCACCGGCGAGTCGGGCGTGAGGCAGTACCCGACATAGGCCCTGAGCAGCACGACCGTCCAATCGGCGGCTCAGGGCGCGGCTTTAGCGCCCAGCTCGCGCACGACCGCGACCAGCAGGTCCAGGTCGGCCTCCGTGGTGCGCCAGTTGCTGATCGCGGGGCGCAGCGCGGCGCGGCCCTCGTGGACGGTGCCGCCGGCGTAGACCCGGCCGTCGTCGAGCAGCTCCTCGGCGAGCCGGCGGTTCAGCGCGTCCAGCTCGGGCTCCGCCAGCCCGGGCGGGCGGTACCGGAAGCAGACCACGTTGAGCGGGACCTCGGCGAGCCGCTCCAGGTCGGGGGCGGCGTCGACGGCGGCGGCCAGGTGCCGGGCCAGGTCGCAGTGCCGCTCGACCATGGCCCGGTAGCCGTCGCGGCCGTACGCGGCCAGGGTGGCCCAGATCGGCAGGGCCCGGGCGCGGCGGGACGACTCGGGGCCGAGCAGCCCGAAGCCGCCGCGCGGATCGTCGGGGCCGGGCAGGTAGGGGGCGCCGGGCATGCCGAACGCGGCGCCGAGCCGGGACGGGTCGCGGACCAGCACGAAGCCGCTCTCGTAGGGCACGTTGAGCCACTTGTGCGCGTCGGCGGCGACCGAGTCGGCCCGCTCGACGCCGGCGGTGAGGTGGGCGGTCCGCGGCGACAGGGCCGCGAACAGCCCGAACGCGCCGTCGACGTGCAGCCAGGCCCCGTGCTGCTCGGCAAGCTCGGCGAGATCTTCCAGGGAGTCGAAGGCGCCCGCGTTCGGCTCGCCGGCGGTCGCGATGATCACCGCCGGGGCGCCCAGGTCGCGGAGGCGGCCACCCAGCTCGGCCGGCGCGTCGAAGATCTCGGCGGTGTCCTTGCCGTGGCCGATGAGCTGGAGTGCCTTGCGGGCGCTCGGGTGCAGCAGCCGGGTCGCCAGCACCGGCATGCGGGGCAGCCCGGCCAGGCCGTCTGCGGCCAGGTCGGCGCCGTGCCGCTCGGCCCACCAGTGGGTGGCCAGGGTCAGGCCGGCGACGTTGGCGAACGTGGCGCTCGCGGTGAGCGCGCCGCCCCAGCCCGCGGGCAGGCCGAACAGCTGCCGCAGCCAGTCGAGGGCGACCCGCTCGGCGGCGTCGGCGAAGCGGGACGACGCCTTGACGAACGCGTTCTGGTCGAGCAGCGACACGACCCAGTCGGCGGCGAGCGCGGCCGGGGTCGACCCGCCGATCACGAAGTGGAAGAACCGCGGGCCGGCCGAGGCCGTGGCGGTCGCGGTGCCGACCCGCAACAGCTCCTCGACGGCCGCCGCGGTGCCGCGGCCGGTCTCCGGCAGCGGGCCGCCGAGCCGGTCGAGCAGCGGCTCGGCCACCCGGTCGTGGACCAGCCGCTCCGCGAGCCCGTCCAGATAGGGGCCGGCCGCGTCGTACACCTGCCGCAGGGCCGGCAGCGCCTCGTCCCGCTCGTGCAGTGGATCCGCCATGCGCAACACTGTGGCATGGTTTTTGCCGCCGCTGTGCTGGTCGTGGTCGTGATCCTGCACTGGTACCTCTGGCTGCGGCTCTTCCGCTCCGTCACCACCAGCGCGAAGGCGCGCCGGATCGGCCGCTGGGTGTTCGCCGGCCTCGGGCTCCTGCTGGCGGTGACGGCGGTCGGCAACCGGGCGCTGCCCCGGCGGTACGAGCCGATCCTCGAACGCGTCGTGGCCTGGCCCGGGTACGTGTGGCTCGGGCTCTGCGCGTACCTCGCCCTGGCCCTGCTGGCCCTGGAGCTGCCCGTTCTGCTGGCGACCCGCGTGCCTCGGGTGACCCGGCCGGCCGACGAGGGCCGCCGGCTGCTCATCGCCCGGGGCGCCGCCATCACCGCCGGGCTCGCGGCCGCGGCCGTCACCGGCGCCGGGATGGCGAGCGCGCTCGGGCCGCCCCGCACCCGGTGGGTCCAGATCCCCCTGGCCCGGCTCCCCCGCCGCCTCGACGGGTTCAGGATCGCGCTGGTCTCCGACATCCACCTGGGCCCGCTGCGCGGCCGCAGCCACACCGAGCGGGTCGTGCGGGCGGTGAACGCGCTCGACGCCGACGTGGTCGCGGTGGTCGGCGATCTTGTCGACGGTACCGTCGAAACCCTCGGATCCGCCGTGGAACCCCTGCGGGACCTGCGCAACGCCTATTTCGTCACCGGCAACCACGAGTACTTCTCGGGCCACGAGGCCTGGATCGAGGAGGTCGGCGAGCTGGGCCTGCGGGTCCTGCGCAACGAGCGGGTCGAGCTGGACGAGTTGTACCTCGCCGGCGTCAACGACGCCACCGGCGGCACGGTCGGCGACCCGCCCGACTACGACCGCGCGCTCGGCGGCCGCGACCCGGCCCGGCCCACCGTCCTGCTCGCCCACCAGCCGGTCCAGGCCGTCGAGGCGGCCCGGCGGGGCGTCGGCCTGCAACTGTCCGGGCACACGCACGGCGGGCAGCTGTGGCCGTTCGGCCATGTGGTGGCGGCGTCGCAGCCGATCGTGAGCGGGCTGGGGACGGTCGGCGGGATGCCGGTGTACGTGACGAACGGCGCCGGCTTCTGGGGACCGCCCGTGCGGGTCGGCTCGCCGCCCGACGTGACCCTCGTGGAGCTGCGCTCGCCGTAAGATTTTCTCCGCCGGTGCGTATCAGGCCGCCCAGCGCCCCCTCTTGAAGGTGAAACTCCAGGTAGGGCGCGCAGGAGGAGGACCGGATGACGGTGCCGGCGGCGGACAGCGCCACCCCGTGGGTCGACGCCACCGACGCGTTCGTCGCGTGGCGCGACGACGGTGACCCGGCAGGCCTCGACCGGCTCGTCCGCCTGCTCACGCCGGCGCTGTGGCAGATCGTGCGCGGCTACGGCCTGGACCGCGACGCGGCCGAGGACACCATCCAGTCGACCTGGCTGGCGCTGGTGCGCGGCGCGGGCCGGATCCGCGAGCCGGAGGCCGTCTGGCGGTGGATCACGCTCACCGCCCGGCGCGAGGCGTGGCGGGTCGCCGGCCAGGGCCGCCAGGAGCAGCCGGTCGAGCTGTCCACGGTGGACGACCTGACGCCGCCGGCGGCCGGGCCGGAGCCGGACGTGCTCACCGGCGACGAGGCGCGGCGGCTGTGGCGGCACGTGGCGACGCTGCCGGACCGCTGCCGCCGGCTGCTGCGGATCATCGCGTTCGCCGACCGGCCGGGATACGCGACGCTGTCGGCTGAGCTCGCGATGCCGGTCGGCGCGATCGGCCCGACCCGCGCACGCTGCCTGGACAAGCTGCGCCGCCGGCTCGACGACGACCCCGAATGGAGCACGCCATGACCCCCGCCGAACAGCTGCTGATGGACCGGCTCCGGGGGATGTGGCAGCGGCTCGACCCGGTGCCCGGCGACCTCGCCGAGCGGGTGCTGTTCCGGCTCGCGCTGGAGGACCTCGACGTCGAGATCATGGCCCTGCAGCGGATGCCGGCCGGAGCCGGCGCCCGGGGCACCGGTGCCGCGGAGCGCGCCTCGACGATCTCGTTCACGTCCTCGGAGCTGACGGTCATGGTGACCATCTCCGCCGACGGCCGGCACCGGCGCCTCGACGGCTGGCTGACCCCGGCCGCGGCACTGCACGTCCAGCTGCACACCCGCGACGTCGTCCACGAGGCCGACGCCGACGACGACGGCCGCTTCGCGTTCGGCCGCATCCCCGAGGGGCTCGTCCACCTGGTCGTCGAGCCCGCGGCGGCCCGGCTGGGCCGGCCCGTGATCACGCCCGCGTTCACCCTGTAACCACCGCATTGGAGTGCAGGCACATGGTGCAGTTCCACCGTGACCCTCAGGACCGCCCCCGCGGCGACATCGACCCGGTGTACCCCTCCGCCGGGCGCCTCGCCCGCGGCGGCGCCCGCGTGCTCGACCCGGTGACCGCGACGCGGCTGCCGGACCAGGTCATCCGCCCGACCGTGTACGCCGGTGACCAGCTGCTCGTCGCGGCCGGCAACCCGGTCGCCGCGCACCTTGTCCACGCCGCCGCGACCGACCTCGGCCTGGCGACCGTGCCGGTCGACACGGTCGGCCCGAGCGGGGCGGCGCTGCTGCGGTTCGTGCCGCAGTCGGCGGCGACGGTCGACGCCTGGCAGGTCCGCCAGCGCGCCGCGGCCCGGGCCGAGGGCGTCGCCCAGCGCGAGGCGCTGCGCGACATCCAGCTCAACCACCTGCTGTTCGTCGGCGGGCAGAACGTGCCGCTGCCGTACGACTCGCCCCAGCCGTACGACTCGCCGCAGCCCTACGGCGAGGAGGGCCTCTACGCCGACCTCGCCTACGCCGGCCCGCGCCCGGTCGCCCTCACCATCGCGCCGCCGGCCCGCCACGCCGTGCCGCAGGGCCACCGGCGGCCGGTCGTCGCGGTGATCGACACCGGCTGCGGCCCGCACCCGTGGCTCGACAAGATCGTGACGCACCGGACCCTGCAGCGGCGCCCGAGCCGGCCGGCGCCTGAGGAGATCAACCCCCTCGGCGAGTACATGGGCGACATCAGCGGCCCGCTCGACGGCCGCCGCGACCCGCTCGCCGGGCACGGCACGTTCATCTGCGGGCTCATCCACATGGCCTGCCCCGACGCCGACATCCTGTCGCTGCCGATCGTGCGGTCCAACGGGTTCATCGCCGAGCACGACCTGATCCTGGCGCTGGAGGAGCTGGCCATCCTGATGGACCAGGGCCAGCGCATCGACGTCGTCTCGATCTCCATGGGGTACTACCACGAGTCCCCGAAGGACGCGACCGACTGGGATCCGCTGGTCCTGGCGCCGATCCGCGAGCTGAGCCGGCGCGGCGTCGTCGTGGTCGCGGCGGCCGGCAACGACGGCACGACCCGCGAGATGTACCCCGCCGCGTTCGCCGGTCAGCAGTGGGCCAAGCCGACCTGCCCGCAGGACGAGCCCTCGCTGTTGATCAGCACCGGCGCGCTGAACCCCGACGGCCGCTCGGTGGCGCTGTTCAGCAACGGCGGCCCGTGGGTCACCGCCTGGCAGCGCGGCGCGGCGGTGGTGAGCACGATGCCGACCACGCTGCAGAACAGCCTGCAGTCCGCGGTGCGCACGCTCGACCCGTCCGGGCAGCCGCGCGCGACCGTCGACGGCGACTCGTTCACGTCGGGTTTCGCGGTCGCCTCGGGTACCTCGTACGCGACCCCGGTCATGGCCGGACGCATCGCCGCCGCGCTGCTGCACCTCGACCACAACGGCGTCCGGCGGCTCGGCGACAAGAGCCAGAAGGGGCAGGCGGCGCTGCGCAAGACGGTACCGATCGTGCTGAAATGGGCGCCCTACCCGTTCGTGAGCCCCGGAGCTTGACCTGTCGCTTGACCTGTCGCCACTGCGGGCCACCACAATGGCACCGTGGGTGGCGTCACGGCCGCGGAGCTGCATCAGCGCGCGCAGACGGAGACCGAGCGGGGCCGGCACGCCGCGGCCCGCCGGCTGCTGCACCGGGCCCTGGCGCTGGACGCGACCCCGGAGGAGCTCGCCGGCGTCCTGATCACCCTCGCCTACCACGAGGCCGAGCGCCGCGGGCCGGCCGCGGGCATCGAGCTGCTCGACCGCACCGATGCCCTGCCCGGCCTGCCGCGCCGGCTGCGCGGCCGGGCGGCCAGCCAGCGCGGCCTGCTGCTGCAGCGGGCCGGGCTGCTGGCCGAGGCGGCGGCCGTGTTCGACCGGGCCGTTGGCCTGCTCGACGAGGACGAGCCGGAGATCCTCTGCCGCAACCTGCTCAACCGCGGCCTGGTCCACATGCGCCGGGGCCGCCACGCGGCGGCCCGGGCCGACTTCGCCCGCTGCGCCGACCTGGCCCGCCGGCACGGCCTGGAGGTCATCGCGGCGAAGGCGGCGCACAACTACGGGTACCTGTGCATGCTCTCCGGCGACCTGCCGACGGCGCTGCGCGTGATGGACGGCGTGCGCCACCTGCTGTCGAGCCAGTCGCGGGTGTTCGCCGGCGTCTACCACGCCGACCGCGCCCAGGTCCTGCTCGCCGCGGGGCTGTTCGGCGACGCCGACCGCGACCTGTCCCGGGCGGCGGAGCTGTTCGCCGCGGACGGCCGCCGCCAGGACCTGGCCGAGGCCGAGCTGAGCCGGGCCGAGCTGGCCCTGCTCGAGGAGCGCTGGCCCGACGCCCGGTCGCTGGCCGCCCGCGCCCGCCGCCGCTTCACCGGCCGCGGCGCCGTGGGCTGGGCCCTGCTCGCCACCCACGTGGGCCTGGCGGCGGCGATCGGCGAGGGCCGGGCGCGCGGCGCCGCGACACGGGCGGTGGCGCTGGCCGACCGGCTGTCCGCCGAGGGTCTGACCGACGAGGCCCGCCGCGCCCGCCTGACGGCGGCGACGGCCCTCCTCACCGCCGCCGCCCCCGCACCGGCCGGCGGCCCGGCGCCCACCATCCCCACACCTGCCACCAGGGCGGCCGTGCCCGACGGAGCCCGCGGCTCTCGGGAGCGGTGGCGGCGGGCCGCGGAGGTCGCCGGGGAGGCGGTGCGGCTGCGGGCGCGCGATCCGATCGCGACGCGGCTCCAGGCCCGCGGGGTGCGGGCGGCGCTCGCCGAGGCGCGGGGCGACGTCGCCGGGGCCGATCGCGAGCGGCGGGCGGCACTCGGGGATCTGCATCGGTACCAGGCCTCGTTCGGCAGTCTCGACCTGCAGACCGCGGTCGGGAGCCACGCTCGGCGGCTCGCTGCCGACGGGCTCGCGAAGGCCGTCGGCAGCGGGCGGGCGGCGGCCGTGTTCGGCTGGGCGGAGCGGGCGCGGGCGCTGTCGGCGCGGCTGCCGCCGGTGCTGCCGCCGCCGGACGAGGAGGCCGCGCGGCTGCTGGAGGAGCTGCGGCACGCCCGGGCCGAGCTGCGCGGGCAGCTGCTCGCCGGGCGAACCGATCCGCGGCTGCGGTCCCGGTGTGCGCGGCTGGAGCAGCAGGTGCGGCAGCGGTCGTGGTACACCCCGGGGCCCGCCCACACCACCGCGCCCGCGTCGCTCGGGGCACTGCGCGCGCGGCTCGCCGAGGCCGACGCCACGTTCGTCGCGCACCTCATCACCGGCGACCGGCTCGTCGCGCTCGCCGTCACCGGGCGGAGGGAGGCGCTGCTCGATCTCGGCGACGCCGCGCCCGTGCTGGAGGCGCACCGGCGGCTGCGGCACGACCTCGACGCGCTCGCGCTCGACACGCTGCCCGAGCCGGTCCGGGCCACCGTACGCGCGGCCAGCCGGTCGGCCCTCGCCCGGCTCGACCGGATGCTGTGGGCGCCGCTGGTGGGGGCCGTCACCGCCGGGCCGCTGCTGCTGGCGCCCTCGGCGCCGCTCGCGCCGATGCCGTGGACGCTGCTGCCGGCGCTGCGGGGGCGGCCGGTCGCCGTCGTACCCTCGGTGACCGCCTGGCTCGCCGCCCGCTCGGGTCCGGCGCTGCCCCCGGCGCCCGTGGTGGCCCTCGCCGCCGGGCCGGGCGTGGCGCGGGCCGGCGAGGAGCTCAAGCTGCTGGCCGACGTCTGGTCGCACGGCGGTCCGCTGCCGCACGACGCCGGTCGATCCACCCTCGGCGGTCGGGTGGATCGCGAGGGTAGATCGACCAACGTCGAAACCGCAAGCACCGACGCCGGCACCACGGTCAGCGTCGCGGCGACCACGGCCGAGGTGCGCGACGCCGCCGGGCGGGCCGATGTGCTGCACGTGGCGGCGCACGGTACCCACGAGCCGGACAATCCACTCTTTTCGCACCTCGACCTGGCCGACGGGCCGCTGTTCGGCTACGACCTGGAGCGGCTGCCCCGGCTGCCCGCCCACGTCGTGCTGTCGGCCTGCGAGCTGGGCCTGGCCGGCGCGCGGCCCGGCGACGAGACGCTCGGGATGACCGTGGCGATGCTGCACAGCGGGGCGCGCAGCGTGGTCGCGGGCGTGGCACTGCTGTCGGACGCGGTGGCCTGCCGGATCGCCCCGGCCCACCACGCAGGCCTGCGCCGCGGGCTGCCACCGGCCGCCGCCCTGGCCGGAGCGATCGCCGGCCTGGGCCCGGACGAGGACCCACCCCCGCTGGTCTGCTTCGGCGCCGGCTGGTAACCCGCCCGCCGTCACCCGCCGGCAAAAGCCCGCGCCCACGGCGACCCCGCCACCGGAAGGCGGCGTCAGGCGGCGCCGTGGACCACCCAGGGGGTTGTCTTCAGGCCGCCGCGCTGGTTGATGCCCTCCTTGATGCGCTCCGCAGTGTCGTGGGAGATGCCCGGCGCCTCCCAGGTCGGGATCTCCACCGCCGTCGCCGTGTAGTCGGCCGAGTCCGTGCGGGTGTAGTCGATGCGGACCGCGGCCGGGCCGGTTGACGTCTCCAGCAGCAGGAACACCTGGCCGTCCGGGTTGCCCAGCGGCGGCGTGCGGCGGCCGAGCGGGGTGCAGACCGACGCGCCGCCGAACGGGGACGCGCCCTCCGCCATCAGCGCGCACGCGTTCGGCGCCTCGCGGGCCAGGAACGCCGAGCGCCGCGGCAAGCCGAGCCCGAACACGAAGGCCACCGCGACCACGACGGCCGCACCGGCGCCGATCGACCACCATCGGAGACGTGTCATGCGACATTGTGTAGCAGAAGCACGACAGCGCCGGCGGACGGCACCCCACAGAATCGGATCATGGTTCGAGCCGTCGCCCTGATCGTCGCCACCGCCGTCGTCTGGCTGCTGGCCGGGGCGGCGGGCGCGCTCGGCTCCTCGTGGTGGTGGCTGGTCGCTGCGGTGCCGACGGTCGCGCTGCTGGCCGCGCCGTTCCTGCTGTACCCCATCAGCAAGGGGCGCACCGGCCCGGCCTGGGTCGCCTTCGCGGCCATGCTGGCGCTGCTGCCGACCGCGTACGCGGTGCCGGGCGACTGGTACATGCGCTACGCCGGCGAGCGGACCTCGACCGTCGTCATGTCCGCGACCTGCAGTGAGAACCGCGACGGACGGTGCCTGTACAACTACACGCTCGCCGACGTCGAGGGCGAGTACCGCGACACCGCCGAGTACCCGCCCGGCACGCCCCTGGAGGTCGTCACCGACCCCCGTGGCGTGTTCGGCCCCCGGCTCGCCGTGGACCTGGAGAGCCGGATCTTCGACATCGCCGCCGCCG
The DNA here is from genome assembly GCF_022095675.1 of Dactylosporangium sp. AC04546. GTDB lineage: Bacteria > Actinomycetota > Actinomycetes > Mycobacteriales > Micromonosporaceae > Dactylosporangium. Next base: position 12,057 of record NZ_JAHYSG010000135.1, on the reverse strand, counting down.
TCGCCTTCGCGCTGTTCGCGGCGGCGGCGATCACCGCCGCGCTGCTGGGCCGGACGCCACATCAGTCCTGGAGCGTGCCCGCCAGCAGGCCCCGCATGAAGAAGCGGCCCAGGAGGACGTAGATCACCAGGGTCGGCAGGCTGACCAGCAGGGCGCCCGCCATCGCCTGGCCGAACGGGATCGCCTGGCCGCCGGCCACGTTGTTCAGGGCGATCGTCACCGGCCACGAGTCGCGGCTGGTCATCATCGCGCCGAACATGAAGTCGTTCCAGGAGGACGTGAACTGCCAGATGATGCTGACGGCGAAGGCCGGCTTCGCCAGAGGTACCGCTAAATCGACAAATGTCCGGAAAATGCCGGCGCCGTCGAGCCGGGCCGACTCCAGGAGCGTGTTCGGCAGCCCCACAAAGTGGTTGCGGAAGATCAGTGTGGTGATCGGCAGGCCGTAGATGATGTGGATGAGCATGAGGCCGAACAGGCCGCCGCTGGGGTCGCCGCCGCCGCGCAGGCCGACCGACGTCATCGTCTGCGACACCGGGATGATGATCGCCTGGTAGGGCACGAAGATGCCGAACAGGATCAGCGGGAACACGATGTTGGCGAACGGGAAGCGGATCTTCGACAGCACGAACCCGTTGGCACAGCCCAGCAGCGAGGACAGCAGGGAGGCCGGGATGGCCAGCGACAGGCTGTTGCGGAAGCCGGAGGCCAGCTTCGGCCACACCTCGCCGAAGTTCGTCAGGGAGAAGCTGGTCGGCAGCTCCCAGATGCGGGTCACGCTGACGTCGGCCGGGTTCTTGAACGAGGTCACGACGAGCACGTACACCGGCATCAGGAAGAACGCCGCGAGCGCCCACAGGGCGGCGTAGCGCAGCAGCCGGGACACGAACGGTGAGCGGGTCCGCCGCGGCGGCGGCGCGGCCGCGAGCGGCGGCGGGATCCGCGGTTGCGTGTGCCGGGGAACGACGGCGGTTGCCCGTACCATCGCGGTCACCGCCTCTCCGTGCGCAGGGCGTACCAGACATAGGGGCCGACGACCAGCGCCACGCCCAGCAGCAGCACGGTCGCGATCGTCGCGCCGCGGTCGTAGAAGCCGCCGTCGAAGGTGGTGAACCACATGTACAGCGACGGCGTGTCGATGCGCAGGTTGCCCTGGTCCAGCGCGTACAGCAGGTCGAACGCCTTCAGCGAGATGTGCACCATGATGAGCAGCGCGCTGAACATGACCGGCCGCAGCGCGGGCCGCACCACGTGCCAGAAGATCTGCGACTCGCTGGCCCCGTCGAGGCGGGCCGACTCGCGCAGGGTCTCCGGCACGCCGCGCATGCCGGCCAGGAACAGGGCCATGACGTACCCCGACAGCGCCCACCCGGCGGGCAGCGCCACCGCCGCGATCGCCCACACCGAGTCGGACTTGTGCCAGTCGCTGCGCAGGAAGTCCAGGCCGACGGCGGCGAAGAGCTTGTTGAGCCCGGCGGTGTCCTCGCCGGTGCCGTTGTCGAGCAGCCAGCGCCACACGATCGCGGTCGCGATGAACGAGATGGCCATCGGGAAGAGGTACACGCCGCGGAAGAACCCCTCGCCGCGCACGCCCTTGTCGAGCAGCATCGCCATGAGGAAGCCCAGCAGCAGCGAGCCCACGACGAACACGACGGTGAACACGATGAGGTTGCGCGCGTCGGCCCGGAACCGCTCGTCGTGCCACAGGTCGGCGTAGTTGTCGAGGCCGACGAAGTCGTACGACGGCGACAGGCCCTTCCACTCGGAGAACGAGACGCGCACGTTCCAGCCGAGGAAGCCGTAGACGAAGATCCCGATGAGGATCAGCGACGGCGAGACGAGCAGCAGGCCGGCCAGCCAGGCCGGGCCGCGCTGCTTGCGGGGCTTGCGCTGCCGTTGCGGCGGCGGCGCGACCGGGGCCTCCGAGGAGTGCCGGGGCACGTGGAGCGGAGCGGTCACTGCGTCTCCCGGAACTGCTGCTGCACGGTCCTGGCGAACTTGCCGAGGTCGCCGTGCTGGACGAAGAGGCCGAGCGCCGAGTCGATCTCGGCGTTGTAGGCGTTGTTCGCCACCACGCCGTGCGTCAGCGAGCCGACGATGCGGGTCTTCGGGTCGCGCCACTGTTGCAGCGCCCAGCCGAGGTACCCCTGGTACAGGGCGGCATCGGCGTCGGTGCGCGCCGGAATCGAGCCCTTGAGCGGGTTGAACAGGTTCTGCCCGTCGGCCGAGCCGCACTCGATGAGCCACTTGCGGCTCAGGTCGGGCCGGCGTGCGCCGGTGGGCAGGGTGAACGAGTCGGAGAGGAAGTCGTAGGTTCCGTCGGTGCCGGGCGAGGCCGCCACGCCGTACGTCTCGTTGAACTTGAGCTTCTTGGTCTGCTCCAGGTAGTTCGACGCCCAGTCGCCCATCACGGCGTACACGGCCGAGCCCTGCACCACCCGGTCGATCTGCGGCTGCCAGTCGCCGGAGGCCGACTTCACGTCGGACACCCCCAGCACCTTGGCGAACGTGTCGAGCGCGGCGCTCACCTGCGGCGTGGTCCAGGCGAGGTTGCCGTTGAACAGCGACTCGTACCCGTTCGCGCCGAGCTCGCCGAGCAGCACCGTCTCCATGAGGTGCTTCTGGGTCCACTCCGGGCCGACCGCGAGCGGCACCTTGCCCTTGGCCTGGATGGTCTGCGCCTGGGCCAGGAAGTCCGCCCAGGTCTTCGGCGGACCCGGGAGTCCGAGCTCCCTGAGGGTGTTCGGGTTGTACCACAGGAGGTTGGCCCGGTGGATGTTCACCGGCACGGCGTAGATCTTGCCGTCGATCGTCAGGTTGTCGAGCAGGCCCTTCGGGAAGACGTCGCGCCAGCCCTGCTCGTCGTAGAGGTCGGAGACGTCGTGGACCTTGCCGGAGCGGACGTCGTCGAGCAGCTCCAGGCCGGCGTGGCGCTGGTAGGAGTCGGGCGGGTCGTTGGCCAGCAGGCGGCTGGCGAGGATCGCCTTGGCGTTGGATCCGGCGCCGCCCGAGACCGCCGCGTTGATGAACCGGACGCCGGGGTTGGCCGCCTCGAAGGCCTTCGCCATGGCGGCGAGGCCCTCCTCCTCACCGGGACCGGTCCACCAGGAGTACACCTCGAGCTGGTCGTTGCTGGCGCCACGGATCGCGCACATCGACAGCCCCGCGAGCAGCGACACGAGCAGGAGCGACGCGATCGCCAAGCGGCCTTTCCACACGTCGGTCCCTCCACAGGGGTGCCCAGGGAACGCGCGCAGGCGGCGGCTACTCCATCCGGCGGGGCGGCGCGCGTATGTCGTGCACGGACCGTATTGCCTTGGGCGCACCGCTGGTGATGGCACCTCCGGTCCGTTACCGCACGTCGATCGGGCACTTACCGCCTCCGTACGGATGACCTTTCATCACACCGCAATGAAAGCATCGCGGTCGGTTACTTGCTCCCAGGCATCATTCAGGACGTCCTTCTAGACTTCGGCGATGACGGACTGGATCTTCGCGACGATCGACCTGCTCGGGCCCGTCGGGGTGGGGCTGCTGATCGCGCTGGAGACCCTCGTGCCGCCCATCCCGTCCGAGCTGATCCTGCCGCTGGCCGGGTTCCGGGCCCGGGCCGGGGCCATGCATCCGCTGCTCGTGTGGGTGGCGGCGACGGTCGGCGCGGTGAGCGGGTCGCTGGTGCTGTACTGGCTCGGCGCCCGGCTCGGCTACGAGCGGCTGCACCGCCTGGCCGGCAAGCGGTGGTTCGTCCTCGCCAGCCGGCGCGACCTCGAGCGCGGGCACCGGCTGTTCGCGCGGCACGGGTCGTGGTTCGTGGCCGGGTCGCGATGCGTGCCCGTGCTGCGCAGCCTGGTGTCCATCCCGGCCGGGGTCGAGCGGATGCCGCTGCGGCGCTTCGTCACGCTGACCGCCGCCGGCTCCGGCGTCTGGAACGCGCTGTTCATCGGGGCCGGCTGGCTGCTCGCGGACCGCTGGCGGGAGATCGACCGCTACACCGCCCCGGCCGGTACCGCCGTCGCGGTCCTGCTCGGCGCCGGCGTGCTGGTGCTCGTCGTGCGCAAGGTGCGCCAGGCAGAATGAGCCGCATGGTGCTGCCGCTGTCGCCCGACGAACTGCTGACCACGACCCGCACGGTGCGCAGGCGGCTCGACCTGAGCCGGCCCGTGCCCCTGGAGCTCGTCCGCGAGTGCCTGGAGATCGCGCTGCAGGCGCCCAGCGGCTCGAACCGGCAGACCTGGCAGTGGCTCGTCGTGACGGACCCCGGCCAGCGGTCGCGGATCGGCGCGGTGTACCGCAAGGCCGCCGATGCCTACCTGGCCTCCTCCGGCGCGGCCGGCAAGCTGTTCGCCGACGACCCCGGGCGCTCCGCGGTGCAGCGGCGGGTCGGCGACAGCGTCGCCCACCTCGGCGAGCACATGGGCGACGCGCCGGTCCTGGTCATCCCGTGCCTGACGGTCGGGCGCGCCGGGCGCCTCGGCGACGGCAACCAGGCCGGGCTGTGGGGCTCGGTGCTGCCGGCCGCGTGGAGCTACATGCTGGCCGCCCGCGCCCGCGGCCTGGGCACGGCGTGGACCACGCTGCACCTCAACCACGAGGATGAGGTCGCCGGCATCCTCGGCCTCCCGCCGAACGTCCGCCAGGCGGCGCTGATCCCGACGGCGTACTACACGGGCGACACCTTCCGAGCGGCGCCGCGGCAGCCCCTGGACGAGGTCCTCCACCTCGACCGCTGGTGACCGGGCCCGGGCCGCGGCTGGCGGTCGACTTCGGCACGTCGACGACGGTCGCGGTACTGCAGGACCGGCGCGGCCAGGTGCGCCAGCTGCTCTTCGACGCCTCGCCGCTGCTGGGCTCCGGGGTGTTCGCCGGTCCCGACCCGGACGCGGAGCTGCTCACCGGCGGCGACGCCGAGCGGGCCGCGGTGGGCCTGCCGCAGGGTTTCGAGCCCTACCCGAAGCAGCGCGTCGACGACGGCGCGGTCTGGCTGGCGGAGCGCGAGGTACCGGTCGCCGACCTGATCGCCGCCGTCCTGGAACGGGTCGCGGCCGAAGCGCGCCGGGTCGGCGGCGGCCTGCCGCACGACGTGGTGCTCACCCATCCGAGCAGCTGGCGGCGGCTGCGCCGCGGCCTGCTGGCCGGTGCGGCGGCACAGGCCGGCCTCGGCGCGGTCCAGCTCGTCGCGGAGCCGGTCGCGGCGGCCGCGTACTACGTAGGCCGGCTCGGCCACGAGCTCCCCGACGGCCGCTGCCTCGTCGTGTACGACCTGGGCGCCGGCACTTTCGACGTCAGCGTGGTGCGCCGGGCCGGCGCCGGCTTCACCGTGCTGGCGCACGACGGCCTGGCCGACGTCGGCGGCGTCTACCTGGACGCGGCCATCGTGGAGCACGTCCGCACGCTGACCGCCGACCGGCCCGGTGCCGCCGGCAGCTGGGCCGCCCTGGACCGCCCGCGCAGCACCGCCGAGCGGCGGGTGCGCTACCAGCTGCAGCTCGACGCCCGCGCCGTGAAGGAACAGCTGTCCCGGCGGCCGGCCGCCGACCTGCACGTGCCGCTCGTCGGCGCCGACGTCCACATCACCCGGGCGGAGTTCGAGGCGCTCGCCCGTCCCTACCTGGAGCGCACCACCGCCCTCACGGCGAGCGTGCTGCGGTCGGTCGGCGTCGGGCCGGACGACCTCGCCGGCGTGTTCCTCGTCGGCGGTTCCTCGCGGGTGCCGCTCGCCGCGACGCTGCTGCACCGCACGCTGCGGGTCGCGCCCACGACGCTCGACCTGCCCGAGCTGGTCGTCGCCGAGGGCGCGCTGGAGGCCGTCGCCGAGCCCGCCCCACCGTTCGCCGGCCGGGCGAGTGCCGGCCGCCCGGCCTCACCGCAGGAGGACGTCACCGAGCTGCGCGCGGCCGCCGCCGACGAGCGGGTCGCGCGGCGCGACGAGGCGCTGCACCTGGCCGGGCGGCTGCTGCGCGGCGGTGACCCGTCGGTGCGCACGGCCGCCTGCACGCTGCTGCTCGGGCTGGTCGGCGACGCCGACGCGGCGCTCGCCCGGAGGGCGCGGGAGCTGTGGTACGCCAGCGGCCTCGGCGCCCTGCCCGGACCGCAGGGCGGCGCGGTCATCGGCATCGACATGGGCGCCGGGCGCTCGGCGGTCGCCGTCCTGGAGCGGGGCCGGGCCGTCCCGGTGCCGAACGCCGAGGGCGCGCTCGGCACCCCGAGCGTCGTGGCCGTGACCGCCGACGGGTCGACGCTGACCGGCGCGGCGGCGGCCCGGCAGGCGCTGACGAATCCCGATTTCACGGTACGGGCGCCGGGCCTGCTCCTCGGCACCGGCTGGACCCTCGACCGGGCGGGCGTCCGGTACACCGCCGAGGATCTCGTGACGGTCCTGCTCGCGCGGCTGCACGCCGACGCCGAGGACCACCTCGGCGGCCCGGTCCACGGCGCGGTGCTCACCGTGCCGGCGTCGTTCGACCAGGTCCAGCGCCTCGCCCTGGCCGGCGCGGCCCGGCGGGCCGGCCTGCCGGTGCTGCGGCTGATCTCCGCGCCGGCGGCGGCGCTGCTCGGCCACGGCGCCCACCACGGCGAGGACCAGACGGTGCTGCTCGTCGACCTCGGCGCGGGCACGCTGGACGTGGCCCTCGCGGAGCTCGGCGACGGCGTCGTCGAGCTCAAGGCGACCGCCGGTGACCAGCACCTCGGCGGCGACGACTGGGACCGGCGGATCGCCGAGCAGATCGCCGAGCAGATCCGCCAGGACCACGGCCTGGACCTGGCCGCCCAGCCCGCCGCGCTCGCCCGGCTGCGGGAGGCCGCCGAGGCGGCGCGGATCGAGCTCTCGGCAGCCGGCTCGGCGCAGCTGCACCTGCCGTACCTGGGCGTCTCGCCCGCCGGGCCGGTCCACGTCACCGAGACGCTCACCCGCTCGGCGCTGGAGGCGCAGACCCGCGACCTGCTGCACCGCTGCCGCGGCCCGGTGGACCGGGTCGTCATCGCGGCCGGCGTGGCGATCGCGGACGTCGACCGGGTCGTGCTGACCGGCGGCGCCGCCCGCATGCCGGCCGTCGCCGAGCTCGTCCGCGGGCTGACCGGCGGCCGCGCCCCGTACCGCGGCCTCGCACCGGAGGCGGTCGTCACCGGCGCGGCGCTGCAGGCCGGCATCCTCACCGGCCACGTGAAGGACACGCTGGTGCTGGAGACGACCGGCCTGGACCTGGGCTTCGAGCTGGCCGGCGGCGCCCAGCACATCCTGGTGCCCCGGTACACCCCGATCCCGCACAAGGCCTGGACGCTGGTCACCACCGGCACCGACGGCCAGACGTCGCTGCTGGTCCGGCTGTGCGAGGGTGACCACCCGGTGGCGGCGTCGAACCGCCCGCTCGCGGCGTTCGAGCTGACCGGCCTCCCGACCGCCCCGAAGGGCCTGCCGGAGATCGAGCTGGAGTTCGACATCGACGCCAACGGGATCATGGCCGTCACCGCCCGCGACCGCGTCACCGGCAGCGTCCGCACCGTCGTCGTCGACGCCGTGACGGCCGAGGACGCGGCACAGGCCGCGGGCCCCGCGTCGACACTCCCGGTCCCCCTGCACCGATCCGGCTGAGGTCGCTCGGCCACCTGAGGGGTCCCCCGGCGGTGGCGGTCGACCGCTACCGTGGTGGGACCGCGGGTGGAGGGGGATGCGTTGGTCGACCCGTTGCGGCCCAGCCTGTTCACGAAGATGCGGGCCTCTCTCTCCGGGGAGCGGGACGCCGTGGTGCTGGAGGCCATGCGGGCCGCCGGCCGGGTCGCCTACGACGAGATCGTCGCCGCCGAGCTGCTGCGCGACCGGCTCACCGCCGACGGTGTGTCGCTCTGGGACGTGCCCGGCAACGCCGGGACGCAGTTCGTCGCCGCCTGGAACGCGTTCGTGCTCCAGACGCTGTCGGAGCGCTTCCTCGACGCCGACTACGAGGCCCGCCCCGGCACCGTCGGGTTCGTGCCCGCCGTGACGTTCGAGCAGGTGCACGCCTGGCTCGAGACGGTCGAGCTGTGGGTCTCGCGTGCGCGGCAGGCCCGGGTCAACCCCGACTACGACCTCACCCGCGAGCTGCGGCTGCCCGCGCCGCTGCCGGCCTGGGCCGAGGGCGAGCCGTGCCCGCCCGAGCACCTGGCCGGGCTGCTCGCCGCGGTACCGCCGGTGCGGGAACAGGTCGACATCGCGCTGCACGCGCTGGAGCGCGGCGAGGTGCCGTCCTGGCAGCAGTCCGGCTTCAACCGGCTCAAGCAGCTCGCCGCGCAGGCCGCGGCGGCGGCGGACTACGCGCTGGGGCTGCGCACCGACCGGCACCACCCCGAGCTGCACGAGCGGATCGAGGCCAACCTGCGCCGCGCGCTCGAGACGTGGTTCCTCATCGGGCAGCTGGCCGCCTTGCCGCGGCTGCTGCTGGAGCACGAGGCAGCGGTTCGCGCTGCGGGCGCGGGGCGCGGAGCCCCGCGGGATCGTCCTCGGACCGTTCAAGGTGACCGGTGAGGGCCGCCGCTGATGTTGATCATTGAAAGTTCTTGCGAGCCTTCCAGCGAGTAACCGCTGCTCGTCGGCCTGCTCGCCGTACACCTGGGGAGATTCTTGCAAGAAGCTTGACAAGCATGAATGTGTGCGGCGACGCTCTTTCGCACGCGTTGCAACGCCTTGTGTCTCGGTCGGCCGCCACCGCATCGATGAAGCAAGGGAGCCCCACCGTGCCCCTCAGACGTCTCCTCCTGCTCGCCACCGTGCTCGCCGTCGCCGCCGCCGGGCTCACCGCCGTGCCCGCCGTCGCCGCGACGACCGTCACCGTCCACTACAAGCCGCCCGCCGCCTGGTCCACCGTGAACATCCACTACGCGCCGAACGGCGCCGCGTGGACGGCCGTGCCCGGTGTCCCGATGAGCGCGGACCGCTGCGCCGGCTGGTACACGCGCACCCTGGACCTCGGCAGCGCCACCGGTGCCCAGGTCGTGTTCAACAACGGTACGGGCACCTGGGACAACCACTCCGGCGCCAACTACAGCATCGGTACCGGCTCCGTCACGATCACCGGGGGCACCGTGACCACCGGCGACCCGTGCACGACGCCGACGCCCACCCCGGGCGGCAACACCGCGACCGTCTTCTACTCCACCGCCGGGAAGTCGTGGCCGGTCACCAACATCCACTACGCGCCCGACGGCGAGGCGTGGACCGCCGTGCCCGGCGTGCCGATGAACGAGACGGCGTGCGCCGGCTGGGTGAAGAAGACCGTCCAGCTCGGGGCCGCGACCGGCATGCAGGCCGTGTTCACCAACGGCACCGGCAGCTGGGACAACAACAACGGCGCCAACTACCGCATCGCGGCCGGCACCACGAAGGTCAGCGGCGGGGTCGTCACCGGCGGCGCCACCGACCCGTGCACCGCCGTGCCGCCCGACACGTCCGCGCCGAGCACCCCGGCGGGCGTGACCGCGACCGTGGACCACGTGACCGTGACCCTGGCGTGGACCGCCTCCACCGACGACCGCGGCGTCACGGGGTACAAGATCCTCCGCGATCCCGGCGGGACCGAGCTCACCAGCGCGTACAACGGCTACATCGACGGCAGCCTCGCCCCGCGGACCGCCTACACCTACACGGTCCGCGCCGTCGACGCGGCCGGGAACCTGTCGGCGGCCTCGGCACCGGTCACGGTCACCACCGGCGACGCGCCACCGCTGCCGGCCGGCGGCGAGATGCTCGGCGGCGACCCGCGCAAGGAGAGCGTCTACTTCGTGCTCACGGCGCGGTTCTACGACGGCGACAGCTCGAACAACCGGGGCGGCAGCCAGCACACGACCTCGGGCAACGCGGCGAACAACGACCCGATGTTCCGCGGCGACTTCAAGGGGCTGGTCGACAAGCTCGACTACATCAAGGGCCTCGGGTTCTCGGCGATCTGGATCACGCCGGTCGTACTCAACCGCTCCGACTACGACTACCACGGGTACCACGGCTGGGACTTCTACCGGGTCGACCCCCGCCTGGAGTCCTCCGGCGCCTCCTACCAGGACCTGATCAACGCCGCCCACGCCAAGGGCCTGAAGATCTACCAGGACGTCGTCTACAACCACAGCTCCCGCTGGGGCGCCAACGGCCTGTTCGTGCCGCCCGTGTGGGGCGCCCGCGACGGCCAGTGGGACTGGATGTACTCGTCGCCGGTGCCGGGCAAGCAGTACAACCCCCTGGAGGAGAACGCGCTGGGCCGACCCTACAACGGGGACCTGTGGTCGACCGCCGAGCCGGCCGGCAACACGTGCCGCAACTGGGGTACCCCGACCGGCGCGAAGAGCCCCGAGGGCTACACCATCCACAACTGCCAGTGGCCGAGCCCGACGTCCGGCATGTTCCCGGCGAACCTGTACCACCAGTGCTGGATCGGCAACTGGGAGGGCGAGGACTCGCGGTCCTGCTGGCTGCACGACGACCTGGCCGACCTCAACACCGAGAACCCGATCGTCCAGCAGTACCTCATCGGCGCCTACAACCACTACATCGACATGGGCGTCGACGGTTTCCGCGTCGACACCGCCGTGCACATCCCGCGGGTCACCTGGAACCGCCGCTTCCTGCCCGCGCTGCAACAGCGCCTGGTGCAGAAGTACGGCGCGGCGAAGGCCGCCGACTTCTACGTCTTCGGCGAGGTCGGCGCGTTCGTCAACGACAAGTGGAACCGCGGCTCAGTGAACCACTCGGCGCAGTTCTTCACCTGGAAGGAGCGCCGGTCCTATGTGGACAACGACGTGCAGGCGGCGCTGGACCAGTTCAACTACGAGAACACGATGGGCACCGGCAACCAGCCCACGTCGACGAACGCGTTCCTCAACGGCAACGCGTACCACGCCCCCGACCACTCGCAGTTCTCCGGCATGAACATCATCGACATGCGCATGCACATGAACTTCGGGGACGCGACGAACGCGTTCCTCAACGGGAAGGACTCCGACGACTCGGTCAACGACGCCACGTACAACGCCGTCTACGTCGACTCGCACGACTACGGCCCGAACAAGTCCTCGACGCGGTACGCCGGCGGCACCGACGCCTGGGCCGAGAACATGAACCTCATGTGGACGTTCCGCGGGGTCCCGGTGCTGTACTACGGGTCGGAGATCGAGTTCCAGAAGGGCGCCCGGATCGACTGCGGCCCGACCTGCCCGCTGGCGACGACCGGCCGCGCCTACTACGGCGACAAGCTGCAGGGCACGGTGGTCGCGTCCGGCTACGGCGTGGTGTCGTCGGCGTCGGGCCAGGTCGCCACGACGCTGAGCCAGCCGCTGGTCAAGCACCTCCAGCGGCTCAACCAGATCCGCCGCGCGGTCCCGGCCCTGCAGATGGGCCAGTACTCGACCGAGGGCGTCAGCGGCGGGCCGATGGCGTTCAAGCGGCGGTACACGGCCGGATCGGTGGACAGCTTCGCCCTGGTCGCGATCTCGGCGAGCGCGACCTTCACCGGCGTGCCGAACGGCACCTACACCGACGCGGTCACCGGTGACGTCAAGGTCGTCACGAACGGCACCCTGACCGCGACGGTCTCCGGCAAGGGGGCGATGCGGGTGTACGTGCTGGGCCTGCCCGGCAACCCGGCGCCCGGCAAGGTCGGGTCCGACGGGCCGTACCTGCGCTGACCCCGGATGAGGGCGCCGGGTCCCGGCGCCCTCATCCCGTCATCGCGCTGTACAGGAAGCCGACGATCACGAGGATCCCGAGCACCCCGATGATCATGAGCGAGTTGCCGCCGCTCGGCACGGCGGCGTCGTGGTCGTCGTCCGGTTCCATCGGACAATCCTCCCAAGGTCGGACCGAACGGCCGGCCGGTCACCGGCGGTTCGCCCTTGAGTTCCCCCTCCGGACCAGGGAATCTGTCGGTACGGCGGGACCCACCGCGACGCGATCGATCGTTATGGAAATGGCCGGTCGGGGTACCACTGAGACACTTCCACGGCGTTCCACGGAGGGATGGGTGCCATGTCCGAACCGGCGCGGCGGGCGCACGCCAGGACCTCCTCCCGGAACCGCACCGCGGTCGCGGCCGCCGC